>CAYLSB010000094.1:0-17665 GCA_964386005.1 uncultured Pirellulales bacterium | reverse complement strand
GTTTGTTCATGGTTCTTCCCCTGGTTTTATGTTTTCGAAACACTGATCCGGATCATCGACTCGATGATTGTACATTTTCTCATCCTATCATACAATACCGTCGTGTCGTCCAATTTGCATTAGTGAAGGATTTTGAACATTTTCGTATGCCATCGGGAATGATCTACAAAGAACACGGACGATGGTATCATGCCGATACTTGTCGTCCGCTTGTGGAAGCGGCCCAGCGAGGCCAGGTTCGTATGCAGGCGCTTGCCCGTGGGACGTATCCCGGCCATCCCCTGCCCCGAACCGCCCTGCCGGGTCTGTGCACGGCGGGATTCTGGGATGCCAAAGGACAGAGCACATGGGGTCTCGAATGGCACCGAAATGAAGGTATCGAGCTGACCTTTCTGGAAACGGGGAACCTGGGATTTGCGATCCGGGATCGATCGTTTCGTTTGCAGCCGGGCGATTTGACGGTCACGCGGCCGTGGCAGGAACATCGGGTAGGACTGCCGAATGTGGGGCCCTGCCGGCTCCACTGGGTGATTCTGGATGTCGGAATTCGCCGACCGAATCAGCACTGGAACTGGCCGCGATGGCTGGTTCTGACGCGAAGCGATCTTCAGGAATTGACAACGATGCTTCGACACAATGAACGGCCGGTCTGGAAGGCGACTTCCGAGATAACACAGTGCTTCCAACAGATCGCGCGGACGGTCGAATCCAGCCGATCGCATTCGCAGATATCCCGCCTGACGGCTTATCTGAATGAGCTGTTTGTCATGGTCCTTGAAATGATGCGGGGGCGACATGTACCGCTGGATGAGACTTTATCGAGCAGCCGACGAACCGTCGAATTATTTCTCAACGATCTGCGGCAACATCCATCCGTGCTTTCCCATCCATGGACACTGCCGGAAATGGCCGTTCAATGCGGGCTGGGGACGACGTATTTTGTACATTACTGTCGGCAAATCACCAATATGACTCCGCTGCAGTATCTGGCTCAGAGCCGGGTCGATCATGCCGCTGCGATGCTGCAAACCACGTCGAGGAGCATTATCGACATTGCCATGGAATGCGGTTTTTCGTCGAGCCAGTATTTCGCTACCGTGTTTAAGCGGCTTCGTGGTCAAAGCCCACGTCAATTTCGCCGGGAAATATCACCCGGCAAGCAGAGATTCAAGCCGACCGAATCCGAATAGATTATTTTTTTCGCCACTGCTCACAGGCGGCCCCAATTGTCTCAACAGATACATGTCCATCCCATACAGCGACGCCATAGCAGAGGTTCATCGTTTGTCCGGCTTTCATTTCCATCGGGGTCTCGTGAAGGCGCATCGTCGCCGAAAGATACGCGAATGGATCGTTCATCGTAAACCACGCCGCCGGTCGCGGATTCCTTGCTCCGTCGAACATGGCAATCGTGACATCCTTGCCATTCGCCTTTCCCTGCACGGCGCACCATTTTCCGGCCGTCAATCGTTCATCACCCCGAACAACCTGTCCGGCCGGGCCATCCGCGTAAATAAATCGGGATCCTTTATCCATCGTTTCGGCAAATCGCGCTCCCAGACCAAAATAATGGCTGCCGGAAATTTTGGCCGTGTCCTTGCCTGCAGGCAAGGACAATGTTGACCGCCACGTTAATATCGATGCGCCTTGCTGTATCGTCGCATTCAACAAGCGTTCTTCATGCATCAGTACGCCGGCAGGTCCCATCCAGTCGAGCTGTTCCACAAGCTGTCCGAATTCACTTGAAGTAACGTTAGCCAATATGCTGTTGGATTTGTGCACCTGTTTTCCGCAGCCGGGCGTCTCGGCCCAGAAATCCACGCCATCGATCGCAAAGGCAAACATGAGAGCATGATGATGAAGGTGATCGGAGGGGGCATCGCGCAGGACCTGCACACCCGAGGGCGAATACAATTCCCGCACATACGGTTTGAACGGAACATCTCCAAATTGGTATCGCATGATGTCCTGTCCGCGAAATTGGACGATTCCCTCCTTATTGTTATAGCTGACGCTGGTTTCCCGGGCGCCTGTCGAACATCCCAATACCCCTGTTACGACAAGAAGGATTGCACAATAAGTTCCGATCCGTTTCATAACTCCATCTCCTGATCAATCATCGATTCTGTTTAATAATCCGATATTTTATTGTCGCGAATGGTTTATATCCATTACAAAAAATGTCGTCGATGTTTGATTTTCTTGACGCCGGGCCGTGAATCCATAGTATTACATGCATGATCCAGACGACGAAAATCTTAATCGAAACCCAAGGCGATTGCCAGATCGTAGATATCACATCGCACGTTGAACATGCCCTTGCGGATCAACATATAACCGGCGATGCCACGGTCGTTCTTTTTCACGTCGGATCAACCGGCGGCCTGACGACCATCGAATATGAGCCGGGGCTGGTCAACCATGACATCAAGGCAATGTTCGAAAAGATAGCGCCGGCCAGCGGCCACTATGAGCATGAAAAGACATGGGATGACGATAACGGCCATGCACACTGCCGGGCGTCGCTGCTGGGTCCCTCGCTGACGATCCCGGTTGTCGGCGGGGAGTTGGCGCTGGGGACATGGCAGAAGATTGCCCTGATCGACTTCGATACCCGGCCGCGAAAACGGACGATTGTCTGCCAGATCCTGACTTGAGGATCTTATATTGACTCAAAACCGGGAAATTGCTATGCTTGATATCGTATTCTGTCGGAGGGATTTGACATCCCAAGAACAGTCTTGAGTTGAGGAGTGTGTGATGAAAATATTGTTGGCGATAAGCTTGGGTCTGTGGGTATTTCTGTTGATATTTCCCTGCAAGGCGGCGTGCCCTTTGGCCGACCTGTCACGGGATTGTCATGTGGACCTGATGGACTTTACAGTGCTGGCATCTCAATGGTTGACCGAAGATCCAAGTAAACAAGCCCAGGACTTTGCGTTGCTTGCCTCCCAGTGGCTGAGCGGGAATCGATTGCCTTCCGATATGATCGTCATACCCGAAGGAACTTTCCAGATGGGCAACGGCAAAGATCCCGACGAAGGAAATACCAATGAGTTGCCGGTTCATGAAGGGTCTGTGGATCTTTTTGCGATGGGTAAATGCGAGATCACCAACGGCCAGTATTGCGAGTTTCTGAATGCGATGTATCCAACCCAATTGAAGCTGGTCAATGGAACCATCTATGCTTCGGGTGATTCAAGCAATAGTTATCCATATTGTGACACTCCAATATCTTCTTCGTTCAGCCAGATTGTTTTTTCGAATGATGCCTTTCGTGTTCGGACCAAAAATGGGCGGGATATGTCCCAGGATCCAGTGGTTCGGGTAAGCTGGTACGGGGCCGCAGCCTATTGTAACTGGCGAAGTGCTCAGGAGAACAGGGAGATCTGTTACGATCTTTCTACCTGGGCCTGTGGTTTCGGCAAAAACGGCTACCGCTTAGCGACCGAAGCGGAGTGGGAATATGCCACGCGAGGTGGCCATTCCGATTTCCGGTTTCCGTGGGGCGATACCATTGATTTCAATCATGCAAATTATAACAGTTCGGGTACAAGCAGTTACGACTCCAATCCAACCCACGGATATCACCCCACATGGGATGATGATACCTATCCCTATACTTCACCGGTCGGAAGTTTTCCGGCCAATGGATATGGCTTATGGGATACGGCCGGGAATGTCTGGGAATGGTGCCAGGACTGGTTTTCAAACGACTTCTACAGTTCCAGTTCAACCGAAAATCCGACGGGACCCGTTACGGGTTCCACTCGCGTTGTTCGCGGGGGCAGTTGGAGCAACTATGAAAGCTATTGCAGGGTTTCGGAACGCAATAGCTACGGCCCTAAAAATCGATACGGTAACGTCGGTTTCCGCGTCGTGTTGAAACCGTAGAATCCCGGCCGGCATCCAGAACAACCGAACTGGATTCCGACATTCGCCGGAATGACGCCATTTCCCCGAAGAGACGGATGAACACAAAAAAGCCCCCAAAATAAATTTGGGGGCTTACATACGGCGGTTAAAAGCCCCCGGAACAAAGTCCAGGGGCTCTTTCGGTGAAACTGTCATTCCGCTATGATTTCCTTCAAAGCTTCTACAAGCTCCTGGAGTTTTTCGTCGCTCAGAGGTTGATTGGCCGCAAGACCGAGGATCGTGCCGTTGGGCAGAACGATCATGCGGGTCACGCGTTCTTCGCTGAGGTTCTTCATGTCAAAAAAGCCGGGCTTGGCCTTAGCGAAACTTTCCAGAAACATCTGAGCGTAGATTGATCCGTTTGGATGGTTGTAAAACTTGACGCCGCGGGTTTCAAGAACAAGTTTCTGTTCGGGTATCCACACCATTCGCGTCGAGTCATACAAATTCCCCTGTACCAGAAGAATCCTGTTTCCGTCCCGACATTGGATGCCGGTGATATATTCGATGGCCCTTGTACCCAGCGGATCCAGGACTGCCATCGTACAGGTTTGCTCGATCCACGGCAGGTTGCCGACGGTATAGGCCGTGTGGTTGAGTCCTTTTTGAACCTCTTCGGGAGTGACTTCCTTCGGTTCAACCGGCCGATAATCCAGAACGATCTTTTCGACCTCGTATCCTTCGGGGACTTCCGTACTGAATGCGGAAGGATCCAGATCGAAATCAAATTCAAATTCATCCCGATAAATCGTCTGCGGTACACGGGTATGCGTGATCTGGATCTCGAACGGGAGTTTGGTTTTCACATCCACCCAAACCGTGAAATCATTGTATTCATTGGGCTTGTGGCGGAAACCATACAGGGTTTTGCCTTTTTCTTTTTTCGTGCCAAGCCGTTCCATGGATTGTTCATCAAACTTCTTCACCATTTCAATGATATCCGGATCACCTTTGGATTTATAACCCAGCAATGTTTCATAGATCGCTTTTTTCTTATCGGGAAAGAGTTGAAGCGTTACGGCATCCTCGCCCCGCATATCAATCACGTGGATCGATCCGTCTTCGACTTCCTGTCGGCGCTGCTTGAGATTCAGATGATACACCGTCATGGTGGGATACTGAGGATCCTGGGTTCGTACGACTCGCTGGCGGCATTTGTATTTCGTATGAAGGTTGATTTGCTTGACAACGTCTTCCCATCCTAACGCTGACCCGGACAAACCCGATGGATCCAAGAGATTCCATCCCACAAATACGACAAACAGAACGACGGCCGCGACGGCCAGTTTGGTTAAGGTTTTCATAAAGGGTATCCTTCCTTGTTTTGATGGTTGGTGGCAAGAAGGATCGGCCGCCGCAAGCTGATTCAGCGTTTGTCGCATTAACTCATCGGAGGGACCGGCCGGAATCGGCGAATTGCGGATCTGGTCCAGGGCCCGATCCAAAATGTCATCGTGTTGTTCGGGCTTCATTGGGCGGCCTCACTTTCTTCATTCAATTCAATACCATTCAGTAACAGTCGCAGTTTGTCTTTGGCCCGATGAATCAGAACGCCTACGTAGTCTTCGCTCTGATTCAACTGGCCGGCGATTTGACGATAGCTGAAATCGTTAAGGTGTCTCAGACAGAAGGCCTCGGACTCTTCGGGATGCAGTCGAGCCAGAGCCAGGCGAAGGCGCTCGGACAATTCAGACATGTGCACAAGCCGCTCCGGAGACAAATTTGTCTCGGTCCGGTCCTGCGGGTATTGCAGGGCGGCCCGGCGGCGGGCCTGATTGCGTCGCAGCAGATCGATGGCTCGTTGTGTGGCAATGCGGATCAGCAGGGCCTTGATATCGCGGATTTTCTGCCGGCCGGACAACTGAAACGCCGTCAGGAAACAGTCCTGGAAACAATCGGAAGCATCCGCCGAATTGCCGCAAAGCCGGTAGGCCACTGCCCATACCAAAGAACCGTATTGTTTGCAAACATCCTGCCAATCCATCGGTAATCCTCACTTGAACATGCGATCGTCTGAGAAGAAGTCGCAGGAGGGATGTTTTTTCTTACAAAAAAACATGAATGCACGAATATTCTACAATCCTCTTGTCCAGGATCAATATACAGGGACTATAGGAACATCTCCAACGACCCGGCGGGACGGACCACAACCCTGTACATCGATACCGGCCACCTTACCGAGGATGGAAACCGGATGATCGCGGAAAAGATCGTCGCATTATTGAAACAGAACCCCCCTGAAGCGGACCATTCCGGGGCGCCCTGAGGCCGAAATCGGCCGTGCCAATTCCAGGATTTTATTGCCGTACAATAGCGATTTCTTCACTGGGACCGTCGGATCCGTGTCGGCCGTCCAGAGCCGTTACGCGAACGGCAACAACGTTGCCTTCCGGTTTGAATTCGAATCGCTGATCTTTCGTCCGTCCGATTTCTCGATAGGCGCCATCTTCGGTTTTCGCTTCCACCCTGTATTCGATAGCATCGTCTTCCGGATCGGCCGCGGAAAACCATTCGGCAAACACTTGCTTATCCCGAAGCCGCGCCCGCAGCAGAGCCGGGAAGAAAGGTTGGCCATTGCCCGAGTCGGATACGCCCCGCGTCGCCCAATCGGCCGCATGGCGGAAACCCTTGAGTTCTTTGGGGATGCGGCAGTGCCAACCCGGCACATAGGGCTTGCCATCGACCAGGAGATCGCCGAACAACGACGGCCCGGCCACGCCCGTGGTGAGTTGGTCGCGAGGCAGGCCGCTGGACCAGCAGGTCCTGGACCACTGGGTTTTGCCGCCGCTGGTGTTATTGGCGGTCGGCTCGACGAAGACCCAACCGGCTCCTGAAATCCACACACAGCAGAGATTGTGATGCGGGGCCCAGGCGTCGAGTATGGGAATATCCATGTTTCGTCCGAAGGTGACCAGCACATCGGAAAAGTTGCGACAGACGCCCTTGCCCGTCCGCAAGACGCCGACCACGGATTCATCCGGCGGTTCGGTATAGGTGACAAACTGAACGAACGCATCGTGCGCCAGGCGGAATTTCCAGAAGGGATTCGGTTCGTCGCCGACGGCCTTCCGGATAAACTCGCGAACCGCGGGATCATCGAGCGGATATCGTTTGCCCTGGCGGTCCCGGCATATACTCTTTAACGGCTCCGAATATTCTTGTATTTCCTGTCGGGGATCGACGAACGTCCAGCGATCGGCCGACCACAACCTGGCGCGGACCACCACCTGAAATCCTTCGGTCGGCGCAAGTTCCTGCCAGGCGATGAGGGCATGGAGATTGCCTTCGGGATCGCGGTAATGGGCCACGGGCTCCGGCGTGATCCGGTAATCGATCAAACGCTGGCCGGGCATTTCGTAGATGGGCACATTCATTAGAAATGAACCCGCCTTCCATACGTGTTGTGACGTGTTGCGGACGCTCATGGCAAAGACGGCCTGCCGCTCGGCGCCGCGTGCGGAGATCCGCTGCCCATGTTGCGGAATCGGAATGCTCGCGATACGGCCTTTCGACCGATCGGCCGACCACAATCGACCGTTGGCAAAGGCCAGACCGGTAACCTGACGATCCTCCGGAACCCGGCCGGCAATCGAGAATCCGCAGACGGGTCGTTTGTGTTCGAGGTCGTGAACGATGATCGTAGCGCCCCTGCCGCACCACAGAGCCGAACCCTTCTTCGTCATGCCCGATATCTTTGTATCCGGCGCGACAAACGTATCGATCACGTTGCCGCTTTCCGGCGAGACCACGCGGAAAATCGGATTGTCGGCGTCGCTGATGATCAGGCCGTTGGGTCCGCCCGCAATGCCGCGACATGCCCAATCCAGAACGAATTGGCGGACCACCCTGCCATCCTCTATCCCGGTAAGCGTGCGGCTGTGTGCATCAATGCACCAGAGAACCTTGCCGTCGAAAGCGAGACCCGCCGGCTCCGGACCCGGCGTCATGATGCTGGTCAGCACGGTACCGGTTTCGGAATCGAGCTGATAGAGTCTTCCTGTTTGAATTCCGCTTACCCATAACGATTTGCCATCCCACGCCAAACCCACAGGATACGGATCAGGCGATGAAAAATATTTTTCCTCCAGTTCATCCGGATATCGTTCCTGTGGTTTTGCCTGTACGCTGACCGCCGGCCAGCTCTTGACGAAATGTTCCGGTTGCGTCAATGAAGGCAATCCCGAACGCGGATCCGGGATGTAGGATGAAATCCCGGAATGGCGCGGATCGTCAGAAGGCGCGGGGATTGGATCGGAAACGGACTGCGAAAACAAAAACGGAACTTGACCCACCACGACATTCATACACAGAATGAGCATCCTTTGGTTTATCATCGTACTGAACTCCCCAAAAATTTTCTGACGCGATCATCGAACGGATCGATTGGCGGCCTGCACCGTCGCACGATTCGGACGGAAGAGATAATCCGGCCACAAAGGACAGTTCAGATCGATCCAGCATTTGATGCGATGGTTTTCTTCGCGGGTGAGCTGAACATCGTAATGTCCGGCGTCGAGGACCTTGAACAGCTTGCTCTGAAGCGTTCCGAAGGTCAGCGGCTCGGCCTTGTTGTGCTCCCGGCCCCAGGCGAAATCAAAATAGTGGACATAGCCCTTTTCGATCAGCGTACGGTACGAGGCCGGAACGCCGTCGGCGTCGGCGGCGGCCGTCAGATTGATCTGTTGTTTGTCCTGGCCGTCGTGACATTGAATACATTTTCCATCCCATACGGGCTGAACCACCTTTTCGTAGGCGAAGGCCCCCGCTCCCCACGGCGGCGAAACCGCCGCGCTGGGCTGTCGCCGAACGGCCTGCGGCATCGGTCGCATCGATGGTGTCGTGCTCAACCGGTTCTCATGGCAGCCGATGCATCCGCGTCTCTCGCCCGGCTGCATCTGCACAACGCTGCGCATCCGCTGAATCTCGTTGAGGTCTTTATCCAGCGCCTCAAAGTACAGTACTTTGCCCGCGGGAGCGTAGAAATTGGCCGAGCCATCTTCCTCCACCGGCACCAGCCCCAGATCGCCCTTGGCCACGAAGCTGGGCCAGCCGTACGGGCCGCGGACCTTGTGCGTCGGCGAGGCGTACCAATCCTCGAACGGCTCGTGATCCTGCTGATATTCTCCGTTGGCCAGTTGAATCAGACCGGCGCGAACCTCCTCACAGATGCGGATGTATTTGATCCGGCCGCGTTGTACCGCGGGTTCGAGTCCCCGGTACACATCGGCCACGAAGAACTCGGCGTCCTTCGGCTTCGAATAGCCGGATTCGGCGCTGGCCGTCAGGGTCGGCGGAGCGGGCGTCGGATGCAAAAGAGTCGGCGCCATGCTTCCGATCGCCGGATCGAGATACAGCAGTTCGCGATTGCCGTAGCGGTCGATCAGGTAGATTCCGAAACGGTCGAACGCCGCATGGCTGCACAGAAAATAATCGCGGCTGACCGGAAACGGATCGCGGAAACACTGGCGGCTGATCCAGGTCATGTGATACTGCGGGGCCACGTCCGGCGTGATGTTCGAGATGGCCGCCGGATTGGACCGGCCCCGGCTCGGATCAATCAGGGCGATGGGCCCGTTCAGGTCGCCGCCGTGCGAGACCAGCGTGCAGAGGATCTCACGGCTGCCCGGGACCTCGCGCCCGTTGGCGTAACAATTCAGCGTGTTGTTGCCGAAGATCAGTTCCGGATGCGTTCCGTCCGGGCGGATCGCCCAGAGCGTATGCCCGAAGTCGGCTCCTTTGTCCAGATACTCCGACCGCATCCACAGGATACGGCCGTCCCGCATGACCGTGGGAGTCCACTCGCTGAGGTTGGCGTGCGACAGCGGCAGAATATTTCCCCCATCGGCGTCCATGCGAAACAGCACAAACGATTGCGGCCGCCAGCACAGGAATCGCGCCCGGCACCGCGTGCTGATGAAAGCCAAGCCCCCGTCGGGCAGCGGGCAAGGATAGAAATCATGAAAAGGCCCGTCGGTGATCTGTCGTGCATCGCCGCCCTCGACGCTGACAACCTGCACATGATAATAATCATTTTTGGAGGGACGATATCCAAAGTAAATCTTCCGGGCGTCGAAACTCGCCATCGGATCGCGGGCGATTCCATTGCCGCAGTCAAACAGCGTCGTCAGCTTCGCCTGTCCCGGCTCTAATCGATTATTGAACCGCGGAATCTCCAGAACGCAGACCGCCCCGCCCGGCGCTCCCGCCGAATCGAACAGATCGCTGTAGTTGTGCGACGGCTCAAACGGTTGGCGCTTGACGAAGAGAATCTTTCGCACTTCGGCCAGTTGCGGATCCCGCAGAAACAGTCGCCGCTTGGCCATGCGGGCATCGAATAACAGCTTTTCTCTCTCATAATAATCCTGTGTTCTGTTTTCCAACGCCTTTTCGCTTCGCCGGAAATCCGAAACCTCTTCCATCGCGCCGGACACATCCAATCCCGCCGCCGACATCCGCTTGATCATCGCCTCCATCTGCCGCAGAACGCGGGTCAACGCATCCGTCGAATCCGCCTTCTGCCAGGAAAGGTCTTCGCATTCGAACGCATATCGCAGCAGCCCGTCGCCCGAAAGACCATCCGGCAACATCGGAAAAACGCTGGCCCGAGCGACGGTCGTCCATGTATTTCCGTCGAGAGATACTTGAATCTCCACGGCATCCGGCATCCGATCGCCGAATCGTCCTTCCCGATCGCGCGAAAAGATCACGCGGTCAACCACGGCCGGTTTGGCAAGCTGAATCTGTGCCCATTCATCGCCGGTTCCCGCGGCGATCCAGCTATGGCCGTTGCCATAGAGACCATCGTTGAGATGCGCAATCTGATGAATGGCATAACCGGGCAAGCACGACGAGGCCGAAGCAACGGCGCCGGATTTGGCCAGCGCAAGATTTTCTTCGCCGTGCGGCCCGTACGCCTCCAGTTCATCAATGCACGGCTGGCCCTGCGTCGATACCCGGATGACAAGCCGGATAAAGCGGGCCTCGGCCGGTGGGAAGACGATGGCGGTCGGCCGATTGGGGTGAAAGGAAACCGCTGCTGTGGCTGTGGCCGAAACGACCAGACATCCCGCCATCATTAACAAAAACTTTGTCATTCCCGCCAAAGCGGGAATCCGGATTCTGCGATAAAGAGTTGCTTTCATTGGTCGAAAACCTCGTCAATACGCTCAACAGAAATCCGTTATCTCCGTTGCACCCAGATAAAGTCGATCAGGACTTCCGGCTCTGCGATCGAAACGGCGGCCCCCTTCCACTGGATCGTCAGCGTGTGATCGCCGGCCGCAAGGTGCGTCGTCTTGAATCCGAAGCTGCGCAGCAGAGTACCATGAGGATAATACAGATCGATATCTTCGGAATCACCGTCCAGCAACAGCGGTTTTCCGTCCAGGTGAAAACCGACCTTGCCCGATTGCGCCGTCATGCCGAAGGCAACGTGGATCTGCTTGTTGCCGGGCTCGGCAACGGAGAATTTAAACGTCTTGCTGTTTCTCCCTTGCGTCGGCTTCCAGACCACCGCTTTGTCGCCCGCCCACAAACGCCCTTCAAGAAATCGCGTATCCGTGCTCGATGTCAGCAAATCTTCGGCGGCGTAAAATACCGAATTGGAGGCCGCGCCCCTGGCCGCCGGCTGCCAGTTGGCCGGAAGCTCCGGCACGCGGAGATCATCGGCCGTCAATGCCTGATGATCATCCATCACGCCCGGCCGGGCATAGTGGTAGCCGATCCGCGCGTATGACATGCCGGGGACACGTTCGTGGCTGAACAGCTCCATGTAAAAACGAATGCCGGTCTTGAACGGAATCCCATCCAGTATGTGCCATCGGAAGTTGGTCACAAATCCGCGGTTGCCGGGACCGTCGTCTCGCGGCTGACCGCAATACGGATAGGCGAAGATATCCGGAACCGACCATGAATAATTGAAGTAGTCCTCCGAGCCCGTACCAAAGAGCGAGGGTGTATAATCATCATCCACAAATACCTTTTCATCCCCTTCGCCCCACCAGTTCCCGCCCGGCGTCGGCACCGGGCACGGATTCATCAGGTAGGCGGTCGTCCCCACATAAACGCCCTTTCCCTGCGCCAGCAGAAACGGCAGATCCTGCACCTCGCGATTGGACGCCGTCAGGTTGTGGTCCGCACGCCAGCGGGCGCGAAAATGCATCGCGCGATCCGTCCACGCGAACGGCATCGTCAGCGCCGAACCTTTCACGACCACGGTTTGTTCGCCGAGATTGTGTACATCGATCCGGCAGGATTTCTCAAACGGCATCACAAACCGGCACACCATCGTCCCATCAGGCCGGACTGTAAACGGCAGGGACACAAACGGATTGACGCCCGGCGCCGCCCCGAAGAAATCTCCGATCGGCGACTGGATCTGGGCCCAGGGATAACCGTCAAAGGTGATGGACAATACTGCTTTTCGAAGGGCCTGATCCAGATCCCGGGCCGTCACCTGAATGCTCAATCGCTCCACGGCCGACGGACCGTCGAATTTGGCCAGCGTCTTTTTCTCCGATGGATTCAGCGACTCTTCGAACGATTGCGCCGGCTGTTTCGATCGCGCCGCCAGCTTCTCATCCGGATCGGACATCGCCAGCGTCACCTTGTCAATCGTCTCGCGATAGGTCTCCAGATCCTTCGGGCCAAAGCTCACAACGGGAGCGCCTTTTTCGTACAGGCGTACCTGCAAATGGTAGAAATGAATCTCTCGCACATTTCCCGTCCAGGTTACTCGAAGACTTTTGGCAAACGGAATCGGAGCGTATGAGGCATCCCTCTGATATATCGTGGTGCGAAACCGATCCATCTGCAGTTTCTCGGTCTGTGGGAATCGGTCATAAGGCCGTCGGAAAAATTCATCCGCACTGCCTTCGAACATCGGCTGATCGGCTCCGTCGATGGTCACGCGAACCTCCCCCGAAATCGCCGCGGTCCACAATCGCACGATCGCGCCCGGTCCTTCGCACTCGGCCAGCAGATATTCGCCGATCCCCCTGGCATCCGGCTCCCGCAAAACCTTCTCGAAATTCGGGATCGGCTCTCCGCCGAAGCCATCCGCGTTGGCAAACCAGTCCGGCCCGCCCGGCAGACGGCTGCGATGATCGTAGGATGAAAACTGGACCATGCGAAAGGCCGGTTCCGGAAATCGGGCCAGACCCGGCATGTCGATCATCTCCTCGAACAGAGAGCCCGTCGTAATGGGGGCGCTTTGAATCGGAGATCCCGCAAACATCAAACCCAGACAAATCAGGAGGATGGCACGATTGGAATGAACGATTCGAATTATCCTTGTCATGGTTCCCTCTCGCTATTTATGATTTTATGACGAGCCGGGTTGGGTCGCCTTGTACATCACCTTCAACCGGACTCCTGTCGATTATCCGATAGGATAGTCGATCCCTCCGATTTCCGCAAGGAAATCTGTTTATCATGAATATCGCCAATTCTCGGCCCGACACAATCAATCAGTACCTTCCTCTCGAATGGTTTGAAAAACTTCCAAAACTTCGTTTCCGGAGTTCCACTTCAACGATTCTATTCGGTATAATGACCCCGATTCATTATGACTCTGATTCAGGATAACGCGAAAGGATGATCCTCTCATGAGATGCGAAAAAACGTTTCCTTCGATACCAAACAGGTTTCGGGTATTCCTCCCCCTATCGATCCTCTGGATCAATCTGCTTATCCTGGTAACTACCGCTCCATGTCTGGCCGATGATCCACTCGCCGACGGCTGGAACCATCCGCCCCTCGACGCGCGGATCCGCGCGTACTGGTGGTGGCTGAACGGCAATGTCACCTCCGCGGCCATCACGCGCGATCTCGAAGAGATGAAGGCCAAAGGATTCGGCGGCGCGGTAATCACCGACGCCGACGGTTCCAGCCAGGATGGCAACGAACGGGCGCCGCACGGGCCGACCTTTTTCTCGCCGGAGTGGCGCGCACTTTATAAACACACGCTCCGCGAAGCCGACCGACTCGGTCTGGAAATGAGCTTGAGCATTCTCAGCGGCTGGAACCTGGGCGGGCCGATGGTCAAGCCCGAGGATGCGGCGAAAAAACTCACCTGGGCTGAAATCGAAGTGATTGGCCCGACGAAAATCAACCAGGTTCTTCCGGCACCGAAACGCCGGGACAATTTCTACCAGGACCTTTTCATCGTCGCGTATCGCCAAAAGGCCGCCGCGCCAAATTCAACGGAACCGGTTGCCGGAGCGGGACCCGATGGAAAGACGCCGATACACAAGCCGCTTCAAAACTGGGAGCAAAAAGCGGTGCACAAAACCTTGACGCCGTTTTCCGCGCCGGATTCGACGCCTCTGTTTCAGGAATATCCGGAGATACAAGGTGAAGAGGATACACGAACACAAAAAGTCGTCGATCTCACCTCCCGGCTGAGTCCCGACGGGACGCTGCAATGGGATGCGCCCGTGGGTACATGGCACATCCTCCGCTTCGGCTGCACCATCGGCGACCATTCGCGGGTATCCACCTGCAGCCAGGGCTGGGATGGTTACGCCCTGGATGTCCTCGACGCCGGCGCCTTTGAGCGGTACTGGGATGCCGTAGTGGAACCGTTGATTGCCGACGCCGGTCCGCTGGCCGGAAAATCGTTGCGCTATCTGCACACCGACAGTTGGGAAGTCGAGGCGATCAATTGGACGCCGACTCTCCGCGAGGAATTTCGACAACGTCGCGGATACGATCTGCTGCCATATACCCCTGCGCTGGCAGGACGAATCGTCAACAGCCGCACGGAAAGCAATCGCTTTTTGCACGACTTCCGCAAAACCCTCGGCGATCTGGCGATCGACAATCATTATCGCCTCTTCCGCGACAGGGCACACAAGCACGGCCTGCTTATCCATCCCGAATCCGGCGGCCCGCATGCGGTCCCCATCGACGCCCAGCGGTGCCTCGGCTTTGTCGATGCACCGATGAGCGAGTTCTGGGCCTGGTCCTGGCGGCATCGTATCGGCGACGACAACCGTTTCTTCGTCAAACAGCCCGCCTCGGCGGCCCACACCTACGGGCGAAAACTCGTACTGGCCGAGGGCTTCACCACGATCGGGCCGCACTGGCAGGAAACGCTGTGGGATAATCTCAAGCCCTCCTTCGACAAGGCCGCGTGCGAGGGTATGAATCTTCTGGTCTGGCATGCTTTCGTCTGCTCCCCGGAAGAAATGGGCATACCGGGTCAGCAGTATTTCGCGGGTACGCACCTGAATCCCAACGTGACATGGTGGAAGCAATCGGCCCCGGTCTTCGATTATTTCAATCGATGTCATTGGATGCTGCAGCAGGGATTGTTCGTCGCCGATGTGTGTTATTACTACGGAGACCACGTCCCGAATTTCACGCGGCACAAACAGACCGATCCGGCCAGGATTCTGCCGGGATACGACTACGATGTCATCACGGAGGAAGCAATCCTCACACGCATGTCGGTACAGGACGGCCAGATCGTTTTGCCGGACGGGATGAACTATCGCATGATGGTTTTGCCGGACCGTACGATGATCTCGCTGCCTGTGCTGAGAAAGCTGAAAGAACATGTAAAAGCCGGGGCGATCATCCTCGGTCCCAAACCGGACCAGGCCACCGGTCTAAAAGACTACCCCCAATGTGATCAGGAGGTGAAACACATCGCCAACGAAATGTGGGGACCAACCGATACACCGGGCGAGAAACAATTCGGTAACGGCCGGGTCCTCTGGGGAAAATCAGCACGACAGGTTCTCGCGACCGATGGAATCAAACCGGATTTCGAAGTCATCGATGCCAAACCCGATGCGGTGATCGACTCTATTCATCGCCACAACGGCAATACGGAGATTTACTTTATCGCCAATCGTCTGAATCGCTCCGAACAAGTGCGTTGCATCTTTCGGGTCACAGGTAAAGGTCCGGAACTCTGGGATCCCGTCAGCGGCCAACATCGCTTCGCCGCCGCCTATACGGAAACCGAGGGTCGCACGATTTTGCCATTGGAATTTAATCCTTGTGGGTCTGTATTCGTTGTATTTCGCGATTTGGCGGAAAACCATCCGGCCTCCACACAATCCAACCGCGAGGATTTCATCCCCGGTCAGGAACTTACAGGCCCATGGGAAGTAAGGTTTGATCCCCGATGGGGCGGGCCGGAGGCGACACAGTTCGACTCCTTGGTCAGTTGGATCTCGCGCACCGAGCCGGGAATCAAATATTATTCGGGTACGGCTGCCTACACAAAATCGTTCGATCTTCCTGAAGGGCTTTCTCAACCCGGCCGGCGTCTTTTCATCGATCTTGGAAATCTCCGCGAACTTGCCGCCGTGCGGCTGAATGGAAAATCGCTTGGAGTCTTGTGGACTCCCCCCTTCCGTGCGGATATCACCGATGTCGTAAAATCCGCGGACAACAAACTGGAAGTGGAAGTGACCAACTTCTGGCCGAATCGAATCATCGGCGATCAATTCCTTCCGGCCGAGAAACGATTGACGAAGACCAACATTCGCAAGCTGACCAAAGACACGGCGCTGATGGAGTCGGGCTTGTTGGGCCCCGTCACCATTCAGTGCGCTGCCCCGAATAAATCCGATGGCTTCAACGCTGACGCTCGCCCTCTGCTTCATATCGCGTACTTTATTCCCTCAGACAGGCAACCGGAACCGGATCGTTACTCGCGTCTGGATCGTGTGATGACCGAGGTCCGGCGTTTCTATCGCGAGGGTATGAAACAAAACGGCTTCGGGCCGATGACCTTCGAATTGGACCGCAATGAACAAGGACAACTCAAGATTCACGAAGTCCGCGGCGCTGAGCCCATGCACGCATACGGCCGAGACGGATATGACAAGGTTCGTCAGGAAGTCAGGGACGCCCTGGCCAAAGAGGGATTGGATATCGACAACGAAACCATCGTCATCTTTCAAGTGCTATTGCAATGGAACCAGGGCAAAGCGGTGGAGATCGGCCCCTATGTCGGAGGCGGAGATACGCGCAGCGGCACCGCCTGGGTTTATGACGACGCCAAACTCGATCCCCTCTTGTTATCCTCCAAGCAACCCGGAGGATTCTATCACAGCCCCTGCTCCCTCGGTCAGTTCAATACCCATTACATCGGCGGTATCACCCATGAACTGGGCCACGCCCTCGGCCTGCCGCACGACCGCGAGCGGGATCAGGAACAGACGACCCGGGGAACCTCGCTGATGGGATCCGGCAATCATACCTACGGAGAAGATTTGCGAAACGAAGGACGCGGGACATTTCTGTCGGCGGCTTCGGCCATGCCGCTGTCGCTGCATCCGCTTTTCACCGGCAAAAAGAAACCGCCCGTGGAACTGACCTGCCGGATAACGGAACTGACGGCCGTAGCGGATCAGGGCGTGATGACGCTAACCGGCCGGCTGCAAGACGGCCCGCGCGCCATCGCCATGGTCGCCTACAACGACCGGGAGGATGTTCCCGATGATTACGATGCACTTGGTTGGGTATGCTCGACGGACCCACAGGGTCGGTTTCGACTTCGAATCGAAGACCTGAAACCGGGCTCGTATGAATTGCGGATTCGCGCCCTGAGCGAAAGCGGAGATTCCAAAACCTTTACGTACCATTACCAGGTCGATCCGGACCTGCGACCCGATATCGCTTTCCTGCTTGAAACGCAATCGTCGGCAGAATCAAAATGATCGAGTCGAAAAAGGTGTCAGACACGAATGGCACTTCCTTAAGGTATTTATAGCAAAAAGTCTCCTGTGTC
>CAYLSB010000093.1:0-17734 GCA_964386005.1 uncultured Pirellulales bacterium | reverse complement strand
AGGCCATTTTGTTCATCGAAAATATTCAGATTCGGTGAAATATCCGGGTTAATAACCTTGATCGGCCGTCATAATTGAATTCAGACAATGCGAAAGGCAGCTTACATGTCTGGATGTTGGACAATCCGGAATGGCGATGGTAGATTGTATGTGACAAGCTTGGGTCTCTTCCGAAAATTTTATTGGAAAGGATGAGGTATGGAGGGATTCATATTCCTTCTGGTCGTACTGGTGATCTTGTGCCTTATTTCAGGACCGATTGCTCTGATGCTGAGCATCACGGCACTCAATAAGATCCATCAGCAGAATCCATACGGTCGGCAAAGTTCCGAAATATCGCCTTTGGCCAGACCAGCCCCGCCGCCGATGGAAACGATAACACAACCGCCGCAACCTGTTTACGTACCGGAGGAGACGCTTCATCTTGAAGTCCCCGTATCCAAACCGGCGGCCGCGCAAACTTTCATCCAACCTCCACAACCCCAGGCCGAGCCGGTATCGCCTCCGGAGTTTGTTCCTCAACCCGAACCCGAAGCCAGGCAGGAATTCATTCTTCCGCCCGAGCCCGTCAGAACTTGGTCATCGCTGGAGCAGACTATCGGGACGCGCTGGGTGATGATCGCCGGTGCGATTACCGTATTTTTTGCGATTGGTTTATTTCTCAAATACGCCTACGACAACGCATTGATCAGCCCGTGGGGCCGCGTCGCCATTGCCGCCGGCTCCGGCATCGCGGCGCTGGTCCTCGGTGAGGTCACGCGACGGCGCGGTTACCAGATCGTCGCCAAAGGCGTCACGGCTCTGGGATTTGCGATTCTCTATGCGGCGGTCTTTTCGGCCTATCGTGTCTATGAATTGATCCCGGCAACGCCATCCTTCGCATTAGCGATCCTCATCACCATCGGGGCAATGGCCTACGCCACCGTTCAGAACGAAGTGATCATGGCGATCCTGGCGCTTCTGGGCGGCTATATGACGCCGATCCTGCTCTCGACCGGACAAAACCTGCCGATTCCGCTATTTATCTACGTGCTGATCCTCGGCCTTGGCGCGATGGGCTGCGCTGTCTATCGCAAATGGCCCGTCGTGAACCTGCTGTGCTTTTTTGGAACGTATGGTCTCTATACCGGCTGGTTCGAGAGTTTCTATCGGTCGGCGATGTCCCCCGTGGAAGGGTTGCCGCCGCAGATGGCGACCGCTTTACTATGGTTGGCTATCTTCTTTGTTGTATTTCTGGCCCTTCCGCTGGTTTACGGCCTGGTCCATAACCATCCGGCTCGAAAACAGGATGTTACGCTGGTCCTGAGCAATGCTGCGGTGATATTGTATTACCTCTGGACGATCCTGTATCCGGTTTATCGCAACGAGATGGCGCTGTGCTGCGCGATCCTGTTTGTGATCCACACCGCCACCGCCCTGATGGTATTGCGACGATGTCCCCAGGATGATCCCTGCCGGATGAGTCTGGTGGCGATCGGATTATTCTTCGTCACGCTGGCGATTCCGCTGTATTTCCGAATGCAACTGGTCGCGCTGATCTGGGCGGCGGAAGCGGCCGTGCTGGTCTTCATCGGCCTGCGATACAGAAGTATTCTCACGCAGGCCGCCGCCGCGGTCGCAATCGCCTTGAGTCTGATTAAGCTTTTCGATTGTCTTCCGCTGCACGACACCGCATTTCGACTGGTTTTCAATCCGCAGTTCGGTTCATGGTGTTTCGTCGCCTCAATGATCTTTATCAGCCATCTGCTCTATCGTCGTGACTCATCCCTCCCGATTAAAATCCGCTCGACAATCTATCAGCTCTTATATGGACTTTGTATCGCAATCCTGACGGCGGTGCTCATCCTTGAATGGTATTGTCATTGCGATCTGAATTTCGGACAAAAGGTATTTGCGCATATTGTCTTTCATCGGGGCATGTTCATCCTGGTTTCCATCGTACCCCTGCTGTTTCTTATCAGGCCGATCGCCCCGGCCGAGCGCTTGATCTCAAAGGTCAGCGTGGGCCTGACAGGCGCTTCGACCGCTTATGTCCTGATCGCCTTTGTTTTTGTGCATCAGGCCGCCTATCGAATCTTTCTCAATGGATGGTTCGGCTTCGGGGTAATCTTCGCAGCGTCGCTGTTCGGCTGGGCATTCCTGCTGCGCCGCGCAATGGATTCCAGCGAGTGGGATCTGACCGGAAAAAGCATTACACTGTTCGTCCGACTGGTTCCGGCAATTCTCGTCAGCGAAGAGATCTTTTTATTCTGGTATTGTCGCGATCAATTCGGGACGCCGACACCCGATTGGTATTATTATGCATTGATATCCATTCCAATCCTGTGGACGGTTTATGGTTCGCTTTGGCTTCCAAGGTTATCTATGATCGTCGGAATCGTCGGCGGCGTCTTCCTGGCCGTATTGTTTCCCGATGCCCATTCAACGGCGTTTTCCATTTTTTTCAACTCGTGGTTCCTGGTGGGCTTGGGATTTGTCGCGGCGCTGGTCGTGGCCGCCGTTTCTATTCACAGAAACATCGCCGGCCAAAATGCGCGTCGAGATGTTGCATCCATCCTGGCATTAACCGCCGTGGTGGTTCTGTGGGTACTGATCACCGAGGAGATTTTTATCTATTGGGATTGCTACCAGTTCCCCGCCGGGGTAACGGCCAATCGGAGTTATTATTCCAACATGTATATCTCGATCTTCTGGGCCGTGTATGGAGCATGCATGTTGATCGCCGGATTCGTGCTGCAGATTCGTTCACTCCGGTATATGGCGTTGGGCCTGTTCGGTCTGCTGCTGGCCAAAATCTTCCTGATCGATATGCGGCAAGTCCGAAGCGTTTATCGTATGGCGGCATTCCTCGCCACCGGCTTTACCCTCGTCGGCGTCTCCTACCTCTACCAGTTCGCCAAAAAGAAAGGCCTCTTCGATATACCCAAAAATACAATGTCATCCCATGAACTGAAATAAAAAACCCTTATCCAGTTTCGAATACAAAGGGATTTAATCGGAATTGAAAGATCGGGCGATGGATTGTTTTTTCTTCCGAATTTTCAGTAAAATAATTTTTCGTGTAACAAACCCTGAATCTGCGCGATGATAGGGGTGATATGGCGGAAGCGATGGCAGACAAGTGGATCGCCGGGACAGAAGGCGACGGAAGGGTTCCTCCGGCCGAGGATTCTCAGGCCGGATTGCTGGCGGATTTGTACGAACGCCACTACGAACCGATCTTTCGGTACTGCGTGCATCGGCTGTTCGATCGCACGGTAGCGGAGGATGTCGTCGGGGCCGTCTTTCTCAATGCGGCGCGTTCGATCCGGACGTTTAGCGGGCACGACGAGGAAGAATACCGGCGTTGGCTCTATACCATTGCGACCAACCATATTGCCACGTATATCCGCACAACGCTTCGGAGGCGAATCCTGCTGCAGCAGGCCGCCGAGGCGGTGCGACTCGGCCCGAAAGACCAGCCGGATCCAACGGACGGCCCCGATTGGCCGCAGGTCTGGCGGGCGATCGGCAAACTCCGCCGGGATGAACAGACCATCCTGACGCTGCGATTCTTTGAGAATCTCGACTTTGCCGCGATCTCGTCGATCGTCGGCAAACGCGAGTCGGCCGTGCGGACTGTCCTATGTCGAAGTTTGAAAAAAATCAGAAACCAACTCAAAGCCGTATTCGATGGAGACCGGTAACATGGAACCCAACGAGGTCGAATTCGAAAAATTCGTTCGCGATCTGCGGATCGACGACCAGCCCGATCCGGGCCACAAGGATCGTCTCCGCTGGCAGGTCCTGCGGGTATATCACGCCGCAGCCAATCAACCGGAACCTCGACACGGCCTTGGCAGAATCGGGAGTACTATTATGAAATCTTCCTTTACTAAATTCGCCATTGCGGCGTGTGTCACGATCGCTATCGGAGCGGGGTTGTATCTGGGTCTGGGTACCACGGGCGTCGCCCTCGGCGATGTGTACGAAAAACTCCAGCAGATTGCCTCCATGTCCTACAAAATGCACATGACCATGACGGGTCTGCCGGGAATGCCCGCCGATCAGACAATGAACATGGAGATGGATTATCTCCTTGTCAATGACCTGGGAATGCGGATGAACAGCTACACGAATGACAAGCTGGCCTCCACGGGGACCATGATTTTTTCCGACAAGACCATGATCATTCTGATGCCCGAGTCCAAACAATATATGCAGATCACGCTGACCGACGAGTTGCTCGACAAGTCCAAAAAGGACAGCGCCGACCCGCGAATGATGGTCGAACAGTTTCTTAAAGACGGTTACACCGACTTGGGCCAAAGCGAGATCGACGGCGTCAAAGTACAGGGTTTCGAATCCACCAATCCGAATCTGCTCGGGGGCATGTTTACGGATACGATCACTCGAATCTGGGCGGATATCCGGACCGGCTATCCGTATCGTCTGACTATGGAGGGTGTGGGTAAGGGGATACAGGAGGGAGTCCGCATCGATATGGTAGCCGATACCTTTGAGTGGAACGTCCCTTTCGAATCGGACACGTTTTCCATGGAGATTCCTGAAGGATACACATTAATGGGAGATATCTCCCTGAAGGGTTTGGGCAACGGGGAGGAGCTCATTGATGCACTCAAATTTTTCCTGGAGCTCTCGGGTGACCGCTTCCCTAAATCTCTCAATGCGATGGATCTGTCCCAGGAACTGATCGATCTGGGCAAAGAGGGCCTTAAACCCCAGTTGACCGGCCAGGAGGGGCAAGGCAAAGTCATGCAATTCACCATCGCTTGTACCAACTTTCAGATGTTGTCGATGCAGAATGCTGATCCAAAATATTATGGCGACACCGTCAAACCCGGTGAGTTTGACAAGGTCCTGGTTCGGTGGAAGAATGAAAACGGCAAGTACCTTGTCATCTTCGGCGACCTGCATACCGAAGAAGTCACGGCCGAACGCCTCGCCGAATTGGAAGCACAGAAGTAATCCTATTCCTCGTTTGATTTTGAATGCATGGGCGGGTTTCTATCCCGCCCTTTTCTTGTATCATTGTTGGAACGGCGTCCCCATGAAGAATAGGAACACGGCATGGCTGCGTCCTTTTTTCATTTGCATAGAAACTCGAAATGGGTGGAATGATTGCGGTTGTCGTTCCGGCGAAAGCCGGAATCCAGAACCTTCCATGGGAAGGGATCGTTTCGATTGATAATTCCAAAAGGGTCGTTCGATGTACTATCCGTGTTGATTCCAGCGGACGATACAGAACCGCCGCAGTAACCATCGGGCGATGGGGCCGGTGTCGGGGAAAAAATTTTCCCACGGCTGAATCGTTGCGACATCGGGACGTTCGTCGCGATCGTGAAGGATGCCGGGACAACCGGCGTCATAATACAGACGGCCGTCGATGTTGTACCAGGGATATTCGCGGCAGCCGCGAGGACGAAAGTCATACATACCGCAAAGACCTCTCGTAAGCAAACTGCATGTACTCCCGGATGACTTGACGAACAGCCCGCTGCCGAATCGACTGATGTGTTCGGCGCCGATGCGCTCGGCCTCTTCGGGCGTTGCACGCGGCGAACCGAGCGTGCGACAGCACAAGGCGCACTTGTCGGCCAGACAATCCAAACGAGTGGGCGTGTCTGCGATGGTTAATCGCATCAGACCGCAGCGCCGGGCCTTGATAACGGCTTTAAATAAAACCCGGATCATGGCACACGCTCTTTACGCAGGCCGCTGCTGACAAAAAATCCGATCCCCAAAAGTCCCGCCGAAACCAGCAGACTGAAGGCCGGTGCCAGATAGACCATTTGAGAATTTTTCATCAACACCCCGGCTAAAGCGCTGCCCCAGCCGATGACAAAACCCCCTGAAACCGCCGACGCCGCCCAGTCGGACATGCCCTTGAGCTGTCGGCGATCCAGCAGCAACGCGCAGATCACCAGCGGACACAAACCCACCTGGGCTCCGTAGATCGCAAAAACGAGATCGGAGATACTAAATCCCGCCATTGTCAGGATTTGAACCAGGACCGTCGAGATCAGCGCGGCGACGATCAGGATCGTGCGCGAAATGCGAAGCTCGGCCCTGGATTCGAGGCGGTCCCGGAGCAAACGACCGGCACGGCGCGAGAAAATGTCTTCATAGAGGGTGTGTGAAACGGCGATCAGTTGCGTGGACGCCGTGGACAGCATGGCGCCGTACAGTCCGAGGACCACGCAGAACAGGATCATCGCGCCAAGAAGACCCCCGTATTGTCCGATCGCTTCCAGAATGCCGACCAGCAGCCCTCGCTCGCCGGGTTGGGGAACGATCATAAATGCCAGACAGGCCAGGACGACGAAGGCCAGCCATGTGGCCGCCGAACCGACGACGCTGCCCCACAGGCCTCCGAGAATCGTCCGATCCTTTTGAGCGCCGGCGATCCGCTGCCAGATGCTCATATCCGAAATGAACGTCGGAACATTGATAATGACAATCCCGATAAGAAACGACAGCAATCCGTCTCGCGGCGACAGGGTCAGTACTTCCCGGGGGATTTTCGCCCAGTTGGCCGACAGGCCTCCATGGCCGACGAGGTACATCGCATAGAATACCGGTATCGCCAGCAGCAGCAGCCAGATCGAACCCATCTGAATCCGGTCGGTGACGATCACCGCCCGAAATCCCCCGACCGCCGTATAAACAAACGACACGACCGACAATACGATGACAACCAACTCGGTCGGAACGTCCGGGACCAGCCAGCCGAAGAAACGAGAGCCGACCGTCAGCTCCACGGCGAAAGCCAGCAGGAAACCAAGACTCGTACAGCCGGCGCTGACGTAGGACAAGGCCTCGGATTGATACTCGACGCCGAGGAATTCATGCAGGGTCGGGCGATGGTCATAGACCTCCATACGTCGCCAGATCCGCCGGGCAAAGATCCGCACCACCCACAGACCCAGCGAGGTGGTGACGACCGTCCAGAGAAGCCAGATGCCGAACGATTCGGCCAGCTCGAAGAATGCGATAACAACCGTGGCCAGCGAGATGGTCGTAGCTACCGTGCTGGCGGAAAACTCCGCGCTGGACTGTACCCGGGCCTGGCGGCCAAAACCCAGCGGCAGCAAATCGCCGATGCCTCGGGTCTTGCGACCCAGAACAAAACCCACCCCCAGATAGATCGCAAATGATACGCCCAGCGCAGCGAGGGTTACTGCCGTGATCATTCCTGGACGGCCTCCGGCGAACAACGCAGCTCAACGTTGATCCGCTGACGCAGACCCAGTGGGATATCGGCATAGGCGCCGCGTGCGATGCGGACAAGAACCTCCAGTTCGGGTCCGGGATACAGTTCAACGCTCCATAACCGTTCCGATAGAGCGCTGAACACGGCGATTTCCTCGATGAGATACTGGCTCGACAGTTCGATGGCCTGTTCATCTGAGACGGCCGGTTTCGACGCCCGTTTCTTCATCCGCTTGACGAAGGCAAACGCATCCCGTTGAACCGCGGAACGAAAGTCGGCGTCGGTACGATAGAGCGATTCAATGGCCTCCCGCGCGGTTCGGTATTCCGGCCAGCCCAGGCATTCATCCCAGCGAATCACGTTCACGCGGGATTTGTCCAATCGATCGAACAACTCGTGATGATCGCGAAGAAAGACATCGCCCACCGCCCGGGCGGCCTCGATGGCCTGTGTGCCCTGCAAACCGTGGAGGATCTGTTCGTTATATCGGCGAAGAGAGTCGCCGACGACGACGAGACACCGGTTGAAATGTTCGACCGCCCAGTCCAGGAGCGCCTCGAGGGCTCGGCCCCGAAAGAGGGGATTGTCCAGACTGATGCCCATATAACACCGTCCGCGCACAAAGACCTCTTCCGGCGACAGGGCGGGCGTGATTTCGCCGATTCGAAAATGATGAGGATGTCTTTCAGTATTCGAAACCGATGTCACCGCAGATTTCCCGCAACAGAGTCAATTTCTCGCACGTTTCTTCATACGCCAGACTGGTGCCAAACAGAACCGTCGCCTCCGACTGGATCGAGGCGTTATCGATAAACGGCACGACATAACCGCTGGTCATAAAATAAAACCACAGATTATTCATTTTTGTTTCGCCATGCAACAGGATTTGATCGATCAGCGCGGTTTTTCCGGAACCGTTTCGGACCTGGAGCTTGGCATGGACGATCGGATCGAACGTCGCCAGTTCCCGATCGTATTTCACCCGCTCGCTCTCGAATCGATGCCGCAATTTCTCCGTGATCGTTGCCTGGACGGATTCGGTCTTCATAACAGGACTATCTCGATGGATAATAAATAATTTTCGGAAATTGTCCTGCCATAAAAAGGAATAGTCGAAGGTGTTGACGTTCAGGATGATCTCGGACTTGCGCACGACGCCGACAATATACGCGATGCGGTTTTTGTGCTGGGATTCCCATCGGGCCAGTTCCGACGGCGTGACCCGCGGGGTGATATTGCGAAGGTTGTCGATGAGTTCAAGCACCGTGTCGAGATAAAACGGAGCCAGGCCCTGAAGGATGTTTCCGATCTTGTAATACAACTGGCCGGAGATCGGCTGCTGATACGTGGGACTCATGAAATTGTTGATCTGATCGGCCGTCAGCGTGACCGGTTCGGTGGTGAGAAATTTTTCCAGCTCCCGATCAATGCCCGTTTCGCGGATCCGTCGGGCCACTTCGGCGACCGTCGCGGTCTGGATCGTTTCCCACAAAGGTGAAAATTTTTCAAACAGGTTTCGCAATGTCGGATTCACCTCGGAGAGCAAATCGGCCATGGCCTTCATGTCCGCCGTTGATTCCATCGCCGAATCGATGCTCTGAATGGCGATGAGAACCTGACACAGTGGGATGAACTCGATGGTGTCGAAGGTCTGAACGATTTTGACCGCTCGCGAGGGTTGCAGATTGGCCGAGCCGGCCTCGATCATCCGATAGTGCGATGCCGCCAATCCCAGCGCAGATGCGATATCCGACGACGAGACGCCTCCCATCTTGTCCCGTATCGTCTGCAGAACCAGTCCCAGAGTCTGGGTCAGAGGATTTCTGAATTTCTGGGTCATAAAGAACTTCCTATCGCGTCAATCCAGAAAAAGCAACGCAATCCTACTCTGAAATTATATCCAGTATGCAAAAAAGTGAAAACGGTTTTGTCAAAATTTTAATACTTAAGTCAAAAATGGGCTTTCACAAGTTCATTGTCGTCAATAGTTTATAAATATTGACATTGAAAAGCAAAAATTATATAACATTTTTGAAAATATTTATTGACTTTTTGTCAATGTCGGCGTATTATATAGGTAGAGAGAACAAGGAATTTGCCGGGAGTAACGGATATGCTAAACGAAATGGAAATTCAGAGCGGACCGGAAATGGAAACCAGAACCCATACGGGACCATTCAGTTGGCTTGAGATTATCATCATGACGGTATTGGTCACAATTAGCATCGTACTCAGTTGAAATGGATAGACCGTGTTTGGGCAAAAAGCGTATAATGTAAAGGTCCAATGGTTTAGGACTTGAGTTCTCGAAAGCCCGGATCCACGTGAAACCCGACCCGGCGAGACGAGGAGACAAACATGAAAAAGACAATGATTCATCCCATGACAATCGTACTGAGTTGTGTGTGCGCGATCTTGATGCTTGCCCCGGCATTTGCTAAGAGCAGCCGCAGCGGCGGAGGAAACGCTCCTTCCGCCTCCCCGGCCCCATCGCAACCGGCCGCATCTCGAGCAACACCCTCCGCACCGGCACCTTCTCCTTCCCGCTCTGCTCCGGCAGCGCCTTCCCGTTCTGCTCCGGCACCGAACGTATCCGCAGCCCCGCGCAGTTCTGCACCCGCGCCGTCAGCGCCATCTCGTTCCTATTCTGTATCCAAAGCCCCGTCTTCTGTAACTCGGGCTCCTTCCGTATCTTCCGCGCCGGCGCCGACAATCCCGTCCACTCCAGCCCCTCGGACCTCTGTCAGTCCTGCACCGCGAACGAGTACATCTCCATCCGTAACCTCTCCGGTTTCAAAATCCTCCTCTGCCGGCAGCACGGTACGAAGCCAGCCGACTGAGAGAAATCCTGTCACAAGCGCTCCGGGGCGTTCCGCGCCAAGCGTTACCAGGGACTCTGTCGCCGCCCCGATCACTTCAAATCGTTCCACAGGTACAAGCACGACTGTCCGGAGTGATACCCTTTCTCCGGCGCCGACGAAATCCGCCGCCACAACTGCCGCAAGTATTCGATCCGGCCTGGATCGTTCCGACAAAAGCGGATCCAATACAGCCCGCGCGGATATCGCCGCCCCGATCAGCAGACCTTCGACTCCGACGATCACCCAGGACGCCAGCCGAACCCTTCGTCGTGATGCGCAACCGGCGACGCCGACCGTGAAGTCCATCGAGCCGATCGGCAAGACGGCCGATCGGACCAATAAGACGGTCCAGGGTTTGAGGACAACGTCCGAGATACGCGGCTCCGCGGCCGATACCGGAACCAAGACAAGCCCGATGGATCGCGATCAACGAACCCTTGACTATACCGCCGACCGAAGCCACCAGAATTTGACTCCGAAAGATACCCTGACCGGGACCGGAGATGTTTCCCGCCCCGATCGCACGACCGAACCGGCGCCCGGCGGCAAGACCGAACGGGATCCGTCCGCGCGAATGGACAAGAACACCCCTGTGAAGCTGAGTGATCCGGCGGGGCCAGCCCCGGACAAGGCCGCTCGCGACATCAAAGGCACGGCACCGCAGCGTACGGTCGATAGCAGTCGGGTACCAACGGCCAGACTGGCCGGCGATGTTCCGGCTCTCCAGGACGGGACGGACGGCACGACCAGTCCCATTACGATCAATGGAAACAACAACAACATCTACCTTAACGGCGGCGATGTCAATCTCAGCCGTTACAGCGGCAGCCGCGGTTATTATCACGGCTACTATCCACGGCCCTATTATGCTCATCGTCATCACACCTTGATTTTCAACTTCGGCTGGACGTGGAGTTCTGACTGGTACTATTATCACGGGGCATACATTCTGGACACCCCGTGGGTGGGTTGCGGAAGAATGATCAGCGTGCCGTGGTACAATGGATGGGGCGTAACATACTACTATCCGCATTACCACCGGCGGTTCATGTTCGTCAGCCTCGGCGGATATTGGCCCAGCTATCGGTATCGCCGGTACTATTGGTACGGCTGCCATCCGTATCGATGGTATGATTACGACGTTGTTTATGATACGCAGCCGGTGGTGAATAACTACTATTACAACACCTATACCACCGAAACGCCGGCGACCGGAACGACGCAATACGACGATTTCGGCGATGTTCGCGAAAAGCTCCAGCGCGAAAAGATGCGGCAGCAGCTTGACCAGGCCGAGGACAAGCCCAATGACGAGACCGCCGCCGATCGGAATTTCAGCGAGGCCGTCGAGGCCTTCGAGCGCGGCGACTACAACGAAGCGATCCTCAAGTTCCGTGTGGCGATGGTTCTGGAACCGAGCGATATCATCCTGCCGTTCGCCTACAGCCAGGCCCTGTTTGCCCGGGGTGATTATGAAGCCGCGGCCGCTTCTCTTCGCGCGGTTCTGATGAGCATGGTCCCGCCCATCGAGACCACCGCGCAGACCCAGGATGAATCTCAGGATACCGTGTACTATCCGCGCGGCCTGTACAAAAAGCCCGAATACCTGCAGCAGCAGATCCAAGCGCTGGCCGCCAGAGTGGCGGCGAATCCGAATAACACGGACCTGCAGCTTCTGTTGGGTTATCATCTCCTGGGTTCCGGCCAGGCCGACAAGGCCCTGATTCCTCTGGGCGAAGCGAGCAAAGACCCCGCCAATCGTGAAGCGGTCCGTATTCTGCTGAATCTCCGCGAGAAAGTTCTGGAAGATCAAAAAGTGGCCGCCAGTGCGGTGGCCGCTCCGATCGCGGCGCCGAACGGAGCGTCCGCTGCGGCGCCGGCGACCTCCGCTCCGGTCATGCCGAATCCGGCGCCGGCCCAAAGCCAACCGGCCGCCGTTCAACCGACCCCAGCCCAGACGGCTCCGACGGCGACGACCGGACCCGCGACGACCACGGTGGAACAACCGGCCAGGAAGGAAGATTTGTAACGATCGATCATCCGAAATATCGACCATGGCGCGTGAATCAAAACGAAACCTTTGTGTGGTCTTGAGAATCGAGGAACTTCCATGAGTGCCAGAGTGATACTCCTTCAGACAGTGCGAACGTTCGACGAGATTGTTCTCCCGCATCTTCGAATCGCGGCCGTGATTCTTCTGCTCGGGCTCGCCTCGGCCCCGGCCGCATGGAAAGTTTTCCCGGCCTATCCCTCCGCGGATGATCAGGAAGCCCCCGACATCCATGGCAATCGAATTGTGTGGCATCAATACGTCACATTTCAGGGCGCCGCCGACTGGGATATCTATTCCGTGGATATTACAGACCCTAAAAATCCCATTCTGGCGATCGTGTCCGAATATACCAAAGACCAGATGTATCCTTCCGTCTTCGACGACATCGTCGCCTGGCAGGATAACTATTGGGACGATTGGGACATCTACATCCGCGATATCTCCAGCCCCGACAATCAGGAAATCCTTCTGACCGATTTGCTGAATGACCAGTCCGCTCCGGCCATCTCCGGCAACCGGGTCGTCTGGCAGGACAATTCCGCCGGGGACTGGGATATCACCCTGGCCGATATCACGGATCCCGACCAGGTCCGTACCTATGCGCTGACTCCCTACGAGTTCGATCAGCAAAATCCCGCCGTCGATCGGGAATGGGTGATCTGGGAAGATAACTTTGTATGGGAAGACAACCCCGACGGCGTGTGGAATCTCTTCGGTGCCGATGTCATCCGAAACAATAAAGCCGTTGAATACCTGTTCGGCGGCTTTACCGAGCCGCAGCAATATTCAGCCATCTCCGGGCATTTTGTCGTCTGGCAGCAACGATACCAGGACGAATGGGATGTCTATGCCGCAGATATATCAGACCCCGATAGTCCGAATATCATTGCCGTAGCGATCGAATCCTCCAACGCGATCAATCCCGACATCGACGGCAACCTGATCGTCTGGCAGGACGACCGTAACGGCGACTGGGACATCTATGGGTATAATCTCTCCACGCGGCGGGAATTCCCCATCACCGATATTCAGCCCAACCAGACCGTCTTCTCCGACCAGACCGCCCCGGCGATCAGCGGATCGACCGTCGTCTGGCAGGATAACCTCGGCGGCAAAATGAACGTGTATTTTTCGATCCTGTCAGGACCTGAAATCGCCGAGTGTGCCCGTCCTCCTCTCGGAGATGCCAACGGCGACTGCGTCGTTAATCTCGAAGACTTTGCGGAATTTTCCCGATTTTGGCTCTCCTGCGGACTGGAACCGATTTCGGCTTGTCCGTAAACCTTAACCTTGACCTCTGGCCATTTGGCTATTTGGCGCGGCGGGTTGGATGCGTGGTCCGACTCGCCGCTGCCTTTTGATGAGACTCGTGGCTACATCAAGTCCCGGCTACTTCTTTTCCAGTCGATACGTTCCCACCACCTGGCCGTCATCTCTTGTCATCGTCAGATCGAGAGTGGTTCGAGTTGCTTGCACCCCGATTACAGTTGCCTGTTGGGCCCTGGGATTACCTCCGATGACAATCGGATAGTCGTGTTTTTCGGCTTGGGGTTCAAGAATCCGGTATTGGTGGGTATGGCCCGAAATCATCAAATCGATTTTGCCCTGGTTCAGAAGAGGCCCCCATTTGGTTTGACAATCCATCGGACCATGCCAATCGTTCGATCCATAGAGGGGCATATGAACCAGCACGATCCGGAAGGGGGCTTTCTGAAACGACTCCGATTGAATTTCCCTTTCCAGCCAGTTCTGTTGTTCCGTTCGGTATCGATCAAAATCAACCAGTCCGCTGTACTCCTTATCGCCGTCGGCCTTGTCCTCCCCAGAGTCCATCACGATAAAATGAATCGGTCCATGGTCGAACGAACGATAAAACCGTCCCTCGTCCAACCCCACATAATTCGGCAGCATCCTTGCATATTTGCCTCGCGTCTCATGGTTGCCGCGAACATACACCATGGGAATACGACGTGCAAACAAATCGGTACAGGGCGTTATCACATGATCAATGACCTGCTGTTCATCTTCAACATGCCCCAGAATATCTCCATTGAGAAACACCAGTTCGTATGTCTTGGGTTCCGAAATCGTTATCAGTTCGGTGAGGATGGCGTTGTTTTCGTGAATGTCGTTGAGAACAATAAAAGATGCCGTGTCTTTTCGACGGTCGAGCGTGGTGAAGGCGGAGACCTCGCCGGACACGGTTTGGCCGTAGGTTACCTTGTAGGCCTCGAACACAAGAATCTCTTTGGAGGCGACTCGATAGCGATATTCCGTTCCGGGTTTTAATCCGGTCAGCGTGATTCGATGGACTCGCTGATCGGCGTCGATCAGGCCATGGCGACTGGAGACGGCTTTCTGATCCAGAGACTCTCCTGTGCCGTATTCAACCCAACTGGTGCAGTTGCCGTCCGTGATCCACATCACCGTCATCGAAGATTCGGAGGGACTTTGAAGATAAGGCCCGGCCGTGATTTGAAACGCGAAAACCGCACCGCTGAAGATCAACATCGTGATCCATAGAACGATGATGGTCGTCTCTCGTAATATCATCAGGCACCCAAATCCTTACGTGATAACGGATAAAACAATGTACTCCTATTCTCGATGGGTTCAGCCCATTTGCATGTTGGCTTATTGACTCGCGGGATCAATAATTCAATTTCGCGGCGCCCCGACCAATTCCCGGATACCGTCCATGATTTCCTTTCCCTTGCGATGGAGCTGTTCCTTCTTCCGGATCAAATCCCGTTTCGTGCATCCTTTCGTTTCGGCGTGGAGTTGAACGTGGAAGCGCAGAGAATTCCCCGTTCCGGACGGCCGGACAATCACATGGTCCAGTCGTTCGTCGTCGAAAAAGAATCGAACGCCCTCATCCGGGAACTGGAAATCGTAGCTCGGTGGATAGATCGCGTCGTACTTTCCCGTTCGGTAAATACAGGCCGATTTGACGGGATGGCCGCCGATGGAAAGATCCCCGGTCAAAGCCAGTTGGAAATACCCCAACGCACGTCGAAGAATGGCGATTTTCATTCGATCTCCCTCGATGCCGGGGTATTCTCCATCCAGAGGATCCGGTTCATAGAGATTGACGAACAAACCGATTTTGGGATTCAGATAAATGTTCTGGTCCAGCAGCTCGACCAGGGTGGTGTTATTTTCCTTGGCCCACGCCGCGATCTCGGCCATAAGCAGCGCGGCGAATGTGCCGTCCTTGTCTCGGACGTGTCCATCCGCGCCCAGCGACTTTCGGTTTGCCGGCGGACCTCCGAGGATGGAAAAGCCGTTGCTCTGTTCCAGCGCCCCGATATTGAACGAACGCTCCTCGTTCATATCCGTACAGCCGCAGACGACCGGATGGCACAACTGTTTCTTGGCGTAATCCGACTTCCCCGTAAGATCCCGACCCTCGACGAGGTGTTGAAATTCACCCGCCTTGTGTTCCCAGACATCCCTCGTGGACGCGGAAAGGGAGGCGAAGCCGACCCACGTTTTCACCACCCCGATGCCGTAACTCTGAACCAGCCGGGAAATGGAATCGGATGTCGTGTGAGACAGGACGATAAACTTCTTTTGAATGTCTTTCACCTGGCCGCAATGTTCCTTCTCTCGTTTCAGGCGGTACCACAGCAACAGGGCCCAGGCGTCGTCGGCCGGCAATAACATGTACTTTTTCTTCCGATATAGATGCCGTTGATTCTCCGGAACTTTCACGATGATTCCGCAGCGGTCGGCGTCGGGATCCGTCCCGATGAGGATATCCGTCGAATCGAACGCGGCGGGGTAGTCCGCCTTGAAGGCCTCGACGGCGATATCCGCTGATCGTGGATCGCCCGGATCCGGCTGTTGTTCATGGCCCTTGGTGTAGTTGAAACAGGGGAATAATCCGTCAAGCTTGTCCAGATTTTTGTGCTTGATAGACCGGATATCCGTAAATCCGACTTCATGCAGCAAACGCGGAACGGCGATCCGGCCGGCCCCGTGAAATGCGCAATAACCGATCCGCAGCGGATTGGACGATCGCTGTTGTCGGTCCGCGAGATCCGGTGTCATGAAAAACCTCCGGACATGCTCGCGATGTTGCGCATGGACGTTGATATGCGATGTCTCCCATCTCCCCACATAGTCGAAATCCGAAACGGGCTCCTCTCCGCTGAGAAAATACAATTTCCCCGGACGTGCCTTGGAAAACGGGCACGTTTGAATGTCGCGGGTCTTCGCGACCGCGATATAACGATTGTACATAATGTCACGCTCTTCGGGATCAAATTGCGATCCGTTTCCACAGGACAGCTTGTACCCGTTGTAACGATAATCGTTGTGGCTGGCCGAGATCAATATCCCCAGGTCCGCCTGAATCTCGCGATAGGGAATCGCGAAGGTCACCTCGGGGTACGGGCACGGCGAATCAAAGAAGTACACCGTATAGTCATAATGCAAAAATAATTCCGCGATGATTTTGGCCAGATCATGACCTCGAATACGACTGTCGTACCCGATCACGACTTTTTCAAACGGCGCGGCTTGTTCCTTTCCGAATTTCGCGACGCCCACCGAGGTCTGCAGAAGAACCAGATCGTTGATGGTATTGGGGCCCTTCAGAATGGGAGCCCCGATTCCTTCTTTCTTCAGACGCAGAATGGACTTGCGGTCAAAGGCCATCATCCCTCGAATCCCGCCGGTGCCGAACCGCACGGATCGACGGAAGGCATTGACGAGGTGTTCCCATTGCTTGGATTGGATGGCGTTAAATATTCCCTGTTTCAGATTCGGAGAGATCCGGTCGATTTCGGGATCCTCAATCCAGCTTCTCAAGTTGGCGAAGGTATTCGATTGGGCTTCCGTGAATAATGGCTTGTCGATTCGACCCTTCTCCAGGGCGGTATGAAGATATTGGGATATGCCTTTGTCGGCGGCTTCAAGCAGGGTTTTGACATTCCGTTCATTATTTTGCATATTCATCCTCGATATATTCCAGTATTGATCCTTCCGGACGATCCATCGATATCATAAAGAATTCCGATTTTACCATCTAATCCGTCCATTACAAATATTTCTTAACCCCCCCGGAGTTGACCGGGAATCGATCGGCGACATGAACAAGCAGTTGTCTCGGTCAGAAGTGAATAATCCTCTGAGATCGTTCTTTCCCGAGAATGCGTAAACATCGCCATAGATCAATTCACATTGAGCTATTGATTTCGGATATTACCCATATTCACAATATTCTCCTTTCCGTGTTTTCCTATAATACTTTTTCAAATAATTTTTCTCAGATTTTTCCGGATACCCCAAAAACCGCCTATACGTCGATATACCCCACTAACAATCTATGCTAAACGTAATCCCAGTATTCACAACAATTTATACAAATTGTAAATAGATAATAGTAGATTGAAAATAGTAACATAGGACAATTTGTGCAACAGGGTTTTGTCACTTTCTTGCTGGTACCCAAAAACGATTATTCTTTATTCTATAACGACTTATGATTCTGGACATCTTTTGTCTTGGGACACTTTACGCAACAGCGTTCTAACTAAAGGAGGGTTACATGTTTTTGTGTAGGGCCACATGTTTTTGTGTAGGGGCACACGGCGTGTGCCC
>CAYLSB010000092.1:0-18167 GCA_964386005.1 uncultured Pirellulales bacterium | reverse complement strand
TAAAAACATCGGCTATGTCGTGTCCCAACAATCAGTTAAGGTGCGTTTGCCCTGACCTAAGGACACTTTTTTATTGCCTGGTAGAAAAAGGTCTGGTATTATTGGTTTGGAAGGATTGGCGTACAACAACAGATGAAAATTCAGTTCCGGGTTTAAGGAAGGACAGTCATGAGAAGACAGACAATCAAGGTTCCGATTGCGATTGAACATTCGATCATTTCGATACAGAAATCGGTAGCCGAAGAACCAGGGAAGGCATTTGGCATTGTTGTCGAATATATTAACGAGAATTATCCTCAGCGCGTTTCCCTTTCCGACTTAGCTCGAATCAGCGGTCTGAGCGTATCACGGCTGGCGCATGGATTCAAGGAACGGACTGGAACAACCCCGAAAGAGTACCTGACGCTGATTCGGATTCATCATGCCAAACAGTGTCTGATCCACAGCGAATTACCTTGTTGTAAAGTCGGTAAGGAGGTCGGTTACGGTACGCAGAGTTATTTTACCAGGAGATTCAAGAATCTCGTCGGAATGACGCCGCGGCAGTACCGGATTCTATCTCGAAGCGAAAAGCTTTTACAGAATGAATCACAACCTCCGGTCGCTCTTGCAGAGTAACTTTTTCCATAGGCGTTGCGATCTATATTGTTATAACCAGCAGCGGCAACCATCGGAGGACGCCATCGATCCGTAAGGAACGAAACTGGCGATACAAACCATTGACAATCGGTTACATTTCGGGTATGATGTCGGGTAGAATGTACGACAATTCGAATGGGGTTTTGGATATGTCCCAAGCGGGTTGATTTACGAAAGGCATTGGCCTGTCGTCAGAAGATGATTTTGCGCCGGAAAACCAGGGATGGGTGATTGCATATCCTCGAAAGGAGCGTTGTAGTCGAGGCATTCTTCCGGCAAACGATGCGGAAAATCAGCTATTGTAATTCTAAAGGCACTACGATGAACTTCACGATCAGGGTATTCCTATCTGCCGTTCTTTGGTTAATAATCCCACTATGTGTCGCCGGCCCGGCCCCGATTCCATCTGTATCCGGGATGGTTTCGGTTATGGTGTGTTCAGGTTCGTCGGATTTGACGGATGTGACGCAACCGAATGATACGATCGAGGGTGTACCGAACGATTTTGACTGGCCGGGAAACGAAAGCCCTCCTTTGGCCATCGATGATAACGTCACCACGAAGTATTTGCATTTCAAGGGCGAGACTCAATCCACCGGATTTCGCGTCACGCCATCGGTCGGGAGGACGATCGTGGTGGGGTTGACGTTCACCACGGCCAACGACGCCGTAGAGCGGGATCCAATCGCTTATGAACTCTACGGATCCAACACATCGATTTCCGGTCCTTATGCGCTGATCGCCGGCGGGGAGATTGTCGATTTCAAGCAGGCCACGGCCTGGCCGCGGTACACGAAGAACACGACGCCGATTCGATTTTCCAATTCGACGTCGTATTGGCATTACCAGGTGATGTTCCCAACAGTCCGGAATCCTTCCGGAGCCAACAGCATGCAGATCGCCGAAGTGGAGCTGCTGGGCGGTCCGGAAGGCGGCTGGCCGCCGGAGGTCAACGCGGGAGACGACCGGGTGATCATTCTGCCGGACTCGACGCTTCAATTGGACGGGACCGTGTTGTATTTTGGCGATCAGCCGGAACTGCTGACGATGGAGTGGATAGTGGTGAATACTCCGGATGGCACGGCACCGGAGGATATTCAATTTGATCCGAACCATCAGGTCGAAGATCCGAAGATCACGCTGCCGCAGGTTCCGGGAGTATATACCCTTCGATTATCCGCCACGGACGGAATCCAACCGGTCGGCGATACCGTGCAAATCGCCGTCGTGAAGTCGATTTATCCGACGGGCGATCTGAATCATGACTGTGTTGTGGAATTGACGGATCTGCTTCATCTGGCTTCGTACTGGACCAGCGATTTGGGGGGGCAAGCCGCGGACTTGAACGGCCGGGACGGCGTCGAAATGTCCGACTTTTCGCTGATGGCCGAGAACTGGATGGTCGAAGGCCCAACCGTAATCATTAACGAGTTTATGGCGATCAACAATAGCAAGTATGACGATAACCAGATGCTCGGGGAAGGAGAATGGGTGGATGAGGACGGCGATTCCTCGGACTGGATCGAGTTACTGAATATCTCCGATCGGGCCATTTCCCTCAACGGCTGGTATCTAACCAATGATTCCGAACATCTCAAGGGGTGGGAATTGCCGGACATCTCGCTGGATTCGGGCACGACGCTTCTCATCGCCGCTTCGGGAAAAGATCGGAGCGATCCGGATCGACAATTGCATACGGATTTTCCGCTATCCGGCGAAGGCGGCTTTCTGGGTCTTGTGAAACCGGACGGCAAAACGGTGGTCCATTCGTTTACGTATCCGCAACAATATGCGGGAATTTCCTACGGCCTGATGACACCGCTGACGGTTACCGAGACACTGGAGCTGGTCGGCGAAGGGGCTGCGGCATACGCAAAGGTTCCTACCCTTTCCGACAGTGCTTTCGGCTTGAGCTGGGTTGATCCCGCATTCGTGGCAACCGGATGGAAATCGGGCAACACGGGCGTGGGTTTTGACACCGAAAGTACCTACATTCCTCATATCGGGCTGGATGTTTCCGAGATGTACAATCGCAACGCCTCGGTCTATATCCGGATTCCATTCGAGATTCAGGATTTGACCGGGCTGAAAAACCTGACATTGCAGATGAAATATGACGATGGTTTTATCGCGTACCTGAATTCGACCGCCCCCATCCAAAGCGCCAACGCCCCCACCAGTCCCACCTGGGATTCCAGGGCCTCGTATTCCCACGATGATTCTCTGGCGGTGAATTTCGTCGATTATCCGCTTGACGAAGAATACCTGGCCCATCTGCGGGTCGGAACGAATATCCTGGCCATTCATGGATTGAACAGGCGATACTACGATGGCGATCTGCTGATCTCTCCGCGGCTGACGGTTCGGAAAGTCTCGAGCGATCATGCCCTTTCCGCGACGGAAGGATTTATGATGGTTCCCTCTCCGGGATTTCGAAATAATTCGGGATTGGCCAATCTCGGCCCGATGATTCGGGGGGTTACGGAAAATCCAACACCGCCGTCCGCAACCGAGAATCTTCCGATCACTGCCGAAGTCACACCCACCATGGGGCCGATCCAGACGGTTCAGCTTCATTATCGGGTGAATTTCGGCACCGAAGTTCAAGTCGAGATGCGAGATGACGGCACCAGCGGTGACGCGACAGCCGAGGATGGAATCTACTCCGCCATCATTCCGCATTCGACCTATTTGGCCGGTCAGATGGTCCGATGGTATGTCACAGCCAAGGACAATAACGCGATCCAAACCCGCGAGCCGATGTTTCTGGATCCGGCCGATTCGCCGGAGTATTTCGGAACGGTCGTGACCAATCCTTCGATCGTCAGCCATATTGGCGTGTTCCAGTATTTCGTCGAGAACACCTCGGCGGAAGGAACTCGGAATGGAACCCGCGCTTCGGTCTTTTACCTCGACGAATTCTACGACAATGTCTTCATTCGACTCCGCGGGGGTTACACGACCCACGGACGAAAGATCGCCTTCAACGACGGCCATTTCTTCCGTTTCGATCCCAACCAGGATCGCGTCGATGAAATTAACCTTAACGAACAGGGCGCCGACCCAACCTACATCCGTCCGATGATTTCATGGGAAACCTATATCCATGCCGGACACCCCGCCAGTCTTTCTTTCCCGCTGCATGTGATACGGAACGGAAGCTTTTACGCGATTCGAATCTTCGTGGAACAACCCGACCGCCATTTCCTCCGCCGTGTCGGACTCGATGATCACGGATCCTTCTACAAGATGTATTCCGATCTCCGCCGCGACCTTGGCGGTGAACAGGTCGAGCGAAAAATCACGCGGCTCAACGAAGACCACAGCGATCTTCAGGAATTGGCCGCCGGAATCGCCCCGGATAACCCCCAGCGAGCCGGCTATCTGTTCGATAACATCAATATTCCGGCCATGATCAATTTCCAGGCCGCTTCCGTTCTCGTCCACGAAAACGACCATACTCACAAAAATTACTTTCTCTATCGCGACACCGAACGGACCGGAGAATGGATGTTCATTCCGTGGGATAAAGATCTGACTTTCGGCCTGAACTCCGGACTTGGCGGAATTGTCGCCGATATGGACTGGATTTCCTCAACGACCGATGTTCGGTCGCCCAGTCATCCATTCTTCGGAGACAGCACCCATCAGAAAGTGGATTATCAATGGAACCGCCTGACCGATGCCGTGATGAAAAATCCGGTGTCCAGGCAGATGTATCTGCGGCGGCTGCGAACCCTGATGGATCAATACCTGCAACCGAGCAGTATTCCGTTGGCCAATCGTTTTTACGAAAAACGAATCGACAACTGGTTGGCATTGTTATCCACCGAACCGGGATATTCGGCACAGACGGAAGTGGAGAAAATCAAATCCCAATACCTGCCTGTCCGCCGTCGGCATTTGTTCGAGGATCACAGTATCAACAATCCGACCTATCGAGACAACGCCGGCATTCCGGATTCGCAGCCCAGTTCGATTACTCTGACAATCGGAACCATTGAGTACAATCCGTCTTCGGGAAATCAGGATGAGGAATACATCCAACTGATGAATCCACAATCAATCGCCGTGGATATTTCCGATTGGAAAATCGCCAACGCCGTCAGGCATACGTTCCCGGCCGGTACGGTGATTCCGGCTAACGGTGAACTTTATATCACGCCGAATGCCCTGGCCTTCCGTACCCGTTCGACGAGTCCCAAGGGCGGCGAACAACGATTTGTTCAGGGCAACTACTCCGGGCATCTGTCAAGTTGGGGCGGCACGATTGAACTCTACAACGAGCAGCGAGTCCTGATCCTATCCAAAACCTACGAAGGCAATCCCAGCGATGCGCAACGTTATCTGCGGATTTCGGAATTGATGTATCACCCGCAGGATCCGGGGGAAGGTTCGGCTTTCGACGCGGAGGCCTTCGAATATATGGAACTGGTTAACCTCGGCGATCAGCCGCTGTCGCTGTCCGGAATCCGATTGACCAACGGCGTTCTGTTCGCATTCCCCGCAGGGACCACGCTGCCGGCTCATGCGTATCTGTTGATCGCTAAAAATCCGGACGCTCTCCGAACACGGTATTCCATTCCCGATGGAGTTCAGGTTTTCGGTCCCTATCAGGGCGGCCTGGCCAACAGCGGCGAGACCGTCAAACTCGACGACGCCACCCACTCGACCATTGTGGAATTCAAGTACGATGATGACTGGTATCCGATCACTGACGGCGAGGGATTCTCCCTGACCGCGGCGGACCTCGCCGGCACAGCCCACCATGACTGGGATCGCCGAACCGCCTGGCGGGCCAGCACCTTCAAGGGCGGAACGCCGGGATACGAGGATGTCGGCCCGGCCCCGAATTGTATCGTCATCAACGAACTCCTGGCCCACTCCCATGATCCGGATCCGCTAAATCCTGAATACGACTGGATCGAATTGAAAAACACAACGGATGAAGATATGAATATTGGCGGATGGTTCATTTCCGACGATAACAACGACGACCCCAACCGCAGAAAGTATGAATTTCCTGAAGGAACCGTTGTTCCGCAAAATGGATTTTTTCTGTTGTATCAGCAGGAAACGTTCGGTAATCCATCGAATCCCACCTGCCGGATTCCTTTCGCCCTCAGCGAAGGAGGCGAGACTTTGTACCTGTTCTCCGGTCAGGATGGCGCGATCACCGGGGCCTATGCCACACAGCAGAAATTCAGCGCATCGGCTTCCGGCGTCACCCTTGGCCGCTTTGAAAAGGCCAGCTTGAGCAAAGGATATGATTTTGTTTCACTGAAAACACCGACACCCGGGGATGAGAACAGCGAACCGTTGGTTGGCCCGGTCGTTATGACCGAGATCATGTATAATCCTGCCTCTACCGATACCGGCGGCGAATATATTGAAATTCGAAATATCGGCACTACGGTCGTCGAACTTATGAGCTGGGTCCAAATCCAGCGAAGCGCCGATCCAGCCCATGTGGTATCCGAATACCGGCCATGGGTAATCACCGGCGAAGTGGAATTCACCTTCCCCGCCAACCAGACAATCCCCGCAGGCGGTTTTCTAATCATCGCTCAGAATCCAACCGCCTTTAAAGCCAAGTATCCGGCCGTTCCCGCTTCGAAGGTTTTGGGGCCCTACGACGGAAAGCTGAACAACGGCGGCGGAACCGTAACGCTGGCTGAACCGGGCGATCACGAATGGCAAAAGGATCAATATTTCATCCCCCGCGACAAAGTCGAATACGACGACGAGACGCCCTGGCCTGTTTCACCCGATGGCGGCGGGCCGTCTCTGAACCGAATCAATGCAACCCAATACGGCAACGATCCGGAAAACTGGCATGCGGCCGCCCCGAATCCAAATTCATAGAAACATGAGGATTTTGTTTTACGATTGAATCTGTCGGCGGCTGAGTTGCTAACAGATTATCGCTGGAACTCGTTATTGCACGATATCGAGGAAAGTCCAAAATCATTTCCCATTTGGAATTGGCGAATCGTTTTACGATGGTGATTTGATATTTCACGAACGATACTACGGATTGACAAATATCCGATTCTCGATCATGATCTTCTTTCCGTGGATAATATAAACTGAAATTCAGAATCAATTGAATTGGGAGGCCGTACCATGGAATTGAAAATGGAACATCGGACGAATTTCTGGTTTTGGGGATTATTCTTTTTTGTGTTGTTGATTATGCCAATGATGTCTCCGGATTTGTCTTCGCAAACTTCTTCACTCAACGATCTTCGCAGCGGCACCAACTTCATCGCCACACGAGTTTACAGCGAACAGCAGGACCAGGAGACGCTGGCTTTGTTCAAGGGTTTGCGGGTCACGGATGTCTGTGATGGAATGGATAAGGCGGGATTGAACAACCTCGGATTAATGTCGCCGGCGATTCATCCTTCCTGGACGGACACGAAGAATTATTCGCATCGTATTATCGGGATCGCAGTGACCGTTCGGTATGTACCGACCAATAAGCCCCCTGCCGGGACAAAAGATACCGAGGCCTTCGACCGCTGGGTCGGGCAATGGTACAACCAGATTTCGCCGGAGCCATTCGTTCCGCTGATCCGGCAAGGGACAGCGCTGGTGATTGACGATGCCGAGCGCGCCGAGGCCGGAACGATCGGATCCAACAACATTATGTCGTGGAAACTCAAGGGCTGCGTCGGGGTAATCACCGACAGCGGCGCCCGCGATACCGATGAAATCGCCACCGAGGGTGTGCCTCTTTATTTCCGACAGGTCAGCCGCGGCATTCGCCCCGGGCGTAATGAGATCGAATCCGTCAATCGTCCGATCGAATGCGGCGGTGTGCTTGTCGAAGCCGGGGATGTCATCATCGCCGATGGCGACGGTGTGATCGTCGTGCCCCGCGAAAAGGCCAAAGAAGTTGCGGACTATGCGCGTGCAACACTCAAAACGGACAAATCACAACGGAAGGATTTGTATAAAAAGCTAAATCTTCCGGAAGACGATTCGGTGAAGTAACATACCGCAAATTCGGAATCGGCATCAAATCGGGGCGGGCATTGGGGCTCGCCTTTTCTGTTTGGCACATTATTTCTAAGCCTATTCAAGGATTGTATTGTAAAAATTGGGGGCAGCAACGTCATAATTACGGCAACAGAGGATATCGTGGAGAACACGATTGATCGATCAGTCCGATGACAACCTGGTGATGGCGGCACGTCGAGGCGACCGCGAGGCATACGCCAAGCTTGTACGGCAGTATTATAAACCGATTTTGTTGGTCTGCTTAGGGTATCTGGGTCGGCGGCATGACGCGGAAGACGCCGCGCAAGAGACGATGCTGCAAGGGTTTATGAAACTTCCAACCCTTCGAAAACCCGGGCGTTTTTTCGCGTGGCTCAAGCGGATCGCGATCAACAACTGCATCAATCGGTTTCGTAACGGCCGGCCAACAACGGAACTGAATGAGCAGATGGTCGCAAGCCATCCGGCGGATGATCATCAGGATCTGTGGGAAGTGATCTCTTTGTTGCCGAATGAGTTACGAAGGGTGCTGGTGACGTACTACTTCGATGGTCAGGATGTGGAATCGGTTGCACGGCAATTGGGTATATCGGCATCGACGGTCTATTGGCGGCTGCAGACGGCCAAACGACAGTTACATCGGCACATGACGGAAACGTAGCAATGGCAAAGACATGCGAACAATTCGAAATCGAAATCGTCGATTGGGTACTGGGAACGGCAAGTCGGGAGCAAATCCCGGAGATTCAATCCCATTTGTCACTCTGCGAATCGTGTCGCGAGTATCATCGAAGATTGAAGGAACAACACCATAGACTCGAAGGACTTGCAGGGGATTTTGAACAGCGGATCGAACAACAGCAACAGAGGATCATCGACCAATTGCCCGGTATTACCCAACAGTCCCGATCGACGGAATCAGAAAGGAGATATATCATGATTACTCGATTGAGTAAGTTGTCTATAGCGGCTGTGGTTCTGATCGGAGTAGGTCTTTTGTTTCACTGGTTCGGCGACGCGGGCGGTTCGGTGGCGTTCGCCGAGGTACTCAACAAAATGCGAGGTAACAGTTACACCTTTGATTTCACGTATTATGTCGATGAAGTGGCATGGAAAGGTACGCCGATTCGGGGAAGTGTTCTGGAGCCGGGTCGTATGCGGATGGATTGTCCAACAACGCCGGGCTTGGGTCCGATCAGTTCGATCATGGATGCGCAGAGTAAAAAATGCCTGATTTTGTTTCATCCACAAAAGGCGGCCGAGATCCTGACCAATCCGATACCCAATCGCAATTCCGGCGGCGGGGGATTCGCGGCCTTTATTAGCGGACCGGTTAAGGAATTGTGGAATCTGCGCGACGGCACGGAGAAAACTCTGGGCAAAAATATCATCGACGGGATCGAGGTCGAGGGTTTCCAGGTACACATGGAGGACGAAGGCGACATCCCTCGTGATGTACCCCTGCAGTACGATGTCCAGATTTGGGCGAATGCCAAGACCGCAGAGCCGGTGCTTGTGGAGATTGCCATGAAGGCCGGCGATGGGTCGGGCGAGGTTGTTCGTATGATTATGAACCATTTCCAGCTTGATGTCCAACTTGATGCGTCTCTGTTTCAGATGGAACCGCCAGTGGGGTATATTCTAAGCCACCAGAAGGATTTGGACGAAGTAATTCAGGAGACAAAGGATTCGCCGCAAGGCAAGATTCTACTCGAAGCCATTACTCTGGCTGAAAACAAAAAGATGGAGGAAGCCCTCAAGACATTGAGGACGATCGATTGGGGTCAACCGATTGCCTTCGGCCGTTCCGCCTATCTCATTAGCATAACCGAAAAGCAATATATCACGCTGAAACCGGACGATCAGCAAAAGGCCATGGAGAAGGTGATGGAAGACTCAGCGACAGTCCGACAGATTGCGCGGGCACTCCTGGAACAAGCCAGGCAACATGCTGAAACACAGTCTTTCGATAGGGCAATTAAGGATTTGAGGATCGGGCAAAACCTCGGTAAGTTGCTGAGCGACAATCCAGACGGGATGATCATCGTTCGGCTCGTTGGAATCGCCGTACAAAAGCTCTGCCTGCAGGAGATGGTCTCGATATACGAAACAATTGATTCTGTTGAAAAATTGGAAGACGTTAAAGCACAATTGCTTGCCGTACAATCCCTGGGCGACGAGATCAAAAAGCAGGCAACGGGAAAATAATATCCGATACATGATTCGATGGATCATAGAAAAGGATCGGCTCGACGTCGAGCCTGTTTCTTAACAGGGCCAAACACCGGGGGACGGCCGGCGGGTTTCGATCAGCGATTCAAGAATCTGAATATTCCGGGGGATATGGATACAAAATCCCTCCGCATCTTCCAGAATGGAACTGGTATGTTCAAGGTCGCCGTCAAAAAGAATCGTTTCGCCGGCCGTCAGGGTGTACTCGTGGCCGTTAACTTCCACACGAATTGAACCACGAATCAGACATGTGAGATCAAGGCAATTTGGATGATTCTGCGGAGTATGGATCTTTTGGCCGGTTAGGCCGATCCAATGAAGGATAACGCATTCGTTGAACTTCGTTACAGAAGCGGATTGCAGGTCGGAGAATGGATTCGCAGGTGAATCGTTATTGTGAGGTTGTGAACGTCGAATTTGTACAAGACGACGCGCCGCCAGCGAAAGGAACTGCTCGCCGGGAAGAGCAAAGGCTTCGGCAATCTTCTCCAGGGTATCCAGGGAAGGAGTTCGCCTGTTTTCTTCGATGAGGGCCAGAGTGCTATACGCCAGGCCGGTTCGCCCCGCAAGATTCTCCAATGACCATTCCTTCATTTTCCTCAATTGTCGCAAGACCCCAAAATCGTATGTCGTCGACATTATCAGACCCCCTTAGACTGATGAAAAAATTTTTCGTCATCCGGTTATTTCGCCCACCTAACATTTATCGTCAACTCACAAAGAAATGCTTGATTCCAATTTTACGAAAGAGACAAACAATCGCAATCGGTATTTTTCCGGATATGTTTTTTCCTCATTGTTTTCGGTTTGATTACCGAAGGCACGGTCGGAAGTGATGAAGGACAACCGGCGGGCGGAAGAACAATGGGGTATGACCACGGTATGAATTGGGAGAAGTCCGATGCAACGAACGATGGCCCTAAAAACCAAACTGTTGTGGAACGGGATCTTTCTGTCTGCGATTCCGTTACTGGCGATCTTTGCAGTCGTGTATTTCCAGAATCGCGCAATGGTCGGAATCGCCGAGGAAGAAACCCGAAGAATGGCTGTCCAAAACCTTGACCAACTGGTCCAGGGGATTGCCCAGCAATGCCGGATCCTTCATGACGAATATCCCGACAAATCGATAATTCCTGACAAAACAATGACATCCCTGCGTCAATCGATCATGAAAATCCAGGTCGGCCGGACGGGTTACGTTTATGTTTTGAATAGCCAGGGAAATTACATTATATCCAAAGACGGCAAACGAGATGGAGAGAATCTGTGGAACGCCACGGACGCCGACGGTCGATTGTTTATTCAGGAGATCGTAACCAAGGCACGATCCCTATCGGATTCGCAGGTAAGCGAGCAATTGTATCCATGGCAAAATTCAGGAGAATCCCAGGCCCGGGTGAAGATCGCCCGATTCGTGTATTTTCCCTCGTGGGATTGGATCATCTCGGCGGGATCGTATCTGGATGAAGTGTATTCGGCTCGAAATCTGATCCAGAATCAGGGAAAACGATTATTCTCGGTTATCGGGATCATTATCGCACTCAGTATTGCGTGCACAACGAGTGTATGGTGGTTTCTGGCCCGGCATTTAACGCGTCGAATCCTTCAAGTGATCCAACAATTGACCGTAGGTTCACAACAGGTGGCGGCCGCTTCAAGGCAGGTCTCGGCCGCTTCTCAATCTCTGGCGAAAGGCGCCACCGAGCAGGCTGCCGGGCTGGAAGAGACCTCCAGTTCGCTGGAAGAGATGGCCAGTATGACCCGGAAGAATTCGGATAACGCCCAGCAGGCCAACACACTGGCATCCCAGGCGCGGAAAGCCGCCGACAACGGAGGTCAGGCCATGATTCGGATGAATCAGGCTATTATCGACATCCAAAACTCATCCAATGAGACCGCCAAAATCATCAAAGTCATCGACGAAATTGCGTTCCAGACCAACCTTCTGGCTCTGAACGCGGCGGTGGAGGCGGCGCGGGCGGGTGAGGCGGGCAAGGGATTTGCCGTGGTGGCCGAGGAGGTTCGCAATCTGGCGATGCGATCGGCGGAAGCCGCAAAAAATACGTCCAACATGATTGAAGATTCCGTCAGAAACGCCAAAAAAGGAGTCGATATCGCCACGGAAGTCGGTACGGTATTGGATGATATCGTTCAACATATCGGCACAACGACGGATCTGGTCGCCGAGATCACGGCTGCCAGCAAAGAACAGACTGAAGGCATCAGCCATGTCAATTCCTCCGTCAACGAGATGGACAAGGTCACCCAGTCCAATGCCGCCAATGCGGAAGAATCGGCCGGGGCCAGCGAAGAATTAAACGCCCAGGCCGTGCAGATGAGTCACCTGGTCACGGAACTGACGGGATTGATTCGGGGCAACGTCGCGAATTCGAGGTCCGCCTATGATCCCACAACCGTCGAATCCTCGTTAACAAAGAGCGATCATGCATTTCATCGGATTGCCGATCGCGGTCGGAAAGTCGAATCCCGATCCGGCTCGACCGTCTCCATCACACTTCCTCGTCATTCCAACCCATTCAGGGAATGACGCATCCGTTCTGCCATCCAGCAGGCAGTATCATGTTCTTGAGCAACCCGGACGGATAACCCCCCGTCCGGGTTTCTCCGTTTCCCGGTTGAAAACCACAGGAAGATTCGAGGGATGTATCGTTACCCTTTGAGAAGGTCGAGATAAGTTTGTTCGATGGTATCGACCATGGTGTCGGGGGCGAAGGGACCAACGACAGATTGACGTCCATTTTCACCGAGGATCCGGCGAAGCTCGGCATCCTGAATCAATTCGGCACAGGCATCGGTTAGCGCGTCGATATTTTCCGGCTCGATTAGCCGGCCGGTGTTTTCGTTGACGACTTCGGCGGCGCCATCGATATCGAAACTGACCACGGGCTTTCCGCAGAGCATCGCCTGCGGAAGAACACGGGCCAACCCCTCGCGGAGCGAACAATGGACCAGGATATCCGAAGCGTGAATCGCCAGCGGAATCGCTTTGGGCGGCAGCAGGCCGGTGAACTTGAAGCGGTAACCAAGATTGGCCAGTTGGATATCCGCGCGGATCTGCCGCGAAAGGTGGCCGTCGCCGACGAACAACCAGATGCAATCCTTGAAGTACGGAACAAGACGCCTCGCCGATTCGATGATGTAATCATGGCCTTTCAGTTCGGCCAGACGTGCCACGGTAACCAGAACGGTCGCCTGTTCGCTGATTCCGTATTTGCGGCGGAATCCCTTGATCTGCTCGGCGGTCGGCTCGGCAAGATAGTCATTGACATCGATCGCGGAATAGGCGGTGACAAAGGGCTTGCCCTCGCCGATTCCGGCGGCGAGAGTCTTTCGCGTCATGGCGTCAGCGACGGAAATAAAACCGTCCGTTCGTTTGGCGGCGGCCCGTTCGATCGCCATGTAGATGCGGTTTTTCAGCGGGCTTTGGTAGGGGTGAAACGACAGGCCGTGAAGCGAATGAACAATCAGGGGACGCGGTTTCAGGGTATCGGCGGCGAAGCGACCCAGGATTCCGGCTTTGGCGGAGTGCGTATGGACGATATCCGGCTGAAGCCGCTTGAGATAATGTTTGAGACGGCGGTAACTGACGGCATCCTGAAACGGATGAATTTCGCGGCGCATACTGTCGATAATGATGACCTTGTAACCCTGACCGTGGGTCTGTTGAAAGAGCTGGCCTTCGGGACCGATCGCCGGACCGGTGATCAGGGTGACATCGTGGCCTCGCTGGGCCAGAAGGCGGCAGGTAATCAGGGTGTTTTCCTGGGCTCCGCCGAGAATCAGCCGCGTGATGATATGCACGATTTTCATATCGATTCGATCCCGGCGGGGCCGGGTCTCCATCTCAGTATTCGATCTTCATCAGGCACAAACCGCAGGCCGGCGCCAGAGGCCCGGCGACATTGCGGTCGCGAGCGGCAAGGATCGCGGCCATGGTTTCGGCTGTCCACCGACCGCGTCCGATCTCCGCCAGTGTGCCGACGATATTTCGCACCATGTTATACAAAAATCCGTCCGCTTCAACATCAATCTGAACGGTTTGTGCCTCGCTTTCGGCGACGCCGCACAAAAAGATCGTCCGCACCGAACTGAGGCGCGTGTCGCCCGCAGAGGCAAATGATTTGAAGTCGTGCGTTCCGACGAGCTGTCCCGCCGCCCGGTCCATCGACGAAACATCAAGTTCACCGGGCCGATGCCAGCAAAAACGATACGGCATCATCGGCCGAATCGGACCGGTATAAATCGTATAACGATAGCTTTTGCGTTTGGCGTCGCTGACGGCATCGAATGCATCCGGGACTTCGACCGCCTCCAATACGGCGATATCTTTCGGCAGCCGCTGATTGAGAACTTGTGCCAATCGGTCCGTCGGTATCGGGCAATCCATTCGCACGCTGACCACCTGCCCGAGCGCATGAACGCCCGCGTCGGTGCGAGAGCTTCCTCGCATCTCGACCGGCCTGCTCGTCAGTGTCCGCAAGGCATCCGCCAGACGCTGCTGGATCGTGTCGGCGTTGCGCTGCGCCTGCCAGCCGTGATAGGCCGTGCCATCGTACGAAAGGGTCAGTTTGATATTGCGTTCAGCCATGATGCTATTTTCAATTTTCAAATTCCATTATGCAACATGAAAATACCATCCACCTCACTTCGTTCGGTGGCTGTCACTTCTATTTTCATTCCATGCCGGGGATATCAGATCCCGGCTTCGCGCTGGATACTGAATTTTCCGATAAATGAAAAAGGGGCACACGCCGTGTGCCCCTGTTCAAATTCGGTACATTTTGCCAATTTACAGCAGTTCGGCGATCTGAATCGCGTTCAGCGCCGCCCCCTTGCGAAGCTGATCGCCGGCGACCCACAGGTTGAGACCCGTATTGCCCGGAAGCGATTCATCCTGGCGGATTCGCCCGACATAGCAATCATCCTTGCCCGACGCATCGATGGGCATTGGGAAACGATTGTTGACTCGGTCATCGATCAGACCCACACCCGGTGCCTTCTTGAGGATCTCGGTCGCTTCCTGCGGTGTCATCGGATGTGTGAACTCCAGGTTGATGCTCTCGCAGTGCGCCCGAAGAACCGCCACGCGGATACAGGTACAGGTGATGGCGATATCCTTGCATCCGAAGATCTTCCGGGTTTCCAGGACCATCTTGGTCTCCTCTTCGTTGTACCCGTCGGGACCAACCTTGGAATTGTGGCTGTAGCAATTGAACGCCAACTGGTAGGGCAAGGCCTTGCAGGTAACCGGCTGGCCGGCGAGTACCTGCCGTGATTGCTCTTCCAGTTCCAGCATCGCGGCCATTCCGGCGCCGCTGGCGGCCTGATAGGTACTCACGATCATCCGTTTGACGGGATTAACCTTATGCAGCGGCCAGACGGCCATATCGGCGATAATCGTCGAGCAGTTCGGGTTGGCAATGATGCCCTTGTTCTTTTTAATCATTTCCGGATTGATTTCAGGAACAACCAAGGGAATCTCCGGCACCATACGAAAAGCGCTGGAGTTATCGACGACCACCGCTCCGGCATCGACGGCCGCCTGGGCGAACTCGCGGCTGCGTCCGGCGCCGGCGGAGAACAGGGCGATATCGATTCCCTTGAAGCTTTCCTTCGTGAGGACTTCGACGGGGTATTGTTTACCCTTAAATGTCACCGTCTTGCCGGCCGAACGGTTGCTGGCCAGCATCCGGATCGACCGGATCGGAAAGTTTCTCTGCTCAAGAATCGAAATAAATTCCTGTCCCACCGCGCCGGTCACGCCGGCAATCGCCACATTCTTACTCATGGTACCACGGCTCCTGTTTTGAATGCTCCCTTTACATTGAATTGTAGGGGCACACGGCGTGTGCCCCATGTTGCTTTATTTGGGGCGGATGCCATCCGCCCCTACAATTATACCTACGAAAAGCACAGTATTATAACAACCGAATATCGCCCTACAAGGAAATAGACCCGATTTTCCATCAGAATGCTCGATGTGGACATATCATATCATTAACATGTCCCGTTACGATCAATACAAGTATCGTGTCATCGATTACTATCCATCGGGCTTTTTTCGCCAAATCCCCGTTTCCCGTCTTGACAACACCCCATCAAGCCGTGTACAATGTCGCATTGTGTGTAGATCAATTTCTGTCGCCGGTTCGGGGAGGAGAGGGACTGGATGATGCACAACCTATACGAAAAACGCGGCGTCAATCGTTATAGTGTAGGCGGGAGAGGGAATGATACTATTTATTCGAGCGAAAGGCGGCAATATGGCATTCAGAACCAATCGGATTAAGGCATTTACGCTTATCGAACTTCTCGTCGTGATCGCAATTATCGCGATCTTGCTGGCGGTTTTGATTCCGGCGCTGAATTATGCAAAAGTTCAGGCCACATCAGCGGTCTGCCTGGCCAATCTTAGCGGTCTTGGTAAGGCGTATAATCTTTATGCAGAAGACAATGATTCCAGCATCGTTGGTGCCGCGACCTATGAAGCTAATGGATGGCAGTCGCATGGTTATCCAGCCTGGGCCCCAAGCGGGAATCGTTCCTTTAAAAATTTTGTTGCCTACCCGCAGGATGAAAATGGGACCTATCGAAGCCTAAACGTCGAAGACGAATACCGAGGCCTGAAGCGCGGCGGATTGTGGGCTTATGGCGAATCGGAAAAGCTTTTTCATTGCCCATCCGATAAGCGTTACCTGAAACCCCCCGCCAGCGGTGGGAGTGGACGAGGCGGATATCGATCGTATTCGATCGGTTGCCCATATAATGGGTATGCCCTTGGCGAGGGATGGGCAACGGGTGAATACTACGCGACGGTTTATAAGATGCCGGAGATTATTACGCCCGGCGCCAAGATCGTCTTTGTCGAGGAACAGGATCCGGATGGCTGGAATGTCAACACCTGGAATATCTTTCTCAATGATGCCAGCCGATGGCCCGGCGACCCTCTTGCCTGTACGCATAATGAGAGAAGCACGTTGGGGTATGCCGATGGTCATGCCGAAAAACGTCAATGGAAGGACGCAACGAATGTGAGGGTATTCAAACAACAGATTAAAAACACAAATCTGCCGGAGTATAAATATTCCGCAACAGAAGGCGAAGACCTGGGCTGGTTCGTCCGTCATTACATCCCTCGGAAGCCCCAGCAGGAATTGATCAACATGATGCCAAAATATAAATAAGGACATCATCCCTGACGAGATCTTTAATGAAACGTTCTCCGATGGCTTGACATCAGAGTAGGGAAAAATGACAATATGCTCCATGGACCATCAATGAAAGGATAGTTCATGGAACGTTTTATTTTTAATGATGGAGCGTCTCTGGGAAAGACGGCAGGCAGGGATGCGGCCGTACGGCTCCGCGCGGTCATCGCAGAGCGGGGCAAAGCCAATATGATCCTGGCTACCGGTACAAGCCAACTGGCAACACTGGATGCTCTTGTCACGGCCGAGGGAATCGACTGGTCGAAGGTGACAATGTTTCATCTGGACGAGTACATCGGATTACCAGAAACACACAAGGCATCCTTCCGGCGTTATTTGAAAGAACATTTTGTCGCCAGGGTTCCTGCACTGGCGGCGGCGCATTTTGTCAATGGCGAGGCGGCCGATCCGGAGGCGGAATGCCGTCGTCTTGGGGAGTTGATCACCTCGGCGCCGATCGACGTCGCCCTGGTGGGCATCGGCGAAAACGGCCATCTGGCCTTTAACGATCCGCCGGCGGATTTTGAAACCGAGCGTGCGTATCTTGTCGTCGATCTTGACGAACGCTGTCGAAAACAACAACTCGGCGAGGGCTGGTTTGCACGAATGCAGGATGTGCCCGGCCGCGCGATCTCCATGGGTATCCGTCAAATCCTCAAGAGTCGTTGTATAATCGTATCGGTACCCGAGCTACGTAAGGCCGAGGCCGTCCGTAACACGCTCGAACGGCCGATCAGCAACCGCTGCCCGGCGTCGATTCTTCGGACGCATCCGGATTGCCGGATCTATTTGGACGAAGCGTCGGCGTCGCTGTTATCGGCCGGGAGGCAGGGATGACCTGTTCGGGATTGATTCCCGTGGGGGCACACGGCGTGTGCCTTGTATTCAATCGGGCGGACCTCGTCCGCCCCTACATTCCCTCTTCAAAAGAAAACGAATGAAAAAGGTGTCAGACACCATGCCAAGAAATGACAATAGTGGGATGTCTGGATTATCCAAAAAGGTGTCTGACACGAATGGCACTTCCTTAAGGTATTTATAGCAAAAAGTCTCCTGTGTCCG
>CAYLSB010000091.1:0-18434 GCA_964386005.1 uncultured Pirellulales bacterium | reverse complement strand
AATTTCCAGATCCTCTCCGCCGCCTAACCGGACATTTTCATGTGGAATGAGTATATTTGCGTCGTTGCCGTCTTGCGTGAGGTTCAATCTACGAAATTCGGTGCAATCTGCGGACAAAAATAGTTATCCAAGGCATGATAAGGTCACAATCTCCCACGATGGAAACACCACCCGAAACCATTTTATATATTTTATCTGGGTCTTTTATTTTCTATTTTTTATCTTTGATATATTGCCCACATTGACACACCATGCATCTCGATTCTTTCTCATATTATCTTTTTGAAATTATTCCAAAAATTCGTTCGATTTTTCTCCCGTACTTTCAAAATACCGCCTTTCCACCGATATATCCCACTAACAATCTATGCTAAACGTAAAACCAGTATTCACAACAATTTATCCAAATTGAAAATAGAAAATAGTAGATTGAAAATGGTAAGATAGGACAATTTGTGCAACACCCTATTTATCTTTTCTTGCTGGTACCCAAAAACGGTTATTCCTTATCCTATAACGACTTACGATTCTGGACATTGTTTGTCTTGGGACACTTTACGCAACAGCGTTCTAACTAAAGGAGGGCTACTTGTTTTTGCGTAGGGCCACATGTTTTTGTGTAGGGGCACACGGCGTGTGCCCTCAGGTGCAAAAGCAGGTGTCGAATCCTTTCAATCGGTTCGATGGTTTGACACCTTTATTTCGATCGGAAGTTGGGTGGCAGCCACCGAGCGGTTACTCTGCGATGCGACCGGAGGTCGGGTGGCAGCCACCGAGCGCCAGCGAGGTGGATGAAGGTGTAACAATCGTCTCGGTTGTGTCTGTCAGAAGCACACGGCTTGTGCCCGAATGGAGCGTGCGATGGATCATAAAGGGAGGGCACCATTCCCCCCGACCGGGTGATGAATCACGGCCCTCGATCATAGATACCAAAGGGGCCTGAATGTAATTGAATACGATGAAAACGACCGGCCCGGTCGTTGTTACGAATTGACTGGATTCGTTAATAAATGTATAATGACAGCGATTGAAACAATCGAGATGGATTCTTGTCATTTTGCGGCCGGTTGTGCCGATAAGGATCGTGAGGAATCTCGATGGGAGCGAGGAAAACCCAGTGGATGGAGTTGAGGAAAGATGGTGTGTCTAAACAAAAAACAGTGTAGTCAAGCAGGGATGGGTTGTGTTTGCTTGGGATTCCGTATTGCTGTAACAGGCATGTTGTTGTTCCCTGCTATTCTATTGGCGCAGGTTTCCGTTGATTACCCAATCGTCCTGACCCGGCTTCCCGCAACAAGGGATGTTCCGATCTCGACCGTTCACGGCGGCCGAACCGATTTTAGCGCGGGGGCAACCCTCGTCCTGCGGTGGCTCGATGGTTCCATCCGGCCGTTGACGCCCGATTTTTTCAGCGCCGGCGATCCGGATGTTTCCTTCGACGGAAAACGGATTCTGTTTTCCGGTACGATGCGACAGGGAGATCCGCGGGATATTTTTGAAATGACCGCCGACGGCTCCAATATCCGACGGATCACACGGGACCTCGGCGATTGTAGTAGTCCATGTTATCAATCCACATTATTTACATTAAATTCCCCGGCCCCGTGGTTTCAGATGACCTTCGTAGCGCTCCGCGGCGAAGCGGCGGATTCCTCCGTGGACCGTTTATTCTCGTGCAAACTGGACGGCTCGTCCGTTCGGCGGCTGACCTACAACCTCGCGGACTGCGCCGATCCCACGATGATGTACGATGGCCGTTTGTTGTTTGCCGGCGGGGGAGCGCTGTTCGGAATCAATCTCGACGGAACCGATTTCGCTTTGTATTCGCAGGCCGGGCCCGCCGCGATCAAGTCGATGGCGTGCTCCACCCGCGATGAAGTTATCTTCGTCGAAACGAATTCATCCGCCCGGGATCGAGCGGGAACGCTCGGCGCCGTTTCGATTCGTCGGCCGTTTCATTCGTATCGATCCGTCACAAAAACCGACGACGGGTTGTTCCACAGTCCTTCCCCTCTGCCGGATGGACGGATTCTTGTGTCCCGGCGTTCGGCCGATTCATCGGACACGTTTGCCGTCGGTCGCATGAATCCGGCCGATGGAAAATTTGAAAGAATGATCGACGATCCGGAATTCCATCATCTGCAGGCCAAAGCTCTGATCGCGCGACCGGAGCCGGACGGCCGAAGCAGCGTCGTTTCCGAAGACGACAAAACCGGAAAGCTCTATTGTCTTACTGTATCCATCAACGACCTGGAAAATCCACAGTGGCTTTCTCCTTCCGTCGCCAAACGGCTCCGGGTGGTGGAGGGGGTTCCCATCCCCGTAGGTAGCCCCGACGGGAAAAAAATCGATCCGCGCATTCATCGGCGAGTCCTCGGCCAGGTCGATATCGAAACGGATGGATCGTTCAACGTGGAGATTCCCGCGGCGATTCCGATCGAACTGCAATTGCTGGACGAAGACGGCCTGGCCCTGCGAACCTGCCGATGGATCTGGGCGATGAATCATGAGCAACGCGGCTGCATCGGTTGTCATGAGGATCCCGAATGGACGCCGCCGAACGTGATGGCCGAGGCCCTGACGCGCAGGTCGATTCCGCTGACGCCTGAGCCACGACGGCGGCGAACCGTGGGTTTTTTCCCGGATGTAATGCCGATTGTGTCCGCCAAATGTGCGACGTGCCACACCGATCGGCATCCGACGCTGAAACTGACCGACAAACCCGGCGATTCAGCGGCACAGCGGGGGGGGCGCGCCTATCGGTTCTTGATGGAATCTTCCGAAAGCACGACGACGGGGAAGGGAAAATATATCGTACCCGGCGAGGCCCGAAACAGCCCGCTTATCTGGCGGATTTTCGGCCGAGGTATGTCCCGGCCGTGGGACCCGGCGCGACCAACGGGAGTTGTTAAACCGATGCCGCCGAAAAATGCGAAACCCCTGACCTCGGAAGAAAAGCAGACCCTTGTCGAGTGGATCGACCTGGGAGCGGCCTGGGATGGGTCCGTCGAGTATTACAAATAATATAGATACAAGATATGGAGATAGGATGAGGCGGTTGATTTTCAAGTGCATAGTTCTGGCGGGCGGGACGGCCGCGAGCCTGCAAGCCCGGGTCGGTCTGCCCATTTTCACGGACGTGACCGACGAAGCCGGTATTACGTTTACGCACAGCTATGGTGATTTTGATCTGAGCAATATCGTCGAGGGCACCGGCGCCGGCGCGGTCGTGTTCGATTATGACGGTGACGGCCGGCAGGATATCTACTTCCTTTGCGGCCGGTGGAACAAGAATGTCAACGATAACCGCGGGAGGAATCTTCGCGGCAAGCTCCGCAACCGTCTGTATCGCAACAACGGCGACGGCACCTTCACCGACGTAACCGACAAGGCCGGCGTGGGCGGCGGGGAAGAGTATGGAGTCGGCGGTTCCGCGGCGGATTTCGATGGAGACGGAGATCTCGATCTCTATGTATGCAATTACGGGCCGAATGTTTTCTATCGCAACAATGGCGACGGTACGTTTACGGATATCTCGCAATCATCCGGACTTGCCGATCCGCGATGGAGTCTGTCGGCGCCGTGGTTCGATTACAACAACGACGGTCGGCTCGATGTCTATGTCTGCAATTATCTCGAATATGACAGCGGCAAGTTTCGCTCCTTCTATGCCGCCGCGGGTTATCCGGGCCCCTTGAGCTATAACGGGCAAGCCGATGCCCTGTTTCGCAACAACGGCGACGGCACCTTCACCGACGTTTCCAAAGAAACCGGGATCGAAAATCCCGAAGGTCGCGGCATGAGCGCCACGGTGGCGGATTTTACGAATGATGGATGGTTGGATATTTATGTCACCAATGACGCCATGGAGAACGATTTCTTTCGCAATGTCGGCGACGGAACGTTCATCAACGACGCCCTGACGATGGGTCTGGCGTTTGGCGAAGGCGGTCAGGGCGTCTCGTCGATGGGACCGGCTGTCGGCGATGTGGATCGGGACGGCCGATTGGATCTGTTCATTCCCGATATGGGCTACAATTGCCTCCTGATGAACCGCGGCGAATTTTTCGAGGACCTGACGGCCAAGGCCGGGATTGCGATCGTTTGCGGCCAGTACACCGGGTGGGGCGGACTTTTGTTCGACTACGATAATGACGGATGGCTGGATATTTTTGTGGCCAACGGCGACGCCCATCACGAATTCAAGGAAGAGGCCGTGCTGCTGAGGAACGACCATGCCGGGAAATTCATCGATGTGGCCAAAGAGTCCGGCGATTTCTTCGCACGCAAATATGTGGGTCGCGGTTCAACGTATTTGGATTACGACAACGACGGGGATCTGGATTTACTTGTGATCCATCTCAATGACCGCGCCCGGCTGCTGCGAAATGACGGCGGCAATACAAACCATTGGCTGGTTGTGGACCCTAAGCTTTTCAACGGCACGTCCGATGCCGTGGGCGCGCGAGTGACGGTTCACGCGGGCGCGCTCGTTCAAATCCAGGATGTGATTCCGGTGACCGGATATCTGTCGCAGGCGGATAGTCGGCGCCATTTCGGGCTGGGCGCCGCCGACAAGGCCGATCGCGTCGAAATCCGCTGGTCGGACAGGACATCGACGATCCTGAATAACGTAAAAGCCAACCAGTTCCTCCGGGTGGCCCAACAAAAACGATAGACGACTCCAGAGTGAACGCCATGCGCAGAATGGTTTTATGTAATCTGGTTTTTCTGGTGATCGCCGGCGCGGCGCACGGATCGAAGTACGAACAGAAACAACCCGTTTATGTGGGTTCGGGCGTTTGCGCCTCCTGTCACGACGGCCAAGGCATGGGTCATCCGATGAGCAAATGGCTCGTTTCCGCACATGCCGGCGCTTATGGCGTCTTGTCCAAACCGGAGTCGCGTCGGATCGCCAAACTCAGCGGGATCACGCAGGAACCGCAGGATTCGCCGATGTGCCTGGGTTGTCATGCCACCGGCGCCGAGGCGGAAGACTGGGAAAAAGACGACACTTTCCGTACCGAAGACGGTGTGCAGTGCGAAAAGTGTCATGGAGCCGGCAGCGAGTATATGGATCTTGCGACGATGATGAATCGCCCGGCGGCGATCGCGTCGGGCCTGAAGATCCCCACGATAAACGACTGTGAAAATTGTCATACTCTCAAGGGTTCTCATGCGGCCGTTCATCATCGGCCTCCGCTCGATATCGAAAAAGCGTATCGGCAATTGGCTCACCCGACTCCAGGGATGGCCTCGTGCAATACCCCGATGCCGTTGCCTCAACCGGTCGATGTCGATCGGCCTTCCTATATCGGTTCGCAGGCCTGCGGCGCGTGCCACAAAAAATCCGCGATGGGTTATCAGTTCAGTCGATGGCGGATGAGCGGCCATGCGCGGGCGTATGGAGCGCTCGGGACCGACAACGCATTTGAAATCGCCAAAGCCAAGGGATTGACGGTGGAACCGCAGCATAGCCCGGAGTGTCTCACGTGCCACACGTCGTTTTGGCGCGATCCCGCGGGCGGAGTTCGCGATGAAATGGCACTCTATGAGGGCGTTGGCTGCGAGGCGTGTCACGGACCCGGTAGCCAGTTCGCCGTCGAAACGATTATGCGCGATCCGTCCTCCGCAAGGAAGGCGGGACTCAGGAACGTGAATCGCGATACCTGCATGGCATGCCATCAGGACAATCACGACAAGCCATTTGATTTCGAGACGGCCAAACAGAAGATCGCGCATCCCACGGTACCCCCGATGGTGGAACAGGAAACGGTTTATAAAAATCCGATCAACCTGGCGCTGAGTCCGGACGGAAAGGAGTTGTACGTCGTGTGTGAATCATCGGATTCGGTCGTCGTCATCGATACGGCGGTGCAACGCAACGTCGCGGAGATTTCCGTCGGCCGACAGCCCAACGATGTGACGTTTCATCCGAACGGCCGGTTCGCGTATGTCACTTCCCGTCTGGAGGACAGGGTATGTGTTATCGATGTCGGTCAACGAAAAGTCATGTCCACATTTCCGGTCGGCGATGAACCGCACGGTATTCTGACGGATTCCACGGGGGATTATCTTTATGTTCTCAACACGTCTTCGGACAATATCAGTGTTTTCGATACGACGAAACTCAAAGAGGCCAAGCGTCTCTCGGCCGGACGAAATCCCTGGTCGCTGGCCCTGTCGCCCGACGGATCCCGGATAGCGGTGACCAACAACCTGTCGCAGTTCGTTCCCTTCCGCACGCCGCCGATGTCGGAGATCACCCTCATCGAGACCGCCGGGGCCACCGTGGCGGATCGTCGCATCGCGGCGGAAACGAATCTCCTTCAGGGCATCGCATGGCATCCTTCGGGCGATTTTGCGATATTTACCCTCAACAGGACCAAGAATCTCGTTCCGATGACCCGTCTTCTCCAGGGCTGGACGATCACCAACGGCATCGGTCTGATCTGGAACGACGGGCGCATCGATCAGGTTCTGCTGGATCAGCCGGACCTGTCGTTTCCGGATGCGGCGGATGTGGCGATCACTCCGGACGGCCGGTTGGCGCTGGTGTCCAGTTCCAGCACGGATCGCGTGGCGGTTGTGGATATCGCCAAGCTTCTCCATCTTCTTTCCCGGGCGTCGGAGGAGGACAGGCGACAAGTGATCCCCAACCACCTGGGCAGGAGCACGGAATTTGTCGTCAAACACATTTCCACCGGGGCCAATCCGCGAAGCATTTTGATTACGCCCGACGGCCAATACGCTTATGTGACCAATACCCTTGATGATTCGTTGACGGTGATCGATCCGGCCCTGCTGGAGGCGGTCCGGCGAATCGATCTGGGGGGACCGAAGGAGATGACACAGACCCGTTTGGGGGAACGATTGTTCAACAGCGCCGCGATCACGTTCCGGCGCCAGTTTTCCTGCCACTCCTGCCACCCGGACGGGCATATCGACAATATCACCTATGACATCGAAGCCGACGGAATCGGTCTCAGTCCGGTGGATAACCGGACCCTTCGGGGAATCCTGGACACGGCGCCTTTTAAGTGGGAAGGAACCAATCCCAGCTTGAGCCGGCAGTGCGGCGCTCGGCTGTCGGTCTTTTTCACGCGACTGGCGCCGTTCGATCCCGACGAGCTTGCGGCGGTGGATGCGTACATCTGTACGATCCCCCGGCCTCCGAATCGCTATCGGTTGCCGGGATCGCCTCTGACGGATGCGCAGCGCCGAGGCCGAGGTATTTTTGAGCGGACCCGGACCAATGACGGCCGTGTGATCCCGGTGGAAAATCGGTGCGTCACGTGTCATTTTCCGCCGCTCTATACGGATCGTCGCCTGCACGACATCGGCACGCAGCACAAAACCGACCGGCAGGGCAAGTTTGATACGCCGCATCTGAATAATATTTACGACTCGGCGCCCTATCTGCATAACGGGATTGCCAATACCCTCGAAGAGATCTGGACCCGATACAATCCGAACGACCGGCACGGAGTCACGAACGACATGACCAAAGATCAACTGAACGATTTGATCGAGTATCTGAAAACGCTATGATCTTTCGGCAAAGGAACCATCGATGAAACGTTTCGCATGGATATTTCTTTTCTTCGCAATAGACGCGAACCTGTCTGTCCGCCCGGCCCGGGCGGAGAATCTCCCCTATATATATACACAATGGGAGCATTATACGATCGAAAACGGTCTGCCGAACGACCACATCTTTTCCGTCAAGGCGGACGGTCCGCGGGTCTGGGTGGGAACGGAAGACGGCCTGGCCTGCATCGATAAAAAGACGGGCAAGGTGACAAAGTCCTGGCGTCAGAAGGATGGGCTGCCCTGGCAGGTGGTCACGGCCATCGACGTTCACAAGAAGACCGGCGATGTGTGGCTGGGTCTTTTCGGCGGGGGGCTGGCGCGGTTCAGCGGCGGGCGGTTCGATCACTTCCATCAGTTGAATAGCGGACTGGTCAACGATGTTGTTTACGCGATCGCCATTGAAAACGACAACATCTGGGCCGCCACGACAGCCGGAGCCAGCCGGTACAATGTCGTCTCGGGCGAATGGACGATCTTTACGGAGAAGAACTCGCCGATGGAAGAGATCTGGAACTACGGGGCCTCCTATCATGACGGCAAGGTGCATCTGGCGATCTGGGGATCGGGGGTTCTTGAGTTTGACGTGGCCACGGAGACCTGGAAGACCTACCTCGATCCGGACGGCGAGATGGAAATCGACCTGTATCGGGACGACGGCATCGTTCACGTGATTACCACGGGCGTGACCTATATCGACGGCATTCTCTGGGTATCGTCGTATTTCGGCGAATCGCGATACGACGGTCGGCACTGGAGGGGGTACTATGCCCACGAAACCGGACTTCCGAACAATTTCACCAACAATGTCAAAGGCCGGAGCGCCGATGAGGCGTGGTTCTGCACGGACAAGGGCGTGGGAGTTGTTACGGACTTTGAAACCGATACATGGGTTACCTATACGATGGACCCAAAAACTCACAAGGGCAAGGCGGTGGTATCCCGGAACCAAACGATTCTCGAAGAGGTCACCACGCCTCGCGGAGTTCCGCACAACTTCATCATTTGTGCGGATATCGACGGTAACGATGTCTGGATCGGTACCGGCAAAGGACTGGGCCGGGGGATTGGCGACGGTTACTATCCCCGATTGAAGGAGCGCCGAACGGGTATCCATTCCCAATCCCAAACAATCCCGAATAAGAAGTAAATCAAGAAATCGATTGGATAAATATATGAAACGACGAATGATTCTTGTGTTCCTCGCGCTGTTGATCCCGATTCTTGGTTCCTGCTCGGGGCCGAACCCCTCCGCCTTGTCTGAATCGGAACCGGATACCGCGGTCCCTGACGGAACGGAGATCCCGCCGGAGATTGCGGCGGCTTTGGAAAAAATCGCCGCGGCCGGCGCGTATGCACCCCCCGATATTCCCATTCGTACGGATACCAACTATGCCTACACGCCGACCGATATCAAACCCTTCGGTTATGTCGAGCCGTTCAAGCGACATTTCCTTGAGCAGCTCGAATACACGGGACCGGGAAGGGCGATTCCGGAACCGGACCACCTGGATACGGTGAAAATCGGCTTCATCGGTCCCATCGAGTCCACCGTCTCGGTCGCCACCGGCGGCAAGAGTCATGAAGAGCCGCTGGGCATCAAGATGCTTCAGGGTTGCCGGCTTGCGATCGAGCAGGCCAATGCGAAGGGCGGATACTTCAAGCGAAAGATCCCCTTTGAGCTGGTCGTCAAGAACGACAACGGTCTTTGGGGCGCGTCGGGCAACGAGATTATCGATCTGGCCTACAAGGACAAAGTCTGGGCGATTCTGGGCACGATCGACGGGGCCAACAGCCACATCGCGATTCGGGTCGCCCTGAAAATCGAAATCCCGATGATCAATAGCGGGGATACCGATCCCACGTTCATCGAGACCAACATTCCGTGGGTGATCCGCTGTATCGGCGACGACCGTCAGCAGGCGTATCTTCTTGTGGATTATCTGTACCGTAAACTCGATTATAAGCGCGTGGGGATCATCCGTTCGAGCAACCGATACGGCCGCTTCGGCGTGCGGGAAATCAACGACAGCAGCCGGCGACTTGGCAGACCCATCCTGATTGAAATGGCCTATCCCGTGGGCGAGGATGATTTTACTCTCCACCTGGAACGTCTTGCCAAGCAAAATCTCGACGCCGTGATCCATTGGGGCAACGATGTCGAGGGCGCCAAGATTCTCAATCAGATGCGGGCGATGGGAATGACCATGCCGTATTTCGCCTGCGACCGCTGCCTTTCTCAAACCTTTGTCGAAATCGCCGGGGAGAACGCCGACGGGGTGATCTGTTCGTATCCATGGAACCCGCAAAGTGAGAATCCGCATCTGGCTGAATTTCGCACGGCCTTCCGGGCCCGTTTCGGCGAGGAGCCGGAAACGTATGCCGCCCATGCCTACGATGGGATGAATATGCTGATCTGGGCGATTCAAACGGGCGGACTCAACCGTGCGCGGATTCGCGACATGTTCGCCTATCGTACCACTCCGTGGAAAGGCGTCACTGGGGATATCCGGCTCTCGGCCGCACTGGACGACGTCGGCGAAGTTTTTCTGGCCCGGCGCGAAAACGGGGCATGGCAGTATTATTCACGGCAGGATCTCCACATTCCCCAGGGCGAAATTCCGGCGGCGCCCCAAGTCGCGGGTCCCGCGACTCCGTCGAGATGAAGGCCATGTTCATTTTCCATTCGTTCCATTCGAGGGCGATCGCATCGTGGATTCTTTGCGTGTTTCTTTCGACCGGCGGGTGTTCAAGCAATCAGAAATCGTCGGGGGGGATTCAGGGACAGGGGGGCATGGAGGATATCCGGATCGGTTACTTCGGTCCCGACGATCCCTTTCATCCGGTTGGGGGAGGGATGTGGCAGGCGGCCGTCATGGCGATCGAAGAGGCCAATCGCAAAGGGGGATACAACGGGCGCCCGTTTCGGTTAATTTCCTGTTGGGCTGACGATCCCTGGGCCGCCGGTGTCAATGCCGTTTCGCGGGCGGTTTTTGTGGACCGGGTATGCGCCGTTATCGGCGGCATCGACGGCCCGACGACGCACCTGGCCGAGCAGATCGTCGTTAAAGCACAACTGGCGATGATTAATCCATCGTCGACCGACAAAACCATCAACCTCGCCTTTGTGCCCTGGATGTTTTCCTGCCTGCCGGATGATGAGCGGCAGGCGGGAATTCTTGCGGCCCACATCCATCGGCGCCTTGGAGGTTCCGGCGATTTTGTCGTCGTATCTTCCGATGATCATGACTCGCATCTGTTTTCCGTCGAACTTCTCAAGGCGCTTGGAAGCTTTCGTCGAAATCCCCGTCATCATTTTCAATTTCATCGTGACGAGCAAAACCTGCCATCCATCGCACACCAAGTGCGGGCGTATCCCGACGATGCGGTTCTTCTGATTGCGGGAGCCGAAACCAGCGGTCGGATGCTTTGTGCATTGCGAGACAGCGGATTTCGCGGAACGGTTTTCGGCGGGCCATGGATGGGACAGGAACGCTTTATCACGACAGCGGGGAACGGATCGGAAGAGGTAATTTTTCCCTTGTTGTGGAACCCTACGCCGACATCCGAACGGTTTATTCGGGATTTTCGCGAACGAACGAGATTCGATCCCGACTATCTCGCCGCGCAGACCTATGATGCGATTCATGTTCTTGTCGAAGCCATTCGTCGATCCGGTCCGGAACGTCCGGCGATTATCGATTCCGTGAAAAACCAATCACCCTGGCCGGGAGTCGCCGGGAGTATTCAATGGGACCGACTGGGGAGAAATCAGCGACCTGTACGATTGGGCACGATTCGAAACGGCCGAATTCAACCATTCAACGAACCTTCTGAAGAAACTATGGAACCCGGCCTGTCCCTTCGGTAAGGGTAACGCGCGAATTGATTTTCAGATTGCTGAACGTTTCCGTTTTTCCGCCGTGCCATCGAACCTCCACGCGATCGATCGTGTCGCGTTTACCGAGACCGAAGTATAATCGCGATCCGTAATGACTTTGATACCCACGGCCGCTATGGACTTCATCCGTCAGAGTCAGGTCCTTTGCGAATACGCGGACTTGCGACCCGACGGCAAATCGATTCTTTTTTCCCCGAAGTTCCACCTGCAGCCAGTTTCCCTGATCGGTGGAATCGTTGCGAAGGATCGTCGGAGCGGCGCGGGAATTCAGGATCACCACATCGACGTCGCCGTCATTATCCAGGTCGTCGAAACCGGCGCCTCGGCTGCTTTCCCTGACCTTCAAGCCGTCGCCCGCCTTGTCGGATACGTTGACAAATTTTCCTTTTCCGGTATTTTTCAATACAATATTCAGAGATTTATAGCTGGTGGTGTCATCCCACAGATCGATGTTATCCTGCAGATGGCCGCACGCCACGAAGATATCCCTGTAGCCGTCATGATCCAGATCCACAATTCCGTTGCCCCACGTCACCGGCGGAAAGGTCCCTTCGCCGGCGCCCGTGATCAGGGTCACGTCTTCCATGCCTCCGGGGGTATTCCGAAACAACGTCGCGAACTGCCTCTGGTAGGATGTCACATAGAAGTCGATCCGGCCGTCATTGTCGAAATCCCCGGCGTCCACACCCATGCTTCCGTGTTCCTCGCCGTTCAGATCGTAGGCGAATCCGGTCAGAAGGCCCATCTCCTCAAAGCGCCCCAGGCCGTCGTTCACCCACAGAAAATTGCCTCCCATGTCGTTGGCAATCAACACGTCGGTGTCGCCGTCGTTGTCATAATCGCAACAGACCATTCCCATCCCGGCTCCGGGATGAGCGGCGATTCCCGACTCTTGGCTGACATCGGTGAAGGTGCCGTCGCCGTTGTTGCGGTAGAGATAATGAGGTTCCGAAGGATAGTAGGGCGGACCCATATAGATCGGATATCCGTGACGGTTATGGATGACGTGTTTTTCATAGGAAAACTGAACGTAATTGGCCGCGTACAGATCGAGATCGCCGTCGCCGTCCATGTCCAGAAAACAGGCCCCGGCTCCCATTTTCGTATCGCCGGCCAGTCCGGCTTTCTCCGTTACATCGCTGAACGTCCCGTCGCCGTTATTTCGAAACAGCTTGTTGGGGCCGTGATTGTTTAAAAAAATATCCAGATAGCCGTCATTATCGTAATCTCCGCAAGCGACGCCCAGTCCGAATCCGCCGTCTCCCAATCCGCTTTTCTCCGTTACGTCGGTAAAACGCCATCCGCCCTCGTTACGGTACAACGCGTTTCGGAGAGGCCTGTCGAAGGCGCATCCTTTCAACGGAGTCCCGGTGAGAAAATACACATCCACGAGTCCATCGTTGTCATAGTCGAACAGCGCCAAACCCGCGCAGACATTCTCCATGATGTATTTCAAATTGCATCCCCCGTCGGAGTGGACGAACGCAATTGCCGTTTCTTTCGTGATGTCACGGAATACGATATCCCCCCGGGTTGGCGTCGTCCGAAGGAGAGCGAAAATCGCCGTCGTGGTTATCCAGCCGAGTTGCCGAACGCCGCCGCTGATGAACATGCCTCATTCCCCCATGGTGGCGATACGGTACTTGTCCTGATAGACCGGATTGTTCGGTTCCAGTTCGACGGCCCGTTTGAGCGCCGCGATCGCGCCGGGACGGTCCCCGGTTTTGTCGCAGGCCCAGCTATAGACGAAATAATTCGCCGCGGAGGGCGCTGCTTGAATCGCTCGCTCGGCCCACTGTCTGGCCTGGACCGAATCCCTTCCCTGGATCAGGTCTATCCTTGCCAGCTCGCGAAAAGCCCCGTCAAAACCGGGGGATTGTTTTGTCACCTTGAGGAGCGAATCCCGGGCCAGGTCGAATCGCTTGAGATCGATGCAAATACCAGCCATATTGAATAGATTTATACTATTATTGGGTTCTTCGTTGGCGATTTTCTCGTGAATCGTCAGGGCTTCGGCCAGTCGTCCCTGACCGCGAAGCATTTCGGCCTGGCGTGCCAGAAGCCGCACATGCTCGGGGTCCATCATGGCGATTCGCCGCAGGGATTCCCGCGCGAGCCGCGCATCGCCCGACCGGCGATAGATCGCTTCCATGGAAAGCAGGGTATCGGCCAGGGATTTGGTGGACCGTCGGAGATCATCCCGCCCCCGTATCGTGTCGCGGAGATCACGGGTATCGCGTTGTTTGAGCACGTCGAAACGGGCCTTATAGGTTTTGGCTTCGGATGTCAACTGTAACCGCATACAAGCCATCATCAGACCGTAATAGGCATTGGTGTGATCGGGATTGAGATCGACGGCCTTTTCATAGCAGCTCCTGGCGCTCGCATATTCCTGTTGCTGAGCGTATTCCTGTCCCAGGAGATAATAGGCCGTGGCGGAAAAGGGAAATCGCCGCGTTTCCTCCTTCAGGATCGCGATGGCCTCCTCGTGTCTTCCCGCCCGCGACAGGGCCTGGGCGATCGAGTTTCGAAACTCCGGCGTTTCCGGTTTTCGGGCCAAACCCGTATTCCATATCTCCACGGCTTGATCGTGCCGTCCCTTTTCCATCGCCACCATGGCCATGCCGTCGTAGGCATCCATCCGATCGGGATTCATCGTCAGGACCTTCTCCCAGCAGGCAATGGCCTGATCGCTGTTGCCGTATTTTCGATGGACATTTCCGAGAACGACCAGCGCATCCTCGTTTTGCGGAAACTCGGACACGATCTGTTCGGCCAGCCGGATTTCCTCGGCGGTAAGAAATTCGATTTTTCGTTGCTCGTCCATCCGGTCCCAGTCCGCCGGAAGCCAGCGATCTTCCATGGAAGGAGGAACCGGATGTATCTGACGGGGAGAAATAGAATGGGATTGGAGCGCAGAACGGTTTTGTCGATCAAGGAGAATCCGGCACAAGAATCCAAGGATGGCAACCGGGAGGAAAATAACGACGACAATCCCCACCCGCCAGCCAAACGGTTTCCCATTTGCCGTGGTATTGTGTACGACTCCCCGTTTCTTCCCGGTTCGATGACCGGACCTTCCCGCTCTCCCAGCCACAACCTCTCCTCAATCCAGACGCCATTTCGGCAGTTCCTGCTCCACATGCAGTGTACAGTATAGCATGTCCGGATCTTCAACGCAAGACCCAATTGCCGAAGCCGGCAACCCTTCGGGATTCCAGATGCGGCCTCGGTTCGGTTTATTTGCCCCGATCGATCCGTCGGGTGTTATACGTTTGTCGGTATTCCCGATGTTCAAGATCATCCGGATACGCTTCATCGGCACGATATGGATACCCGCTCATCCCGTGAAAGGGCAGCGGCTCGACCGATTCGGGATGGGCGGTATAGAGGTCCATATCCTTGCAGTAACTGTCGGTCTTGAGAATAAACGTCCTCCGATGTCCCGAAGGGACCGGTCCGAAGGCGTCGGCGTCAAAACGAAGCGTCAGTTCCTCTCCCCGTCCCATAATGACAAAACAGTCATCCGCGCGATCCAGCAGTCGGGTAACGTCTCCATATCGGGTGTAATGGCCGCTCATCAGTTGCCACGCCGCCGCGGAATCCATGTTCTCGTAATCGTAGAGGTTGGGTTGCCGACCATCCGGCGAATATTCCCGCGGATAACCGAGATAGTGCAGGTCTCCGCTGAGAACCGGTGCGGTCTGCACCGTCAGGGATTTGGTATCCTGTACCTCGGCGATAAAGATGCAGTCCCAGAATAACTCCATGTTCGACGATACCCGGATCCGCTGATCCTCCGGTTTAAGCAGACCGGTCAGATTCAGGGTCATCGTATGATTCAAACCCGCGGGATAACCGGCCTGGCGATACAGTTCCACCCACTGTCCGCCGCGCCATACTTCGAGGGTGGGAGCGCGGAGATGAACGCCCGCCTGCGCCGCGGCGAAACTCGTCGATGAATAGGGGTATTCCACCCACCCCTTCAGGAACAAGACGACACGACGGTCCGATAGGTTACCCAGGACATCGCCAAAGTCCAGATCGACGAAGTGATCCGCCGCATACCCCGTGAAGCGTTCGTCGATTTGCGTCGCGCCGGCATACAGCCGGTCCACGCTTCGCAACCTCTCGGTGACATCCATTCCCCGATGATCGACGGCCTTGCGGGGAAATAGCGCTTCTCTGAAACAGAACAGATCGAATTCCGGGGGGGCAAGACCGATCGCCATCATTTCATGGGGATACACTTCCGTGCCTTCCGGATGATCCACGGCCATCAGCTGGATCTCATCGACATACACGACTTCTTCGAGCGGCTCCAGGATCTGGACGACATAGTGACCGTGTAACGGGGCCAAATCCGGAATCCGCAGATATTCGGTCGAGTCGGGACCCGCATAGACCCCCGGTTCGGCCAAGTATCCGAGTCCGCCCATGCCGCCGAAATCGGCGATAAAGGCAAAGCGGCGGCCGTCCCACGCGAACAGATGCGGACACGAGGACGTTTTGCGCTGCAGTTCCCGCAACGACAACACCTGATCGGCGGGTACTTCAAGCTCCGCCTGCAACACGCCGTCCGGCCAGAGGATCCGCAACCAGTCCACCTTGGCATACGGTCCGAGTCCGGCATGGATTCGAAGCGGAGCCATCGTCGTTACACCGGTTGGTCCGCCCACCGCATACTGCTGAAAGATGGTTCCCGTCTTTACTTCCACGCGGGCGCCGATGGCCGAGTTGTTGGACCGACTCTTTTTGTCCTGCTCGCGGATTCCCATCAGATCGATCTCGATCCAGTGTCCGCCCGATGTGGCATTAACCAACAACATCGGCGCCTCGCCGGTCGGAGCCAGCAGAAGGTCGAGTTTTCCGTCGCCGGTCCAGTCGGCCGCCGCACACGCCGCATATCCCGGAAAATGAATCGCTCCCAGAAGATTTCCACTATCTGTATGCAGAACATTGGAATATTTCATTCCGGGCATGTGGTTGACGAGCAAGGCCGGTCCGCGTTTGTTTCCCTCCCGAATCCCGTCTCCGATGACGATATCCAGGTCTCCGTCATTGTCGATGTCGGCGAACTGCCCGCCGGTTCCGCCGAGACGCCCGAACCGGCGGCCGAATTCGTCATCCCGCTTAAACCGGAATCCGCCCCGATTCCGATAGAGGACAAGTTCGGTATCACCGAACACAAGAAGATCGCGATCTCCATCCTTGTCCGGATCGCCGGTTGTCGCTCCGACGACGCGACCCGGCGCAAATCCCATCGTTTCCCTCGCGAGGTGATGCCATACCCAACCGCGATCATTCACCCATCCCAGGGCATCGCCATCGGCAAAAAAAAGAATCATATCCAGATCGCGGTCATTATCGAAATCATCCTGAGCCATCGCTGAAATGACTTTTCCGTTCAGTACAAGCCCGAGTTTTTCGGCGGTGTCGGTAAATGTTCCGTCACGGTTATTGATATAAACGCCGCCTGCGGACGGTTCGAAAGTCCCATCGGCCGGTATCGATCCCTTTTCCTTCCGCATGGCCAACAAATCCAGATCGCCATCGCTGTCGATATCGAGCAAACCGGCGGTCGAGGTGATGAGATCGCCTCCGGCAACGCTTTCATTGCCCAGTCCGAATTGACCGTTGCCATCGTTTTCAAAATACCGATCCGGACCGGAACATCCAATCCACAGGTCAAGGTCGCCATCGTTGTCCACATCGCCGAAACATGGGGTGATTCCCTGTGATGAAAGAATCCGGCCTGCGGAGAAATTCCCTGTACCGTCATTGAGCCAGATCCGCGTTTGGCCGTCCTTTCCCATCTGTGTAATACAGAGATCCAGATCGCCGTCACCATCCACATCCCCCGTCGCAAGTCCGGCTATGCGGATGATTCCTCCGGGACATGCTTTCATCGTAATCGGTTCTCCGAATCGCCTCGGTTCCGGGGAAAACAGAATCCTTGACGAGGACGGTACCGGTGGCGTGATCGGTAATTCATCGGCGCCGAGAGCTAGGTAATATTTTCCCGCGCTTCCGTACGGCCGGTCCACCGTAAAAATTCCCCCGGTCAGTTCGGTCGCTTTCAGTGCGTTGAATCGATCGAACATGACCTTGGCCTTGTCTCGCTGACCCGACCGCTGATACAGGGTTGCCAGGCGGTACATGCCCGATACGAAACCCGGATCGGCCGCGACAATCGTTTCCAGTAGGGAGGTTCCCTCATCCTTTTCATCGAGGGCAAGTAATGTTTCGGCGTATTTGTATGCGGCATGAAGATCAGCAGGATCGGTTTGATGAACCCTGGCGTAATATTCGGACGCATGGGTATTATCGCCCAGATACTGGTACAGCATACCCAGGCAGAACATCGCATGAAGATGATTCGGATTTTCCTCCAGAACCTTTTGAAAGGCGGTTTTTGCTTTCTCCAGTGAGTTTTCAGCGTTTTCTGTTTCCTGCAGGTTCAGATAGGCCAATCCAAGATTATACCGCGCGGCGGTCCAATCCGGCATCCGGGTTACAACTTCTTCGAATGCCGCTGCCGCCTTGACAAATTCGTACTGTTCCAGCAGAGCTGAACCCCGATTAAAAGCCGCAAGGGCTTGTCCGGTCTCTGCGGCAAATCCGCGACGATTGGTTCCATTCGCCAATCCCTCGGCGGGAATTTGGTTTCCCGTCGTCGCCTGTTTGCCGCATCCGCAAACCGCCCCATGCAGAACCGCCATACCCAGCAGAATGATTGTCCGTATTGTCTGTGCCATAACTCCTCATCCCTTTTGTTCCCTTCTCGAAATTGACATTCTATTGTCGCTTCAGATCGTTTCTTATGCAAGTGAATTCAAGCCGCACCGAGTTAATGGTGTGTGGCCGGATTTTCCTGAAAAAGTGTCTGACACGAATGGCACTTCCTTAAGCGGCATGGCGGGCCTTCCAGAGTCGTCGAGTG
>CAYLSB010000090.1:0-18622 GCA_964386005.1 uncultured Pirellulales bacterium | reverse complement strand
ACTTCCTCCAATAATTCACCTTTTGTTTATCCCCTTTGACGGACAAAATTACTCTCGCTTCATTGGGGTTCCTTTGATTTCCTTCTGGATGGATTATTGTGATTGTAGGGAGGGAAAGCAAGGGAAAAAGAAAAATAATCGCTGGTTGCTGGTGCCATTTTGGCACGGGGCAGAGGGGGATTGAAAGATCGCCCGTACTGGATTCCGGGTCAAGCCCGGAATGACAATCGGAATCGACGAAGCCAGTCCCTCCAAATCCGGACCTGAAGGAACGGTTGCTTCAATCCAAAATATACACAGCCACAGATACAGACAATAAATTGCAGGGAAAAGGGCCGATGGGCCGAAAATTTGAATGGAGCCTGGGTTGGTGATGGTCTTGAGTTTTTCTTCAGGGTCCGATAAACTTACAGCGAAGCATGCTGTGATAAACGAATAGATTGAATGAGTTCTCCCATGGATAATCAGGCAACAGCGTCGGCGGTTCCTTCGGGTCGGCCGGTTGAGAATGGCGATAATGGTTTGTCGGGGCCGAATCTGCCTTTGAAGGGCAGGCATTATCATTTTATCGGAGCCGGCGGCATCGGCATGAGCGGTTTGGCTAAGCTGTTGATGAAAAACGGCGCCGATGTGACCGGATCGGACCAGGAGGAAAGCAGCGTTGTTCGTAATCTCAATCAACTCGGCGCTAGGATTTTCGTCGGACACCGCGGTGAAAACGTCTCTCTGCCGGTCGATGCCGTCGTGATTTCGGCGGCGATCCGCGAGGAAAATCCGGAACTTCGGGCCTCGCGGGCGCATGGGTGCAAGGTGTATAAGTATGCCCAGATGCTCGGCGAGCTGATGGATCGGTATGTCGGGATCGCCGTGTGCGGTACGCACGGCAAGAGCACGACCAGCGGTTGGCTTTCGCATACGTTGACGCTGGCGGGTAAACGGCCGAGCTATATCGTGGGGGCGGATATCCCGCAGTTGTCGTCGTCCAGCGGTGTCGGGCAGACGGGCGGTTTGTTTGTGGCGGAGGCGTGCGAGTATGATCGGAGCTTTCTGAATCTCAAACCGCAAGTCGGCGTAATGCTGAATATCGAGCAGGACCATCTGGACTATTACGCCAATGAAGCCGAGATTGTCGATGCGTTTATTGATTTCACGAAGAACATCCGGCCGGGCGGGGTACTGGTGGCCAACGGACAGGATGCCAACGTGCGGCTGGTGATTCAGCAACTGAGAAACGACGTTCGATGTTTGACGTTTGGCATGGACCCGATGTGCGATTTCTACGCCCAGAGTCTTCAACTGGTTGACGGGCTATATCGATTTGACGCCCATCGCAGCGGAAGGTTTCTGGGGCGGGTGACGATCTCGATTCCCGGCCGACATAACGTGATGAACGCAATGGCGGTCATCGCGGCGGCCATCGGGGCGGGGATGACGTTCGAAGAGATCGCGCCCTGGCTGGGCGAGTTTTCAGGAATGGATCGGCGCCTGATGGTCAAAGACCAGCACGCCGGAATCACCGTGATCGATGACTACGCCCATCACCCGACGGAGATTCGGGCATCGCTGCTGGCGATCCGGCAGCGGTTCAGCCCCAAGCGTCTGTGGTGCGTGTTTCAGCCGCACCAATACAGCCGGACGCGGTTTTTGCTTGATGATTTCGCGGAAAGCTTTATGCTGGCGGATGTGACCATCGTGCCTGAGATTTATTTCGTCCGGGATACGATGGAGTCGCGACAGCAAATCAACGCGGAAGTTCTGGTGGATCGAATCAGCCGGCAGGGATGCCGTGCGGTATTCATCAACGATTTTGCGGCGATCGGCGAGACGCTTCGGCAGCAGGTGCAGCCGGGGGATGTCGTCGTGACGATGGGCGCTGGGAATGTATGGAAGGTGGCCGATGAATATATTCAGTGGATTCGAAAAAATCGTTAAACCCGACTGCTCGCTGAGCCATTACACGTGGTTCGGGCTGGGCGGACCGGCGGACTGGTTGATCACGCCGGAAACGGTCGAGCAGCTTTCGGATGTGGTCCGCCGCTGCCGGGAACACCGGATTCCGATGCGGATGCTGGGATACGGTTCCAACCTGCTGGTGCGCGACGAAGGCGTCCGCGGCGCCGTGATCAAACTGGACGGGCCGTTCTTTACCGATACCCGGTTCGAAGGGACGCGCGTAACCGCGTGGGGCGGGGCCAGTTTAAGCAAACTCGTTCTGGAATGCGTGCGTCGGGGACTGGGGGGGATGGAGGCGCTGACGGGCATTCCGGGATCGATCGGCGGAGCGGTGCGGATGAATGCGGGGGGCAACTTCGGGGATATCGGCGCGTCGATCCAGATGGTGACGCTGATGGACGATAAGGGCAATCTGTTCGAGCGAAGCAAACCGGACCTGGCGTTTGATTATCGGAAAGTGAATATCTCGGCGCGAATGATTCTGGCGGCACGCATGGATCTGGCCGAGGCCGAGCCCGACTCGATTCTCCGGACCGTCAAGGAGATCTGGATCTACAAGAAAAACTCCCAGCCGCTCAATACCCGCAATGCCGGATGTGTGTTCAAGAATCCGCGGGGTCTTTCGGCCGGCGCGATGATCGACCGATCCGGTCTGAAAGGCACGCAGGTCGGCGGCGCTAAAGTCAGCGAGAAACACGCCAACTTCATCATCGCGGAAGAGGGATGCACCAGCCGGGACGTGCTGGACCTGATCGGGCAGGTGCAAAAGCGGGTGAAGGAGGAATTCGCGATCGATCTGGAATTGGAACTGGAAATCTGGTGATATAATATACATAATATCAAATCACAAATTTCAAATTGCCGTTTGAATCATAAGATCAAATGAATCAACCAACGATCGATATTCGGAAATGGAAGGTCGCCGTACTGGCGGGCGGCATCGGTTCGGAACGCCAGGTCAGTCTGGTCAGCGGGGCAAATGTCGCCCAAGCGCTGCGAGACGAGGGCGTCGGCGTTGTGGAGTCGGATATCGGACCCGACAACCTGGCGATTCTCGACGATCGGTCTATCGATGTTTTTTTCCTTGCGCTGCACGGCCAGTTCGGCGAAGATGGATCGCTGCAGGACATTCTCGAAAACCGCGGGCTGATCTTTACGGGATCGGATTCGACGTCCAGTCGACTGGCTTTTGACAAAGTGGCCAGCAAGAAGCGGTTTCGCGGCGCGGGCGTTGCTGTGGCGGAGGATGTGATCTTGAATGGGCATTCCGATCCGGAAACCTTGACGCGAAACCTGGCGGCGATGGGCGATCGTTTTGTCGTCAAGCCCATTCGGCAGGGCAGCAGCGTGGGAGTGCGGATCGTAGAGGGACCGGAAACGGCGGCTCAGGCGGGGATTCAGTGTGTTCGCGAATTCGGCGATTGTCTCGTGGAACGATATATCTCCGGTCGGGAGTTTACGGTGGGAATTCTCAACGGCGTTGCCCTGCCGGTTCTGGAGATTCGCAGCCGATCGACTTTTTACGATTACCAGGCGAAATACCTGGCCGATTCGACGGAATATCTGTTTGATACCCTGGAAGATGCCGATCTGATCCGGCGGATGCAGGAGGATGCGGTTCGCTGTTATACCTCTCTGGGTTGCCGGCACCAGAGCCGGGTGGATATGATCGTCGGCGCCGACGGCGTGCCCTACGTTCTGGAGATCAACACACTGCCGGGATTTACGAGCCACTCGCTGTTGCCGATGGCGGCCGCGAAAATGGGAATGCCGATGGGAAAACTATGTATGGAGATCCTTCAGGCGGCCCTGAATCCTCCATCGCGAAAGCGGCAATCGAAGTGAAACGAAGGAAAAAGCCACAGACATTCAGTATTCCTTTTCTTTCGGGCAAGAAGCCCGCCGCCGGCCGCCGGAAGAAAGGGCCCCCCGTCTCGTGGGCCCGAAGGTTGCTGCAACTGCTGGTCGTGCTCGCGGCGGTGGCGGCACTGGGGGCAATCGCCGTGGGATTCGTGTATCTGGAGCGGTATGTGCGGACCCTGCCGGTGGTGGATAAGACCGGTCCGATGGAATTGGTCGGGCCCCCCGCGTGGCTGAGCAACTCCCTGCAGGATAAGATCGCCGCCGCCGCCGGAGGGCGGAGCTTTCCCCTGGATCGCGACCAGGCACGCCTGATGGCGCTGCGACTGGAGAATCTGGCGTGGGTGTATAACGTGTCCGTGCAGACGACGGATAAGACATTTCGAATCGAGGCGAAATATCGAAAACCCGTCGCCGTGATTCAATTTGATGGCAAGAAGTATTATGTGGCCAGGGTTGAGCGAAATGATCCCCTCTTTGATGAGACGTCCGATCAACGAGTGGTCGTTCTGGATCATGTACCGGTGGAGAAATTGATTCTGCCGGAGATCACGGGATATGCCGGTAAGCCGCCGACGCAACCGGGTTCATTGTGGTACGACAGCGACGTGATTTCGGCCGTGGAGTTATTGACCGCGCTGGGACGGATGGACGAGAATTCCAAGTTGAAAAAACCCCTTTTGGCGGATATCGAGAAGGTCGATATAACCAGCCCTTCCGTCAGGAATCCCAAGAAGATTCCCGTGGTGATGTATGCCAAGGATGGCACGGAAATCCAATGGGGCGCGGCCTACGGGGAATCGCAGCGGTATCTGGAAGCCACGGAGCAGGAAAAGCTCGCGTCGCTTTATACCATCTTCGACAAATACGGAACGATCCGAGGGATTGATCGAGGGGTGTATCAGATCATTGACCTTCGCAAACCCCAGGTATTTTTTCCACGACCGGGCCATTAGGACGTTCCGGAGATTCACTTGTGGACTCGCCGTGTCTATATTGTGAATTATCGAAAACATCTCATTGCCCTTCATTCCGGATTCCACTATAATCCCCAAGGCCGGATCTTCGTCGAGGCACCCATGTGGGCGGTCCCCGTGACCATCCCGAAGTAGGCCATTCGACAAAGACATCTCCTCGAAACTCTGGCTTCCATGGTTTGGATGAGCACGTCGGATAACAAGGAATCGGTGAATTGTCGGTAGTGGATTTCAAGTCCGATCTGGCGGCGAAAGCCGACCGGATCAATAGCGTGTTGATCGAGTTGCTGGACCGCCAAATGGGTATTCAGCCCGGTTTGGAGGATGCGATGCGCTATACCCTGAACGCGCCGGGAAAACGGATTCGGGCGGCGATGGTATTGTGGTCGTGCGAGACCGTTGCCGGGAAGGTTGTGTCGGCGGCGGAGATCGCGGCCGCGGCCGTGGAGATGGTGCACACCTATTCGCTGGTGCATGATGATCTGCCGGCCATGGACGATGACGATCTTCGACGCGGCCGCCCGACCTGTCACAAGGCCTTCGACGAGGCCACGGCGATCCTGACCGGAGATGCGCTGTTAACGATGGCCTTTGAGATTTTAGCGAGGGATATTCCCGATCCGATGGTTGCCGTCCGACTGATTCGAATGCTGGCGGAGGTGGCGGGGGCATCGGGAATGATCGCCGGTCAGATGGCCGACATGCAAGGCCAGAATGTCGCCGGAACGGCCTCGATGCTGCGGAATATCCATTTGAACAAGACCGCCAAGATGTTCGCAGGTTCGGCGGCGATGGGAGCGATCGCCGGATCGGCGACCGATGAGCAGGTAGATTGCCTGATCCAATATGGTTTGCAGATAGGACTTGGATTTCAGATCGCCGACGATATTCTGGATGTGTCCGGCACACCGGAAGAGTTGGGAAAAACCCCGGGAAAAGACCACAAGCAGGGCAAAATGACCTATCCCGGTATCGTGGGAATGGACGAATCCCGGCGGATCGCCCGACAAACGACCCGGGAAGCGCTGCAAGCCCTGCGTTTCTTTGACGAACGGGCCGACCGGCTTCGCGAACTGGCCGACGAAATGCTGACGCGAACACGATGAACCGTTATTCGGATTACGGAGATATAAAATAGAAAATATAAACACAGTGCTGGATACCGTATCCAATCCCGCGGATCTGCGAAAACTGACGGGCGAGCAACTGAAAACGCTGGCCGAGGAAATCCGCGTGTTGATCACCTCCACCGTCAGCCAGAGCGGCGGCCATCTGGCGAGCAATCTGGGCGTCGTGGAACTGACGATCGCGCTGCATTGCGCGTTTGATTTTCTCCGGGACCGACTCCTGTGGGATGTGGGGCACCAGTGTTATGCGCACAAGATCCTGACCGGACGCAAAGGGCTTTTCGGGCGGCTTCGACAAGCCGAGGGGCTGAGCGGATTTCCCTGTCCGCAGGAAAGCCCGTACGATCCTTTTGCGGTCGGGCATGCGGGAACATCCATCGCCACGGCGCTGGGAATGGCCCTGGGGGCGCAGCATCGCGGCACGTCGGAGAAAATCGTCGTGGTCGTCGGGGATGCCAGCATTGTCAACGGGCTCTCGTTCGAGGCATTGAACAATTTGGGTCTTGTAAAGCGGCAACTATTGATCATTCTCAACGACAATTCCATGGCCATCGACGTGACGCAGGGATCGATTGCTAGGTTTCTGGCCCGCGTTCGACTGAGCCACACCTATGAGGATATTCGCAAAACGACGCGGCAGATTCTGGAACATTTGCCGTTGATCGGGCGGCCGATGGAAGACGCCCTGGAGAAATTTAAGAAGACCTTGCGCATGCAGATTTCGCCCAGTCGGCTGTTTGAAAGTTTAAATATTCCCTACTTCGGACCCGTGGATGGTCACGATGTCGCATCGTTGATTCAGTTGTTCGGCGCCCTGAATCATCTCGACACGCCGGCGATCCTTCACGTTTATACCAAGAAGGGCAAAGGATTTGAACCGGCCGGCGAAAACCCGCGTAAATTCCATTCTACCGGGCCGTTTGAAATCAACGGCCATGCCGCCGGATTTCCAAAAGGCGATCGGACGTTCACGGAGGCCTTCGGCGATATTCTGGTCGATCTGGCGAAGAATGACAATCGGATCGTCGCCATCACCGCGGCGATGCCCGACGGCACGGGGCTGGTCAAATTCCGAGAACAATTTCCGAATCGGTATTACGATGTCGGAATCGCCGAGAGCGTCGCGGTGGATGTCGCGGCGGGGTTTGCCCGGCAGGGCTTGCGACCGGTAGTCTGCGTTTATTCGACGTTTTTGCAGCGGAGTTTCGACCAGATCTTTCAGGAAGTGTCCTTGCAGGATTTACCCGTGATCTTCTGCATCGATCGGGCGGGACTTGTCGGCAATGACGGGCCCACCCATCACGGCATGTACGATATCGGCTATCTGCGGATGTTGCCGAATCTGACGGTGATGTGCCCGGCCTCTGAGGCGGACCTGCGAGGAGCGATGGAACTGGCCTTTCAAACCGAACACCCGGTGACAATCCGATACCCGAAAGAAGTGGTTCTCGACGGTCGGATGGAAGAACTAACGTCGGCGGCGTATCAAATGGGTCGATCGTTGACGTTACGAAGCGGCGGCGATCTGGTTCTGATCGGTGTGGGCTCGCGGGCCTCCGTTGCTTTGGCCGCGGCGTACAAACTGGCCGAACGGGGAATCGAAGTCGGCGTGATCGATGCCCGGTTTGCCAAGCCGATTGATTCATCGCTGCTGGAACTGTTCGATCAGGGCAAGACTCTCATTACCCTGGAGGATCACAGCTTGGCCGGCGGATTTGCATCGGCGCTTATGGAATCGGTTGCGGCGAGATCCACCGCCAATACGGCTTCAGCCCCGTTGGGTCGTATCATCCCTCTTGCGGGTCCGGACCGGTTTATTCCGGCCGCACCCCGAAACAAGCAACTGGCGGATATCGGTTTATCCGTCGATCGGATCGTCCAATTGGTGGAGTCCCTGGTTTCGAAGTAATCCATGCTTTGATCCTGATCAACGATGAATTGGGGATAGGCAATATCGATTCACTTGTTCCCTGGGATCGATCGTAGGGCCTTTTCCGTAATCGATTCCATGTCATCGGTTTCGGTTACATCGATCCACTGAACCTGACGAAAAGTCTTGAACCATGTCCGTTGGGCCTTGGCGAATTTGCGGGTGTTGACTTTGATCTGTTCCATCGCGTCTTCGAGAGAGATACGGCCTTCCAAATGCTCGATCATCTCCGCATACCCGATGGCAGCACGGGCCTGTTGGCTGAGGGGCGGTTGTTCGTGAAGAAGCGATCGGACTTCGTCCGCCAATCCCTGATCGATCATCCGCTTGACACGCAGATTGATCCGCCGGCTTTCCTCGTCTTTGTCGCGGCGAAGGCCCAGGATTGTCCAGTGGCGAAGCATGCTGCCGGCACTGAATTGCTGCTGAAACGAACTGATGGGTTTTCCGGTGACTTCGAACACTTCAAGGGCACGAACGATCCGACGCTCGTCGTTGGGATGAATTCGCGAAGCGGCCTCGGCATCGACTCGGCGAAGTTGATCGTGCAGAATCGCTCCTCCCTCGCTGCGAAACTGCTCATGAAGACGATGACGAATCCGCGGGTCTTCGCCGGGACCTTCGAAGAGGCCGAACAGCAGCGTCTTGATATACAGGGCGGTGCCTCCGACCGCGATGACGGGTTTTCCGGCCGTGAGGATCGAATCGATGGCGCCATTGGCCAGATCGAGAAATCGATCCACGCTGAATGATTCGCTGGGTTCGACGACATCGATAAGATGATACGGAATCCGCCCGCGTCGTTCCGCCGGAGGTTTTGCGGTGCCGATATCCATGCGACGATAAACCTTCATCGAGTCGATACTGACAATCTCGCCGTTCAGGGTTCGGGCGAACTCAAAAGCCAGCCCCCCTTTACCGGAGGCGGTAACGCCGAGAATCAAGACCAGTGGCGGGTGATTCATCAGACGATCAATCCTGCGTGGGCATCTTGGGTAATTGGATGGAATGAAGCATTTCGGATAGTTCCGCGTATCGATATTCCAGGCCGGTTGACTCGCAAATCTGCTTGAACTGGTCGATGGCCCATTCGGACAAACGGCTTTGTTCTTCGGCGGCCACCGAGTTGTCGCAGTAGAAGATTCGACAACCGGCGAAGCGGTGGGGATGAACGGTGCATTGCCCATCGTGCTGATACGGGCATCGGCCGTCGGTCATCGGCGGCCGATTGTCCCGACCGACATGGTAGAGAAAGTGAAGATATTCCGGTGTCGAAAGGCATAAGCGGTGATCGTAGGCCGCAAAATTGCAACACTGCCCGCAGGCGGAACAACCGGCCTCGGGAACAATCGTCTTTGCGGCCGCGACCCGCGATTCCAGCTCCGCATAAATAGCCGATACCCGCCGAATAATTTCATCCTCATCGATAGACCACCATGGCATCTGCGTTCGTATCGCCTCGATCTCCTCGTATCGATACCATCGCCCGCGATTGATGCCCGGACATTTCTGTGCGGTGATATTCCACGAATCCGGACTTTGCAGGTTTTGCGTCCAGAAAGGCCACGTGCGGCATTGCTTGGGCCTGACCGGATAAATCCCGCAACCCCGTCCGGAACCGACTCGCTTGAGGAAAATGCAATCGTGACAAATCGCCCGTTCGCGAATGCTGGTTCGATTGCCGTACCGAATGAGATATTTTGATCGGAGTTTTTCGACGCTCATACCGAGATGTTCGGCCAGCAATCGGATCTCCGGCTGGGTAATCCAGATGTATCCTTCTTCGGGCCCGGCGCAGCAGTTGCCGCACTGCATGCATTCGAAATGCAGCCCGCCGACATACCACACCATGCTATCTCCCATATGAGTCCCTCAAATCGATGTTCAAAGCCGGCCCCAAAAAGGTATTGTATGAAATCGAGGCGATTTTTTCAATCCGGAAAATCGAAGGATTTGGATCAGTCGGCGGTTTGTTCGACGACTTGGCTTGGTTGAAGTGCCCACTGAAGCGCCTCTTTAGCGGGTTTGAAGCGGGAATCCTGACGCAGGGCAAGACGGAATTGCGTCGCGGCCAGATCCTTACGACCCGATTGCCCCAGGGCATAACCGAGACAGACCCGGAAACGATAAACGGAAGGGAATGCCTCCGCCACCGGTGTCATCCATTCTGCGGCCTCGGGATATCGTTGGAGCTGATACAGCAGCGTGGCCAGATTATATCGCAGCATCCAATCATTCGGATGGGCGGCGATGGATTGGCGATATTCGTCGATCACCGAGGCGATAAAGGATTCGTTGACCTGTTTCATCTTTTTATCGATGGCGGTTTGAATTTTCACCTGCCGCTCGGAATGGTCCAATTGATCCGTAAACGGGGGAAGGGCAGTCATGTTGGCGACCGCCGCGGCGGTATTGACTCGATCCCACGCCGTAAAGGCCAAACGTTTGGCACAGTCGTCCCGGGAAGTGATCGTCGTATCGGACGGAACGATTCCCCGATCGAGCGCCAGCGACTTTACCGTCGCCCTGAGTAGAAACCGGGCCAGTTCATAATCTCCGTTAAAATGAAAATGCACATGGTCGCTGAAGATTTGATCACCGGGGATACCATCCTCACAGAGATCACTGCGGACGATTTCTTTCTCCATATCGAGTAGCCGGACCTGTTGATTAGCGTATTCGGCTGCGATTTTCCGAATCACTTCATTGATTTGCGAATCCGCTCGGAATGCAAGAGCATCCCAGTCCCGTGCCAGGACGAAGTGTTCGTACGCCTCTTTTGGATTTCCGGCTTTGGCCATCGTCCGTCCGAGCCGGAAGTGAAGTTCGGCATACTTGCTGTCAATGTCGATCGCGGACCGATACGCTTCGATCGCCGCGTCGAAATTCCAGAGTTGCTCTTTGGAATCGCCTTTCTGAACAAGCTGTTCCCATTGGCTCAATTCCTCGGCCGACAGATCCGCGCGATGCAGCGAACCCAGCGGGGGACAATCCTTGAGATTACTCGCCGCAGTTGACACGATGACGCCGGCGCCTGCTTTGCGGGCATTGGCCAAAATGGTTCGCAGATTTCGTTCATAATTTCGCCACACCGCTTCGCGCCGTGGATCGTCCAGAGCCATTCGATGTTCGCGGAAATATTCCATGGTCTGGGTTTTATCCTTGGCGGTCTGCGAAGAGGGATGACCTTGAATGAGCAGACTGAGCCATTGACTGATTCGAGTCTGACGGATGTGATGGAGTACCGGAATCAGTTGGGGATGGCGGCATAGGAATGTTTCCGGCCCATACAGCCCGCAAACCTCATTGTTGCCCATATACACCACGAACAGGTCTGGCTGTAATCCGGAGCATTCTTTGGATATATCAGCTATAATATGAGAATTAATCCCCCGTACGGCCGTATTGATGACTTCGATCTGTCGATTGGGAATCTGCCGTTGCAACATATACTCCAACATCCGCGCGAAACCAAACGCCGGATCGGGCGTTCCCATCCCCGCCGATTCACCCAGCACAAAGATACGGACAGTTTCGGCGGGTTTTTCCGTGTTCACGATGCAGGGATGCGGCGAACCGGGGGGCGTTCGATGGTAAAACCACGTAAACCATTCATTGGTCGTCAGGGTACCCGGATCGTTGCCGGGAATAAAGAAGGAGGAGGGATAACCGAATTGAAACACAGAAAGGACCAGCTCGATCAATCCAAAGAAAAGGATCGGCGAGATCATCGCCAGCAGGAAACGCATGCACCACAAACGTCTCGCAGGTACATGACGCTGTTGAATCACCCCTGAGGATACCCGTGACGTTGCATCGGTCGAGTTCACAGGTTTCCTTGCGCGGTGAGACTTCGTTCTGTTTTTTCCTCGTACCTTCTCCACAAAGGCCTCTCCATCTCTCCTGATACTCGTATCGAGGCGGATCATTTACACCGGGTTTTCGACCACCCGTGGATCGATCAGCGGAATTTCAAAGCTCTATTCCGTGAACACCCGGACAGAAACTCTACCCGTTTTGTGCTTGTGAATATGTAAATAATCTTTCACCTGCCCACGTATTATACCCAAAACGGCTTTTCATGTCAATTCCCTATTAAACTGGCTCTATTAAACTACCTTTAGCCATTGCTTTACATTGGTTAAACGAGTACAATGAAAATGGTTAAACGGAATAACAAACAAACGAGGACAAATCCATGCCGGCCAATCTGACTCCCGATTACAAAAAAGCCGACGAATGGTATCGCAGCGCTACGACGGACGAGGAGCGTTTGACGGCTCTGGAAGAAATGCTCCGTGTGATTCCCAAGCACAAAGGCACCGAGCATATCCAGGCCGACATCAAACGTAAGATCAGCAAGATCAAGGAGATGGCGGCTTCTCCTCATCGCGGGGCTTCGGCCAAACGCATCGATCTGTTCCATATTCCCCGGAGCGGCGCCGGCCAGATTGCCCTGATCGGCCTTCCCAATTGCGGAAAGAGCTCCATCCTCGCCGCGCTGACCAACGCGAAAGTCCATGTCGCCGAGTACCCCTTCTCGACGGAAAAACCTGTTCCCGGTATGGCCCGTCACGAAGATGTACAGATCGAATTTGTCGATACGCCTCCGATCACCGCGGATTATGTTACTCCCGGACAGGTCCAGGTCTATCGCGGTTGCGATATTGTCGGTATTGTGATCGATTTGACGGGGGATGTTCTCGATCAAATGGAAGTCTGTTGCCGTTTCCTCCGTGAACACCGGTTACTACTTGAAGGCGAAGGGCTTCATAAAGACGATTCCGGCCATCCTCTCGGCCGAAAAGTCCTGATCATCGCAACCAAGAAAGATCAAGCCGCCTCCGATATGATCCAGAGCGTAAGGGAACTGTATGGAAGCCAGTTCCCCATGGTCGAAATATCCACGCTGACGGCCGAAGGACTCGGAGAGCTGACAAAGCGGGTCTTTCTCTTGCTCGATATCATCCGGATTTATGCCAAACGACCGGGCCAGCCGCCGGATATGAAAGAACCCTTCACATTACCTCGCGGTTCGAATGTCGCCGAACTGGCCGTCGTCATTCATCGCCAGTTAGCCGACAAGCTCAAAACCGCCCGCGTGTGGAACTCGCCGGTCTGCCACGACGGCCAGAATATCCCCCGCGAACATATTCTCAATGACAAGGAAATTGTCGAGCTGCACTTTGCCTGATCGATCCATATCCGGCGCGGGATCCATTGTATCTAATCAGGATTAACATTCTTTATTACCCAGCAGGCCCGGCTGCGGCATAGGATATCGCCCATCAGAATCCGCCCGGACCGGCGCCGGGGAATTCATCGTCAGTTTGTCAACATCAGGAGCAAACTCGTTGGCGCAGTTGAGCATCTCCTCATACGTTACGATCTGTCCCGTATGGACGGCCATTCGGCCCATGGCCGTGACCAGACTGGCCTCCGTTCCGCGCCGGGCCTCATTGTAGGGAGTGTCTTTGACAATGGCCTCGATCAGTTCATCCCATTCGAGCTGATACGGATTGGGTTCCGGTTGCGGAAACGCCCAGACCAGATTGTCCTTGGAAAAGTCCTGCCCTTTGTAGATCCGGCATTTGGCGGGAGTGTGCATATAAGTAGAGATGACGGCCGATCCTTTCGTGCCGTGAGCATAACTGGCGAATTCCGAGTAACATCGATTCATGTTCCGTGCATGCTGAAACAGTTTGGTTCCGTCGGCGAAGGTGTACTCGACATCGTAGAGATCGAAATTCTGGTCCACGCAGTCTCCGCGAAAACATCGCGCCCCGGATCCCTGTGCGCGAACCGGCCAGGCGCCTTTCATCCAGCAGCACTCGTCCACATTGTGTGCGACATAATCCTGCATGAGTCCGCCGCTGGCCCAGAAGAAGCTCAGGTAATTCCTGATCTGCCAGAGAAGTTCATTGAGGTTGCTTCGATTCGGACCGGTAAATCCGGCCGGTCCCTGTTGACGGTACGTCCGCAGGGTGATCAAATCACCGATCTGACCCGCGCGAATGCGTTCGAGCAGTTCCCTCCTGGCATTGCAGTGTCGGCACATTAATCCCACGCCGACCTTCAGGTTTTTCTTCTGCGATTCTTCCGCAAGCTGTAACATCTTTCGAGTACTGGGCCCATCCACCGTTACGGGTTTTTCCATGAAGACGTGAATTCCCTTTTTGATGGCGTACTGAAAATGAACCCAGCGAAAGGCCACCGGTGTTGTGAGAATCACCACATCGCCCGGACGCAGGCAATCCATGGCCTTCTGGTACGCATCGAAACCGATAAAGCGTCGTTCCGGGGGTACATCCACCTGGTTCTTTTCGTATCCTTCAACCCAACTGTCGGCTGATCCGCCGGTACGCGGTTCATTGGCCGCCTCAATCAGTCCGTCGTAGCTTTTCTGCCCCCGATCTTCGAATAAATCCGCCATGGCATAAAGTTTCACAGGGGCTTTACGGGTGGCCATCGCGTTGGCCGCGGCGCTGGAGCCCCGTCCTCCGCAGCCGACCAGAGCAACCCGGATCGTGTTGTCTTGTCCGGCATAGATAGCCGGTGATAGGGCTGAAAGCAGCGCCGATGCGGAGGTAACCTGGCTTGTGGTTTTCAAAAACGCGCGACGCGACATGTCCTTTTCCGTGATGCTTTTCATCAGTTACCTCATTTGATTCAGGTGATTGAGAATGTTTCGAATTCATCGCGAATTCTCGCAGGACTCGATGAATTCCCACAGAGTTGCTCGTCATTATACCCGTCGGCTTGTTCTTCACAATATCCATCGCCGGAATCCATTTGATTTCCCGGCGCATCTTCGTATAGTATTTACCGCTGTCAAATCGAGACAAATCAAAAGGGAAAATTTTCCGGATTATCAGATCACCTGAAAATCCGCTGCCGGGAGATGCCAATGGAATGTAAAAAAGACCGCAACGTTAAAAATTGCACATGTACATACAATCCCTGTTCCCGCAAGGGCGCTTGCTGCGACTGCCTCCAGTACCACCTGGCCAATCGCGAATTGCCCGGCTGCTGCTTTCCCCCGGCCGTCGAAAAAACCTACGACCGTTCCTTCGAGGCCTTCGCCCGCTCCTGGAAACTCTGATCTTCCTCCATGCCGGATGTAGTACAATCGTGACACACCCGTTTCGCTTGTATCGGTACGGCCGGATTATGCATCGCTTTATCACCCGGCGGGTGTGCGTCAAGTTTGTAGGTAACAAAAGACCCTCCGGATGAGATACTGGTATGGTGTGTATGTCCAAAACCACTATCTCATGGAGGGTTATCCTTATGGATACCATGTTCATCCTGGAAATGGAAGCGGCATTTCGGTCGGAAGTGAATCTGGCGGGTTGCGATCTGGGTGTTCTGGAACGGGCGGTTCAAGACCGCCTGCGGAGTTGGGGCCTGGCATTGTTGCAGCGGCTGGTGGATCATGCCTGGCAGCAGGAGTCCTCAGCACCCTTTGCCTGTCCTTGTGGCGGTCAATTTCAGGTACAAGGGTATCGCCCCCGGCAGATCCAGACCCTCTTCGGAACGGTCATCCTTCGGCGGGCGTATTTTCGCTGTGGTCGGTGCGGCACCGGCCGGATTCCCTATGACCAGACCAGTGGCCTGGGTCCCCACCAGATCAGTCCGGGCTTGGCGCGGGCCTGTAGTCTGGTGGCGGTGGATGATAGCTTTGCCTCTACGGCCCGGAAAGTCGAGGCGTTGACCGGGCAGCGGATCTCCCCCAAGACCGTCGAGCGAGTGGCCGAACAGGTAGGCCGGGCGGCATTGGCCCAGCAAGAGGCGGCGTGGAACCAGTATCATCAGACCCATGAACCGCCGCCGGAGGAACAGACCCCTGCCCGGTTGTATGTCGAAGTGGACGGGACCACCGTTCATGAGCAGGAGGGGTGGCACGAAAGCAAGATCGCGGCCGAGTCGTGGGAGGATGGGCGGAAGAATCGGCAGGTTCGATATGTGGGGCGGTTCTCGGATTCGGAGTCATTTGGCCAACAGGTCTGGGCGCAGGCCTGTCGGTGGGGTTTTCGGACCGCCTCGGAGGTGGTGTATCTGGGGGATGGGGCCGGGTGGATTCGGACGCTTCAGCATCAATGGTTTTCGCGGGCGACCTTCATTATCGACTGGTACCATGCCAGTGAACATGTCTGGGACTGCGGGAAAGTACTGTCTGGAGAGGGTACGGAAGCGACGAAACAATGGGTGAAACGGAAGTTGGACCTTCTCTGGGCCGGCCAGACTCGACCGTTGTTGCTGGACCTGGAGGATCAGATTCGGCCGTCTCGGGGAGCCAAGCGGAAGGCGTTACGAGCTTTGCATCGGTATATCGCCGACCATGAAGACCAGATGCAATATGACCAGTTCCGGACTCAGGGGTATTGTATCGGTTCCGGAGAGGCCGAAGGGGCCTGTAAACATGTCATCGGACGACGGCTGAAACAATCGGGGATGATCTGGAGTCGCCGAGGCTCGTCGGCCATCTTGGCGCTGCGAATTGCGTGGTTGAATCAGGAATGGGATGCTCTATGGAACTCCAATCCGCTCCAATTCGTTTGCCCGGCCGCATGATGCTACCTACAAACTTGACGTACACCCTCACCCGGCTCATTGGATATTTCCGCCTTGATCCCAATCCTTAAATACGATATAATACTATCTTAAGTATCGAAATTGCAGGAAATGGGTGACGGAATGAATGGATGAATAAGGATCGAGGGATTATGAACCACCGCAGATTTCCATCGGCCGTGGGGGTAACGTGGGCGCAGCCGCAGGCGAGATCGGTGATAGCAGGGGGGTATAAAAACCGGCTAAAATGGCCAGAATTGTCTTGACATAGTCGTTCTATGGGAGTACAATAATAATGATATGATAGAGAATTGAGGGAGGTTTTGTGTTTGGGGATATCGTATATTTGGCCTTCCTCGTGGAATTCCTTGGACCAAAGAAATCTGGTTCTGTTTATACGATTTTTTGAAGATCAAACGTTGAATAGATAGGAAATAATCAACAATAAGGATTTTGAATCGCTGTATAGATTGAAAACCTGATAGTATCACTGAACTTTTAGCGTCTCGACTCAAACCGCCAAGTTGTAAAGGTCACGAGATGCAAAGGTCGGTGCCCCAAGCGGGGCGCTGCCGATGCATGTTCGTGACAGGCCTTGGCGGGCCCGAGTCGAGCATCGTGTAGGCGGTGCTCCTTTTTTACCGGCCTGGAGGGGCATGGCACTAAGAAGATCGGCCGGGAGGGATGGCAGGACACGAAGGAGCAGTTTATGGAGCGGGTATCGGGTACTCGAAGGGTGACGGAGCATCAGTGGAGTTTTCGGGGGTTGGCCGCGGGAATTTTGCTCTTATGCGGTTTGTTTTCAGCTTCTATTTATGCCGAATCACCAAATCATGAACCCTACGAATCGATTCCCCCACCCGGCGAGAAGGGGCAATATCTGGACTTTGATCCGAATGATTATCAATTTCTGATCTATGATACGCAGGGAGATCAGAGTTCGATTCTGGATGCGATGGGGCGGCTTGGCATTTCCTGTGCTGTCCGCGATAAGGACGATTCGGTAACCCTCGACGACCTGGCAAACTATGACATTCTGATTGTCGGCTGGAATGAGGGCGGACAGATGGGCGGGTTGAATGCAAGCGTTCTGGGGGCGGGGATCACGGGGCGAATCGTGTTGACGGGCCACGACGCGGACTATCACACGGCCTCCGGAGAAAGCGAACAGCCGGCGGCGGAGCGGTTTTTTTCGCAGGCGATCAATTATGTTCTGAAAGACGAGGGGACCGGATTGCTGGCGATGGGCGATCCGAGCGCCGGGTTTTCCTGGTTGCCCGCGGCGTGGGGAATCACCGCCAATCAAGACACCGGTGAAATTATAAAGGCCTTCACTCCGGAAGGCGATTACAGCGGGATCTTCGAGGGGCTTACGCCGGGGGCGATGAGCCATTGGGACTTGTCGTATCACAATTGGTTCAGCGGATGGGGGGAGTATTTCGCTCCGCTGGAGATGGGCGGCGAGAACGGCGACAAGGCGATCACGATCGGCCGTGCGCGGCAGTTCGGGTTTCACCTGGAAAAGGACGACGGGGTCGAGGAAACCGAAAGCGTTCTGCCGACCGACGAGATCACCTATACGATCCGGTTTTATTCGCTGACGGATGTCGATGATGTGTATATTGTCGACACGTTGAGTCCGGCGGTGGACTATGACGGATTCGACTGGCAGACGATGACGTATGATCCGAACTATAATCCGAACACGCATACCTATACGTGGCATATCGAGCATCTGGACGCATTCGATCCGAACGAGCCGGGCGATCCGAACGAGGTGTTGACGCTGACGGTGACGGTCAACGGAACGGCCGATCCGATGGGGGTGATTCTCAACCAGGTCGAGGCGACCGGCCCGGTGTATGCGTATGCCGAGGTCCGGACGCCGGTGGGCTGTTTCGGCGGGGGCGTGATTTACGTCGATGGATCGAAACCGGCGGGCGGCAACGGAACCGGCTGGTTGATGGCGTACCGCGATTTGCAGGATGCGATCGCCCGCGCGAATAAAGGTTGCGGGGATGAGATTTGGATTGCAGCGGGGACATACAAGCCGGGTACGGCGTATAACAGCACCTTTGAGATTCCCGCCGGTGTTTCGGTCTATGGCGGTTTCGCAGGCAACGAAACCTCGCTGGAAGAGCGAAACTGGAAGATCAATAAGACGATTTTGTCGGGGTATATTGATTCATCCAGTCAGAACA
>CAYLSB010000089.1:0-18689 GCA_964386005.1 uncultured Pirellulales bacterium | reverse complement strand
GTTTTTGTGTAGGGGCACACGGCGTGTGCCCTCATGTGCAAAAACAGGTGTCGAATCCTTTGCGTTGGTTTGGGGGTTTGACACCTTTTTTGCGATCGGAAATCGGTTGCCGCCATCGAGCGTAAGCAAGGTGGATGATTTCCGGCCGGAAATCATTGTATGTAAGGAATATCCTTGCACTACGAATCAGAGAAAATACCGATAGGACGAGTTTGATAGAAAATAGTACGAAATCTCCGGTTATCTTGCTTGACAGGAGACAGCATCATCGGCTAATTATGCGTGTTGATCGGGTGGTAATGGAAACGAAAAACAAAGGGTTGGACTGCGGGTAGAGAAGGAAAGGATGTACCATGGCGAGGACGATCGTTCGAGCGGGAAGAATCTGTATTGTAATTATTATACCTATTATTCTGTTTATAATCCTGTTATACGGCATCAATCAATCCCTCACCGCGCAGATTGAATCCGTTGAAGAGGCAGGGGTTCAGGAAAAACTATTCGATGAGGCGCGAACGCATCGCCAACTGGGCCGGCTTCCCGAAGCCGATGCGATTTATATGCAAATCATTTCCAAACAGGCCGGAACACCGGCCGCTCTCGATGCCGCTCGTGAACGTGTCCTGATGTACATCGAAGCGGACGATATGGCATCGGTCACAACGGCCATTCAAGATCTGGCAACCGGATTTTCAACCGATCCCGAATATCCCAAAGCCCTTCTCTTGATCGGAGACAAATTCCGACAGCTTGGCCAACATGCGCAAGCGCAGGCCATGTATCAACTCGTCAAGGATGCCTATCCGCAGGGTGAAACCGCCGTCTGGTCACGCATGGGCGAAGCGATGGCCGATATCGCGATGGGAAAATATTCCGACGCCAAATCCGCCACGGCCGATCTGCTGGCCACTCTATCGCTGGCCGAACATACCCCCAACGCCGCCTGTCAGATTGCCGATGCCTGGCGCAAGAAAGGGAAATACGCCGAAGCCAAATCGCTTTACGAATATGTCGTCAACGAACGTCCCGATGCTGAACATGCCCTGTGGTCGCAGATGGGTCTGGTAATATCGGATATTGCCCTCAAGAATGACCCCAACGCAGCGCAGGGAGTTCAGCAGTTGCTTCAACGGTATCCCAAAGACAATCGGATGGCCAATGCCGCCTGCCAGATCGCCGATCGCTTTCAGGATACCGGCGACCATGCAATGGCCAAGGCGCTATACCTCTACGTCGTCTCTGCGTGGCCGAGTGAAGAACACGCCATCTGGTGCCAGAAAGGTCTGGCAGTGTCCGAGGAGAAGACCGACCCCAATTCCGTCGAGCACTTAGACCGATTGCTGGCAAATTTCTCCGGCCATGCCGATCTTCCGTTGGCGGCGTTTCTGGTGGGGGAGGGCTATCGCGATGCGGCGATGAATCAGTTGGAACAGGGCAAGTACGGCCAGGCGGTTCAAAGCTATCAACGGGCCGTACAGGCGTGGGAGCACATCATCAAGTTACAGCCGGAGACGGCCTATACGCCGGAGGCATTCTATATCCTGGCCGAGTGCAGCTATATGTCCGGGCAATACAATCAGGCGCTCTATTACTATCAATACGTCACCGAGAAATGGCCGGACTTCAAATTGGCCTGGCATAGTCAGTTCATGGTGGGGTATCGATATCAGGAACTCAAGCAGGCAAAGGTGATCGATCAAGAAACCGCCGACATTCAGACCGCGGCCGCATACAATGCGGTGCTTGCGACCGATCCAAACTGCCCGGCGGCGAAAGCGGCGACAACCTGGCTCAAGCAAAACGGCATCTGACATAAAGGAGGAAAACCATGAAGAATCACTACAGAGTTATTGTATCCATTGCATTCATATTATCCTGTATCGGTCTTTCGGAAGCCACAAATACTCCCCCGACGCCTGTTGTCAATTATTCCCCTCAAACGGCAACAGTCGGCCAGACGGTTTTCTTTGATGGCGGGAATTCGTTTGATCCGGATGATGGACAGACCGTTGTTGCTTACGCCTGGACGTTTCCGCCGCAGGCGGTCATGATCAAGGGATATGATTCGAGCCAAACCTATTGTAAGTTCAATGCCACCGGTCAATTCACGGTAACTCTCATGGTCCGGGACAATACAGGTCTGTGGTCCCTCTCGGGAGCTTCTTGTGTTGTGACAGTCAGCGGGACATCGAGTACCTGGTATGTATCTCCTGCAGGAAGCGATGGGACCAACAATGGTCAGGATCCCGTTCATCCCTTCCATCGAATCCAGACGGCGATTGATTGCGCCAGCGAAGGCAATACGGTAATCGTTGCCCCGGGAACATACTATGAGAATATCCACTTCCGCGGCAAGAATATCACCGTCCGAAGCGAAAATCCGGAAGATGCCGCGGTTCGTGCGGCCACAGTGATCGATGCGGGTGGAGCCGGCACGGTGGTTTCATTTTCGGGAATGGAAAATTCCAGCGCGGCCCTGAAAGGCATTACCATTCGCGGCGGAGGTTCCGATACGGAACAGTTGGCGGCTCACTGGCCGTTTGATTCGAATGCGAAAGATTCCACAAAAAAGCATGATGGCACGCTCAACGGCGATGCCGCGATCGTGACAGGGGCAGGTCAACATCTTGTCGGTGCCGGGGCATTGTCTCTGGATGGAACCGGGGATTTTGTATCCATCGGCGATTTCAAAGGCATTACGGGAAGGCAAGCCAGAACCTGCGCGGCATGGATCAAAACCTCCACAGTAAATGTAAATAATGTGGATATTCTATATTGGGGAAAGATCGCCACCGGCGCCAAATGGAAAATTCGGCTGAATCCCAACGCGGCCAATACCGAGGCGGTTCTCCGCGTGGAAGGCGGCGATGGGTACAAATACGGCTCGGTGAATGTGGCCAACGGCCAATGGCATCACATTGCCGTTGCCTGGTCGGATGACGGAACTCCGGATATATCGGATGCATTAATATATATTGATGGACGGTTGGATACCGGAGGATCATCCGTAAGCTGCGCGATCCGCACCGTCGCCGAAGACGATGTCTGCATCGGCGACTCCGCCAACCATTGGTATTTTGACGGATGGATCGACGATGTCCGGATCTATTCACGGGCATTACAGGGCAGGGAAATCGCGGACCTGGCGTGTAATCCTTTCCCGATCGGACATTGGGCGTTCGAACAGAACTATACCGATGAAGGCGGCGACAACGACGGTACGGCGGTCGGATCTCCGGTTTTTACGACCGGCGATGACGCCAAAGTGGGAACGTACGCCCTGTCCACCGATGGCGTGGATGATTATGTGACCCTGCCGTTTCTATTGAATCCCGCTCACGGTGCATTCACGGTGTGCGGTTGGATCAAAGGCGGCGGCATCAACCAGACGATTATCAGCCAGGCCAACGATGGAGCGGGAACGCCGAGGGCATGGATGCAGATCGATTCCCTCGGAAGACTGGTTACGCAGTTACGGAAATCGGGTGGGGAGGTGTTGACGGCGAATAGTACTGGCTTCGTGGATGGACAATGGCATCATATCGCCTTTGTGTACGATGGTTTCCGCCGGCATCTGTATGCCGACAGCGCGATCGCGGGGGAAGATTCGGCGGATCTGTTTTCACCGCTGGAATCCTGTACGGGGACGATGAGTTTCGGAACCGGTACAGCGCGACTCGGCGCGTTCTGGAATGGAAAACTCGACGATTTTCGAATCTATCGGCGAGCGCTGACCTTGCTGGAAATCGCCGCAATCAGCGGAAAGCCCTCCGCGGCGGCCTTATGGAAACTGGACGAATCGACCGGCAGTTCAGCCGCGGACAGTTCCGGCAGGGAACATACCGGGACCGTATTCGGTGCGGTGTGGCAACCCTCGGCCGGTCATGCGGGCGGAGCCCTTCAGTTTGATGGTGTTGATGACATCGTCGGGATACCCTCCTCGACTGATTTCAATATCCAGGGTGGATTTACAGTATGCGCCTGGGTCAAACCCGCCGCCGATATTTCGCAGGCGGGGCGCATTCTTTGCCGTGCGGACTCCGCGGGAACCGATTATCACATTTCCTACAACACCAGTTACACATGGTCCTTTGTGGTTTCCGATGGTACATCAACGATTACCGTGACGAGCGATTCCGATGCGGTGAAAAACCGATGGACCCACGTTCTGGGTCGCCGAGATCGGGATGGGAATATCGAATTGTACATCAATGGAGTCAAGCAATTCTCCACCGGCCTATTGGAAGACTATATCGAAAGTACACGTAATGTCTATATCGGAAATAATCCCGCCAATACCCGGCCGTTCAAGGGTCTGATCGATGACGTGCGAATCTACGGCCGTGCCCTGAACACGGAAGAGATCAAACAGATATCCGAATTCGTCGAAGGTCCAGAAACCCATTGGAAACTCGATGAAATCAGCGGCACCACGGCTTCGGATAGCGGGCTTTTCGGCTATCCGGGCACGTTACAGAATATGGATGGGAATTCCGATTGGGTCAAGAGCGTGTCCGGCAACGGACTGGATTTTGACGGCGTCGATGATTTTGTGACGTCGGCCGGATACAAAGGAATCGGCGGATCGCAGGCGCGGACCTGCGCGGCGTGGATCCGGCTCGATACCGGAAATCATGACAAAGTGGCATACGACATCTGTAATTGGGGCAGTTACGCCGCCGGAAATATCTGGCGATTGAAAGTTCAGCGAACCGGCGCCAGTCCGGATTACGTTTATCTATTGCGGCTGGATGCCAATTCCGGCGCCGTTCAGGGAAGCATTCCGATACCAAATCGCCAGTGGATTCATGTTGCCGCGGTCCTGCCGGAAGGCAAGAGCGATGCGAGAGACATTCTGCTCTATGTCAACGGCGTCCGCGAACGGCCGTGTGATGTGAGTTATACCGCCTATCCGATCAATACAGGAACCGACCGGGATGTGACCATCGGCAGCTATGTCGGCGCGACCACGCACTACTATCGCGGCCGGATGGATGATATCCGGATATACCGGAGGGCGTTAGGCGACGATGAAATCCGGGTGTTAGCCGCGATCGGAAGCGGTATCCGCGGATATGGCGCCGAGACGACGATCCAACACTGCACGATCGAAAACAATACCAGCTCTCAGGCCGGCGGCGGAATCAATAACATCGATGGATCGATTTCGCAGTGCCTGATCCGCTCCAACACGGCCGTCGAAGGCGGGGGGGTGTATTTCGCCGGGGACACAAACGCCATCCTCGATGATTGCGAATTGTGTGATAATACGGCGACAACCGGCATGAAGGGCGAAGGAGGCGGGGCGATTGCTTGTCGCGATGTAATAGGACAGGTTCGAATTGAGAGATCATGGATTCACCATAACTCAGCGACGAACAATGATGGCGGCGGAATTCATATTCGTGATTGCAGCCCGGTTGTTTCATCGTGTTTGATTCAGGCGAATTCAGCAGATTATCATGATAATGAAGAGCAAGGTCGTGGGGGTGGAATCTGGATTGGCCGACCTTATGCTGATAACGAAGGCGTATATGCGGATCCGATTATTGAAAACTGTGTTCTATCCGGCAACACAGCCTATGAAGGGGGAGGCATACGGGTCTATCGGGGAAATGCGACGATCCTCCATTGTACATTGTCAGGAAATTACGCATTCTATACAGGCGGTGGATTTCACTGTAGTAGAGCCACGAATAATTCATCCGATAATGGGCTATCAATAACAATCATCAATAGTATTCTTTGGGGAAATTCAAGCGAAAATATTTGGCCTGAAGTATATAAAGTCAACACTATTCAGGTCTTTTACTGGAATAACGCGATTCGAAATTGCTTTATTGACGGTCTGTGGGATACCCGGATTGGCTCCAACGGCAGTAACAATAACGGAAACAATATCAATACCTATCCGGAATTTGTCAGCGATCCATCGGATGGCGGGGATGGCTGGGGGGACGATCCGGCGACGACGGAGATTGATGAGGGAGCGAACGATGACTTCGGCGATTTACGGCTGATGCCGGGATCACCGTGCATCGACGCCGGAACAAATAGCCCGGAGGGAATGACATTGCCTTCGACGGATCTTTTGGGCAACATCCGAAGATGGGATGATCCGGATACAGAAGATACAGGAACGGGCACGGCGCCGATCGTGGATATGGGCGCCTACGAGAGGCAAGACAGCAGTGTATTCGATCCGATCGTTGTTTATGCGGGAGCGGATAAGGTTTTGGTCTCGCCCCACGACACGGTCAATCTCTATGACGCGGAAATCCTGGGATATGATCAAACCAGGCATACACTTACATGGTCTTGTACTCGATTTCCCGTCGGGGGAGACTTGGATTTCGATGCGGCAACGGCCGAGGTTATCGAGACCACTTCGTCGTCCCTGAAACCAACCATCATGCCGAAAATCGATGAACATAGTTTTCAATTCATCGGAGAGCTTATTTATATTCTCAGGTTGGAAGTCACGGAAAATGGCCAGGTGATTGGATCCGATGATGTGCTTGTCACCGTAAAACCCGGTTCATCCTATCAGGCGGGCCCCATCGTTTATTCAGGTGGAAACAAAACCATATCTGAGACGAATCAAATCGACCTCGAAGGTGTCGTCAGCGATGATGGATTGCCGATGGGTGTTCTAACCGCCCAGTGGTCTGTGGTTGCTGATTTGGCAAGCGTATCGCAGACCAATGTAACAAAAGTAACAATAAGTCCGACCACGTTTCATTTCTATCGTTCGCGGGGCGATGTCATTGAACTCGGATACGAATTACCCGTGAAAACAACCGCCACATTCCCCGGCCCGGGAACATATCTTTTTAAGCTTTCGGCTTCGGATGGAGATCGCTCCGGCGTAAGTTATGCCACGATTACGGTTGAGGGGACGGCTCCCGGAGCCAATTATTCCGTGGATGCGGGAAGTGACACGGTTGTCAATGGTCCTGTGCCTTGTCTGCTGGATCTTTCAACGCTTTCACCCTATGCGCCATCCGTGTCCGACGATCCGGAGCCCAGTTCGTTGTTCTGGAGAGCGATTGAAGCTCCCGCTGGTGTAGTATTCAATTATCACAATCGACCTCGACATCAACCCAGCGTCACGTTCCCGACGGCGGGTAGATACACCCTTCAGCTTGAAGCTGACTTTAATGATACGGTCAAAACGGATACCGTAACCATTATGGTCAATGCATCGCCCTCCGTCGAGGCGGGCGAAAACAAGAGGGCCTTCCTTCCGGATCGTTCAGGTACTTCGCATGTCGATGTTGCATTGGACGATGCGGAGATCGAAGAATACATGTTTCCGGAAGGTGATGCCGCCAAGGCCTGGAGTCTCGAATCAGGTCCTGATGGCGTCACAATTTCGAGTATTGATGTCAACGGGCAGGCGGCACTGTTGAATCCGACTTTCCGGTTCACTATGCCGGGCGTGTATCAACTCAAATTGACGGTTACGGATCCCGCGGGGAGTAGTAACGAGTCATCCGATACGGTTAGCGTATTCATTAATCCGCCCAGAATCTTATATGCCGGCACCAGTAATATAGATTCCACATCCAATTATAACGGAAGGGTATTCTGTTTACGTTTGGATGAAGCAGGCGCTACCTGGCAGGTTGCTTCGCAGCGGCTTGGGGATCAGATTCTGGCGTTGTGTGAATACAATGGGGATATCTATGCCGCGACGACTGATTTTAATGGTATATCCTATGTCGAGAATGGACATCCCAGAAGGGGCTTTGGAAGGATTTGGAAGAAACATGGCTCCGAATGGATTCTGGTTGGGGATGGTCTCGGTGAGCAAGTCCTGTCTCTGGCCGTATTCAAAAATAAATTATATGGATTAGCAAATCGACATGAAAGTTATCTATCCCCTCATAATGAACTTTTATTCTCTCTTGGCGGTTCCATGATCCAGGAGGGTGAACTTGCAGTACCGGGGACAGGAAGTGAAAACTGTAGTTTGTATACTCATGAAAATTTGAATGAAAATCTATTTATTTCGACAAGCCTAGGTCAGTATGGTGCATTGTATATCTATAACGGAATCTCAAAACTATTAGGTGGAGATGGCGGTCTAAAACGAGAAGTTATCGGTGGGGCGGGATTCGTGAGTTTCGAAACGTATGGGGATTATTTGTATGGTGGAGGTCCGAATGCTGGCGTAGCGAGATTAGAAGGGAATGAGTGGCATAACTTATATAATGTCCAATGGGATCCCCTCGATGACAATTCAGGCATTGGCATCAATGGGGCGACCGATATGGCGACTTGGGGTGATTCCTTATATTTATCTTTGGTGTTAAATAATTCATTCGGGAAATATAATGCAACATCAGACATATTCGAGAAGATAGATCATCCACCATATATTCACTCTCTACTTGCAGATGGAAACCGGCTTCTTGTTGGAGCGCAATATACAGGTACTGACGAACTAACATATGGAGGTGTATATGAATACAAACTGGATAATGGTGCCTATGTTTTCAATCGAATTGACGTTAATACCACGCTTGGCAGAGATGCGTATGTGACCGCTCTTTTGGTCAGTCAGTCCGCGTCGCCGTTTCCATCCGGCCCGGATAATTATCCATTAAAATTACACGTTGATGAAACTTCATCCCTCAGTCCGAATGACTCGATTCATTACACGTTAACCTGTAAAAATACAAGTCCCGCTGCCCTTGTCAACGCTCGGCTTGTGGATTATCTGGCAAGAGAAGAAGATTTCGATCCGACGACGGAACAAGCCACTTATGATGCGGCATCTCATTCTGTGACATGGTATCTTGGAACCGTGCAACCAAACACAGCAGCGTTGTCATTTACCTTGAACACCCGTGTCAATACCCTGGCCAAACCCGGCGGAGAGATTGTCAACCGCTGCGAGTTTCAGGGAGACGGCTACTTCGAGAGTAAATCAATAGCCACCCATGTCGATGCATGGACAGATCATCCGATCCTCTATGTGAACGCCAATACCCCTCTGGACGGCGATGGGACATCCTGGAATACGGCGTATCGCGATCTGCAATCGGCGTTGATCCATCTCAAAAACCTGAAGTATTTGAATGTAGATGTATCGGATCGAGAAATCTGGGTGGCGGCGGGAAACTATTTCCCGAACACATATAACTCCGATACGGAGGTTGCGGCGAATGCTCGCAAGTCGATTATTTCCGCGACGTTCTCGATGGTCGAGGGCGTCGATGTGTATGGCGGTTTTATCGGCAATGAAACCGGCAAGGATCAGCGCGACCTGAAAAATCCCGCCGCCGAAACCCTCCTGAACGGCAGGGATATTTTGGAGGCCGTCGTAACCGGCGCGAAAAATTCGATCCTGGACGGCGTGACCGTTACGGGAGGAGTTGCGGCCGGCGTAAAGTGTGAATATGCAAAGCCCGGACTGGATGAGTCCGAGATGACCATCCGCAATTGTAAGATCGCCTACAACGACGGAGCAAAACCAACATCCTACAATAATGATATTATTGGAGGGATTGTCTGCATCCAATGCTCCCCCCTGATAACCGACAATGAAATCTATAGGAATGATGGTTCAGGCATCTATTGCACGAGCAACGGGTCCTCGGCGGACGATGACTATGCAAATCCAACCATCATCCATAACCGAATCTATTTGAACAAAAAATACGGGATCTATTTACATAATGGATATGGAAGCGTTCTCATCCAGGGAAATGTAATCCATCGGAACAACTTCGATTACGAGCCATCCAATGGAATTTTTATTCAAGACTGGCTGAAAAAAACACCGATCAATGTTCCACTGAGTAAAGTATTCATCTACAATAACACCATAACAGATCACATACATGGAATATATCATCAATATGCTTATGCAGTTAGTAATGAAGAAATTGACGATTTGGCGGATATTGAAGTTCGAAACTGTATCGTTTACGCACTTAATAGCAATGTTCAAATATCTACAGAGTTGCCCATAGGACACCTTGATGTAAAGTACAGTTTAGTGAGTGGAAATTCTATTCCTTATTGTTATCCTGAAGACGGACTGACGACGAACAAACTTGTTGATGCGTCAACCGAGCAAAATATCTGGGGACCGGAGCCGAACTGGGAAAACCTTGTGAACGTTACTTCCGTCTCGGAAGCCATCGCTTCCAGTCGAAATATTTGGCGACGACCCTGCGTTCAACAAATGGTCGTTTTTGGATATCCGCCCAGCAATGATCATTTGAGTATAACTGATGGTTTCAATTATACATTCCAACTCTGGGATGTGATCGAGATCAATAATGACGGCATCGCACGTTTTATATCGGGAAGTAGTAATGAATTCTTCCCGCCTCTGGATAAAGCTTTAGGAAATGAGAATCCCGCTGATCCTGATGTTGTTGTTCCAGTGATCAACTGGGGTTCCGGATTTGATTGGGCAATCCAGCTTGAAAAACGAAAACTCGAGCGATATGCCCAACTGCAGCCTTCTGGCCATCCCTGCCTTGAAGGAAATAGTGCGAATCCCTTTGATGATGAAGTATTGATCGGGAGTTCGGTATCGGAGATTATTGTTAACGATCCAAGCTTATACCAGGTTGGATACTGGATAAAATTCAGTGACTCTGTCAACCTGCACCGTGTTTCGAGTGTTAACGGAGACTCATTCGGAATTGAGCCGTGTCGGGAAAACGCTCCCCCTCAGGGTACCGATATCACATGTTACCCTGATGTCAATCCCTGTCTTGATTCCGGGGACAATAGCGTAGTTTCTTATACAGACGCTGTGGGATCCGGCAGTTCAGTATCTTCAATCGTTGTAGGATCCCCCAGTCTGTATCTTTGTGGAGATTATGTGATATTCGAGGGCGACAGCGGCGTATATACGGTTATCAGCATAAACGAAACAGAGCATACGATTACCATCGAACCTTCACTTGAGAACATACCCGCCGTGAATACCCTTATTACGGGTTATCGGGATCATGATATCCATGGCGATCCCCGTATCCTTGATTCGGATAGCGAATGCGGTCCAGGCCCTGTTATTGATATCGGCGCCGACGAGTATCGTGCGAAACCTGTTGAAGTAGATGCCGGGGAGGATATCGAGATCAGTCTGGGAGATGCGCCGGTCAAGGTCACCTTCTGCAGCGCGTCGATAACCCTGAACGATCCGAGTCAGGAACCTTCCAATCTATCGGCGGCATGGACCGTCATGAGCGGGCCGGCCAACGGCGTCCAGTTTGAAACGAATATGGATAGCGTGATCAAAACCACGGCCGAGTTCAGCGCCATTGGGAAATATATCCTTCAGCTTTCTGTAAGTATCGGGGGCAGTGTTTTCACGGATACGGTGATTGTTACCGTCAACGCAGGCGTGAAGATCGATATTGATTACAACGATTACCTGCAGGATCATGTGGAATTGCCGGGAACAAAATTGCAGGGGGAATTTTGGAATGGGAATCCGACATCATTTGCGCCGGCATCGATTCTCTGGTCATGCACGAATGCCAATGTAACATTCTCGGATCCAACGTCAGCCCAAACCGACGTGACGGTCGAAAAGGATCCCGGGATTTATGAAATCGTTCTGAAATGCTTTGATGAAAACAATCATTTGATCGGCCGGGAACGATTGAACCTTCCAGTCAATCAGTGCGGAATTCAAGTCGGCGCCGGTAGGGATCAGGCGATAACCTTGCCCGATCGACGAGTATATCTGAATGGTTATGTCGCCGGGGAGGTTCCCCATTCCCTCCTCTGGCAGGTCGAGGATGAAACTCTGCGCGAACGTGTCGTGTTTGACAATGCCTCGAAGATTAGTACCTGGGCGGAATTCAGCAAACCGGGTACCTATGTGATTTCTTTGTTGGCTAAAAACAAAAAGGGCAAAGGCGAAATCATTGGAGCCGGGGTTACCACCATTACGGTATATTCCGGAGACAAGCGCGGCGTTATTGTCGATGGAGGTCCGGATCAGTCCGCAATTCTCAAGAGCGACGCGAGTGCGATCTATGTTCCTTTGATGGGATATGTTCAGGGACAGTATGATTCGGTCGAATGGGTCGATCTTTCGCAATCGTCAATCAATCTGACGCCGTTTTCCGGTATGGACACCATGGCTTGTTTCACTCGCTCCGGCAATTACACGCTGGGATTCTTCGCTAAAAACGCCGCGGATGAAATTGTAGGCATGGATACGGTGAAGGTGGCCGTCCTTGCTCAGAATATCGTAGTCGATGCCGGGAAAGATGTGGAATTGCTCCTCCAGCCCGGAGGTACTTCCACGACCCTGATCGGAAATGTGACCGGTGGGGGTTATGACTCGATACAGTGGTTATGCAATGATCCCGCGATGAATGTAAACTCATCTTCTCCGTATATTCAGCCCGAATTTTCCTCGGCGGGTATCTATGAGTTCAGTTTTCTGGCTTTGGACAGTTCCGAGGAGGTTGTGGGGGCCGATCAGGTGACCGTGGCCGTACTTCCTTACTCCGTAAAGGTTGATGCGGGAGCCGATCAGACGATCACCTGGCCGTTCAGTGAGGTCCGACTTTCCGGGCACATTCTGGAAGGCAGTACCGACGGGGCGGTTATTACATGGGTGTGCAATGTTGCGAATGGAAGTTACGTGAAGGATGCTGAAGACCTGAACACCTGGGTTCAGTTCACGGCGCCGGGTATTTATCAGATTGGGTTGAAGGTTGTGAAAGATGACAACCTCATCGGATGGGACATCACCACAGTCGAAGTGAAACCCAGTGCTATGTACAGCGTGGACTTTAGTCTTTCAGTCACTCAACAAGTGATCCATGTCAACGAAACTGTGACATTGGGAGTGTCTGATTTTTCCGATAATTATTCTACCTCCGAGTGGATATATACCGGTCCCAGCGGTCTTTTGAATATTGAAAATCCTTTCGATACGACTTCCTGCATCGTGACATTTTTCAAACCGGGTGTGTATCCTATTGGGTACATCGTCCGAGATGCGGCCGGAACAATCGTCGGCGCTAAAACAATTGAGGTTACCGTATTACCTGCAAAGAATCAAGCTGTGGATGTTGGCGCTTCTCAGGAAGTAACCTTGCCTCAAACAGCCGTTCTCTCTGCAAATATTCCTTCCTCCTTCTCGACCTATGGGCGAAAGTGGGTTAATTTGTCACATTGTGCTTATAGCACAGATCCGGATCCTGCGGAGAATTGCAACCAGGTCACTATCACATTTTCCGATGCCTGCGAATATCCCATAGGGTATGTGGTCAAAAATAATGATGAAATTGTCGGTTTTGACATGGTCAATGTGACTGTTAATTCAGTTGGATTCCAGCCGGTAATGGTCGATGCGGGCGAAGATCATACACTCACATTGTCCCCGGCCGGTGGCGCAAAGATTCCGCTCCAAGGGACGGTACAGGGTCAAGGCCCGACCGATACGATTCAATGGGTGAACCTGTCTTCTGAAGGGGCGGTGCTGGAGAATGATAACATAACCTTTGGGGAACCCGGTTCCTATGACATTGGGCTGGTAGTCCGAGACGTAAGCGGCACTATCCGAAATGCGGATCTATTTACCGTTACTGTACATTCCATCGACAGACAAGAATTATATGTTGAGCTGAAAGATCCCCGGGAAATGATCCAGCTTATTCATGATAATCTGGATATGACAAATATGGATGGGGATCCGCTCAGTACGGATGATGATCAGGTTCTATTGCGGAGCAATGTTCCGAATGAAGTTACGTGGTCGTTCGACGGTCCCGATGGGTATGTATCTTTTGCACCTTCAAACACGCCCGACACGTATGTCACCTTCCCTCGGGTAGGGATCTATTCACTGGCACTTACGGCCCAATACCAGGTTGTCAATGAACCTATTATTTTGATGGGCGGGGATACGGTGCAGGTAACCGTCAAGCCGCCGAAGGTAACCCTGAATATCGAAGATATTATTTTCGCATTTTCAGGAAGCGACACGCTGATCGAGTTGGATCCGATAACGATTGGAGCAAAACCAGAAGATTTAACCTATTCATGGAACTTTCTTGAGGGGACCGAATCCCTTGAGCCGACCCAACCGGACTCGGATGGCTCATCCTCTGTTACCATCAAAAATGAGGGTAAATACCGACTTGAAGTCGTTGCGAAATATGGCACAGAGAATCCCATAACCATTGCTCGCGATACGTTGTGGATAATCGCCTTGAATGGAAAGCCGATCGTCGATGCCGGGAGCGGCTATCCGGTTGTTGCGCCGAATTCGGAATTGGGTTTGGTTTTGGACCGTGCCAATGTCTGGGATCCGACAGATTATCTTTCGAGTAATGTGTATTGGACCGATGACGATAATCCCAATGTTATTTGGCTGAATGGTACACAGACGGGCGAAGTCAATCCCTCTGTAAAATTTTCAGCAGAAGGAATCTATACACTTACTTTGAATTATCAGAAAAATTCAAATATTTATTCGTCGAGTGTCTATATTGACGTATATGGCGATGCATCCGAATATGTCTATGCCGGCGCTGACAAATCAACATCACAATTTTATCCTTTATCGATGTCCGATGCGGTTGTTACACCCGCTTGGAGTGATCTTTCCTATCAATGGACTGTGACGGAAGGAGACGAAGAGAACGTTCACTTTACTCCATCTCAATCTGTCTTTCGACCGATTGTCAGTTTTGATCAGACTGGAACCTATACATTACGATTGGACGTTCTGCGAGGGGGAATTAGTTTCGGTTGGGATACGGTACAAGTGGTCGTGAGGATGAAGCCGGGAATGAATGATGATCAGGAAGATCCGGTAATATCCGATGTTCATTTGTGGGCTATAAATCCGGATGGATCTCTTGGCACTGAGTATTCATTGAATTCAAATCCCGTCTCGATATCTTCCTGTGACAAACTCCGGATCCAATTCATCGCATCGGATGATCAGGACCTGAAACAACTGATTCTTAAAAACGGCACCGATGAACTCAAGAATGGAAACCTTGAACTCCTGGAAGGTTCTTGGGACCGCCCCCGAAAGATGTCCCTGACTCATGATCTGGACATGCATAATGTGTCTGTCAATAGTAGTTCCCAATTGAATTTGACTTTGGTAGCTGTTGATCGCAGCAAAAAACAAGCCACACAGGAAATCGTTTTGGATTTGAGTGGCAATTCATGTTTGTTGATTCGAAATTTCAAAGTAACTCCAACGTTTATGACGCTGAATCAAAGCTCTCTAACTTTTACAGCGTCTTTCACAAGTAGTTCTCTCTGGACCCTGACGATTGAGCAACCCCCAAGTACAAGTAGTTCCTATTCGTACTCTTCAACAGTGCCAGAAGCAGGCTTAGACCATGAATGGAATGAAGTATCCTTATCTGTTGGTCATTACATTGCGCATTTGATTGTTGGAACCGATAATGCCTATGTTCCCTTTGAAGTGGCCAGAAGTATTACCTCAGACGATATTCACGCTAAGATTACGGTAATTGATGATATTGCGGTTCCCACCAACCTTACAGTTCCCCTGAGTAACAAAGTTGAGGTTTCCAAAGGGATCAGCGAGGTCAAGGGGTATGCGTATCATTCGGCGAATTTACCCGATAACACGGCCTACAAGTTAGAGCTTTCGAATGCACAAGGATATTTCAAAAATGTGACTCCCGGCTATGGTAAGGGGGGTTATCGTAATGAGGCAATTGGGTATGGTACTGACAACGGCAGCTTTGGTTTCATTGATCTTACCGGCATCCCGAATGGAAGTTATAATTTGCATTTGTCGGTAAAATGCGGATCGAAAACCGCAACGGATGATGTGACGATTGTTCTCAATACTCCCTTGAAAATCGGCAATGTCCGATTCTCCCAGGAAGACATTGTCATCCCTGTTGGGTCCTATCCGTTGCATGTGATACGTTCCTATGACAGCTTCGGCCGGGACCGGGATGGGGATTTTGGATATGGCTGGAGCTGTTCATTCGCCAATATGGATATTGAACTATCCGAAAAACGCGAGAGCTTTTTCGCAGAAGGAGGATCCTGCACCGTTCGACGAGGAGATCCTTATGCGCGGGATGTTACCTTGACTCTTCCCGACGGCCAGCGAGCGACCTTTGTTTCATACTGGGATTGCGATCATTCCAATATGGCAAGCGGGCTCTGGACGCTCAAGTATCAATCGCCGCCCGGCGTCAAAGCCACTCTGACAACTCGCGAAACTTTCAATTTGGTCTATGGGGGATTTATTACAGGTTATTTCTGGAATGTTGGAGGGGTATCCTATAAACCTTCCTATGAGAATCAAAATATTGATTTGAGTCTGCATGATGTCTCTGGTTTTGATCTTACGTTGGAAGATGGAACCATCTTTGAGATCAACAGGAAGCCGTATGGGACATCGGATGGCGACGAGACATTGGAGATGCTGGGATACAAAGATAATGCATACGGCACCTCAGGACTAACCGGTCTGTTTGAATTCCAGGCGTACGGTAAGCCGTATTTGTCGTCCATCTGTCTTCCGACCGGGGATAAGGTCGTGTTTAATTTGGATGATAATTTTGATGGTGAAAATCCCATTATAAAAAGCGTGGACTACCAACAGTATGATGCGAGTGAAGAAAATGAAGAGGATCGATTCTCGACAATCCAAACCATAACATGTAATCGTGATCCTTCAACGGGTCGAATTATAGGTATTCTGGCTCCTGGAGATATAGATAACGAACCCAGCTTGCGATATACCTATGATCGGTATGGAAATCTGGAGCGCGTCGAGAAGCTTGTCAAAAAGGCCGTTGGCGAACAAGAGGCCGAATATGACGAGATCACATTTATATACGAGGATGAGAATCACGATCCGGCCGATCATTATGTGACCGAAATCCAGGATGAAAGAGGTTTGTCGCCGATCCGGTATTTCTATGACGATGGCGGCCGCCTGATCGGAATCCAGGATGCCAAAGGGAACTATATCAAGCTCGATCATAACCTTGTCGGTCAGACAGAAACCGTTACGGACCGGATGGGATCCAAAACCGAGTATATGTATAACACGCGGGGGAATGTTCTCCAGGTTCTTCGGTACGATCAAAGTGATACGGTTGCATCGATAATACAGTATGAGTACAACGCCTCGGGCAAGAATATCGACAAGCCCACGAAGGTCAGCCAACTGGTCGAGTGGGACAGCGAAGGTCACGCCGTTTATGCGGAAACGAAGACGAGTTTCAGTACCGCCGAAATCGTAAATCCAAAGGGCGATGATGCAATTTACGTCGATACCGAGACGGTCGTCGATCCGGTTTTGAACAAGACCGTCAACTGTACGGACGCCAACGGGCGGCTGATCAAGACCACGCAGTATAAACCCACGGCCGATGGTAATGGTTATATTGAACTTGCCTCGACCTGGAATACATACAATACCGGCGGGCTGCTGCTGGCGACGGAAACAACGACGGGTTCGGGAACGGGACTTCAACGGCTATCGTTTACCTGCAATATCTATGATAGCCGGAATCGGCTTGAACATTCGATCCAGGCGGATACGAAGAATGTGACGGACTTTTCGACGTTTTATACACTGACCGGACTGAGCGGAATCCCGACAGGTATTCGGCCGTACTGTATCGTTACTTCATATCAATATGACGACGAGAGCGGATCATCCGATCAGCCGTACGCGGTGACGGATCCGTATTGTCCGGCCAGTCTCTCCAATCAAACCACTCTTAATCCGTTCGGCGATTCCGGCGTGGTCAAGCGGTATTTCCATTATGACTCCAAGGGAAGACAGGATTTGTCGTGGTATGAATGGGAAGATCCGGCGGACAGCGACACGACGATCGATGAGTATGTCTTTACGGTCACAACGTATGATATGCAGGGGCGCGTGACAAAGACAGAACGCATTGTTGATGATCAGATTCCATATTCCGCAGAATTGAATCAGCGGATCAGTACCGTATGCCTGAGCGAAACGAAGTATAATTCCATCGGCAAGCCGGACTGGACGAGGGATGAAAATCTCATCACGACGAAGTACTGGTACGATGAGGCGGGTAATGTCGTCGAGACGGAGGTGTTTGCCGTCTATGATGAAGCGACGCCGGCGAATCATGTGCTGCTGACGACGACGCGGACGCTGTTCGACGCCGAGGGCCGGGCGGTGGTGACGGTGGGGCCGTACGCGGCGGGTGAAGAGCCGGTGGGGACCGAGACGGTGTATGATGCGCTCGGCCGTGCGGTCGAGACGCGGCGGTGGAAGAATGTGACGCTGCTTCTGGAAGATCTATACAATGGCCCGGTTGTCGTCGGCAAGAAAGTCGCGGGAGGCAGAGTGGTCAAGAATGCCTGGGATGGAACGGGGACCGCTCCTGGAGATTTTGCGTGGTTGTCGGATGGCGAAGTTCCGAATGTGGAATCGGCGAATTGTTTGTCCAGCTCCCGCACGGAGTATGATACGGCGGGGCGGGTGTGGAGAAGTTTTGGTCCGGATGTCGATTCGCAGGGGAATTTGGTTTGCACGCAGGAGATTTTGTATGATGCGGCGGGTCGACAGGAGAAAGTTATCAGCTTGCCGAATGATACTACCGGCCTGCGCACTGAGACCGAAACGCATTATGACGGAACGCAGCAGGACTGGGTAAAGGATGCGCTGGGGAATGTAACCTCGTTTGAGTACG
>CAYLSB010000088.1:0-19871 GCA_964386005.1 uncultured Pirellulales bacterium | reverse complement strand
GTGAGGCCATTTTGTTCCCTAAATCCTACCCCCTGTATCCTATATCCTTTTTGATTTCCGCGCCTTGGCGTGAGGAATTATCCTCCTTTTCCCATAGGCATACTATTCCGTATCCTCTTTATCCGTACCTTATAGTAGTTTGTCTTATACTTGTTTCCCTCTATGCCCATAGGGATACTATATTCTGTCGCCTATATCCTATAGCGTATCGGTATGCCTACTTTGTTTGTCTATAGCAACTCTGGATATGTATATATTGCAATCTTTAATAGCTAATATACCAAAATGCGCGCATTTTCCATGCGCATGAAACGAGCATGCAAATTCAAACAAATCCGCGGTAGGAAATATAACCCTTTTCCATATAAGGACTTGTGATAAAACGCGCCTCCGATTTCGGGTATATGAATTTTGTGATTTCAACCAAACCGTGTTTTTGCGCATTTCGATTTTGCGATTTTCGTCTTCTAAGCCCTTGTTAATTCATATCTTATGGTACGAGGATATTACGGAAAGCATTATCGCCAAATACCTGAATTCATTTTTTGCGATTTTCTTGTAGTTCACTATATATCTGTTTCTTCATATCGACCGGCCGGATCTCGTTTTCCCGACGCAGCCAATTTGTGCAACCTCTCTTAACCAACAATACATACATCCTATGTCCTTTATAGATATTTGAATTCCGGAAACAATTTCCTTTGCGACATTGCGCCTCTGCGTGAGAAATTAAAATTGAAACTGACGAAAAATCTTTCCCTCTGCCGATGGAAATTTACGTCGCCAATCGACCACGCCCGGCCGGTCTCTACACGCACCAGGATTGACCACGATCCATGCGTTTAGCACCACTGGTACGGATCATCGGGTATGATATAATGTAGCGAGGAAGGAATCCGAATAGCCATGAGTTCGATTTTCGTAAAACCCGATTGCCAGAAAAAACTGCAAATCCTCAGCACGGATGCCCAGTATGATCTGGCCTGCGCCTGCGGTTCCCGTCCGGACGAGCATCGAACCCGAAGTCCTTACGGAAACTGGGTTTATCCCGTCACTTTACCCAACGGCGGATCGAGCGTCCTCTTGAAAACCCTCATTTCCAATGTTTGTTCCAACGATTGTAAATATTGCCCTTTACGAAAAGATCAGGATCTTCGCCGCTGTACTCTCACCAATGAAGAAACAGTCGAAACCTTTCTCGATTATTATTCCCGCCGTGAGGTTTTCGGCCTTTTCATCAGTTCCGGCGTCATCGGAACACCCGATGCGACCATGCAGCGGCTGATCGACATCGCCGCCGTCCTTCGCAGGCGTCATAAATTCCGCGGCTACATACACTTAAAGATCCTCCCCGGCAGCTCGGATGCCGCCATCGAACAGGCCGTCTCGCTTGCAAGTTCCGTATCGATAAACATAGAAACACCTGGAAAAGAATATCTCTCTAAACTCAGTACCAGCAAGGATTTCCAAAAAGATATCGTTGAACCGATCAAGCTCATCAGCCGCCTGACGGCCAAATGCAGCCGATACCATCGGGTTAAGCATACAACCCAGTTTATCGTCGGTGCCGCAGGGGAAAACGATCTCCAGATTGTTCGCTATATGGGTGGTTTGTACAAGCGTCTCGGTCTTGATCGCATCTATTTCAGTGCCTACCAACGAGGTCTCGGCGAGGCCAACCTGCCGGGCGAGCAAACGCAAGTCGATCCACAACAGGTACTTACGCGCGAACATCGTCTGTATCAGGTGGATTTTCTAATGCGCAAGTATGGCTTCTCCGATAGCGAAATCCCGATGGATGACTCCGGCCGATTATCTCTCCTGGTTGATCCTAAAATGGCCTGGGCACAAAGACACCCCGAATTTTTCCCCGTAAACCTCAATATTGCTTCAAAATGGGACCTTCTCCGTGTTCCCGGCTTGGGACCCACAACCGTAAAATCCATCCTCGAACGTAGAAAATCCTCACGTTTCTGGAAAATCGAAGATATCGGAAGACCCACTACACGTCTGGCCAAGGCACAACCCTATCTTTGCTTTTAATAAAATCGTAGTTTTATCGTTTTTTCTCTTTCAAAACCCCTGCGAATCCTATAAATTATAACGTTCTGTCGTCGATAATTGTGTATGGAAATTGGAATAGTCATTCAATCATAAGCAGCAAAGGAAGGTCGATTCAGGTTATGATTAAGGTACGAGCACGAGCGGGCGAAAGTATTCAGCAAATGGTCAAGCGCTTTAAGAAGATGTGCGAGAAGGAAGGTCTGATCCGCGACATCAAGCGGAACAGCTACTTCGAAAAGCCGTCGGAGCGGAATCGTAGAAAGCGCCGGAAATCGCAGCGGATGGCGATGATCGGCAGCATGCTGCGTTCTCCCCGCTAAGACCTCGTCAACGATACAAGAATCCGGACGGGATTGCCGCGGCGGCCCGTCCGGGTTTTGTTTGCGCATTTTTCCGCCGCGGGTTCACATATCCGAAAACACAAGGCACCCAACGCCATGTCGGGATTCGAGCTGGTCAGCGAATTTGAACCGAGGGGCGATCAGCCGCAGGCGATCGAGCGGCTGGCGGAGGGATTGTCGTCGGGACGAACGTATCAGACGCTGATGGGCGTCACCGGCAGCGGGAAAACCTTCACCATCGCCAACGTGATCCAGCGCTACCAGCGGCCGACGCTGGTGATCTCGCACAACAAAACGCTGGCCGCACAACTGTTCGAAGAACTCAAAGGACTGTTTCCCGGCAATGCCGTCGAATATTTCGTGAGCTATTACGATTACTACCAGCCCGAGGCCTATATTCCTCAGCGGGATATCTACATTGAGAAGGACGCCTCGCGCAACGACGAGCTGGATCGGTTGCGGCTATCGACGACGGCCAGTTTAATGTCGCGACAGGATACGATCATTATCGCCAGCGTATCGTGTATCTTTGGATTGGGTTCGCCGGAAGACTACAAGCACGCGGTGGTGGGCGTTCGCGTGGGCGATTCCATCGACCGCAACGAATTACTCGGGCGTTTCGCCGACATTCAATATACCCGCAACGATTTCGATTTTGCGCGCGGCACATTTCGCGTTCGCGGCGACGTGGTGGAGCTGTGGCCGTCGTATGAGCCGTTCGCGGTGCGGTTCGAATTTTTCGATGAGGTGGTGGAAAAAATCCTCTATATCAATCCGACATCTTCGGAGATTCTGGCGGAAGAACAGCAGGTATTTCTTTACCCCGCCAAGCATTATGTGATGCCCGCGGAACGGATCGAATCGGCGATTGAGGGAATCCGGCAGGAACTGGAGGCGCGGCTCTTGACCTTGCGAAGTCAGGGTAAGTTGCTGGAAGCGCAGCGTCTGGAGGCACGGACAAAGTACGACATGGAAATGATCCAGGAGGTGGGGTACTGCAGCGGAATCGAAAATTATTCACGGCACATGGCGGGATTGCCCGCGGGTTCGCGGCCTTATACGCTGATCGATTATTTTCCGAAGGACTTCCTGCTGATTCTCGATGAGTCGCACGTGACGATCCCGCAGCTTCGAGCGATGTACGCCGGGGACCGCAGCCGCAAGGAAGTGCTGGTGGAACACGGATTCCGACTGCCCAGCGCGCTGGATAACCGGCCGTTGCGATTCGAGGAGTTTCGCGAGAACTGGAACCACGTGATCTTCCTGTCGGCCACGCCGGGACCGTACGAGATGGAACTTTGCGGCGGGGAGGTCGTCGAGCAGATTATTCGGCCGACGGGGTTGGTCGATCCGGAGATTTTTGTCTTCCCGGCGTCGGAACAGATCCCGCATCTGATCGGGGAGATCGAACATCGCGTCGCGTCGAAGGAGCGGACGCTGGTGACGACCCTGACCAAGCGTCTGGCCGAAGACCTGTCCGGCTATCTGAAAAAGAAGGGTTTCCGCTGCGAATACCTTCACAGCGAGGTACAAACGCTGGACCGGGTGGAGCTTCTTCGGAATCTGCGCGAAGGAGCGTTCGACGTGCTGGTGGGGATCAATCTTTTGCGGGAAGGGCTGGATTTACCGGAGGTATCGCTGGTGGCGATCCTGGACGCGGACAAGGAAGGATTTCTGCGGAGCGAGACCTCGCTGGTCCAGACGATCGGCCGGACGGCGCGAAACGTCAACGCGCGGGTGGTGCTGTATGCCGACCGTGTGACGGATTCGATGAAGAAAGCTATTGACGAAACGGCGCGGCGGCGTAGAATTCAACTGGCCTACAACGAACAACACGGCATCACCCCCGAGACGATCCGCAAGGAAATTCGCAAGGAGTTGTCCGACCAATCGCGGGCGCGGAAGATCGCGCAAGAGGCCGTCGCGCTGTCGGAGCGGGATTTTGACCGTGTGGAGCTGGCGGCGGAGTTGCATCGGCAGATGACGGCGGCGGCCGAGACGCTGGATTTCGAGACAGCGGCCCGGTTGCGGGACCGTTTGCGGGAGATGAACGAGCTACCTCAATTGAAGGGCGAGCATGAAAACCAAAAAAGCAAAGCGGGTAAAGAAGGTCCGACTGGACTTGTCGAAGATCCGGACACTGATTGATCTGGCGGTGGAAGAAGACTTCGGACAGGGCGATCCGACCAGCCGTATCTCCACGGGCGAAAACGAGATGGTGGCGGCCAAGATCGTGACCCGCGAAGAGATCGTGGTCTGCGGGATGGACGTCATTCGCGAGGTGCTCAAGCGATACGATAAACGGCTCAAGCTGAGGGTGTTGATCGGCGACGGCCATCATGCCAACGTGGCCGACGTATTGGGAATTATCTCCGGGCCGCTTCGGGCTATGCACAGCGCCGAACGGGTGGTGTTGAATTTTCTGCAGCGGCTGTGCGGTATCAGCACGCTGACCTCTAAATTCGTGCGAGCGATCCGTGGAACCAAGGCCCGTATCTATGACACGCGCAAGACCATCCCCGGCTGGCGCTATCTGGAGAAATATGCCGTTCGTTGCGGCGGCGGATTCAACCACCGGATGTCGCTGGGCGACGCGGTGATGTTCAAGGACAATCATTTCGCGGAGCTGGGGGATCATTTCGAACCGAAGCTGAAACGCATGGTGGCTCAGGCCTGCAAGACCAAGGGCGTCAAGTTCGTGGTGGTCGAAGTGGACCACGTGGATAACCAGCTGGACCGTGTTTTGACGATTCCGGGGATCGATATTATCCTGTTGGACAACATGGGCCAGTGGCAGCTCAAGCACGCCGTGGAATTGCGCGACCAGATGCCGGGACGGAACAAGCCGATGCTGGAGGCCAGCGGCGGGATCACGCTGAATAACGTGATGTCGGTGGCGCGGTGCGGGGTGGATCGGATCGCGGTGGGCGCGATTACCCATTCGGCGGTGGCGGCGGATATCGGTCTGGATCGATAGCCGCGAGTGGGGGAGGGCCATGGAATCGCGGAATCGGCTGGATGTGGATCGAATCACGGAAGGGCTGCGAACGATTCGGCTTGGGCATATTCTGCGGGTATTTGAATCCACGGCCAGCACCAATGACATTGCATGGTCGTTTGCGTCCAACGCGGCCCATGACGGGCTGGCGGTATTTGCGGAGCACCAGACGGCGGGCCGAGGCCGGGGTCACAATCGATGGGAAAGTCAGCCGGGTCACAGTATTCTTGCCTCGATCCTGTTGATCCAATGTCCCATTCATCCGGAGTTGCTGACGTTATCAACGGCGGTGTCCGCGGCTCGAACCATTGAAAGCGAAACGGCAATCCATCCCGCCGTCAAGTGGCCTAACGATATTCTTCTGAACGGCAAAAAGGTCTGCGGAATACTCATTGAAGCCAGACATCGCAGAGGACATCATGATGTTGTAGTCGGGATTGGGATCAATTGCGGACAAACAACAGATTTTTTCGATCAGGATTTATTGTCCTGGCCCGCCTCCAGTCTGAATCTCGAGACCGGCCGACAAACGGATCGAAATCATCTGGCATCCGAACTTCTGAATTCCTTCGAACAGACCCTCGATGAAATCCGGACCAACCCGCAAGGGATCATTGATTCCTGGCAACAATACAGTAACCAGCTCGGCCGTCATATCGTCTTATCGTATCGACAAAAGCAATATTCGGGAACGTGCGTTGGAATCGATCCCGCTCATGGGCTTATTCTGCAACTGGATGGCGGAGGAATCCGGATGTTCGACGCCGCGCATACCAGCGTGGTGAGGCAGATTGATCCGGACGATGATTGATTGGGTTTGGTTGGCGTTCCATTCGAAAATTCGGGCTTGTTCCGGCGGACAGAAGCTGTATATTGGCGATGGAATATTTCCGTTTGACGATTCGCTTGCAAGCGCAACGGGATTTCGGTTTGGTTGTCTCTTGTGATGCCGGCGGATCCGACAGGAATCCGATACAATACAAAGATCAATCAATAGACAATCGTCAATCTTCAATTGGGAGAGTGAATTATGTCGGAACGATTTGATGTGGCGGTGATCGGAGGCGGACCGGGCGGATATGCGGCGGCGATTCGATGCGCGCAAAAGGGCGCCAAAACGGCGCTGGTGGAAAAGGCCGAGATGGGCGGGACGTGCCTGAATCGCGGTTGTATTCCTTCCAAGGCGTTGCTGGGATCAGCGCATTTTCTGACACAGGCCAAACATGCGGCCTTGATGGGCCTGGAGATGGCCGGTCCGGTCAAGCCGAACTGGGCCAAGATGATGGCCCGCAAGGATGCCATCGTCGAGGGTTTCCGCAAGGGCGTTACCGGGCTGGTGCAGAGCAACAAAATATCCCTTTTCTCCGGGCGCGGGATTGTGGCGGGGGCGGGCAAAGTACGAATCGAAGCGGGCGGGGCTGCGCAGGAAATCGAGTGCGGCAAGATCATCCTGGCGACCGGGTCGATTCCGGTGTCCATCCCTGCGTTTCCGTTTGACGGCCGGACGATCATCAGCAGCACAGAGGCCCTGAGATTGACTGCGATCCCCACGTCGATGGTCATCATCGGCGGCGGCGTGATCGGCTGCGAGCTTGCGTGCGTGTATTCGGCGGTTGGCTGCAACGTGACGATGATCGAGGCCCTGTCGCAGTTGCTGCCCAACGAGGATGAGTGGGTCGGCCAACTTATGGCCCGGGAATTGAAAAAGATCGGCATCGATTCGATGACATCAAAGAAGGTTGCTTCCGTGGCGGTCGATGGCGGCAAGGCCCGCGTGCAACTTGAAAGCGGAGAGGCGATCGAGTCCGAAATCGTTCTGGTGGCCGTGGGGCGCAGGGCCTGGTGCGATCCGGAGACGCTGGCGGCGATCAAGCCCGAGATGAACGGGCCGGCCATCCGGGTGAATCGCAGGATGGAAACCAGCGTGGCGGGCGTCTATGCCATCGGCGACGCGGTGGGCACGACATATCTGGCGCACGGCGCGTTCGCCGAGGCGGAGGTCGCGGCGGCCAATGCGACCGGGGGCAGCGAGGAGGTCGGCGACTATGAACGGATTCCGCGCGCCGTCTATACGTTTCCCGAAGTGGCTTCGGTGGGTAAAACCGAGCGGAAATGTCAACAACAGGGGATCGCGACGATTGTCGGCAAGGCGCCGTTTCGAGCCAACGGACGGAGCTTGGCGCACAACGAGACCATCGGCGAGGTACGCGTGATCCGCGATGCGGGGTCGAAGACGATCGTCGGGGTGACGATCGTCGGCGCGACCGCTACGGAGATGATTTCAACGGCGCGAACGATGCTGGGCAGCCGCGAGACCATTTCGGAAGTCAGTTTCGCCCATCCGACGGTAACGGAAGTGCTCAAGGAGGCGTGGGAGGATGCTTTCGGTCTGAGCTTGCATGTTCCGCCGAGAGGAAAATAATCTGTCTTTGGTTGTTGCATTATCTGACAGGAGAATCTGAAGCGAGAGGAACCTCGTTTGGACGAGAAGGTAAAATAAAACGGCCTTCCGGGTTTTCCGGAAGGCCGCGAATTCAACAGAAGATCGGATCAATAACTCATTAGTTGTCGTCGTTCATCAGCAAGGAATCCTCGGGACCAGCCGGATGGAAATATTGTGCCTGGTCATATACATTCGTTGTCTGTGCAGGAATTTGGGCCCCCAACACTTTATAAATCCCGGGCGTCGTTGTCCAGCCGCAACGAACTTCGTATTCCGTATCCTTCGTGCTTGCGGGACCGCGCTGTTTGGTGTAGATACCATCGTGACGAACGCCCGCATCGGAAACCTTGGAGTATTCAGAGTGGCCATCGCCGAAGACCACGTTCTGGCCTTCACGGCCGTGGGCGTAGGCATTGGCAACCTGTGTCATCCATTTTTCCTTTTCTGCCTTGCCGGACAACCCAATATCTTTGTAGTATTCGCCCATACGGGCAACCTTACCGAAGAATGAAGCGGCGGAAATGACGCCGATTGCCTCATTCTTGGTCAGTTTCGGGTCCATCCAGGGGTTCTTATCGGCCAGGATGGCAAACGAAGCCGTAGAAGAACCGCTGGCGGGATACTTGCTGTAGGGCATGTGATACGCGTAGCTGCATTTATCCCTGGGGAAGATCGTCTTTGTGGCATCCGATGAAATGCCGCCGAAGTCCCAGAGTTCGACCAGATCATAGTTGTTGTCGTTTCTGCCGTCAAAAGCGACCTGACCCGCGCCGCCGCAGACAAAGCTTTTCGGGCTGACGTCGGCTTCGCGGACGAGCAGATACAGACTGGATGAGATCGTCACGAAACATTCAATTCCCGCCCACACCTTTTGAGGATTCTGCCATCCGGTGGTTTGCATTTGCCAGTTGATGACCGATGCACTGGAAGCATGTTTGGTGAACTGATCCTCATAGTCGTTGGCATACACCGACTGGGCCGTGCCGAGACCCTTGAGGTTGGTGCCGCAGACGACGCGCTGTGCGATCTTCTTGACCTTGTTCAAGGCCGGCATCAGAATCGCCAACAGCATGGCTATGATCGCGATAACGACCAATAGCTCAATTAATGTGAAACCTTTCCTCTTCATTTTGCTGCTCCTTTCGTTTGGGAAACTTGTTCATCGAACCGCCTCCGGTTCAGATGGTACGCTATGAATGCTTTTCGTACTCCACCGAGGAGTACCTACGCACCGCTGTGAACAAGTTTCATTCGCCTTGCAATCGAAGGCGGTTACAGCCTGCTTGAGATTAACCGACGTACGCGACGATCTTGAGTCGTTTTACGTACATACAACGGGGCGGGATTTGAAAATCCCTATGTCAGTAGGCAGCTCTACTGGATGGCAGGTTCGGTATAAAAAACCGAAAGATATATGATGGCAGTTTGGTAATGAATATTTAGTATTAATGAACCTGTCTCAGTTTTCTACCTCATACTTCACTATATATAATACGCTAAAGGCATGTTTTATGTCAAGTGATTTACCACGAATTTTTTAAATTTTTTTCACTCATTCCCGACTAAAAGAGGGGATAAATAAAGGGCGCGATCGCGGTTCCGCTGAGAAGTACCAGGGCACCCAGTAACAGCAGCACGATCAGGATCGGCAGAAGCCACCATTTTTTGTTGTATTTGAGGAATTGCCAGAAATCGGACAACAGGGAGGTTCTTTGTTCCCTGGAAAGCTCGGCAAACTCGTTGGATTTGTTTTTTTCGCTCATAGCTGCTCCGGAAAGACTAAAACTGCCGATAATACCTTTTGGGATCCTTGTTCTGCGTGTGGACGAGCCAGTTGCTGGAGGATGGATCGTCTTTTCGAAAACGAAGGATATCTCGCCCGATAAGCCGAAAGAAAAGTCCCAGCGGAGTAAGGAGGCCAAAAAAGATCACGGCCAGGACAATGATTCCCACGACAAACCCGATGGGCGCGGCCAGAAGGGTAAGACCCACAAAGAGCCATCGGGTCAGGATCGCGGACAGGCGGCTTATTACAAACAGGACAAGACCCAACAAGGCAATGATCGTTGCGGCAGGCATTGAAAAAACATCTTGCCAATAGAACAGTCCGGCCAGGATCGGGCAGGCGATCAGGGCGATGATGCCAAAATCCCGAAGGACTTTCCTTGAAGGATTCCAGTTGATTTCAATCAATCCCATGGTTTGGCGTTCTCGCTAATCCAGTTTGAAACGGGCCTTGTATTCGTCGATATCCTGCTGAGGCGCTTTCGGTTGCTCTTCTTTATACAGGATCTGATCTTCCAATACCAGCACATCCATGTTGGTCGCCAGGAAACAACGATAGGCATCCTGGGGGGTACAGACGATCGGTTCGCCGCGGATGTTAAAGCTTGTGTTGATGATCACCGGGCAGCCGGTCATTTCGTCGAAGTGTTTGAGCAGGCGATAGAAGCGGCCGTGCCGTTCGGGATCGACGGTTTGAACGCGGGCGGAGAAATCCACATGCGTGACGGCCGGCACGACGCTGCGGCGGACGGGGAGTTTATCGAGACCGGATCGGCTGTCCATCTGTCGTGCATCGGGGCTGCGCTTGTCATCCCGCACCGACGCGACCAGCAACATATACGGGCTGTCTTCGTTGGGCCGCATTTGAAAATATTCATCGACCTTTTCGCGGAGCACGCACGGGGCGAACGGCCGGAAGGATTCGCGAAACTTGATCTTGAGATTCATCACCGCCTGCATCGCTTCGCTGCGGGCGTCGCCGAGGATACTTCGGCTGCCCAGTGCGCGGGGACCGAACTCCATCCGTCCCTGGAACCAGCCGATGACCTTGTCGGAGGCGATCAGCCGCGCGACGGTATCCAGCAACTCGGTTTCGTCGTCGAAATGCTGATATATTGCACCTACTGAATCGAGAAACTTTCGGATCTCGTCGTTGGAGAACGCCGGACCCAGCAGTGATCCTTTTTGGAAATCGGCGCCTTCGGCCTTGCGGGGATTTTCGAGCAGTTGATGCCAGACGAACAGCGCCGCGCCGAGGGCCCCTCCGGCATCACCCGCGGCCGGTTGGATCCAGATGTTTTCAAACGGACCTTCGCGGAGGATCCGACCGTTGCCGACACAGTTGAGGGCTACGCCGCCGGCTAACACCAGGTTCTTCATATCGGTCTGTCGGTGCACATGCCGCGCGGCACGCAGGACCGCTTCTTCGGCGACCGCCTGGATCGAGGCGGCGATATCCATTTCGCGCTGCGTGATGGGCGATTCCGGCCGTCGTGCCGGCCCGCCAAAGAGCTGTTCGAACCGGCGATTGATCATCACCGTCCCGTAACAGTACGGGAAGAAATCCATATTCAGCCGAAGAGAACCATCGTCCTTCAGATCGACCAGTTTTTCGCGGATCAAATCCGCATATTTCGGCTCGCCATAGGGAGCAAGGCCCATTAATTTATACTCGCCGGAATTGACCTTGAATCCCGTGAAATACGTGAACGCTGAATACAGCAAACCCAGCGAATGAGGAAAGTGCATTTCGTGGGTGATCTCGATACGATTGCCTCGTCCGACGCCGAAGCTGGCAGTGGCCCATTCGCCGACGCCGTCACAAGTCAATATGGCGGCCTCGTCGAATGGAGATGGGAAAAAAGCGCTGGCCGCATGGGATTCGTGATGTTCGCAAAAGACATAGCGGCCTTTGTAACGGTGATTCAGGGCCTTATCCATCTCGCGAGGCAGGTGCAATTTCTGGCGCAGCCACGCCGGAAGGCCCATCATGAACTGGCGGAATCCGCGAGGGGCATAGGCGATATAGGTTTCAAGGAGCCGTTCGAATTTGACCAGCGGCTTTTCATAAAAGACGACAAAATCCAGTTCTTCGGCGGTGATCTGCGCCTGGGCAAGGCAAAAATCCACGGCATGAACCGGAAACCGCTGATCGTGTTTGACTCGGGTGAATCGTTCCTCCTGCGCGGCGGCCAGGATCTGCCCGTCGCGCACCAGCGCGGCGGCGCTGTCATGATAAAACGCCGATATGCCCAGTATCTTCATGATTTTGGATCGCCTGTCCTGTAGGAATTATGATCGACCATAGAATGCCAGAAGGATATCAATTTTTCAAGTGTTTGTTCGGTTTTCGACGGAATCACTTGAAAAATGGGTTGGTTGGTGATATGAAGATACCGGTCGTCGGATCGCCGACGGTGATCGATGTGGCTATGATTCCGGATTGACGGGCCTATGGCAAAATCAAAATTGAGTTATCAACAGATCGTCAAGCTATTGAATAAATACAACCAGCAACATCTTCTGGCCTTTTATGACCAGTTGGCCCCGAGCGGGCAGAATGCCCTGCTGGATCAGATCCGCCAGTTGGATTTCACCGCGATCCCCGGCTGGATTGAGCAGTATGTCCGTAAGCCCAGCCCCGCGGCCGTTCCGACCAGGATCGATCCGGCTCCGTTCTATCCGGCCAATCCCGATGCTAAATATTCAGCACTGTATGCAAAAGCGCCAAAGCGCGGAGAGGAATTACTTCGATCCGGCAAAGTTGCGGCGTTTGTCGTTGCCGGAGGTCAGGGCACGCGGCTGGGTTTTGACGGTCCCAAGGGCAACTTTCCCATCAGCCCGATACGAAAGAAAACTCTCTTTCGCATCTTCGCCGAGACCATTGCCGCCACGGCCGTCAAGTACGATTCGACGATTCCGTGGTATGTCATGACCAGCCCGCAGAATCATCAGGCCACGCTGGATATTTTCGAGGCCGAGAAATACTATGGCTTGCATAAGGCCGACGTGTGCTTCTTTCAGCAGGGCACGCTGCCGAACTTCGATCTTTCGGGCAAGATTCTCATGGCCGACAAAGGCGCCATCGCCACCGGTCCCGACGGCCACGGGGGAAGCTTAAAGGCCCTGTATGTATCCGGCGCCCTGAAGGATCTCAAACATCGCGGCATCGAATATCTCAGCTACTGGCAGATCGATAATCCCCTGGTCAACATCCTCGATCCGCTGTTTATCGGCCTGCACGACCTCGACGGCGCCGAGATGTCGTCCAAGACACTCATCAAGGCGCATCCGCTGGAAAAAGTCGGTAATTTCTGCCTTGTGGACGGCCGCGTCAACGTGATCGAATACAGCGACCTGCCGGATGAACAGGCCCACCGTAAAAATCCCGACGGATCGCTGGTCTTCGAACTCGGTTCGATTGCCATTCACATCATCAGCCGAAAATTCGTCGAGCGACTCAATGCCCATGGGTTCGCTCTGCCGCTGCACCGAGCCGTCAAGAAGATTCCCTTCATCGATGACCAAGGCAACCTCACCCAGCCCGATAAGCCCAACGCCGTCAAGCTGGAGACCTTTATCTTCGATGCCCTCCCGCTGGCCGAACGATCGATCATTTTGGAAACGATCCGCAGCGAGGAATTCGCGCCTGTCAAGAATGCCTCCGGCGCCGACGGCCCCGAGGTGACCCATCGCATGATGATCGATCGGGCGGCTCACTGGCTCGAACAAGCCGGCGTCGCTGTGCCGCGAAAGCCCGACGGCTCGCCCGACGCGACTATCGAGATCGCACCGTCATTTGCCCTTTGTCCCGACGACATTCGCGGCAAGGCCAACAAAATCAAACCCATTATGCCGGGAAAGAGCGTCTATCTGGAGTAGGTCCAAAATCAAAGCGACGGTTTCCGAATTTGATTGCCCTTCTGTTTTGATTTGGGATAATCAAGCTCTGATATATCAACCAGATTGAAAGGAGCGACGATGTTCGAATGGAGAAAGAAGAAGATTCCCATCCTCGGGATGGTTCTCTTTCGGGGTTCAGATCCATTGCAGGCCCACGAGTTTGGCTTTTTGAAGGAGAAGGGTATCACGATTACCCCTGCAGAGGCAAAGGATAACCAACGATGGGCTCTGCTACTTGAACATCCGAAATGGGGTCACGCTACACTGGCTTGTCCAAAGGATGCATCGCTGTTGCCGAAATATATTGTTGACCTTATCGGCACAATCACTGAGAAGGAAAAGGAGACCGCTCTGGCTGCCGGGACCTCTTTGACAATCAGGGCCGATGGTGCCGAAGGGGATTTACTTCGAGATCGCAAAAACGGCCTGCGATTCATGCACGCCGTTATGGGAGATGACGGCCTGGCCGTGATGGATGTCCCGGCCCATGCCGTCTGGTCAAGGGCTATGCTCGAGGATGAATTATCACACGAAGCCGAGTTGGATGTCGAACAACTTGTGGCCTATCATGCCATCCACGACGATGACAAGAAAACGTATTGGATCCATTCTCACGGTCTGGGGGAGATCGGGTTTTTTGATTTCGATATCGTTGATCCAACCGATGATATGAATCTTTTCGATTTACAGAGGGCAATCGCGTATGCGATTGTCGAGCAATCGGTTAAAATTAATACGGATCGTTTTACCGTTTTTGCTCCTAGAGGCCAAATTCGGTTTGTCCCCGTTCCCGAATTCCTCCGCCGCGCCCCGGTACTAATCAAATCTCGAATTGAGTGGGATGAATATCATCGGGATAATCGTGCCGTTTTATGTGAACCTACGGGATTTCTTACCCGTTTGTTAGGAATGGCGATGCCGTCAAGGGCTTTGTCGTCGAAAGTTCCCGATAACCCGTTAATATATTTTTCCACAGCCGCCACACAACGTATGGCCGAACGGGCTCGAATGACTTATGGTCTGTTGAGAAAACTCCAAACGGAATTTGCTGAATTGGGATTTACGGTTCTGGTCAAGATCGGATATCGAATGGATGGCGGAGGGGAAAGCGATATCGAACATCTGTGGTTTTCTGTTCACGAACTCCACGACGAGCAAATCGACGCCACTCTGGAAAACGATCCTTATCGCATCGCCCGGATGAAAAACGGCGATCGAGGTCTGCACCCGGTATCGCAATTGACCGACTGGTTAATCCTGACCCCGGCCGGTTCGATCAATCCCCGTAACACGCTGGCCGCCCGTCGGATGCGCGAAAATCCGAAACTCTTGGCCGAGATGCGGCAACTCATGGAAAAAATCCGACAGGAAAACAAAACCACTGAATGATTTGAGGCGTGAAATAATGGCAGGTCGTGTTACAGGATAATGTCACAGCATATCACGATCGATTATGTTGGATGATTTTTGGTTGATATCGCAACTTTGTTGCGAGTTTACAGAAGCGTTTTCAACCGAAACAGAGGCATTCATTTTCTTGAAGTGGCGGATCAAATGACTCTATATGCCCAAAAGGCATTTCAATGCGGATTGGATTTTCTTCATTAGAGCTGAATCCGCCGATCCAAGACGGCGGCGGACAAGACCTTTATCGAGACACATGATTTTCGATACGCGGATGGTCGAACTCTCCTTCAAACCCGTGGCTCGAAAACTCGAACTGGCTTTGGCCAACGAGATGTCAAAGGGAGTTTGATATTTCTGGGTCGCGATGAAGACAAATACGCCATCCTTAATTTTTCTGATCATACGGATTCTCCATCATCCGGTTGATAGATGTCCTCCGCCGGATCATTCAGGAATTCAAACGACTTACTATTCATGGCAAATAGCAGGATTTCAAAATCGTTTGCTTCCTGTTCGTTTGGAATCAAGATCTTCTTTGCCATATCACCTTTCCTTTTGGAGGGATTTTGCATCGTCGATCCTCTATAATACGATCAATAGAGGGAAAACTCAAGGGCCGATTTTTCAACTTTAATTTCCAGCAATCATCCAATTTTTATCGAATCATCATGGCATCGCCGTAGGAGTAGAAGCGGTAGCGGTGTTCGATGGCGTGGCGATAGGCGGCCATGATTGGCTCTAAGCCCGCGAACGCCGCCACCAGTGCAAGCAATGTTGATCGCGGGAGGTGAAAATTCGTGATCATGCCACGCACGATTTTGAATTCGTAACCCGGCAGGATAAACAGTCGTGTCTGGCCGCGTCCGGCCGCGATTCGTCCGTTTTGTCCGGCCGTCTCCAGCGTCCGAACCGAGGTCGTCCCCACCGCAATGATCCGCCGGCCTTGATCGATTGCGTTGTTGATTATTGCCGCATTGGCCTCGTCAATCTCCCAGCTCTCGCTGTGGATCTCGTGGGCCTCCATCGTTTCGGTCGTGACGGGTTTGAATGTTCCAGCGCCGACATGCAGCGTTACTTGGGCGATCTGTAATCCTTTATGTCGTAGAGTCGCCAGCAAATCATCCGTGAAATGCAGACCCGCCGTCGGCGCCGCCACGGCGCCTGCCGCCCGTGCATACACCGTCTGGTATCGTTCATTGTCCTCGGTATGTCCGGTACCGCCGACATCATAACGTCGCTTGATATACGGTGGCAACGGCGCAAATCCGATTCGCCCGAGCATTGCCTCCGCAGACTCGGCAGCATCGGTTTCAATCTGCCATTGTCCCTCGCTTAGGCGTTTCGCCGCGCGAATTGTTCCCGCCAGTTTACCCTCGCGATCCAGCAATTCCAGCGATTCTCCTTCTCGAATCTTCTGGGCGTTACGCAACATCACTTCCCATCGGCCGGGTTCGGGCTCCGAAAGAAACAGTCCCTCGATCCGTCCGCCGGTCTCGCGCCGCGCGAAAAAGCGCGCCGCCAGCACGCGAGTATTATTCAACACCAGACAATCGGTCGGCAACAGCAGATCAGCAATTTCAAAAAACCGCCGGTCCGATATCGCCCCGGTCGTGCGGTCCATCACCAGCAGTCGCGACTTGCTCCGCCGCTCGGCGGGTTTTTGCGCGATCAACTCTTCCGGCAATGTGTAATCAAATTCATCCGTTCGCATGGCCAGAGATTATCATAATCCTTTTCCAATTCCAACAGGTATCACGTTCAATCTACGCGCAACGGGAAGAGCTAAATTTGTCAATCCGTCATCGTGATGTTGAGTTTCGAATCGGAATGGGTTTTCTTTTTCCCGATGGCTGATATAATCCTTCCGGAAATGCCGTCCGTCGGCGGTAACAATTTTCTTTTGATCTCTGTGGTCGAACAAGCGAAAAATCTGAATCAACGTCTCAAGCGAATCGCCCAGGCGATCCTGCCGGCTTCGATATATCCGATCGTCCGGCGGGTCTGGCGATTTTTCCGGCTTCGGCGCTGGCCGCGACGGAAAACCAATGCGGGTTCGTCGGCTTCGGCGCTGGCCTGTTGCATCGCCTACAATGACCACGGGGGTTTTTGCATTCCGTTGTCTTCGCGGCATCGTCCCGCGGTACAGGCGATTCTGCGGGGCGAGGTCTGGGAGCGCGAAACAATCGATTATATCCGGTCCCATGTCGGTGACGGCGATATCATCCATGCGGGAACTTATTACGGCGATTTTCTGCCTGGTTTGTCTCGAAGTATCGGTCCCGGCGCGGTGGTGTGGGCCTTTGAGCCCAATCCTGAAAACGTCCGCTGTGCCCGAATCACGATCGAAATGAACGGCCTGGCGAATATCCGCCTGACGGCCGCGGCGCTGGGGGAGCGAGAGGGAACGCTATCTCTGGTGATCACCGACGCCAAAGGAATACCGCTGGGCGGTGCGAGTCATGTTCACGGTGTCAGTCATCCCGATGGTGACGGCGATTCAATCGTGATTCCAATGACCACGCTCGATGACGCGATTGGTTCCGATCGCAGGATCTCGATCGTCCAGCTCGATGTCGAGGGCTACGAACGATCCGTTCTGGCGGGCGCGATGAAAATCATCCGCCGATGCAAACCCATCCTGATACTCGAATCCCTGCCGGATCAATCCTGGCTATCGGAAAATCTTTTCCCCCTCGGCTATCGAGTCGAAGGAAGGGTGGAAGAAAATACGATCTTGCGAGTTATGGATTCCGATCGATAATCCGTCGGATTTCTTCGGGCGTCAATTTGAATATTCTTTTAATTGTTCATTCGAACTGATTATCTGGTCGATTCGGGAAGCGCAAGATGACTCCTTTTCTGTGAATCACTGAACTCATCAAGGGTTCCATCGGCAAGCACAATCCAGAATGAATCGTCGTTTGATCCGGCGCCGATAATTTCGGCATCGCCGTAAGATGCCAGTCGCTGGAAGTCGCCGTTATTCTTGAGTTGAAAGAAATTTCGTTTCGAATCTCTGATCCATAAAGCCGAATTCGTAATACCGTATCGGTTCAAATACCCTTCGAGTTGGAAAATTCGATTCGCATAAAGGATTTGGGTCTGGCCAGCATAAATTTTATCGGCGCCGATTACTTGATTTGATAACAATCCAAGCACTTCAGGCATATTGGATCGCCGATCTTGAATCCGGGTATGGACCTCTCCCGAAGGCAGAAATTCAATGGATAGAAAATACCACCCAAGAATTGATTTGTTACCAGTCTGAATCGGATCCTTGGTTGTCAACGGATCATTTTTGAATGCTGCAATGAAATTGCCATCGCCAATACTCTGAAATCTACATGAGATGAGGGAACCGCCCTGAAGAGGAACTATGGTTGTTCGACCAGAAATCATATCCACAGCAAGAATAACGTCCTGCTCGGCTGCAGGTCCAAAACGACGATACGCGGTAACGATCAGATGTTCTCCCCCATCGTCCAAGCAGAATTTCGGTAATAGTAGAAGATCCTCTGGGAGTGAAATCGGAACTGTCATTTTTCTATCTTGATCGACCCGCAGAATCTTTTCCGAGGATAAGATACACAACTGTCCCGTTTGGGATAAAAGCCATATATGAGCAAATGTATAACGATTCAGGGATAATCCCATCAGCTCCAGAAGATTCCGTCGTCCTTCTTTCCCCGACCTTGACCAGAAAATCTCACCGGGGAATTTTCGCATATCCAGGTAATCGTCATCATCCTTATTCTTGGCAACGGTGCGCAAGGTTCCGGCATATCCGACAGCAGGATGATAATAGGTTACCTCGCACTGGGATATCGGCTCAACGGAATTGAAAACGACTTTCCGACTCGGGCTCTGTAGCGGCAGGACAGAGGATTCGCGCAACGGATTGTTGGAAAGATCGATTGACTTAATACCGGTCAATGCGGACAACGGCGAAGGATCGGTAAGGTTGTTTGAATGCAACGAGAGAATTTCCAGGTTCCTCAATGTAACAAATGCCGAGACGTTGCTAATCTCATTCTTTCCCAAATTCAACGCCTTGAGATTGGACAAGGCCTCAATACCGGAAATATCCGAAAATCGGTTCTCCGCGGCGTTGAGAAATTCAAGATTTGAAAATTTGCTCAATTCGTTCATATTCGAGAGATCGCAATGGCTTACGGCCAGGATCTTCAATTTCGTTAGACCGGAAAGGCAGGAAATCGAACGAACGTTGTTAAAGGAAATGAGGAGTTCTTCAAGTTTGCATAATCGGGCAATGGGTGAAAGATCGGCGATTTGGTTCGCTCCGATGTTCAACTTACGGAGTTCATGAAGTGATGAAAGGGGACTAATTTCTTCAATCTCATTGGATGAAAGATCCAATTCAGACAAGTCCTTCAATTCTGAAATCCAGGAAATATTCTGAATTCGATTCAGATTCAATTCCAATCGTTTCAACCGAACCAGTCGTTTCAATACCGTTACATCGATTAACCTGTTTTGGATTAGATTGAGCTCTTCCAATCGAGTTAAATCAGACAAGGCGGAAATATCATGAATCTGATTCGTTTGAAGATTTAATCGTTTTAGCTGTTTGGCATATTGCAGGCCCTCGATTGAGCCCAATAACTTGTTTGAAAGATCAAGATTCTCCAACCGCAATATGTCTCGTTCGTTTGGATCACGGATCCCAAGCGTCTCTTCAATCGCTGCTTTCAACTCAGGATTGGCAAATCGAATAATCCTTGTCGGACTCTTGATTACTGTTGGTGTAATGTCACTATCCAAAGAAGCATTCATATCGCTTGCCGGAAAGCCGGATGCCAATAAGATGAATAGAACCTTAAATCTGTCTAATCTCATAATGGAGTCCATGTCATTCCTGTATGATTAGGCTTCTCTCTTGACAAAGGAAAGGAAGTTATATACAACCCAG
>CAYLSB010000087.1:0-19928 GCA_964386005.1 uncultured Pirellulales bacterium | reverse complement strand
CCCTGGCTGTCCTGAATATGCCTGCTTATCCGGTCTATGAAATATCCGGGTTAACCTATCCATATTTTGGGAGCAAATATTCCGTAATCGATCAACCCAGCAAAGATGACCATAACCGCAAGATGACACACACCAAATCGGATTATCTCTTTTTTACGAATTGACAGATAAATGTATACCATCGATAAGAGTGCCTGACCACCGCATATTCCCAATTCACAATAGGCCAACATCATTGAGGTTTCATAGCTTTGTCCGTGTACACTGATCAATAAGAGAATCCCCAGCAACACATCGACACAAATCATAACGATACGCAATACATAGAACATAATGGATCATCCGCTAATTATTCGGATATGATGAACAATCACCAATTGATTGCTTCAAATGATAATCCTTTCGAATTTCCCTGTACCGATCGGAATCGCGAATCAATTCATCCTGGATAATCCCTTACTTCAATTTCACCGGAACCGGTTTATTGTCCTTGACGTACCACACACGATCATCCCTGACGATATACCCATGGGCACGGCCCTTGGAATCCACGCCCACAGGAAAAACTGCAATCCGTTCCTTTTGCATCTCCGCGAACTTCTCCATCAAATTCCCTTGCTCTTTTTTCATGACTCCGCCCTTTCCAATCCGTAGCTGAATATTGAACTCCTATCACACTATCCATCACACCGAACAACATCCCGCTTGTCAATCCGGCAAAAATATTTTCCCTTACACCTTTGTGCACGAAGGGTCCGTGAAATCCGTGCAATCCGTGGTTTCATAAAATTGTCATCTTCATCCACCATCTATCGACTTATCACAACAATTTTCACTTCTTTCGGCGCAAAGGGTTCGATCCGGATATCGTTTCGTCCTTGCTTGACGAACGCCGACAGATCAAGCGTTTCCGGCGCGGCGATGAATCCGCCGGCGTACTTGCCGTTGACCGTCACGCGCCCGGCCGTCTCCGGTCCGACGCCCTGCACCACAAGCATCAACCGATCCGTACCCGCCTGAAACGACGAATCCAGCGTAAAATGCCCCGCGTAGGGCGTGGCCCGCTTGATCGGGCTCAGCGTCAAGCTTCGCCCGCTGATCGCCCTCCACGGCCCTTGGCCGTAGGCCGCAAACGCCGCCGCCGATGCCCACGCCGAATCGTCGAAATCCAACGCCTGCCATCGATCCGCGCTTTGTACCGACACATTCCACGATCCGTCAATCGCGACAGTGACCTTCAAGCCGGTCTCCAATTCGATCACAAACTTGCCGATCAATCCCGCGGGATTGGGCTGATCGGAAGCATTGAACACCGAGATTGCCAGTATATTCGATCCGCTGTAAACCATCCCCGTCAGCTCGGTTGTGGAAATCTGCTGCCAGTTATCAAAGCCCTGTCCCGTCGGATCGACGCGCTTACTGTTGATCCACAGCCCCATCGTATTGTCGGCCGTGCCGATGAATTGCGCCGATTTGATCTTCGTATTGGCCGGCAGATCCACCCGCTTGCGGAAAAACACCGTACCCACATTGGCCGCCGCGGCGGGATTGCCGCCAGGCGCCCACACCCACGAAAGCCCTTCCAGCGAATCGCCGTCTTGCGCCTGCGGTGGAACCGCCAGCGGCGATTCCGGCAGCGGATCGGCAACCACCGTGATTTCCTTGGCGCCGCTCATTCGCTGCGGATCGAACCGCTTGGGTAATGGCCGCTCATCATCGTTGAATACAAACACCGCGCTTTCATACGGGGCAAACGTAATCGAAAGATCCACGGCCTCGCCGCTGCGGCTGTAGGCGATCGAGCGGATTTCGTTGCGCATCGGATCCCAAAGCTCCGGAGTTCCCGACGCGTGGAACCGCAGGCGATACGTCCGATTTCCCGGCGTGATGTTCTGATTGCACACGAAGAAAATATCCCGCCCCGCCTTGACGCGATGGAGGACATGCAGCCAATTATCCGTAACTCCCTCCAATACCTCCATTGTAGCGACAATCCCGGCGTCTTTCATCACAGACTGAATCTGGGCCACCGTCGGCTCCTGAGGCAGCAGATAACTCCTTCCGCCTTTGGCGCTGGTCTTGCAGACGGCCAATCCCGGCCTGGTGTCGCCCCACACCGCCTGACGAATCGCGGCGATATCCTTGGAGTCCTTGCCCAGCGTCGCCGATCGCGACGGTAAAAATCCGTAGCCGATCACCACGCCGCCGGCGTCGAAAAATTCCTTCGCCTTTTCCAGCGTCGCGTATGGAATAACCTCCACCGGCGGGACGACCAGCACGCGGTACTGCTCCCGGTGAAGCCGCAGAGTGCCGCCGTCGATTTTCGTATTCGCTTCCCAAACCGAATACGGCAGCCAATCGCAGTCGTAGAGCGCATCCTGCAGCCGTTCGCTCATCAGATCCGGCAGCACGGACTTGCCGGTCTGCACGCTCTGTCCGACGAACAGCAGAGCCACCGGACAGACATGTCGGCCGCCGCGGAGCAGCACGCTCAACCGGCTGGCATAATCGGCATACACGCGATACAGCGGCCATCGCGGTTCGTAACCGCTGTTGTAAAAATACGGCGGGCAGTCCGTGTCGAACGGAGATTTTGGATTAAATGAATGAGGAATCATGAAATTGATGCCCGATACGAACATGTGGTCCGTCCACCACTTCATCTCCGGATAGGTCAGGTCCTGCCCGCGGGCGCCGAAGATTTCGACCATCGCGACATCGTCGGGCTTTCCGAACACGTGGGAAATCGAACTGCCCAGCTTGGGCGTCTGCCAGCACGGCACATCGTTGGCCGCGCGCCGACCGGCTTTGAACTGTTCGAATACCGCATCGATGCCGCCCATACTGCTGTACTTTTGCAGACGCATCATGTCCCCGCCGCAAAACTCCGGATGAACATACAGAGCCGAATGTTCCATGAAATGGCCGATCGATTGGACGCCGCGCTGCTCGCACCATTCCGTAATGCCGCCGTACATCGTACGGCCCCACGCCTCGGCGAAGGCGTCGCGATACTGAAACTTCGCCGCCGCCTGCTCTTCGCCGGCCAATTCAAACCGCTGGGCCACGTACGGCTTTTTCCAGTCCACCTTCCACTCGGCCAGCACCGCATTCAACTCCGTGCCCCAGTCGCCGGCCACCTCGGGTTCGTCGTAGAAAAAACCGGGAATCGTTTTTCCGAAATCGTTCTTGAAGCGATCGTAGTGCGGCTGATAGACCGTCTTCAGGTACCAGTCAACACAATCCCGGCTGGCACCATCTACGCTGTATTGTCCGCTCTGCAGCACTTTCGGCGCCTGCGTGTAACCGAATCGGATGATGCGCCACTTTCCCGCAGGGGCCTGCCATCGGAGCTTTCCATCGCGAATGTTGGGGGCCAGATCGATCAGCGTATCGCCTTCGATCTTTTCGTCGGCCGTCATCCGTCCGGCCACCGCCGCGATATAGCGATCCCCGCTGTATCCATCGGCTTCGATATCCCGCGGTCCGTCCACATCCAGGGCGGCGGCCTCCAGCCGCTTGGCCGCAAAACGCGAGGGCACTTTCCCCGCGACGACTTGGCTGGGCCACCACTTCTCGTCGAAGATCCACATTTGCAGGTCATTCTTCTTGGCCGCTTCGAGACAGATCGCCAGATCGCGATACCAGCCCTCGCCGAGCCAGTCGCTATGCGGTCGGGACTCGGCCGTAAATGTTCCATTGCCGCCTTCCGCGACGATCCTGACGTACTCTTGCAGCTTCTCTTTGCTATCGTCGCCATGCAGCCAAAACAAGGGGCCCGTCAGACGCCGAGATTCCATCGGCAATTCGCGAAATCGTTTTTCCATATCCCGAAACGCCGCATCATTCGATTGTGCGCAACCCAAAGGACAAAAAGTTCCCAAAGCCATCGTGATGATCAATGCAATTCGAACGACTGCCATATTGGTTCTCCGGTTTTCATTATTCTATCTATATTCTATATACGATTACCTATATTCTGAATTTATTTCGGCTGAAATACGGCGATCTCCGCCAGGCCGATATTCTGCGTCGAGGGCTTGACGCTATCGACCAGGACGGCCATCCAACGGACTTTTCGGGTGGGAAATGTAATCTCAAGGCCGGCCTTGCCGTCGTCGGGCAGCGAGCCGATTTTCGCCGTTGTTCCGTCGCTGAACAGAATCATTGCGGATGTAATTTGATCGATGTCGTTGGGCCGGTCAAACAGCCAGATGCGATTGACATTCTGCTCCCGCGGCCACGTCAGGCGAATCAACGCCGATTCCCTTTCGGCCCTGGTGCACCACTCCTTCGAAATATCGCCGGGATAACCGCCAATATTCGCATCCGTCAATCCGCTCGTGGAATAATCCGGATGCGTGGAACTGGCCGAGATCGTCGCTGTCCGCGCGAGATTATCGCCGCTTTCAAGAACGCTCGGTTCCGGGGCTTTGCCGGATCCCAGTTGAATTTCCTGCAGGCACATCCCATAGCGGCTGCCGCGCGGATTCGACTGAAAGACCACACCGCCCCAGCCGGAACTGAAGTTGGCGGCGTAACACAACCAGACCGTTTTACCGTCATTGCTGATGAATTTTGACGGAATATTGACGAAGTACGCCTGTTCGCCGAAATGCTTCAGATACGTCACCAGTTGAAACGGCCCTGTGATCGAATCCGATTCGAGGATATACGTATTGAAAAAACTCACCGTGTTTCCGCCGTCGGTTACGCACATCAGATATTTTTTCAGCGGAGCGTTATAGGTCATCGTCACGCAGCCCATATTGTCTTTCCAGGCGGCGATGGGTCTGCTGGCTTTGAGGTCGTGCGTCCAGATCGCCTTGCCCGTGGAATCATATCCGGCGAAGAATTCATATTGTTTCGCGTCGTTCATCGTCTTGATCGAGGGGTTGACGCGGAGCAGATAAATCTCATCGCCGGTGATCCAACTGTTGTACGCAAAGCGGCGATTGTTTCCATCCGACGCACCGTGCGCAACCAGATAGGCCTTGCCGTCCGACGAATGTTCCATCGCCCTGCCGAAATCGACAAAGTGCGGCGAGCCGACGCGAACGGGTTCGCCCTTGAGGGCCGATTCACCGAAGAGCGGCTTGTCGGGCGTGTGCGGCGTCTGCGTCCAGGACTTGCCGAAATCGGTGGACCAGCGAAAACCGACGAACGGTCCGAGCCACGGCCAGTTATAGGGGATGCCGTCGCGCGGGACTTGCCCGGCAGGATGAAGGCAATAAGTGCCGTAGTACCATACACCGTTGTGAACGAGACTGCCGCATGGATAGCGACCCTCATACGGAAACGGATCCGATTTGAAGACGCCCTGATCAACGACCTGCAACTTCAGCGGATCGTCGCCAAGGATGGTGGCGTGGCCGGTGGTGGCCTCCCGGCCGCCCGAACCGGAGCCCATACCGTTGACATTGCCGTCCGTCCATGGCGAATACAGTTTGCCGTCGTCGGCCCAGCACGGGTACCAGGTATCGGCCCCGGTATATTCGGCGTGTCGCCCGGTAAAGCGAAGATACGTCAGCGACGCCGATTGCGCAAACGGGCATTCGGATTTTTCTTCGCTCGGCCAGATGCCCGAAGGCGGCGGAGGCGCTGGGATTATCGATTGCTTGACCTCGATCGGCTGGGCCGACATGGATGCCGGCAATATTGTTAACATTATACAATATATTGTACATCTGTTTATCATATTAATGACTCCTTTCCTGTCGTCTGGTTCCAAATACCTTCAGTATCATAACGGAACGATCTGCCTTTTCCATTTTCATTTTCTGTCGCCATCCATTTTGATGATACTTTATGCTTTTCACAACCGGAACGGTTGCTTCACCTTCATCCACCTCGCTGGCTCGGTTGCTGCCACCCAGTGGAGGCATCCTGTCGCAAAAAGGGGTCAGCCCCAATCCTGTTCGGCCCGGTATTTGCCCTTTGCCAACTTCATACGGGATTCAAGGTCACGGCGGATAGTTTATGGTCCGTTATCGGGGCAAACAAGTTGTTTTTGTGCAGCATCAACGGCAACCGGATTGCGGGTGCCATCGGCCGTGGCGGGATTCGTCCTGGCTTTGCAGACGGGCGATGTGGGCCGGCAGTTCCTCTTCGTCAGCCATCCCGGCAAAGTACCAGCAGAGCATCTCATAGGTCCGGAGGGTGACCCCAGCATCCCCGAAATGGCCGTGAAATACTTGAACTCCTGAAGTTACTACTCTTTGATTTTTTCAGCTTTTGCTCATGAATGCCATTACAGCATACCGTCGAAGCGAGCGTCAGCGGGAAATGGGTGATTTACAGAAATATTCTTCGAGACACCAAAACCATGCAAATCGAGGGCCGAATAGGTTTGGGTTTGACCCCTTTTTTGTCCAGATACCTCATTTTGTCAATCATCCACTTCACGCTGGTCGGCGGCTGGCACACGATTGATAATTCGAAATCCCAAGCACAAAATAAAACAATGCGGAAGAGAGGCGGCTGGGACGGAGCACAGCCCTCCAAGGGGGAAATTCGAAGCTGACAGGCGGCGGTGGGATTCGAACCCACGAATAACGGTTTTGCAAACCGTCGCCTTAACCGCTTGGCTACGCCGCCGGGTGAAGCACAGAGGATACTATATCGTGTTGGAGATTGGTTCGCAAGGAGGAAAACGGGATTTTTCGGGGCGTGGAAGCTCTTTTTGAGAACCTCTTGATTCGTGTGGCCTGATATGGTAATTGTATTTATCTGCGCACGGCTCGCGCGGGGCAAATATCAAATTGAGGAATTCGTGGAATACCGAATTGAGAATCGAAACCAGTTATCCGAGAATGTGTTTCAAATGGACGTACGGGCGCCGATGGTCGCGCGTGCCCGACGGCCTGGGCAGTTCGTCATTGTGGGGCTGGACCCGGATGGCGGCGAGCGGATTCCGCTGACCATCGCCGGAGCGGATCTTGAAAAAGGAACAATCCGCCTTGTCTATCAACGGGTGGGAAAGACGACCTCGCAGATGGCCGACCTGAAAGCGGGCGAAAGTCTCGGATATGTGGCTGGTCCGCTGGGCAATCCCACACACATTGAGAAGCTTGGAACCGTGGTCTGTGTCGGCGGCGGCATTGGCAACGCGCCGCTGTATCCGATCGCCGAGGGGATGAAGAAGGCCGGAAACCGGGTCATCAGCATTCTCGGCGCCCGCAACCAATCTCTGATCATCCTCGAAGACGCATTCCGGGTCATCAGCGACGAGGTGATTGTCGTTACCGACGACGGATCGTACGGCCGTAAGGCCGTGGTGACTGAACCGCTGAAGGAAATCTGCCGACGCGAGCCGAAACCGAATCTGGTCGTGGCGATCGGACCGGCGATTATGATGAAGTTTTGCGCTCAGGCCACGCGCGAGTTCGGCATTGCGACGGTCGTGTCGCTCAATACGATTATGGTGGACGGCACGGGCATGTGCGGCGGCTGCCGCGTGGAAGTCGGCGGCAAGACAAAGTTTGTCTGCGTGGACGGTCCGGAGTTTGACGGCCACCAGGTGGACTTCGACCAGATGATGAAGCGGATGGCGGCGTACAAACTGCAGGAACAGACGGCCCATCAGGCCTATCAGGACCATCGCTGCCGGATCGGATTGGATAGGAAATAGTCCATCCGTGCGATTGGAATGAAACCATTCTTTCGGGACAATCAACTGTGAGCGGAGACGATCAATACGTGCAGGATTTACTCGATAAACTGAAATCGGGCTCGTTGAAACCGACCGATCGATTCGCCATCCCCGCGCAGCCGATGCCCGCGCAGGATGCCCAACAACGCCGATCGAATATTTCCGAGGTGGCGACCGGCTATACGGAGATGCAGGCGCGGCTGGAGGCACTGCGGTGTCTTCAGTGCAAGACGGCGCCGTGCGTCCAGGGCTGTCCGGTGCGGATCCGCATCCGGGATTTCATCGCGGAGATTGTTCACGGGAACTACCCAAAAGCCCTCGACATCATCAAAGAGAATTCGCTGCTTCCGGCAGTCTGCGGGCGAGTCTGTCCGCAGGAGATCCAGTGCCAGGAGAAATGCACGGTTGGCTTGAAATTCAAAGATGTTGATAAAGCCGTGGCGATCGGACGGCTGGAGCGGTTCGTCGCGGATTATTGCCACAGTACCGGTTCTGTTCCTTCGGTGGACCCCCCCACCGGCAAAAAGGTTGCCGTGATCGGTTCGGGGCCGGGAGGAATCGTCGTCGCCGCCGATGTGCGACGAGCGGGTCACGAAGTGACGATTTTCGAGGCATTTCATAAACCCGGCGGCGTAATGGTCTATGGCATTCCGGAGTTTCGGCTCCCCAAGAAGATCGTTCAGGATGAAATCCACGTCCTCGAAAAGATGGGTGTGCGTATCGTATGTAATTTTATCGTCGGACGGACCCGGACGATCAGCCAATTGATGAAGGAAGACGGTTTCGACGCCGTGTATATCGGCGTCGGTGCGGGGCTGCCGTGGTTTATGGGCATCGACGGCGAGCAGTTAATCGGAGTGTATAGCGCCAACGAATACCTCACGCGGTCCAATCTAATGAAGGCGTATCAGTTCGGCAAGGGAGCGGATACCCCGATTGCTCTCTCGGAGCGCGTGGCGGTGGTCGGCGGCGGAAACGTGGCAATGGACGCGGCGCGGACGGCCGTGCGGCTGGGAGCCAAGAAAGTCTATCTGATCTATCGTCGAAGCGAAAAGGAGATGCCCGCCCGTGTGGAAGAAGTCCACCATGCCAGGGAAGAAGGCATCGAATTCCATATCCTGCAGAATCCCAAGCGGATCCTCGGCGATGAACAGGGCCGTGTCCGGGCCATTGAATGTCTGCGATATTCCCTCGGAGAACCGGATGATTCGGGGCGATGTCGTCCGGTGCCGATCGAGGGCAGCGAATTTCTCCTGGATGTCGATACGGTAATCATCGCCATCGGCAACGGCGCCAATCCCTTGATTCGACAGACCACCCCCGGACTGGAGTTCAACAAGTGGGGAAATATCGTCGTGGATGAAAAATGCAAAACCTCGCTGGACGGGGTCTATGCCGGCGGGGACATTGTTCTGGGAGCGGCTACGGTGATTCTGGCCATGGGACAAGGCCGGATTGCCGCCGCGGGGATCCATGAATATCTTGTGGAAAAAAAATAATCCCTTTCGATCCGGAGGGTCGTTTCAAAATCGAAACATTGGATATTATCACGCGGATTGACTTGAAACAGGGCTTATCAGTTTTCCGCGCATGGACTTCAGCAGATCGGTCACATCTTCATAGATCGCGCCGGTGGTGACGGTCTTTTTCCCGGACTTCCGCTCATAGAGAACCACGCAGGCGTTTTCCGTAATCCGCTTGGGCGTTTTTCCGGTTTTCGCCTGGAGGTCAACGATGGGAACATTCTCCTCATCAAGCCGGATGGTACCGCGGACATAATTGGGCATGTTCCGTGCCGGATGCATCTGCATCCATCCGGCGATCATCAGCTTCATGCCGTTGTCCTGCTGCTGAGCGGTAAACGTGGTAACACGTTTTTCGCCGATCGGAGAGATTTTGGAAGAGGAACGATTGACGGGCATATTCAATCCTTTCGATTATAGAACCGGTAGATTCGGCGGGAAAATTAAAAAAACGCTATCCGTGGGATTGTCAGTCCTGGTCTGAATCACTCTCAATCGTACGAACATATCCAGCACCTTTCCTTTCGCATCTCAATGCGCCGGCGTTCGTTGGCACTCGCACTACAGATAAGTATAGCCGGACCGTCAGGGTGTTTCAAGTCCAAACTTGCATTTTTTCACACCCTATGGACAATGTCGTAAACAGGAACCGTTTTTTTAATCATTCGAAAATCAGGAGTCCTTTATGAGAAATCGCGTTGTTGTACTATTCGTCGGTCTATTCCTGATGTGTTTCCACGTTCAATCCCAGATCGATATCCAAGCGGTGGATGCCCCCCCTGCCGGCCGGGCGAACACATATTACATCGGTCATCGCGAACCTTTGCTGGCCAGCCCGATTATTAAACTGCCTTTGACGTCCATCAAACCGTCGGGGTGGATCCTCAAGCAGCTCCAGCTTCAAAACAACGGTTTCCACGGTCGCCTCACCGAGATCAGCGCATTTTTGAAAAAGAACGGCAACGGTTGGCTGAATCCGGAAGGCCAAGGTGGTCGCGGCTGGGAGGAAGTGCCCTATTGGCTCAAGGGTTTCGGCGATACCGGATATATCCTTAACGACAAGAGGGTCATCGATGAAGCCAAAGTCTGGATCGAGGCCGCGTTCGCAAGCCAACGGGAGGATGGATTCTTCGGGCCTCGTTCGAATCTGACGGGGCTGAATGGAAAACCCGACTTGTGGCCGAACATGATCATGCTGTTTGCTCTGCAGTCATGGTATGAATACTCGCAGGACAAGCGAGTGATTGATTTGATGACGCGATATTTTCGCTGGGAGATGACGATTCCCGAACAGGATTTTCTGGTACCCTACTGGCAGCAGCAGCGAGGCGCTGACAACCTCTATAGCGTCTATTGGCTGTACAATATAACCGGCGACAAATTCCTGCTGGACCTGGCGAAAAAGATCTTTCGCCATACAGCCAATTGGACCGACGCCATACCCGATTGGCACAATGTGAATATGTCGCAGGCGTTCGATACTCCGGGAATTTTTTACATGCAATCGCGGGATTTATCGCACCTTGCCGCGGCCGAACGCAACTGGCAAACCATCCGCAACCTCTACGGCCAGGTCCCCGGAGGAATGTTCGGGGGCGATGAAAACTGTCGACCGGGGTATGTGGGTCCGCGACAGGCGATTGAAACCTGCGGCATGGTCGAAATGATGCTTTCACATGAAACCCTTCTTCGGATATCCGGCAATACTCTCTGGGCGGATCGCTGCGAGGATGTCGCATTCAATTCATTGCCCGCGGCGTTCACGCCGGACTACAAGGCATTGCGATATCTGACCTCCCCGAATATGGCGCTTTCGGACCGACATAACAAATCCCCGGGAATCCAGAACGACGGCCCCATGTTTCACTACAATCCGCACAGCCATCGCTGCTGCCAGCATAACTTCGGACACGGCTGGCCGTATTTGATCGAGAATCTCTGGCAGGCAACGCCGGGGAACGGACTTGCGGCTGTTCTGTATGCTCCGTGTTCCGTGACGGCGAAAGTGGGCGACGGAACCGAAGTGACCATTGAAGAGAGCACGCGTTATCCATTCGAGGAAACGATCCAACTGCGCTTGACTTTGTCAAAACCGGTTCGGTTCCCCCTTTATCTTCGCATTCCGGGCTGGTGTCGTAAGCCAACCTTGCAGATGAATGGCGAAAACGCATCGATTTCTTCCGATGCCAAAGGATATCTCGTTATTCGGCGCCAGTGGAGAGACGGAGATCACATCCGGATCTCGTTTCCGATGGAGATTTCTTTGCGTGTTTGGACCCGGAATAAAAACAGCATATCGATTGATCGCGGACCCTTAACGTATTCTCTCAAGATCGGCGAACAATATCTCCGCGAGGGCGGCACAGATGCCTGGCCCGCCTGGGAGTTGCACCCCACTACTCCATGGAACTATGGTCTCTTGATTGATCCGGCGAATATCACCGACTCCTTTGAATTCAAGCGCAAAGCATGGCCGGTTTCGGATCAGCCGTTCGTCCCGGACGATGCACCCCTGGAATTGACAGCCAAAGCACGAAAAATCCCCGAATGGCAATTGGACGATCAGGGCCTGATCGGCGAGATTCAGGATAGCCCCGTTCGATCCACGGAACCGATTGAGACGGTCACCCTGATACCGATGGGAGCGGCCCGTTTACGAATTTCCTCGTTCCCGACCCTCGGAGAGGGTCCCGACGCCCACGACTGGATGATCCCAAAGCCATCGTCGGAAGCGGCTTCGCACGTCAATCCATCCGACTCCGTCAATGCGATTCGCGATGGTCGAATTCCGGCCTCTTCCGCAGACACGACGATTCCGCGATTCACGTGGTGGGATCATCGCGGTACCGAGGAATGGATCCGGTATGACCTTGACAAACCCGCCGTGTTGTCTTCGGTCGAGGTGTACTGGTTCGACGATACGGGAATCGGCCGGTGTCGGGTTCCCGCCTCGTGGGAAATTCTGTATCGCGACGGAGATCGCTGGGTACCCATCGGCACTTCGGAACCGTATGAAATCGCCAAAGACCGATTCTGCCGTGTTAATTTCAAACCGATCAAAACCGATTCGATTCGCATTGCGGTCCGGCTTCAGCCGGGATTTTCCAGCGGAATCCTGGAAATGAGGGTCAATTAAATTTAAATCTGACCCGCGACCGCCAGGACTCCCGCCACGAATACGATGCGGCCGGGTCCGGCACGCTTTGGGCCGGGGAAAACCGCATCGTCCGCATCGACATTCTCGGCGGCGAAACGGCCGATTACGGAATCGCGTTGACTATGGTCTTGGTATCCTTGCCTGAGACCATCCCGACGGTGGCAAATTGGATGATTCCTTTGGTGTCGATGTAAAAGGCGGAAGGGATTCCGCGAACGTCCGCAAAGGGCTCGGGAAGATCGGTGATCTCGGCCGCGACGGTGTAATTCAATCCCTTTTCAGCCGCAAAGGGCTTAACGGTGGCCATCGGTTCATTGGACAGGGCGATCATACCCAGTTTATCCTCGCCGATTTCCTTTCTCAGTTCGATCAATTCGGGGATTTCAGCGTTGCACGGCGGGCACCAGGTCGCCCAAAAGATAATGATCACCTTTTTTCCGATATACTCGCTGAGCTTGTGTTCGGTCCCGTGAATATCCCGAAATGCCAGATCCGGCGCCGCTTTTCCAAACGCATCAAGGAGGGTCGGTTTCCATGATTTGGCATTTGCCACCAGGGCTTTTAAACCAGTCGGATCGATCGTCTGGGTGATCATCGTATCCAGTTTTTTCGAATCATACTGTGGTTTATTCCTGGATTGCAGTATCAGAAACCCCAGAATCACGATCAATACCAGATAGAACGGCCATGCCTTAGCCAGGTTCTTTTTATCCTCTTGTCGCATTGTTTGATACCTCCGTAAAAGGGAATCCATTGCCGATCCGAGACACGGTTGACGGTCTTTATCCGATTCGCGAAAAACAGTCAACGAAAAAACTTGACAATTTCGTTTCCGGCGGCCTACAATGGAGCGCTGATGATAACCGATGAAGGGAGACTGTACCAGTGCAATCTATTCAAGACAGCGTTTTGCGTATGGCTTTCATAGCCCTTGTCGTCGCGGGTTGTTTGTCGGGTTGCCGGGATAATCCGAACAACCGGTCCGCCCGGGATATTCATTCTCAAAGCCGAGAGGCGGTCGCGGCCGTGGCCAAACCCGGCGCGTATGAGCTGGACAAAGACGGCCGGATCGTTCCGGTTGACCTGGCCTCGCTTCATGAACAGTCCCGCCGGAGAATCCAGAATGTCCTTCAAAAATCCCGGGGCTCCGCCGATGCCTCCAGTACAGCCGCTTTGGTGAGCGGCGATCTGGCTTTTAATCAGGCCGCGCAGATGCGATTCGCCCTGGTCCAATGGAATCCTCCCATTCAGCTTATCCTCAATGAAGTCCATCGCAAAAGTCTTGAAATGGGTCGATTGGAACTGGATCGCGAACAACTCCGCTTTCATATTCAGTCGGCCGATCAGTTAGCCGAGCAACTCGTCAAACTGATCGATTCCGGGGAAGGCGGCGCCGTCTCGCTGAAAGACCAGCTCGCCTCCGCCGAACAACAACTGGGCGAAATTCAGGAGCGCAGGGCCGAACGGGTCAAGATCCGTGACGAGGCCCAGAAGGTCGTCAACGATCTTCAGGCGCGGGCCGATGCCTTCCTGAAACAGGCCGATTCGGTTTCCGGAGATGAGATGCTGAAATTGCAGCAGCAAGGGTATGACTTGTTGTTGTCCAAGAAAAACCATTATATTGAATTCCAGAACACCGCCGATCAGATAGGGCGGATCGACGGGGAAATCGCCATCGTTCAGCCCCATGTCGAGAACCTTCGATCTCAGATACAGAGTCTGCAGAACCGAATCCGGGCGATTCAGGGTTCCGAGGAAGTAACCGCGGCCAAAACGCAAATCGCCGAAATTGAAAAGCAGATCGCTCAGTGCCATCAACGGATCCGTTCGTTATTGGGGGAACTCAGGACGACGCTGGAAAAATATTCCTCATCGGTAACGGCGATCCTGGCGGTTTTCGACCATGCGTCGAAAGATTACCAATCGGCCCGTTCACGGGAAATCGCGAATTATTCTCTGGCGCGGATCGCGAATCTGCATTATGAAACCGCCCGGACCCTTACCGAGTCGATGGAATTCCAATCCATGGTCCTGCAAAGGATCATGTCTCTATCTGAATTCATCCCGCCGGATATGGCGGACGATGCGACGGGAATGACGACAATCCTTACAAAATCGATCGCCGATCAGGGCGCAATAGCCCTGGATCGGTTCGATCAATCGGCGGCTTCGTATGAGCAATTGGCCAGTGGGGCCTCCGGCAGGGGCAAGCAATTTGCCCTGGATGTCGCCCGGGAACGCTTGCTGGCTCTGTATGGCAAGCGTCAACTGGCCGAGCGGATGAACAAGGCCGAGCTTGTCGAAGCCGCTTCAGCCAAAGCCAAGGAGATTATGGATCCCTTGATTCAACAGGATCCTACATTTGCCCAGACGGTGACCGCGCAACTGTTTACCGGGCTGCAGGGATATACGCCCCAGATGGCCATCGATATCGATTTGTATTATGAAGGCGTCGTCAGACAATTTCAAAACTGGCGCAAGCTCAAAGGACCCGATGCGGAAGCCGAAGTCAACAAGCTCCTGGCCTCTCTGGAGGATATGAGCAAAAAGGAATCTCCGGCCCTGATGGATAAGTTGAAACCGGAATGGGATGCCCTGAAAGCAGCCAAGGATAAAGGATTCGCCGTGGACGAAACGGCGGGCGATCCCAATACCCCTTCGATTCAACCCCTGATGCCGCGACCGCCGCGATAACGAATCGCAGTGGGAATGATCGGGCCTGATCGTTGTAAGCAGGGAGGATAAACGATGCCGGACAAACGAACTCATCGGGGACCTCACCCCGACGATTCCAAGGTTTTTGCCGCCGAAACCATTGCTTGTCTTCGTGCGGCCGTTTCCGATTACTCGCTTCTGCTGTCCCGGAATTACGCCCCGGCCGCATCGTTGAAGCTCGTCGGAGATCATTTCAACCTCACAGTTCGCCAGCGATCCGCCGTCATGCGGTCTTCCTGCTCGGACGACCAATGGATCCAGCGCAGGCACAAAGCCGTCTCTTTCTATGACTTGCAGGGACAATCCATCTCCATCGACGGTTATAACATTCTGATTACGCTCGAATCCGCCCTGGCCGGGGGGCCGATCTTTCGCGGGCGCGATGGATGCCTCCGCGACCTGGCCAGCATCCACAGTACATATCGCCGAGTCGCGGAGACGACTCCGGCCATCGAACGCATCGGATCTGTTTTTGCGGGAATGGAGATTCGCGATGTGTTGTGGCTTCTGGATCGACCGGTTTCCAACTCCGGCCGTCTTCGGGCGATCCTCGAACAGATATCCGATGCCCATCACTGGGCATGGAAGGTTGAGCTTCCCCAAAGTCCCGATAAACAACTCGCGGATTCCGATCGAATCGTCGTAACCAGCGATAGCGATATTCTCGATAAATGCGGACGATGGAGCAATGTCCTGCCATTCCTTATCCAGAATATCCCGCCCGTCTGGTTGATCGACCTGTATGATCCATCCGCGGCGATCAAGCCGTAATCCATTATTCCTACGCGGGTATGGCCAGGCAGATCATCATTCTTTCCGGACCCAGTTGCGTCGGCAAAGGCCCGCTGATCCGGGCGATTCGCCGATATCACCCCGAACTGCCCTTCGGGGAATTGACCCTGTGCACGACCAGAGCTCCGCGATTCAAAAAAAGCCGAAATGCACCGGAGATTCACGGAATCGATTATTATTTCATGCCGCGAGAATGGTTTTCAGATTTGGATCGGAGCCGATATCTTGTCGCGCCGATTCGCAGCGAGTTGCAGGCGATCGATTTGAAGATTCTGGAAGAACGGCTGACCCATTATGATCGGATTATTGTTGAAGCTCACCCGCCGCTTGCCCGTTTATTGATCCAATGGGTTACTGAACAGTCGAAATGGAATATCGAAGTGCTAACGGTTTTTCTTTCACCATTGTCCATCCGGGAAATCGAGATAAAATCGGCGATTCTCGGCAAGCCCCCTCGGGATGTCGTCACCGAAGTGATGCTGGAAAAACTGGAGAAGCGATCCGAAGATCCGCCTGAAAAAATTCGGGAGCGGGCCTTGTCGGCATACGATGAGATTCTCGAGTCGGCTGGATATATGCATACGATGGTTAATCATGCGGGGCAAGATGCGTTGGATGAATGGGGCGATCCTCTGGGGGATGAACCAAAACGAGTGGTGGAGGAATTTGCGCGGATTTTGCGCGGACATTGAACAATACGGACGGATGGGTCATTGAATGAGCGAAGGCAGGTGTCGGAACAAGTGGGTTGAATAACAGAACCCAAAAGAAGCTTACGATTGCCCGATTACATGATTCCAACATATTTTCCTCCTTGATGATCGATCTTGTTATCCAATTCATTTCGCCGGCAGTTTGGTCGTCATGTTTTCAAGGAAAATTCTCGCCTTTTTGGCCTCGGCGGCCATTTCGGGCAGGGTTCCGCGGGTCAGACATTCGACGATCAGCGGGCCTTTGGTGAAGCCGCCCTTGATCAGCCGTACCATCACGGCCGGGAAATCGACCTGGCCGGTTCCCGGTGTGATCATGACCTCCTTGGGATGACGATAATCCTTAACGCTCATCCCAATCACCAGACCATTCACCGTGGCTGCGTCGTCGACGGGATTGAGCTTGGAGTCGGAATAATAGAAAATGTTGCCGGGATCGTACCAGAGCCGGAAGTTCTTGTGGCCGACAAGCTCGATGGATTTTCGGCACTGCGGACCCGTAGCGTTAAGCCCCCCGTGGGGCTTGATGCTAATGCCGATCTTCTTGTCGGCGGCATAGTCACAGCAAGCACGGATCGCGGCGAAATACGGTTCGTAGAGTTTCTCGTCTCCCACACCTCCCATCATCAGGTTCTTCGCCCCGCAGGCGGCACAGTTATCGATGAGTTTTTTTAGACCATCGATCCCCGCCTGCAGCGACTTGCCGACAGGAATATCACCGCCATAAACCGACAGGACTTCGAGCTTTCGCTTGCGAGCTTCGGCGCCAACCTGTTCGGCCTCCTTGGCCGTTGTCGCAACCGAGATTACCAGACCGTTGCCACCCTTGGCCGTCATCAGGCCGACATAACGGAAACCCGCTTCGGCGATGGCATCCAGGGCTACCAAGTACCCATGCTGATCCCACGGCCGGGTATAGCAGCCGATCTGCCAGAGAGATTGGGGCTTGTCTTCGGCCGCTTGCACCGTTTTTGACAAAAGGGAAACTCCGGCAACGAGGCCGATTGAATCCCGTACGAAACCCCGACGCGACAATCTATGCATTACTATTCTCCTGTTAAAACCAACGTTCACGGCCGCTACAGAGAACGGCCCTCCCGTATCCGGATGAATCAGCCCGGAAAAATCTGCCTCTTGTCGCGATCGTAGATCATGCGTTTTCCCGTGTCGAAGGCCTGTATCGCCATCAGGCAGGCCACAGCATGTTGATAACCGGCGTCGATGGATGCATTGGGTGTCTTGCGGGTTCGCAGACATTGCAGCCAATCGAGAAAATGATCCGTACACGGCACATCCGGCACGCGCTTGACGCCCCGAATCGTGCCCTTTCGCCTGGGTCCGCCTTCAGCCGAATAGGTTGGCTCGGTCCACGAGACCATGTCCATTATGCCCTGATCCCCGAAGAGCTTGAAGGTGCTGCCGGCGCCGTTGCCGAGATTGGACGAATAGGTAACCATGAATCCCTCGGGATAAATCCACAACGCCTCGGCATGATCGGGGCAGGTGAACTTGTGCTCGTCTTTCCAAGTGAAGGTTCCGCCGAGCGATACGCAACTCGTCGGGAAGGTCGCCCCGGTGATGTAATGCACCAGGTCGATATAATGGCTGCCGTAGCCGGTCACGGGTCCGTCGCTGAAGTCGCGATAGCCGTACCAACCGGAATACTGTATGGGATCAAACGGCCGATCCGGAAGGCCCAGTAAAAATTCATTCCAATCGACATCCTCTTTCTTGACATTCTTGACATAGCTATACCAGTAGGGTTGTTCGGTGTTGCGGCACTGCTCGATCCGGCTGACGGTGCCGAACACGCCGGTCTTATAGAGTTCCCGGCAGCCGGTAAAACTCGGTAATGACCGAAGCTGCGTACCGATCTGTACGACGGTCTTGGCCTTCTTGACGGCATCGACCGCGGCGATCAAACCCTCCATATCCTTGGCCAGCGGCTTTTCACAGTAGGCATCTTTGCCCGCCTCGGCCGCGGCCTTCAGATGCGTTGTGTGCTGGTGATCACAGGAGGCGATCATCACCGCGTCCACCTCCTTCAGCGCCACTACATCGCGATACGACGAGAACATCTTGGCGTCGCGGTTGTACCATTCCTTGATCTTGGCGGCGGCATTTTCACGCGCCATCCGCCACGGGTCGCTAACGGCCGCAAATTCGACATTCTCGGCCTTGTCGAACGGGCGGATGCCCGCCATATGGGCGCCAACCCCCCGGCTGCCGCAGCCGATTTGTCCCAGCAATATACGATCGTTGGCCCCGAGGATGCGGGAATAACTGGTCGCGGTCATCGCCATGGCGGCCCCGGCCGCTGACTTCTTCAAAAAAGTTCGACGGGAACACATGTTGGCCATAAGTTGCCTCCTGCAAAGTAAGGATAGTGGGCGTTGATCTCATACGGATTCACGTTACCAAGTAGCGATCATTCGGTCAATTGGAATTTCCGGTGCACGATTCTCTTGCAGGAAAAATGGATTGCCGGATTCACCGCGGATTGATATAGTCCGGCTTTTGAAATGGGTAGAAATGACGAAAACGGCGGAAACCAAATCCTGTGCCGTGATTTTTGATGTGGATGGCACGATGGTCGATAATGGCCGATACCACGAGTCCGCATGGATCGAACTGGGTCGGCGACATGGTTTTCCCATTACACGAGACTTCTATCGCCGGAAGATTCACGCGCGAAGTAATGATCGAAATATCCGTTTGCTTCTTGGCGAAACCGCCGGCGAGGAAGATGTACGTTGTCTGGGCGATGAGAAAGAAGAGATTTATCGCGAGAATTTCCGACCGGTAATGAAGGAGATCGCGGGGTTGACCGACCTTCTCAGAGGCCTTCAGAAAGCGGGAATCGTATGCGCCGCGGCATCGAATTCTCCGAAGGCCAACGTGGATATGGTTCTCGATGGTCTTCGGATTCGACAGTATTTCCGCGCGATCGTCTATCGCGATTTGATTCGTATCGGAAAACCCGACCCCGAGATCTTTCTGACGGTTTGCCGACAATTGAGTATGGCGTGCCGGCGATGCGTTGTTCTTGAGGATTCCGCTTCGGGTTTTCTGGCGGCTCACCGAGCAGGAATGCCTTGTATCGCGATCGCACAGGGCGCCGATCCGGAGGATATCCAAACGGCCGACAACCTGATCGAAGTCCATCAGAATTTTACGACTCTGACGTCCGATCATCTTCGCTACATCACGGATTCATTTACCGCAGCAAAAAGCTGATTGGCGCCATGTCCGAACTCCATACTATTTTTGCCGCGATGAGCAAGGTATTCAGGATTATGATCCTCACACAAAACCGCCAAGGAATAAACTGTATAATTAAGCTTCTTTCCGTACATTTTTAATGAATTTTTTGACGGTGT
>CAYLSB010000086.1:0-20252 GCA_964386005.1 uncultured Pirellulales bacterium | reverse complement strand
CAAAATATTTTTCGGGGCACCAAAACCATGCAAATCGAGTGCCGAACAGGATTGGCAAGGTCTCCATTTACGTCGGCCGTGCAATCGGGCGCCTGGCAATTGTCGGATAACCACCAACGGCTCAGTTCCGCCAAGTCCGACAGATCGATGCGGCAGTCCGCGGTGAAATCGCCTTCAGGACATTTTCCCGTCACAATACCCGACAAGAAAAAAACCAATCCCATCAAAACAACCGTTCGCAGATTTCGACACATGATACACCCTCCGCTTGGAATTCCTGTTCGATCCAAACGAAACGATTATCCTTCCGATGCAGATTCCATTATAATCGATTCGCGTTAAAAAAATCAATCGATTTCGATCACGGCGACATCCTCGGGTTCCAGGATCAAGGATGCCGAGCCGTTTTCCCACCGTACACGGCCCTGGCAAACATGCTCGCGTGCGGTTCCCGACTTCGGTTCATCCAGACGGATCGTAACCGTTTTCTTTTGGGGACTATCATTGAATACGGTCAGGAAACGCGTCCCAAAACGTTCGACATAGACCGACGGATCGTTTGACCGGGCACGCGTGATGGGTTCCCATCCGGCCTCGGCGACTTGTTTGCAGAGCGGAACGTATTTCTTGAACAGGTCGCGGTCTCGCTCGTAGAGTTCCGGCCGTTTGAAGTAATGTCCCTCCGAGGCGTTATGGCTGAAGAATCCGGGAAACATTCCGTAGGCCAGACAGCGTTTCATATATTTCTCGACTTTATCATGCGAAAACTCCTCAAATACGGTATTCATGAGAAAACAGTAGGGTTTCTTTCCACAGACTGCACGGCGATACAACAGATCGCTATCCGACATCGGACGCCAGGTCTTGCCGGGATTCCAGTCGGTTTCGGTGCCGAGAACATCCAGCGACGGAGCCAGCCAGCACAAACGATCCGGGGTCGCGTTGGCCATCATCCGCTTTCCGTCGGCATGAACATCGCGCGCAATCCGGCGGACGTATTCAAACGCGATCAGTCCGCGAAATATCGCCGGGCGGAATTCATCCGGCGAGAAGGTCAGCGGCGTTGTCGCCGCGGAAAAATGATCGCGACGAAAATCCAGTTCATCGGTGACATAGCCCTCGCTGGAGTCGATGTATTCGCCATCCTGATCGGCTTTGCGCTGCGGACCGTACAGGGATTGGCGAATCTGCGGATTCCATTTGTTCTTGAAGTCGGTCACGTCTCCGACGATATCGGGCATCGAGTTCATACTCCACACGGCGCCGTTGCACCAGGGGGTATCCAGAAGACGGGCCGCAAACCTCCCCTGATCATCGTGATATCCGCTTGACAGCAATGCCTTCGCGGCCGTGTTGCCGGTATCCGCCAGACGCCGGGCCTCGGATATGGCCGCCTCGATTGTACGGGGCATGTTGGAAGGCATCGACATCCACCACGTCAGGGGCTCGGTGTAACGGAATGTGAGAATGTTATTCTGATCATCCCATGCGGTTTCGTCGGTTCCCTCCTTGAAACGAAAACCAAAATCCTGCCAGCCCTTCACGTCGCTGATCCTGGCAAACGGCATCCAGAGTCCCTGTTCAGGGATTCGACATTCAAACGCTTCGGGGAACAGTTCATAGTATTTCTGCAGCGCCCCACGGAACTCCCATCGAGGATTGAAGTTGAATCGGCATAACCGCAGCTTTGCCCGGGGTTGTTCGGGCGTGAATCCCAGATCGTACGCAAGAAATAACTCCTGTGTATCGGTATGGTAGCCAACTCGATAAAAGGCCGGATATGCCATATCGATTCCCAGAGCATATCCTTTATCGTTCCAAGAAACCGCGGCAAAAGGATAACGCGAGAGCCGACCATTGACGCCCGCCCGGAAATGTCCGGCCGTGATATATTCTCGGCTTTTCTGCACCTTCTCGCTTCGTCTTGGATCTGCAAGCCACAGACAATCATCGCTGGGAACCTGAACCGTATAGAGAAAGGTGATGGCACGATCTCGATGGGTAGTATCCTCCAGAGTCAGGTCAAAGAATGTCGCATCGCCGACGGTTTGCTCCCTCGCAGAAAGCGCCACTCCAAGGGCCTGCTGACGGATAGCGACAAAATCCGAATTGGCGGCGACATCGCGGATTTGAAAACCTTGTCGGTCGAACGATACAACCGATACGGGAATGCCGTCGAACAGAGCGGCGCCGTTTTCAGATTGGATGATGCTCAACGAAGGATCCCGAAACCATGCCTTGCCGGTGTGACGTCGGAGAAGCATGTGAAACGAAACGGTCTTGACGGGCTTTTCGGGAAATACGACCACCCTGGCCTGCTGCCAGTCATGCGTTCCCACACGGAACGAATCGATCTGCCCCCATAACGGGGTATCGTCGGAATAGACCAGATCCAGATAGAGCGAATAATCGCTGTCGCGCGAGCCGCCGATATTTTCGGCCCGGCTCCATGCGGCGGCGACGATGGGTTCCGGCGTTTTCTGATTCAACGTTACCGTCTGAGAAACGCCGCGCTGGACATTGGAATCGTCGCCGTTGTCGCAAATCCATTCTTTGCCCTGCCGCTCGAAGCCCTTCTGCCACGGCCGCCAGCCGGAATCGGACAGGAGATTGAACCCGGAAGGAACGTCCTTCACAACATTCTTGATAACCGTTCCATCGGGAAATTCCTTCGATGGGGATTCGGCGAAGACGGAAATGTGAAATGCCACGATCACAATAAGCGACGAATGGAAAAGGGATCGCTGACATCGAATCGGTTGATTGGTGTTTTGTTCGTTCATCATGGTGGCCCCTGTTTTTCTACGAAGGTTATCCTTGAATCCTATCTTTCACAGTCGTAGAATATACGCCGGTAATCGTTCTCAGACAAGAACATGATTTCAATCGTCCACTCTGTTGGAGGAAACACAAATGTCAAATTCATTGAATCGTCGGGAGTTTGTGCGAATCGCGGCCGCATCGGGAACCGCGGCGGCCATCGCGTTGACCACGCTGGTACATGCCCAGGGAACCGCCGAAACACCCGCGACCCGGCCGGCCCGAAGGCCTCGAGGGGAACGACCCGCCCGAAAACCGGGCGCTCGAATCAAACTGAGCACTCCCAACGCGGAAAAAATCGGATGGCGAATCTCTGTACAACAATATACCTTCCGCGACCGCAGCTTTTATGAGATGCTGGATGTCATGGCCCGGATGGGCGTTCAAAATGTCGAACCGGCCTTCTTTCTGCCGCTGAGCAAGGAAAAACCCGATCTTAAGAGCGGAGAATCCCTCTCCGACGAAAATCGCAAGGAGATGAAAAAGCGAATGGATGATCTGGGCATCAAAATGCCGACGTACTATGGTCCGCTCGAAGCCGACAAGGCGAAATATCGCGGCGTCTTCGATTTCGCCAAGGAGATGGGCGTCGAGACCATCGTGGCCGAACCGCCGATCGAGGCCCTGGCGGATATCGACAAGCTCTGCGAAGAATACAAGATCAATCTGGCCATCCACAACCACCCCGAAGGTTCGGGATCGGCCTACTGGAATCCCGATGTCTTCGTCAAGGCCGTCGAAAAGCGCGGCCCGCGAATCGGCGGCTGTCCGGATACCGGCCACTGGGTACGGACCGGCCTGAATACGCTGGACAGTCTCAGGAAATACGAAAAGCGAATCCTTGTCGTCCATCTCAAGGACGCCGAAGTCTCCGGAAAGCGCGACAGTCGCGATGTTCCGCTGGGAACAGGCAAGGCCAATTATGCGGCGATCCTGAAGCAAATCTACGACTGGAAATGGAAGGGCGTAATGACGGTCGAATACGAACACCTGTCTCCGCAACTGGAACAGGATGTCGCCGCCTGCGTCAAGTATGTCGAGGATTTCGCCGCATCGATCAAGGCCGGATGAAATCCGAATAACGCGGGAATGCCACTTCCGGATTTCCGACAAATGAAAATTCTAAACAAGCTGCAAGAAAAGAGGATTCGCCGGTTTGTCCGACGAATCCTCTTGACGTTGGTGAAAAGAAATCACCTCACCGACAATCGGGAACCACGTTACATTCCGTCCAGTTCGACATGAAGTGGACAAAGTCTTCCAGATCGACATAACAATCCTGATCGTAATCATACGGATGATAAACCGGACAGACCGGGCGACCCAGGCCGGCGGCCGCCATCTCTCCGATCTCCAGCGGAGTCAGGACATAGTTGTAGAACCGAACATCGTCGAGGAGTCCCTTGTAGGGATCATCCCCGCCAAATCCGGTGGCGCCGAAGACCACGGCCGAATCGGTCTTGCCGTTCATCGTAAACGGCTGCGGATCGGCGACGCGGTGGCCGTTGATAAACAATTCAGCCGCAGAACCATTGAAGGTAACGGCGACATGCGACCATTGATCCACCGGCAACACCCTGACCTCCGTTGGACCGAACCACGGCCAAGCGCCATCGCTTTCGATCCCGATTCGGCCCTCATTCTGCGCATGGCATGTGAGGGACCACATCATATTGGCAGCGCCCCAGTCATCGCGTTTGCCGATAAATCCCTGCCAGCTCGTGTTGGAACCGCCCCACTTGGACCAGAAAGACACGGTCATCTGGCCGGTGACTTCGGTCGGATTCCATGTGCCGCAATTGACCCAATCGGAGGTTCCATTGAAGCTGAGCGCTCCGGCATAGAGGCCGGCGGCGCTGGCGGTCGTGGACATGGCGGTCGCATCATGTTTGTTCTTGAGGCCGGACGAATCGGCCACAAGCTTGTTGATCGAGACATCTTCATCGCACTTGTAGTGTGCCACCAGGGTTTTGAAGTACGCACCGGCCGCATTCGATGCCCCCCCGACTCCATTGGCGTTAGTGGGGATACAGTAATACTTGTCACCCCAATTGGTCTTATCGACCGCCGGAATCGTCAGAGTCTCGCCCGAGCCCATCGGAGCATTATCGCCGACACGATACCAGTTGACCGTATAGGGGATCGGCGATTCGATCGTCACCGTAAACGATGCGGAGGCGTTTTCTTCCACGAGCTGATCGACCGGCTGAGTGAGCACGACCGGAATACTTTTTTGGGTCTCGAAGCTCCAGACCTTGCCGAATGCGATATTGGGTTCGTTGCGGTCAATCAGCGCATCCACGCGCCAGTAATAGGTCATGTCACGCTGCAGTTGAGCCGAGGGAATCATCCACTTCAGATCTCCCGGCAACGTGACGGTTCCAAGTCTTAGTGGATTCAACAAATTCGGGTCCTTGACCGCCTCCTTGTCCGTGCCGAAGTAGATATCGTACATGGTGATCGGCTGGGGCGGCGTTTCGGCCGGAGGACTCCATTGAAGGGCCAGATCCGCATCCACCGGAATCCCAATGGCTCCGTCGGCGGGAACAGGTTCGGTCGCTTTCCATTGGTTGCCGCCGAGAATCATGCCTTCGCCGTTGTTATACAACTCGGCAACTTCCGCGGCGGATAACGCCCGATTCCAGATGGCGATTTCATCCAGCGAGCCGCTGAACGGATTTTCGATATTGCTGGCGCCGTCAAAGCCGACGCAGCCGAAAACCAGATGATTGTTGAAATCGCGCTCGTCCAAGTTCATACCGCCGGAGGCAATCTGTTGTCCGTCCAGATACAGGATGGCATTGCCGTTTTGAAACGTGCCGACAACGAATTGCCATTGACCGGAGATCAGCTTCTTGGCATTCTGCCATGGACCATCCTGGGGACTTTGGAAATACAGGTTCTGGGCTGTCTGGGGCGTGGCATTATCATGGCTGAATTCGAGGTACCAGTATCCCCGCCGGTTATTTTCCGTCGGTGTATCGGCCGTGTTATTCCACTGATCCCGTTTCCCGACCAATCCCTGCCACTGGGAGGCGCCGCCGGTCCGCCAACGGGCCCAACAGGCGACGGAAAACGGGCCATTATGAACATTCGGACTCCATGTGCCCGTATCCACTCCGTGGCCCCATTGCCCGTCAAAGGTGACGCACTGCCCAAGTTTTCCCTGTTCATAGGTGATCCCCGCGCCGCCGTTGAGGCCGGTCCCGTTGTGTTCGTTGCCGGATTCATCGATCAGATTGCCCTCGACGGGCCAGTAGGCAACCAGACCGTCATTGACGGCCGCGAAGGCCAATGGACAAGCCATCAGTCCCAGGCAAAGAATCGAAATGATTGTCGCTATTTTTTTCATGTTATGATCCTCCGTCTATCTGTTTCAGATCGGTTAGGGTTACTTACAGGCCGATTGCGGGGCCAGGTTGCATCGGAGCCATTCGGCCGCAATCAACGCAAAATCGTTCAGGCCGACACGGCAATCATTATCCAGATCGTTGGGTACCGGCTGAATGCAAACCTTCTCCTGACTCGTTACATAATACAGGTAGGCCACATCGACGGCATCCATCGCATAGTTGTAGATCCGCACGTCGTCCAGAGCGCCGTTAAACGGATTGCCGCCCGTGGGTTCACCGGATCCAATGGTGATTCCGGCATCGGTCTTGGCGCCCAAGCTGAAGGCGCCCGAAGCCACTGCGACGCCGTCACGATAGATCGTGGCGTTGGCCCCATCGAATGTAACGGCCACAAAAGCCCATTCGCCGATCGGAAGAGCTCCGACTCCCGGAGGATAACTCCCTTCGCGGGCGAAACTCAAACCGCCCGAATCCACATTCAGTTCGATCTGCCACATCATCGAATTGGCGCCCCAGGAATCGCGTTTGGCGATCAGGCCCTGATACTGGCCATTCAGGCCGGCCCATTTGGCCCATAGGGAGATTGTCAGTTCCGGGCTGCGCTCGTTCGGATTCCAGGTACCGACGGTAATTCGGTCGCCGTTGCCATCAAAGGCCATCGCGCCGTTGATTATTCCGGCCGTGCTTTGAACCTCGCCGGTTTCGGTACCGTCGTGATGATTGGCCGTGGCGTCTTTGACAACCGCATTGATATCGCCGGCCGCAATGGTTTCATCCAGCATCCAGTGCGCTAACAATTGTTCCAGCATCAGCGATGCCGGCGCCGATGTGGTGGTTCCCGAAGCATTGGTCGCCTCGCAATAGTACCAACCCTCATCGGCATACTCCACATGGGTCAACACCAACGGATTGCCCGTTCCGACCTGCACATTACCTTCCTGCTTGAACCAGACGTAGGTAACTTCAGACGGAGATTCAACATCAAATATAAACGTCGCCGTACCTTCTTCCGGAACGACGATCGTCGTCGGATTGGACCTGATCACGGGTTTGAGCTTGGTCGTCTCAAAACTCCAGACCGGACCTTGTTCGGTTCGTCCTTCAAAGGTAACGTCAACTCTCCATTCGTATCGACGATCATAATTCATATCGGCTTCGTTGATGATAAACTCCGCGGCTTTGGTGGTTCCCTTGAAAGCCAAAGCGCCGCCTGCTTCTCCGAAATAAACCTGATAATCCGCGTTATACGGCGGGAACAGGCCAAGCTGCCACTTCAAGGTCAGATTCACCTGCGGATCAACCCATACGCTTCCATCCGGATCCGGTCCGCTCACCGTCCACGAATTCTGCAATAAGGTGACTCCCTGACCTCCATTATACAGTGAAGTGATTTCGGTCTGGGACAACGCACGATTCCAGACGACAGTCTCGTCCAGCCAACCATCAAAATCCCGCGCGGTATTTTCCGCATTTGATCCGATACGGATTCCAAAATCGTTCGTCTGAACCGCCGGAGTACCGGTACGGGTATGCTGTGCATCGAGAACGCCGTCCACAAAAAGTTTCTCGGTCGTTCCGTCCGTCGTGCCAATAATCAGGTGCCACCGGCCGTCGTCGATCCGCGTCGGCCCAAAGGAACCGCCGTATGTCTCCCAATATCCCAGAGCCCACTCGACACCCGCATTGGTTCCATCTCTCTGCAAACGCCAGGAATTCTCGCCCTTGCAGACGATGGACTGCCAACTGTATCGCCAGGCGTTACGGACCTTGGCCCAGGTGGCAACGGTGATCGCGTCGGTCAGATCCAGCGCGGCCGTATCGGCGATTTCCACAAAGTCACCCTGACCGTCGAGCGCAGCGGCCGGACCGATCTTACCGGTGATAAAGGACGTGTTCCCGTTGACGACTCCATGACGGCCGTTGCCCGATGCATCGACCCCGGATCCATTCAACGGCCAATAACCCACCATGCCGCCGGCCAATCCGGCCGGAGCCGGACGGACAATCGTCAGATCCGCCGCGTCGGAAACCACCGGCGATGTCGTATAGGCATTGGTCAATTCACAATAATACGAACCCTGCGTACCGTCCACCCCCGCGAAGGATAGAGTATCCGCCGTTGAAAGAACGGTGGCATTGCCTTTCTTAAACCATTTGTAGGATATCGCTCCGTCGTTCGTCGTCGCGATCACCGTAAAGGATACCGGCCATCCGTTGGGTCCCACCGATACATTCTGCGGCTGTTGCGTGATGATCGGCGTCATCACCATGCTGGTGAAACTGCTGACCTGACCGTAGGCGATATTAACATCATCGCAGATCGTATCAATCCGCCAATAGTAGGTTGTGTTGTCACTCAAAGCTCCTGTGTTGAATTCGAAAACCGACGGGCCCACCGTTTGGGTCCTGAATACAATATTGGGATCCGATACTTTGTTATAATCTGTATTCAAATAAATATCATATCGGATAATCGGACCCGGTGCCGGCTCTGAAGATGTGGTCCACTCCAGTTTTGTCCCGGTCAGGGGGATATCGGTTGCTTTGTCCGCCGGAGCCACATAGACCGCCTGCCATTTTTCGCCGGAAAGCGATTTCCCTTCGCCGTCGTTATACAACTGGATAATCTCTTCGGGGGTTAGCGCGCGATTCCAGATCGCAATTTCGTCCAGGTCGCCGCTGAACGGATTGGCCCCGTTGTGCTCCTTGCATCCGAAGACAAGGTGATTATTGAAGTCTCTCTCGTCGAGAACCAAACCTCCGCTGGCCGCCTGAAGACCGTCCACATACAAGGTGGCGATTCCGTCGTGATATACGCCGACGACATATCTCCACTGATCGGCGATCAGGAGCTGGCCGGTTTGCCAGGCGCCGCCGCTGCCCGGGCATTGCATATACAAGGCGTTGGTTCCGGTTACATCGCCGATCTCAAGATACCAGTATTCGCGGATATTGTTTTCCGTCGGAGTATCCGCCGAACCCCACGCATCGGCCTTGCCGATCAGGCCCTGCCATTGTCCGCCGGCGCCGGTCTTCCATCGGGCCCAGCAGGCAATCGAGAAGGCGCCGTTATGGACATTCGGACTCCACGTTCCCGTGTCCACACCGTGCCCGTATTGGCCGTCAATACGGAGCGCTTGTCCGATTTTTCCGGCGACATAGGTAAGGCCGGCTCCGCCGTTGTAGGCGGTTCCATCATGGCCGTTTCCGGTTACATCGATGAGGTTATCATCGACAGGCCAATAGGCGACCAGGCCGTCCTGTAATGAGGCCCATACGCCGCCGCCGGATGCCAACATACATCCCATCATTACCATCAAAAACTTTTTCATTGTGTTACCCTCCAAATACTCGGTTCCGTTCGTAAAGGGTTCTTGATCGTTCATCACAGCGCCGTTCACTGCCGGATTGGCCGGATCCGTAAAAGCGAATTCGGTACTCATTGCCAAGGCAGACGGAGCGTGTATTGGATAAAAATTGACGCGAGAAATAAAGTGAGGATGCAAAACCAAAGGGAATCGAAAACGCTATCGATCGAATCGATAATGGGTTCCGACAAGAATCCTGGGTATTTCGCTGAATCACCCTGTATTCTCCAAAAATCTCCTGCCAGTATGCCACGAATTTTCGGAGTTCTATGATACACGATTTTTCCGCTTTGTCAACGGCAATCTTCGCACAACACGCATCAATTCCCTTGAGGTTTACGGCGCCATCCGTATAATTGCATAAGCAACATCGAGTAGTAAAAGATAGGAATTCGAGGGATTTTGTCGTCAGGGACGATATCGTCTTTCAATAACCTTATGGAACGGAGAGACCCGCTATGAGTGATCAAATGATCAATACCACATCACGTCGCGAATTTCTCAAACATACCGGCCGGATCGCGATTGGATCGGCCCTGGCGACGGGATTGGGAAAGAGTCTGTATGCCGCCGAGAATGACACCATTCAGGTCGCCCTTGTCGGCTGCGGCGGTCGCGGAACGGGCGCCGCGGGTCAGGCGATGTCCGTCAAGAGAGGCCCCGTCAAACTGGTGGCAATGTCCGATGTATTCGAAGGCAAGATGTCCCGAAGTTTTGCGGGGCTCAAAGAGGAATTTTCCGACACCATGGATGTACCCAACGACCGTAAGTTCCTCGGTTTCGACGGATATAAGCAGGCGATGGATTGTCTTAAGCCCGGCGATGTCGTCATCCTGGCAACGCCACCGGCCTTCCGCTGGGTCCATTTCAGTTACGCCATCCAAAAGGGACTCAACGTATTCATGGAAAAGCCGGTGACGGTGGATGGTCCGACCACGGTACGAATGCTCAAACTCGGCGAGGAATCCGTCAAAAAGAATCTCAAGGTCGGCGTCGGATTGATGATCCGCCACTGCCGCGGTCGCCGGCAACTCAAAGACCGCATCGACTCCGGAGAGATCGGCGACATCGTCTCCATGCGGGCGTATCGCATGGGCGGAATCGCGGCGGCCTCCGGTCCGAAGCCGAGCGGCATGACGGAAAACCTTTTCCAGGTCCAGAAATTCCACAGTTTTCTCTGGGCCAGCGGGGGCATGTACAGCGATTACTACATCCACCAGATCGACGAGTGTTCCTGGATGAAAGGCGCCTGGCCGGTCAAGGCCCACGCCACCGGGGGACGCCATTTCCGCGGCAAGGCCGTCGATCAGAACTTCGACAACTATTCCGTCGAATATACCTACCCCGACGGCACCAAATTATTTTATTACGGCCGCAATATGCAGGGCTGCGAAAGCGCGTTTTCAAGTTATGTCCATGGGGCCAAAGGTTGCGCCATCGTCTCGACCAATTCGCATACGCCCGGCCGTGTTCGTACGTTCAAGGGTCAGGACTTTGACGATAAAAATGTGATCTGGAAATTCCCTCAGCCGGAACCCAGCCCCTATCAACTGGAATGGGACGATCTCATCGACGCGATCCGTGCCGACAAACCCTACAACGAGGTCAAACGCGGCGCCGAGGCCAGCCTGGTCACATCGATGGGACGCATGGCCGCCCATGTCGGCCATACCGTTACCTTCGACGAGATCCTCAACTGCAAACACGAATTTGCGCCCGATGTGGATAAGCTCACTCCCGACGGTCCCGCTCCGCTTGCGGCCGATGCCTCCGGGATGTATCCTCAACCGCAACCGGGAATTCTCAAGGACAGGGAATACAGATAATCCGTACAGGGTCCGAATCATCCTTCAGACAACATCCGGCGCCGACCAAAATCAAAACGGTCGGCGTTTGGTTTTCTTGAAATGAAATTTGTGAGAATAGTGTGTTTTTCTACCTGTATTAGCTATTTTTTGCGACGGAGGAGCCGATTGAGATTTCTGTAGGGGATGACTCGGCGCCGGCTGCGGCTTTTTGTAATCGAAATCCTCGCACCGTTCCGGCTTGAATGTCCGCCCGATGAATCGCTGGATCTTCTGCAGATATTTTTCTTCATCGGGACCCACAAACGTGACGGCGTCGCCGGTGGCGGTCGCGCGTCCGGTACGGCCGATGCGGTGGATGTAATCTTCGGCGAAGGCCGGAACGTCGAAGTTGATCACATGCGAAATTCCCTCGACATCGATCCCGCGAGCGGCGATATCCGTAGCGACCATGACCGTATATTTTCCGCTCTTGAATCCATCCAGCGCCCGTTGGCGCTGATTCTGGTTACGTCCGGAATGCAGGGCGACCGAGTTGACTCCCGCCCGTTCCAGACGGTGATGAATGCGGTCGGCCCCGTGCTTGGTCCGCGAGAAGACCAGCACGCAATCCATCGGATGATTCCGTAACAGATGGATTAGCAAGTCGATCTTCCGTTCTCTCGGCACCGGATAGATATGCTGGGTGATCGTCTCGATAGGATTGTGCTGCTGGCCGATCTGGATCATCTTCGGCGATTTCTGGATTTTCGCCGCCAGGGCTTTGATCTCTGCCGGCATCGTCGCCGAAAACAGCATCGTCTGGCGCTTTTCCGGAAGGAAACCCACGATCTTGCGAACATCGTGGATAAATCCCATATCCAGCATCCGGTCGGCCTCATCGAGGACAAGAACCTCGACATGATGGAGTCGAACCGTTCCTCGCTGGATGTGGTCGAGCAATCGGCCGGGCGTAGCGACCAGGATTTCCACACCCCGACGGAGCGCCTTGAATTGGCTGTCGATATTGACGCCGCCATAGACCGCCAGCGACCGCAGGCGACAAAACCGACCATACTCGACGATGGCCTGCTCGACCTGTACGGCCAGTTCGCGGGTAGGAACCAGGATCAGCGACTGGATTCCCTTCGGCGGATGGGGACGCTGATGGCTGAGACGATGCAGGATCGGAAGCACGAATGCGGCCGTCTTGCCGGTACCCGTCTGGGCACAACCGAGGATGTCCCTGCCCTCGAGACCGGCAGGGATCGCCTGGGATTGAATTTCCGTCGGCGCCGTGTATCCGGTCGCCAGGATTCCCCGCACCAGCGGGTCGCTAAGTCCAATAGCGGCAAATGGCATATGGATTTCCCTATCGATTCAATCATGAAGGTCGATTCAATACCGATCGGAGAGGAGATTCAATGGCGACCTTCTGAAATGCCGTGAATCCGCGACGCAATCCCCAATCACATTTCCAACAAGCGGATTCACAGTAGCTTACGGACAACGGAGCGAACTTTTCCGCTCACATTATGGAGCATGACGAATACGCAGGTATCCCTTTACCATATTCATTAATGCCGAACAAGAAAAATATCCAAAATGAATCAATTTTTCAACTTTGGGGTATCGTATCGGTTTTGAATCTCAGATTTCCTTCGTAACTCCCGGAATGGGCGCGGCGTAGGTTCCATCGGGGAGAGATTTAATCGGTGCCGGGGAATCAAAGGTTAAATGGTCGATGTCGGCGACATATTGGAAATTGGAGTTCATCGCCTGGTCCCAGGTGATCATCCGGCCGGTGTTGGCGGCGGCGCGGCCCATGATCCCTGCGATCTGCGATTCGCAGGCGCGATGGGCCTCGTTGTGCGGCTTGTTATTGCGTACGGCATCCAGTAAAACATCCCACTCGGCGACATACGGATTGTAATCGGGTTTGCCATAATCCCATACCAGTTCGCTCGGAACCATGTTGTGGTTCTTGTATATCTTCGGTTTGGCGTCGCCCAGATCGGTCATGATCATGGCCGAGCCCCTGGAACCGTGGGCGATGTCCGAATAGGTTTCCCAGCAGCCGGGCATGTGACGCGCAAACTCCATCAGCTTTGTTCCGTCGTCGAAAGTGAATTCGACCGTGTAGTGATCGAACTGCTCACCCGAAGCCGGATGGGTACGGCCGCCAAACCCCTGCGCCGTTACCGGCCATGCGCCCTTGGCCCAGCAGGCGACATCGATATTATGGCAGTGCCAGTCGATCAGGAATCCCGACGATGCCCAGGAAAAACACGTGGCATGGCGAATCTGGAATTCGATCTCATTGGCATTGGCCGGTTTCTTCGGGCAGTGGTTCGGCCCGTGGACGCGATAGATCCGCAGCAGGTTGACATCGCCGATGGCGCCTTCGTGGATGCGCTTGATGACTTCCTGGCGGGCCTTGGAGTGTCGCCACATGAAGCCGACGGAGACCTTGAGATTTTTCTTGTCAGCTTCCTTGGCCGCCTTCATCATCCGCCGCACGGCCGGTGAATCAACCGCGAAGGATTTTTCCATGAAGACATTGACGCCCTTGGCGACGGCGTACTCAAAATGCATCGGGCGAAACACGGCGTGCGTGGTCAGCAGCGCAATATCCCCGGGCTTAAGGCAGTCGATGGCCTTCTTGTAGGCATCCCAGCCGACATACTGTCGGTCTTTCGGAACATTGATCTTGTCGCCGAAGGCCTCGGAGAGATTTTTGTGACTGCCGTTTACCCGGTCGGCGAAAAGGTCGGCCATGGCGATGAGTTGAACCGGTCCGGGAGCAATCTGACCTTCAGAGGCCGCAATCGCGTCGCCCACGGCGCCGCTGCCGCGACCCCCGCAACCGATCAGCGCAAGTTGGATCGTGCTGTCGGAAGCCGCATAAACCGTCGGCGCCATCCGTGCCGCCGCCGCAGTAGTAGCCAGAATTCCCGCGCTTTTCAGAAAATCCCGACGGGTGGTAGATGTTTTCATGTCCATCTCCTTATGAATAATTTCATATACCTGAAATTGGTTGAATTATTCACCAGCCCGCAGCAGGGACCAGTTTTGCCATTCCTTCGGCGGCTGGCGGTATTCTTTGCCATTCAACATCGCATGGACCGTCGTTTTCCACCAGGAACCGCCAAAGTTGATTTCGCGATAGCCCGCGACCGACATCGTGGCATTAACCACACGGAAATAGGGCGTGTCATCACTGACGCCTTCGTTGTTGTAGTTGTGCACGCCGAGAATCTCCGTGCGTCCCGCATCGATGGTTTCCACTTTTGTGCTGGTTGCCTCGGTCTTCATGCCCAGAATCCATAATTGACCGCCTCGATTTCGCGTATTGACCTTGATGGCCTCGGGGCCTCGTTCGGTGTTCCACTGTCTCGCCCAGACAGCGGATCCTTTTTCCTGATAGCAATGACCGACACAGTTTGTAATGAACACCGTGCTATCGGGCCGCGCCATGATGGTCCCGCCCGTGGTCTGGCAGACGACAATCCGTTTGGAACTTTTCACCTCAATGCCAAAACTCGGATCGGGCGCAAAAACCTGTAAGTGCTGAAAGATCACCGTCTGTGGACCGGCCGGATCATCGGCCACGATGAACCTGGCGAGGTTCTCGGGATAGGTTGCATCGCGGCTGGAGCCCCCGAGAATCCGCACAAATCCGAATCCCATAACGCGATTCACGCTGCCGTGAATCATCACGTCGCGTTTCATCAGATACCAGTTCGGATCGCCGCGCCGCCCGCCTCGGAGATAGACGCACGATGCGCCGCGCCGAGCGGCCTCATCGACGGCTGCCTGGATTGCCTGTGCGTCATCCTTGTCGTCACCATCCGTGGCGCCGAAGTCGTTGGCGCAAACCCAATCCTGAGCCCGCTTCGGCCACGAAACCGGGGGCTCACGCTGCGGCGGCATCATCAGCCCCGACTTTGACATTTTGTCGCCCAGCGCCACCGGGTCCGGCGAATAAAATTCGCGGATGATCGCCCCGGTCTCGGTCTTCCCGGATGCCACATTGGCAACCCCGGAACCGAATCCCATCGTCAATCGTGCGGCATAGACGACCGAATCCGCTTCCTGGATCGTAATCGCCTTGCCTGTCTGTCCGCCGGAACCCTCCAGCCGGCAATCGACCATCGCCAGAATGCCATCCGTATCCACAGGGAGAGGACAACTGACGATGTCGAGCCCCTCGACGGCCAGAACCTGACCACGATGCAACAGACCGACCTTGGAAGCCCCCCGAACCTTCACACGGGACAGCGTCTGGCTGTTGAGAATATGGCCGGTTTGAATTCCCGTGGCAAATCCGTCGATATCCACATCCTGGATCAGCAGCGGTCCGTTCTGGTCGTTGAAGCCCAGGTCCAGGCCGCAAACGCCGTTGCCGCGGATGAGGACATCCTTCATCAGGCCGGTATTGTTACTGTAGAATTTGATCCCGACGGCTCCGGGATTGTTGCCTGTGTCAATCGTCAGGTTTACCACCGTCCGGTCGAAGAAATCCGCGTTCATCCTCGCCCCGTCCGGTCGCGACACACCGCGGATCATTTCCAACGGCTCGGCCGGATCAGTGAATCCCTCGGCATGATCGACCAACCGAAGGATCGTTTTGTCCCGGTCCTGGCCATATATCCACGGACCGACCATCGAACCTTCTTTTCCGTCGCCGGGGGGCTTAAAGATAATCGTCCGCGTGATCTTATAGATGCCGTTGGGCAGGTAAATGAAACGGCTCCGCTCGCCGCCGCGGGATTGCTCGATGGCCGATTGGATCGCGGCTGTGTCGTCGGCAATGCCGTCGCCTTTTGCGCCGAATTCCTTTCGGATATCAATAACGGCCTGCAAATCAGCGGGGAAAATGATTTCGACTGCACAGGCCGCTTGAGCTGACAGGACTGTCAGAGTCGCTGCTACCAACCATCGTTTCATACCATCTCCCTGAAACAAACGCTGCGGATTCTTTGTTCGATGAAACCAGCGGTCATTATCTCCGACCGTCGGAAAATAACAAGCGATGATCGCGGAGATTTTTTAAGCTCTTCGCATCAAAGATCGGTCATGAGAAACGTTGTACCCAAGATCGATGGACATCAATGAGAAACGGTCGGCCGAATACGCTGAAGTCGAAGAAGAAAGAACACCAGCGGGACGGCCTGAAGAAATCCTTCCGCCATATCGATAAACACAACCCAGAAAAACCAGTTTCTCTCAGCCGGAGCGACGTACAGGAACAACCATCCGATCGCCATTAAAGCAAACAACATGCTGCCAACACCAAGAATCCAGATCAGGACGATGTAGCGTTTCACATCCGTGGAATAGATCCAGCAGTGCAGTCCCGCCCATGCGTACATCAGGCACAGGATGCGAAACAGGTAGTTGGTCAAAATCCCGTTGGGAGTTCCGGGCTGGGCCTTGTTCACAAACCAGGCCAGGTAAGCCGGCGGTATCACAATCCCGACCAGAGCCAGACAACTGAACAACGCAATAAACCGCAACACCCATTTCAATCCGGTTTCGGCAGTCATCGTTTGTCCCTTCTCGACGGGTTTCGGATAGGATTTCGAACGAATCAAGTCTATCATCGATTAAGAAACGATACAATAACTCGCGATCAAAAATTCATCGCATCCTTGAAAGCCATCTTCATCGGATGTAGTGTATATCCTCCATTAACTTCGTAAGGAGAATATATGCGACTCGACAAACAGATGATTCGTGTCATAGTGACTCTGGTTATATGCGTAAACGTTTCAATGGCGCAATCGGAGGCGGTCAAATCGGCCGATGGGCTTTTCTGGCCGATTGAGATTCCCGTCGTGGTCGTCAAGTACTTCCCCGTCGCCGGCGACAAGATCGATGTCCGCGTCACCGGCGACTGGGGCGATTCGCTTGCCGAAACGCGGACCAAAGTCGAACGAATCCAGCGCGAAACGATTGCCGCACTCGAAGAGGGCAGCCGCTATCACGGCTACAAGAATCCCGGCGCAAAGCCGAGCTTGCGTTACAAAGTCATAGGGACGCTCGAATTTCTCGAACCGCTACCCGTATGTCCGAAGCGGCCGGGGGAATCGGCACCGATGACCGACTACAATGCCATCTTCGCGCGGATTGACGGGCGGACCTGGGTCCAAGAAAAAGGCGTTAAGGAGATCTGGATCTTCGGCTATCATGGCGGGGTCGTCGGCCTGTGGGAATCGAACATGTCCAGCCCTTTCGGCGACACCAGCAACTCCAATCGCGACGAGAAAGATTTGCCGGTTCTGGATCGCACTTATACCGTCTATCACTACAACTACCAGCGCGATACCGGTGAGGCCGTCGAGGATCATCTCCACCAGTTCGAGGCCCTCTTCAATGAGATTGACGGCCGGGATCGTACTCCGCCTGATCAATGGCCGAATCTTCTGTTCTGGGGAAAGTTTGTCGGCAGTGATGTTTCGCACAAAATGATTCCCGTGACCATGCCTGACGGCCGAAAGGTCTATCGCTGCGGCTGGACACATTACGCTCCCAACAGCGAAAAGGATTACGATTGGGCCAATCCGCGGATTGTCGAGACGGATATCGAAGACTGGCGGCCGGATGGCGTCGGCAAGACAATCAAACTCAATGCCGACCGCTGGCAGTGGAATGACCTCAAGTGGAAAATCTATTGGATGCAAAATATCCCCGGCGCCGATCATGGCCTGTCGTATCAAGGTCGGGCGCTCACCAACTGGTGGCGATTCGTCGGCGACTGGGACCAAGCCCGCAAGAACAAGATCGGCCTGACCGAATCGACATCAACCGCCCTTTCGGCCAAGCCGGCACAGCAAGGAGAACTGCTCAAGGTGATGGAACAATCCGGATCGCAGGTGATCGGCATTGACGGCCAGGCACTTGCCACCGTTCGATTGGAGATCAGACGCGACGGAACAACCGACCATGCCCGTCTCACGAATCACAGCGATAAAGCCCAACGGATCCGCGAGGTTGTGCTGTATGATTTTGCACATGGACTTACTGCTGACACGCCGTTTTACGGCGAGGGTTTCACCATGCTCAGCCAGACGGCCGGCACTCTCGGCAAACCCATCGACCTCGACGGCCTGACCGATCGCGGGCATTATAAGCTGGCCGAGCCCAAGGGCTTTCGGACCGTCTATGGCATAATGTGGGTCGCCCCGCCGGGAAAGAATGCCGCCGTTCTTGCGTTCACTTCGTGCCGGAGGTTTGTCGGCCGGTTTTATGTCAACGCCGAGCGGATTATCGTATCCATTCCGACCGAAGATCTCGAGCTGGCGCCCGGCGCCGCATGGGACCTGGAAGATTTCGCGGTCTTCACCGGCCCGGACCTGGCGAACCTGCTTAAACAGACCGCCGACCAGCTTGTCGCCAATCACCCGCGCTTGCCCTGGCCCAAGCTGCCGACGGGCTGGTGCTCGTGGTATTGTTTCGGCCCGTCGGTAACGGCCGAGCAGATTCTCGGTAATCTGGAATCATTTAAGCACAAACTTCCTCAGGTCCGCTTCATCCAGATCGACGACGGCTACCAGCCGTGGATGGGCGACTGGCTCGAACCAAAGAAACAATTTGGCGGCTCGATCAAGGATGTCATCCGTAAGATTCGCGATGCCGGATTCGAACCGGCGATCTGGGTGGCGCCCTTTGTCGCCAGCCCGCAATCAAAACTCTTCACCGAACACCCCGACTGGTTCGTTAACGATGACGGAGGCAAACCCCTTCGCTCCGACACCGTCACCTTCGGCGGCTGGCGTTTGGGACCCTGGTATATGCTCGACGGGACACATCCCGAGGCGCAGAGGTTTCTCGAAAACGTGTTTCGTACCATGCATGAACAGTGGGGCTGCACCTACTTCAAGATGGACGCCAATGTCTGGGGCGCAATGCCTTTCGGCCATCGCCACGATCCTGCCGCAAGCAGCGTCGAAGCGTATCGGCAAGGTATGGCCGCCATCCGCCGCGGCGCGGGAGAATCATTTCTTCTCGGATGCAATCACCCGATGTGGCCGTCGATCGGCGAGATCCAGGGCTCGCGGTCGTCGATGGATATCGGCCGTGACTGGAACAGCTTCACAAGAATCGCGCGCGAAAACCTCTCGCGCAACTGGCAGAACAATCGTCTCTGGTGGAACGATCCTGATTGCCTGCTGCTGACTGGAAAGCAATCGGAAAACGAAAAGAGCTTTCATCGTACCGCGACCTTCGCCACCGGCGGCATGGTGCTGTCGGGTGACGATGTCACCCAGTACGACGATACGCAATGGTGTTTCCTGCATAAAGCGGTCTCTAATGATGGAAATGCGGCGGAGTTCATCGATGCGCAGTTCCGTGTGGGCCTTTCACGCCAAGGCGACGAAACCGCGGCCGTCTTTCTCAACTGGTCCGACCAGCCGCAGCGGCGATTTCTTAAACTTGAAGCCCCCTGTCGCGCAATCGACTACTGGACGGACAAAGACCTGGGCGTCTTCGAAGGCGAATTCGTCATTGAAGCCATGCCCCCGCGCTCCGGCGCCGTGTACATTATGAAATCAAAGGAATAATCCCCGTTCACCTGTCGAAAACCAGATGGAAGTCATCATCGGGATACCGCTATGAAAGAGAATTGGCATTTGATAAATATACAGTAGGTCCAATTCGCAGGGGCGAATCCATGAAATATCCATCTTCATCCACCTCACTTCGTTCGGTGGCTGCCACCCGACTTCCGATCGCATCGCTGAGTAACCGCTCGGTGTCTTCCATCCGACCTCTGATCGAAACAAAGGTGTCAAACCCTCGAAGCGATTTAAAGAGTTCGACACCTGCTTTTGCACCTGAGGGCACACGCCGTGTGCCCCTACACAAGGCGGGACGGTTGTGTGTCCTCTGTCATAAAAGGGGTCAGACCCTCAACCCCATCA
>CAYLSB010000085.1:0-20771 GCA_964386005.1 uncultured Pirellulales bacterium | reverse complement strand
GTAATTAATGAAGTTATAAGAAAATCAAAATTCAACAACCGGACAGCAGTGATTTCGGAGTATATTTCCTTTTCCATCAATGGAACCAGAAAAACTCGAATCCCTGTTTCCAATTGGGGTTAGAGCTACTCCACTGAATTCGAGGTCGTGAGTCAGTATATAGTGTTTATCCCAATCATTTTGCTCATTCATCAACTCCTGCCAGTCGGCAACAGAACCTATTTGATATGGATCTTCTAACGTTCCTGACCCACCGGAATAGGTTCCCGCAACCGCCACCCCCGTGAAGACCAACACTGCAAGAATGAAAAATTGAATACCTCGAATACCCCAATTCGTTTTCGCCCTCATAAAACCTCCAAACCGAGTTTGTCAACCTCAGATCATTCTCTCATTGCCTCATCCGAAATTGGATCATCAAACCCTTATTCTACCCGATTTATTTCGAATTGTCAAGCAATCCAGACCGATATTTGCGGAATTGTCCCTCTTTTGCGGATTGTTTTGAAATCGAGCGAATCCTGTAAATCGCATCAAATCGATTGATATCGTCGCGTTTTGGCGGCTTCGCGTGAGGCCCATTCGAATTGAAAACCGACACAAGTTAAATCGGCTTGGCCAAAAGAATTTGCTCGACGATTTCCGGGCGGACCAGGGCGTCTTTGCCCCGGCGATTGTGTTTGGTGAGCATTTTGATCGCGGCGGAAAATTTTTTATCAAGCGGCGCGTTCAGAGGCGAAGGATATCCGCACTCCGAAGGGAAATCAATCTGATAGGCATGGAGGGTCAGTCGCTCGATCAGCGGCGATTCCCGTTTTTCCTCACCCCGGTTTTTCCGGTTGCCTTTCAGGACATAACCGAGTTTGAAATCCGACAGCAGGATCGGCCGGGTGGATCCATACAGGGGATCGTATGCCAGGGGAAATCCGTGATAGGCGAAGTGGACGCGAATCTGGTGCGTACGGCCGGTTATCGGCCGGGCGATGACCAAAGCGATTCCGCCAAAATCCGCGATCAGTTCATAGTGCGTTTCGGCGGCCTTGCCTTTTCGTTCGTCCACGCACATCCGTTGCGAATCATGCGTGAGCCGTCCGAGAGGGGCGACAATTTCTCCCGAAGGAGGATCCACATATCCGGTTACGAGAGCGATGTACGTCTTGCGAACCAGCCGCTGTTCCAGCCATTGCGTGCACTGCCGCTGCGTTTCGATATTGCGTGCCAGAAGCATGACGCCGGAGGTATCCTTGTCCAGCCGATGAATCAGTCGCAGCTTTTCCGGCCGTTCCTTCTGTCGGCTCAGCCGTTGCAGCAGGTCTTCCTGTCCGCTTCGATCGGAAGTAACGGATATCCCTGATGGTTTGTGGATCACCAACAGGTTATCGTCTTCATACAGAAATGTGATTTCATTTTTCGCCATCGATCATCCGCGCCGAATGCGTTTCATTCATCAAACAGATCCACCGGATCCGCTTCCCTTCGAATCCGGCGGCTCTGCCAATCGATAGAGGCAAGAGGGGGGCCGAATCGATATTATTCTTTCCCCAGTTGCTGGAGAATCTGAATTTTCAGTGTATCCAGATTGTTATCGTCGGAAAATCCCATAAACGACCGAACGATCCTTCCATCCTTGCCGATGAGGAAATACGTAGGGAATCCGGAAATCAGATACTGTGTAAAACCCACCGACTTTTCTTTTTCCGCCGGATCGACAAGAAGGGTCAGATTCAAATCCGGTTGCTCCTTGAGATACGCCTCCAGTTCTTCCTGTTTGGACGCCGTACAGATGCATAAGATCGCCAAATCCTTGCCGGCGAATACCTCCTGGAGTTTATCAATCAGCGGAATCGATTCCCGGCAGGGGGGGCACCATGCGGCCCAGAAGTCCAGGAGGATCACCTTGCCCTTGTGCTGGGCCAGGGATATATTGGGGCCATTCAGGGACTTCAGAACAAAATCCGGTGCCATCATTCCATCCGCTAAACGGGTGGGCTTGGCGGGTTCGGATTCCTTCGCACCCGCTGGAACGGCGGCGGTTCCCGGCGAGGGTGGCGTGGGGGCGGGATCGGGTTTTGCGGCTTTGCGGCACGACATCGTCGCCATGATGCACAAACAAACAATTCCCGTCACAATCCGTCGATACGACATAGATATCCCTTTCGCAAAAGCGAATCGACTGCGTTACTTGCCCATGAGGTGATTGATGATCAGCAGGTCAAGCTGCTCATAATCCCGATCGGCGATCAACGCATCAACCCGGCGCCGGTCAAGACTTCGAACCAGTTTCAAGAGTTGCAGGAAGATCGTACGGCTGTTGGACAGGTGCTGCGTGGCTGAGGGCTGTTTCTGGCTTCGCATGGCCTTGACATCCAGTCCAACAAATTCGCCCTTGCGGCCGAAATCATACGCGTCGAGAATCCGAACCTGATTGAACGCCCTCCGCAAATCCACCGACCCGAACGATTTGTCCTGATCGAACTTCAAACCGTTCTGATCATTCAGATGGACGGTAAACAGCTTGCCGAACGATAACGCAAATCCCATCTCGTCCGACGGATCCAGCCCCGCCAGGATCGCGTGCGCGCTTTCGATATTTACGCCCACCCGATCCGGATCGATGGACTTGGCCGCCACGGCCAGAGCGTGGCCGGTCGTGGGAATATAAGCGTGATCCATCGGCTCATTCGGTTTGGGTTCGATGGCGATGCGAATCTTCTTGTCGTAGGACAGCATGTCATCGATTGCTTCGACAATCCGATCCACCGCCACCTTGCTGTCCTTGGCCTCGCGAATATATGTCCCTTCGCGTGCCAGCCATAGCACGATCAGGTCGGTATCCAGCGCGTTGGCAATATCGATCGATATTCGATTCCGTTTCCTGGCGTACTCCCGGCATTTGGCGTCGTTGGAAGTATAACCGCCGTCGATGGTCCGCGGGTCTTCCCACAACCTCGGCGCGACGAATTCCGCCGCCAGCCCTTCGCCCCTCAGCATCTTGGCGACCTGTTTGGCCTTTTGGATGATTTGCGTGGAGCTGAGCGAATTGAGATTCGGCACCGCATCGTCATCGTGAAACTGCACGCCGTCAAAGCCAAGTTTCTTGTACATCGTGAGCTTCTTGGCAAACGTGATGGGCTTTCGCACCGTTGGGCCGAAGGGATCCGCGCCCTCGTGAATATTCCAGGGTCCGAACGAAAAACGAAATACACCGGCCATACGCATTCCCCTTTCAGTTTCTCAAATAAATTCGGGTCCGACCCGACACAGCGTCGCTGACGGAAACCGTTGCATCATCATAAATACATTGGCGCGGATTCGCCAGCAAAATTTGCTTGGCACTTGACGATTTGCCCCGGATCGGATAACAAGGAACCAACCAAAATGAAAGGATTCCGACATGGCCAAGAAAGCGGCGTTTCCGTGGCAAAATAAAATCTGTAACAGCTCCCAGATCGGCGGCATTGAGACCTCCATCCTCGACAACGGCCCCGGCCGTGGAACCCGTATCGCCTGGATCGACACCGGCAGCGGCCTCCGTTATAAAGTCGTCCTCGATCGCGGCATGGATATCGTCGATGCCTTCTACAACGGCGCTTCGCTGGCCTTCCTCACGCACGCCGGCGTCACCGCGCCCAAGCCCGACACCACCCACGGCATCGAGTGGCTTTTTTCCTTCGGCGGGGGGCTGGTTACTACCTGCGGCCTGACGCATGTGGGCCCGCCCGAATCCGACGAATTCGGCGAGCGCGGCCTGCACGGCCGTGTCAGCAATATCCCCGCCGTTGTCGAATCCATCCTCCAGCCGGATCTGCCGGCCGGCAAACTGGATTTCAGTATAACCGGCCTGGTCAAGGAAACCCGGCTGTTCGGCCCGTGCCTGGAACTTCGCCGCACAATCTCCGGTACGATCGGCGTGCCGTGGATTCTCATTGAAGACCAGGTTGCCAATGTCGGCACCTCTCCCGCTCCTCACATGATCCTCTATCACTGCAACTTCGGCTATCCGCTGGTCGATAATGAAGTGGATATTGTGTATAAGGGATTATGCAAATCTCGCGGCATGCCGATGGATGACGCCATCTTCAACGACAAGTCCAATTACCGCAAATGCCGCAAGCCCCTCGAACAGCATCGTGGCGGACAAGAGGCCTGCGGCTTCATCGATGCTTCGACCGGTCGTAACGGCATGGTCACCGCCGGGCTGGTCAATCGCCGTCTCGGGCTGGCGATTGTCCTGGCTTATTACAAACGCCAATTACCGTGCCTGGCCAACTGGCAGCATTTCGGCATGGGAGATTATGTCTGCGCCTTGGAACCGGGAACCAATTTTCCGATCGGTCAGGGCGTCGCCCGACAACAAAAAAAGCTGATTACGTTGGCCCCTGGACAATCCCGTCAATACACCCTGCACCTGGCCTTGATGACGGATAAAAATGAGATCGCCGGCTTTCTCCGCGACCATGGATACAAATAAAAAAGATGTCAGGAACCGATTACGATATCCCCCTTGAATCTTGGCCATCGCGTCCTTTTCTGATTGCATGGAAATGGACTTCGATAGGCATGAAACAGGCCGTCGATCTTGTGCGGAGCGGAAATATCCGATTTAAGGTCTTTTGCGTTCAGCAGAATCTGGTATATTGATGGTGTTGAACGCGGTTTTCGTAAAATCCGATTTTGTGTAATCTCTGTTCGGCAGGTGTGTCTATATGGGAGATGACGATGAATGAACCAAAACCAGACAAACCGGTACCGCAGAAGATACTTCATGAGGTGACTTTCTACACCTATCCCAAGCTGTTATTTATATGGCCCCTGATCCTCATGGGTTTTCTTCTCTGGCCGATCGACAAACTCCAGTGGGTATATCCTGAAGTTCTCGCGTGGTTCTGGGGTATCACCCTCATGCTGGTGCTGATTACCATCGGCGTGGATCTCAATCGAAATTACTCGATCTTCTGGCTGGTCATTATCGCCGGATTTTGGATCCTGATTCTGTGGCTTCGCGATGTCAAGCATTTCACCCTTTTCGGGCATATTTATCGGTTTTTTGCCGATCTTGATCCCACCTATTCCCGGAATCTCGGCCTGATAATCAGTATCCCCCTGTGTATCATCTGGATCATTATGTGGGCCTGGACCCGCATCAACTGCAAATGGAGAATAACACACAACGAACTGGAACATTATCAATTCGGCCGGATGGATGATTCTCTGGCCCGCGGAGCCAAACGTATCCGGACATCATACCCCGATCTTTTCGAATTGCTGATCTGCCTGGCGGGTGACCTGGAGATTTATGATGCCTCCGGGAAACGGCTTCTACGCAGGATTGAACATGTTCCGTTGCTTCCAATCATTAAAAAAAAGATCAATATTCTCATGGAAAGCACTGCTGTGACACAGGAATTGCTTGACGAGGAGGCCTCTCAGGATGTTGCTTCGGCGGCCGATGATCCCGAATCGCCAACCGACAATACCCCCGAAGAAATGCCCGGTGAAAAGAATTAACAAGAACCTGTGATATTGTGGATTCCAAAGATCATGGATTTGAATGCTGCATGGGACTATGCCCAATAAGTCCGGATTAAATGAAGGGTAAACGGGTTGTAAGTAGTTATGGGGTAATCATTTAGTCGTTTTTGTGTTGGGTGAAATATCCTCTTGCGCTGATATTGATATTGTCCGATACATGCGGATACGATCAGGCAGTGATCCATAAATGGTTTCATCACCTGCCGGAAATGTTGTCAATTTCCAATTTCCTTACGACCTTTTTCTTTCTTGTACTGTAACATTCAATGGTCGTATAATATTCGTTTTGCCGATGATAATATTTGGTTATTATTGGGTTGGCCATGAATGATTTATCCATTATGGGTGGTTTTCCTAACGATGCCGCGGAACGGCCCCCAAAGCTTCCGTCCGCCGACATGGTTGTGCGTCGATCCGGGAATGCTACCTCTTCCCTGCGGTCTCATCGCGATCAAACGGTTTCGCATGTCCCGGTGAAACGCAAGTGGATTCCTTTCGCGGAGCATTATTATCGAATTCGTTCCTATTTTATCGATTCTCCGGCTCCTCTGGGGCTTTATGTTGATTATTATGCCTAACCATTGTTCCTTCCCTTGCGTGTTTCCCTTCCTGTTGTGTTGACCTCCCGATATCCTCTTGCTATAGTATTTAAATGGATACGCAGATTTTAACCCTCAACGGCGGCCCGGGTGATGCAGAAATCATTACCTTCGCCGCTCACAGGATTACCCAGGGCGCTCTCGTTGCATTTCCCACCGAGACGGTGTATGGTATCGCCTGTATCGTCCGGCCTGAATCGCTTTCCCGACTGGATCAGGTCAAATCACGTGAGAAGGAAAAACGATACACGCTTCATATCGCGGATAAATCGACTTTACCACACTACGTCCCTTCCATTTCATCACGTTGCCGGCGACTGATTGAAAGGGGCTGGCCGGGACCCATTACGCTGATTTTTTCCCTTACGCCGGACCAAATAGATCATAAACGGCAGGAACTTGGAGAACAAACTGTCGGGATCCTCTATCGGAACTCTTCGATCGGTATCCGTTGTCCGGCCAATCCCGTCTCTCGAACACTGCTCAGTCAAATACCCATACCGGTGGTTGCTCCCAGTGCCAATCGTTCCGGGCAAGCCCCGGCGAGAAACGCAGGGGAAGTCATGGATACTTTACAGGGCCATATCGATATTCTGATCGATGCGGACAAGGTGGAATCTGCCCGTCCACGGTATGGCAAGAGCAGCACAATAGTCCGAGTGACCGAATCGGATTTTGAGATTCTCCGGGAGGGGGTATGTACCAAAAATGATATCCATGACTTGTCGTTGTTCCGCGTTCTGTTTGTCTGTACGGGAAATACTTGTCGAAGCCCGATGGGAAAGGTTTTATGTGAACAATTGATCAGTGAATATTTCCACTGCAAGGTTGACGAGATCGAACTTTTTGGATATAAAGTCATATCTGCGGGTGTGATGGCTGCCTCAGATAGTCCCGCAAGCCCTGAGGCGGTTCAGACAGCCGCCCAATACGGCTTGGATTTAACCGGGCATCGAAGCCGGCCGTTGGATGCCGCTCTGATCGGTTCTGCAGACCGGATTTATGCAATGAGTCGTGGGCATCTGGATCGGATCGTGAGTCTTTGTCCTGTAGTTAAAGAGCGGTGTCGGCTGTTGGATGATCCCGACGACATCCCTGATCCCATCGGTGCGGGAGTAGAAGCGTACCGTGTCGCGGCGGATCGGATAAAACGTGCTTTGAAAAATCGCATGAAAGAGATCGTGGAATGAAAATCGCGGTAGCCAATGACCATCGAGGGGTCAGCGCCATAGAACAGGTAAAGGCCCTCGTTGCACAACTGAATCATGAATTGATCGACTTCAGTAGCTGTACGGAGCAACCGGTGGATTATCCCGATTTGGCTTATATCGCCGCTTCCGCGGTTTCGTCGAAGCAGGCGGATAGGGCCATTTTGATATGCGGCACAGGCATTGGAATGTGTATCGCCGCCAACAAGGTCAAAGGGGTTCGAGCCGCTTTATGTTATGACGAGCTGAATGCCCGAATCTCACGTCAACACAATGATGCCAACGTTTTATGCTTATCCGGCGATCTGTTGGGTTCCGGCATCCTTCGCCGCATCGTCGAAACGTGGCTGACCACCGATTTTTCCGGCGGGCGACATCTTCGGCGGGTCCGAAAAATTGAAGCCATTGAACAGGGTCAAGACCCCCGAAACCTGACGGACTGATTGGACGATCCGGTGAACGTAGTCTGGTGGGAATCCGTGGATTTCCGGACCATCATTTCGAGTTACGAATCGGTTTTTTCCGGCACAAAATCGGGAGTTGTCTCTTCCGGAAGTTCTTCGGCCATATCGGGGATGATGGACTTGGATTGCTCAAGCTGAGCGGTGATGGAAAGTCGCTCCGGGATCGTAGGTTTTTCCGCCGGCGCTGCCGTTTCGATTTCTTCAAGGGGCAATACCTTCTGCAATTGAGCGTCACCAATCCGACAGATTTTTGCATAGCGTTGTTCCAGCAGAACGTCCGGCTTGATCCGTTTGAGTTCCCGCAGGGTTTTGGTGATGTACTGTTCCACAGTATGCAACGTGTCATGCAGGTTCCGATGCGCTCCACCCATGGGTTCTGAAATGATTTCGTCGATCAGGCCAAGCCGATACAGCTCTTTGGCCGTCAATCGCAACGCGGTTGCCGCCTTATCCGCCTGTCTTCCGTCGTGCCACAAAATCCCCGCACATCCTTCCGGAGAGATCACCGAATAGTAGGCGTTCTCCAGCATGGCCAACCGATCTCCCACGCCGATTCCCAGGGCGCCGCCCGAACCGCCCTCGCCGATGACTATGCAAACGATAGGCACTTTCAGCCGGGACATTTCGCGAAGATTCACCGCGATTGCCTGGGCCTGACCCCGTTCCTCGGCTCCGATTCCCGGATAGGCCCCGGGTGTATCGATGAACGTCACGACCGGAAGGTGAAATTTCTCCGCCAGTTTCATCTTAGCCAGTGCCTTGCGGTATCCCTCCGGATTGGGACATCCAAAATTGCAGGCGATCTTCTGTTTGATATCCCGTCCTTTCTCCTGGCCGATGATCAGGACTTTCTCCCGCCCGATCTGCCCCAGCGCCGTAACGAGGGCCTGGTCATCTCCAAAACATCGGTCCCCGTGTAAAATCCTTGGCTCCTTGACGATCCCGTTCAGATAGTCCTGAAATAGAGGTCGCTGCGGGTGTCGGGCAACCTGAACCGTTTGCCAGGGAGACAATCGGCTGTAAACCCGCTTGATCTCCCGGATCAACTGCTGTTGAAGAGCGCGAATCTCGCTCAACCGCTCGCTTGGCCCTGACGATTGCTGAGCTTCGGCCATGCTGCGGTCAATATCCGCGATCTTATCCTCAAAAGGAAGATATTGCAGACCGTTCGGTTTTATAGCTACTTGAGTCATTATCTCCGACTTCCAGTCCGATTCGGAGGTGGAAGGATTATTATTGTCGTTCTCTACACTCTATGAGAAACCATTCTGATCGGTTCGATGCCAAAGGGAAGTAGCATAGCATTTCACGAGGGATTTTGAAAGAAAAAAATTGACTTTTTGATTTGATCCATATAACGTTTCCAACGTTTTCCTCGTTATTGTTTTTTTCTTGATTCTCGTTGACGTTTGTTTATAAGTCATTTCTTTTAAATGGCTTATAATAATTACGACGCGATTTCTAAGAGAAAAGTTTCAGGATAGACTGGAAGTGGATTGGACAGAAGCTCTTTTGCTTCAATAACGTTCATGAAAAACCGCCGGGAGATGGATCCGAAACTACGGTATGTCATACAACGGATTTCTTCTGGATGATTGATCTAAGGTTTTATTTTTGAATACATTACGTCAAATCAGTGTCATCGGCATGGGGCTTCTGGGGGCCAGTATTACCATGGCCGTATCGCGTTGTGGACGGTCGTGTCGTTCTGTCGGTTTTAGCCATCGGGCATCCACGCGCAGAAAAGCTCGTCGCCTCGAAGTCGCCACCTGCATTGTTGATTCCATCGAAGGTTGTGTCGCCCAAGCCGATCTGGTGATCCTCGCTACGCCGATCTGTACGTTCGAAGGCCTTTTTCAGCAGATTGCACCGCTGGTCCAACCCGGCTGTATTATTACCGATGTCGGCTCCACAAAATCCATGCCTCACCGCTGGGCCGATCAGATCTTTAAACGCCGAATTCATTATGTGGGATCTCATCCCATTGCCGGAAGCGAAAAGCAGGGTGTCGAGTTTGCCCGCGACGACTTGTTCGATCATGCCCGATGTGTTCTGACCCGAACCCCATCGACAAACGCCGCGGCATTGCGGAATATCAGGGAATTTTGGATTCAGTTAGGATGTATTGTCAACGTAATGTCCCCGGCGCAGCATGATCGGATTTTTGGCCGCGTCAGCCATCTTCCCCATGCGACCGCCGCGGCGCTGATCAACGCCAGCGACCCGGAAGAATTGCGATTCGCCGGAAGGGGATTCATCGATACCTCCCGGGTCGCTTCGGGCCCCCCCAATATCTGGACCGATATCTTCCTGACCAATTCCGTCAATACCGTCCGGGGGATTGATCGGGTAATCCGGGAACTGGGGCGGCTGCGGAAGGCCATCCGGGGCCGTGATCGTCACAGCATCGAAGAGTTACTGACCCGGGCCCGGGACAAGCGCTCGTCGATGATTGAGCGAAAAGTCCGTAACAAGGAATTGATATAACAGAATATATATATATATATCCATTGTATATAAATAATTTACAATCCGATTCTCAATGAAGGAACGAACGTGAATCAGTGGAGGATAGAAGTATCCAGTCGTAAGGGATTTGCCGATCCTCGCGGTCAGGCGGTTCGGGATGAAATCCGGGAACTCGGAATTGATACCGTGGAGGCCGTCGTATCGGCCCGCGTCTATCTGATCGAGGCCGAAATGGATCACGCCATGGCCGATCGCGTCGCACGGGAACTTTTAACGGATACCGTTTGCCAGGATTTCTATATCGGGCGCAGCAGCATCCCCGCCGGACCGATCAGCGCGTCGATCATCGAGGTTCATCTCAAAAGCGGCGTGACCGACCCCGTCGCCGAATCCGTCGTGGCGGCGCTGGCGGATATGGGCGTTGCCAATGCCTTTGTTCGAACCGCGCGCAAATACATCCTGCTGGGCACAATCACCGATGCCCAGAAGGACATGATCGCCAAAAAGATTCTCGCCAACGATTGCATCGAGGAAGTGATCTTTGGCGCCGATACCGAGCCGCCGAGCCCGCATACCCGGCCTTACGAACTGAATCTCCAGGATATTCCCGTTCGCGATCTCGACGATGAAGCGCTGTTGGCCGTGAGCAAAAAGATGGATCTGTTTCTCAACATCACGGAAATGAAAACCATCCAGACGCATTACCGTTCGCTCGGGCGCGAACCCAGCGATATCGAATTGGAAATGATCGCCCAGACATGGAGCGAGCATTGCGTACACAAAACCCTCAAAAGCAGCGTCGATCTCGATCTGGATGGTAAAACCATTCATTTTGATAACCTCCTCAAGGAGACCGTCTTTCGCGCCACCAAGGAACTCAATAAGTCCTGGTGTATCTCGGTATTTTCCGACAACGCCGGCGTCGTCGAATTCGACGAGCAGGATGCCGTCTGCTTCAAGGTCGAGACGCATAATCACCCCTCGGCCCTGGATCCCTACGGCGGCGCCGCCACCGGCATCGGAGGGGTCATCCGTGACCCGATGGGCACCGGCATGGGTGCCAAACCCGTCGCCAATACGGATGTTTTCTGCTTTGCCCCTCCGGATATGAAACAATCGGAAATCCCCCGCGGCGTGCTGCATCCGCGACGGATCATGAAGGGTGTCGTCAGCGGCGTCCGCGATTACGGCAATCGCATGGGAATCCCCACAGTCAACGGCGCGGTCTATTTCGACCGCCGTTACCTGGCCAATCCGCTGGTGTTCTGCGGCAATCTCGGCCTGATTCCCCGCGACAAGGCCTTCAAGCATCAGCAGGCGGGCGATCTGGTCGTTGTCGTCGGCGGCCGCACAGGCCGGGACGGTATCCACGGCGCAACCTTCTCCAGCGGCGAAATGACCCACGAACACGAGCAGATTTTCTCCCACGCCGTGCAGATCGGCAATGCCATCACCGAAAAGAAAATGCTCGACGTTCTCCTGGCCGCTCGCGATGCCGGGCTCTACACTGCCATCACCGATTGCGGAGCTGGCGGCCTCAGTAGCGCCGTCGGCGAAATGGGCGCCGAGCTGGGCGCCGAAGTCGATCTCGACAAAGTCCCCCTCAAGTACGCCGGGCTCAGCTACACCGAAATCTGGATCAGTGAAGCGCAGGAGCGGATGGTCATCTCCGTCCGTCCGGAAAACGCCGAAGCGATCCTTCGCCTTTTCGCCTCCGAAGATGTCGAGGCCACCGTCATCGGCCGTTTCACCGGCGATCGCCAACTGATCCTTCGCTACAACGGCGTCGAGGTCGGCCGTCTCGACATGAATTTCCTCCACGAGGGCATTTGCAAATATTCCCGCAAGGCCGTCAGCGCGACCAAATCTCTGACCGAGCCGAACATTCCCGAAAAATCCGACTACACGAATGACCTGTTGAAGATTCTGTCATCCTTCAACGTCGCCAGCAAGGAATGGATCATTCGCCAGTACGATCACGAAGTCCAGGCCGGCAGCGTTGTTAAACCCCTCGTCGGCGCCCGCAACGATGGCCCATCCGATGCCGCCGTCATCCGCCCGCGTCTGACCAGCGAAAGGGGAGTAGCCATCGCCTGTGGAATGAATCCCCTCTATGGCGACATCGACCCTTATTGGATGGCGCTGGCCGGGATCGACGAAGCCGTTCGCAATCTGATCTGTGTCGGCGCCCGGCCCGATCGCATCGCGCTGCTGGATAATTTCTGCTGGGGCGATTGCACCCGCCCGGAAACGCTGGGCTCGCTGGTTCGCGCCGCCCAGGCCTGCTACGACGCCGCCATCGGTTTTTCGGCGCCGTTCATCTCCGGCAAGGATTCACTCAACAACGAGTTCCGCTGCGAAGACGGAAGCCGCATCGCTATCCCGGCGACGCTCTTGATCAGCGCCATTAGCTTGATCGATGACGTAAACAAATGTGTCACCATGGATGCTAAGCAGTCGGGCAATTATCTGTTTGTGGTCGGCCTGACGAAAAACGAACTCGGCGGCTCGCATTACTACAAAATCCACGACGTCCTCGGCGCGCATGTACCGAAGGCGGATATCGTCCGCTCCGCCGAAACGGCCCGCCGCATCCACGACGCGATCGTTCAGGGCATGGTGGTCTCCTGTCACGATTGCTCGGAAGGGGGGCTGGCGATTGCTCTGGCGGAGATGGCCTTCGCCGGCGATCTCGGTATCGATGCCGACCTTCGCGGCCTGGCCTGTGCCGACGACTGTATCCGCCCGGATGCGCGGCTCTTCAGCGAATCCAACGGCCGCTACATCGTCGAGGTTCCGCCCGAATATTTCGACGCCTTCGCCAAGCGAATGCTCAACCTGCCCTTCGGCCAGATCGGCCGCGTCGTCGAAAATCGCCGTCTGGCCATTCGAGCGGCCCATCGCACCCTGATCGATGCCGATATCGATGCGCTGCGATCCGCCTGGCAAAAGCCGCTGAACTTTGGATAAAGGTCTCGAATTCAAGTTGTCATTCCGGCGAAAGCCGGAATCCGGAACACTCTGATGCGGAAATTTTCGGTATGTCAGAAAGTCATTTTGAAAAATTGAAAATCGAAAATAGTCAATAGAAAATTACGTAGGATAGTCCATGAATCCTGTTCGTGTTCTTGTTCTTCGTGCGGCCGGCGTCAACTGTGATGTCGAAACCGCCTATGCCTTCGATCTGGCGGGCGCTCAATCGGAATGCATGCACATCAATCGCCTCATCGAAAATCCCGCCTGCCTCGATGCCTTCCATATCATCGCCTTCCCCGGCGGATTCAGCTATGGCGACGATGTCGCCGCCGGCAAGATCCTGGCCAACCAGATCTCCCATCACCTCACCGATACCATCCGCCGCTTCGTCGAGTCCGGCCGTCTGGTCCTCGGCATCTGCAACGGCTTTCAGGTCCTCGTCAAGGCCGGCTTCCTGCCCGGCTGGAATACGCTCGGTGAAAATTCCTTCGCCGATCAGCCTGTCAGCATCACTGACAACGACATCCCCCGATACCTTTGCCGCTGGGTCTATCTTCAGCCCGCGACCGATCGCTGCGTCTTTCTCACGCCCGGCCGTCGTCTCTGCCTGCCCATCGCCCACGGCGAAGGCAAGATCGTCACGCGCGATCCCGCGATCCTCGCCCGCCTGCAAACCGAAAACCACATTGCCTTCCGCTATGTGGATGAACGCGGCAACACCGGCCCTTCGCCGATCAATCCCAACGGCTCGACCGATTCCATCGCCGGCCTGACCGACTCGACCGGCCGAATCCTCGGACTCATGCCGCATCCCGAACGACACATCCACCCGACCAATCACCCACACTGGACCCGGCTTAAAGACCACGATCCTGACGGCCTGTCCATTTTCCAAAACGCCGTCAACTTCGTTAAAACCAGTCTATAAAAAAAGCCCCCGGATTTTGGCCGGGGTCTGGTTGTATTCTGCCTTCGATTTCTTCATCGACTAACCCAAGTTCCGCAGTTAGGGGTTGAAAACGCTGTTTTTGAGTCAGAAACGCAGAAAGTCTACACTACATCGACATCCGTAACCGGCAACGGCTCGGTAAACAGAAAGTTCACGGACGTCCCGTTTCGTCGATATTCGTAATCATATTTTTTGGTCTGTCCCGGAGACAGCGGCAGAGGAATCCGGGTTTCACCAATCAACTGGATCGGTTGTTCATCCATATTCACCACCGGAAACCTCGCATCGTAGGGTCGTTCATAGAGATCCAGAACATCTTCCATACACGCTACAAATTCCGCATCATGGTCGGGAGGAATGACCCAACAGACATGCAAATGCGGCTTCAGCTCGTTTTTTTCAGCGTCCGACGGACAGGTTCATAAGAAATCGACTCCACCACACCCAACTCCACCAACTGATCCGCCAGTAACCGTAACGACCCGTGAGCGACCCCTTCCATCGGTTTCCGGCAGGCCAGAGCGATCAACCGGGCTTCGCCCCGGCCGTTCAGCTTTCGCAGCGTGGGCGGGGTCAGCCGGGGTTTCCGATCCAACGCCGCCTCCAGTCCTTGCTCCACAAATCGCTGACAAATCCCCGTGACCGTGTTCAGATGGCAGGAAAATGCCTTGGCCGCCTCCTGGCTGGTCAGGTTCGGGCCATTTTCATCCACCGCCAACAACAGATTGGCATGTTTGATCCGATACGCCTTGTCCCGCCCCTTGGAGACCAGTTGCGTCAGACGCTGCCGTTCTTCACTTGTCAAAGTCACAATATACTTTCGGATTCCCATCGGTTACCTCCGTGCAAAAGGATTCGTTTCGAATCCTATCGGAAATCCCGACGAAAGAACTTCATATTATTAGCAATGACGAAGTACTAGAGGGAGAAATATATGTCTTGGGGTGCAAGACCGGGCGAGGTGAGTGTCCGGATGCCTTTTCAATATTAAATACGATGTTTATCAGGAACGTACAGCATAGCGCTGATAAAAATAATATGAATCCATCAGATCTCATCGAGTATACTCCTTCTTTCTTCATTACATTATATTTCACCACATATAGGACAACAATCCTAATTCCTGGGATGTTGAGGTGTTATCCGAAGATGATGAAGATGATGTGATACCCAATGGCGAATACGGCCGCATCGACGATGGCATGGCTGACGTATCCGGGCCAGATCGTGCCGAACTTCCAATAGCACCACGACCACGCCGATCCCCCGATGAAGATACCGAACGAGGCGATGACGACGACATGCGGGGGAAAATAGGTCTGCATGGCGACGATGTGGTGGAGGGTGAAGCCCAAAGCCGAGGCGAATACGGCCGCAAGGCCCGGCATCAGGCGGCTGAACTGGCGATAGACAAACCAACGCCAGACGTATTCCTCCAGCAGCGAGTTGATCACCGTCCAATACAAAGCCCCGGCCACATAAACGGCGGGGCGGCCCAGGCCGACCTTCGCGATGAGTTCCCGGACGACGACCGGGTCGATCCAGCTTCGGCCAATAGCCCAGTACCCCAAGAATATGCTGATACTGATAACGATGCCCAACACGGCCCCGACGATGATCCCGCCCCGTCGCGGCCGAGGAATCGACAGCCGCTGTCGCTCGATGCCGAAGAACCAGACCAGAGGCAGCACAAGAATCCAGACTTTACAGAGGGCAAACAGGACCTTCCCCAATGCCGTGTCCGGCCAGGCGATCATGCCCGCCCAGACCGCAAAACTCGGAGCCGGCAGCAATAACAACAACGCCAAAATGCTGTACATTCGTTTCATGGGGAAGTAGTGTACCAAAAAGACGACCGGAGGCAACCGTATATTTCGGCGGTTGTGTTTGGACTTTTTTGTGGTAAGATATCCATGCTGTTGATCGTCTGATGGGATGATAGATTGTTGAGAAACGCGATCAGGAATCATGAATGAAGCGGGTGGATTCCACAACCGGTTTTGATGGGATCGGCCACGGATGGGCCGTGACGATCGGCAATTTCGACGGCGTGCATCTCGGCCATCGCGAGATTCTTCGCCGTGCCGGCGTCGCAGCGCGAGCCAATCATGCCGTGGGTGTTGCGGTCATCACATTCGATCCACATCCGGTGGCCGTACTCCACTCCGGCAGGGGCCCCGGCATCATCACGCCGATGCCGCTCAAAGAGCGGCTTCTGGAGCAAAACGGCGTCGATTGTCTGGCGATTGTCAAAGACGGGTATCGGTTGTTCAACCTGTCGCCGAAGGATTTTGTGGACGACTTTCTGGGGCGTTATTTTCGGCCGAAGGTAATGATCGAAGGCGGAGATTTTCATTTCGGTTACGGTCGCAGCGGCACGATTGATACACTCCGTCAACTGGGCGCGGAGAGAGATTTTTCTGTGGTCGCCGTCGAGTCGTTCGATGTTCGCGATTTGAATGGCAAACGAATACCCTGTTCAAGTACGCTGATTCGACATCATTTGGACTGTGGCGAAGTGCGCCCGGCCGCGGATATGCTCGGCCGCCCATATCGGCTCATGGGGCAAACCGTTCCCGGACGGGGTATCGGAACGCAACTGGGTTTCCCCACGGCCAATATCCAGCCGTTGGATCAGATCATTCCCGCTGAGGGCGTATATGCCGGATGGGTTACCGTGGCCGATGACCCGGAGTCGCTTTGCGGACAGAAGGCCGACTGGCCGTCCGTATTCAGTATCGGCCGTGCCAAGACGTTTGTCACAGATCATCCGCTGCTTCTGGAGGCGCATATCCTCGATCAGAATCCCGGCGACCTCCATGGTCGATGGCTGGCGATGGATTTCGTCCAGCGCATCCGCGATCAGCGGCGATTCGACTCCCGCGAAGCCCTGGCACAGCAGATCGCTGTGGACTGCCGGATTGCGCATACGATGCTGGCTGAGAAGGACAAGGATTGAAGATGAAACCGATTGATTCCAATCAATTCTCTGGCGATGCGGATCGCGATACCAGCGAAGAAGCCGGACAATTTCAGGATCAATTATATCGCGCAATGTCCGCGGCGAAGAAATTTGAGCTGATTTGTAATGCCTATGAAACGGGCAAACAACTGGCCATGGCCGGTCTTCGTCTTCGCCATCCCGATGCCTCCGAAGAGCAGATTTGGAGATTATGGGCACGACAACACCTTGGAAACGATTTGTATGACCGGGTTTATGGAACTCACTCCGATGCCGTACCCGGTTGAGAACGAAATAGGATCGTTGATTATACTCATGTGATCCCGTACGTTCAGTCGAAGGGGGGGATAGAGTACGATGTGGAATTTGGAGAAACAACTTGTCAAATAACAAGACTGCGATGGATTCGGCGGCGGAACTGATTCGATCGTGCCGCGGCGCGATTGTCGTTTCACATGTCCGGCCGGACGGGGATTCGATCGGTTCCATGCGGGCGGTGTGCGGCATTCTGGAACAATCGGGAAAGAAAGCGTTTCCCCTGTTGTTGTCGCCGTTGCCGAGCTGGTATGAATTTGTGTTTGATCAGACCGTGCCCGTCCTGGGCAACGATGTGTTGATCCATCGGCTGAATGAACCTCCCTATACGGATTGCGATTTATTGGTTATTGTGGATACAAATAGTTATGTCCAATTACCCGGCCTGGAAGAATGGCTCATCAATGCACGTTCCACGTCGCATATTCAGGTACTGGTGGTCGATCATCATGTCACCAGCGACGGTCTGGGGGATGTGGAAATCGTGGATAGCACCGCCGCCGCCACCGGCCAGATTCTCTACGAGTGGATCCGCTTTTCCGGATGGACAATCACGGAACCGATGGCACGCGCTTTGTTTGTGGCCGTCTCCACCGATACCGGCTGGTTTCGCTATTCCAATGCCAACGCGCGATTGTTACGCGAAGCCGCCGATATAATCGATTTCGGAGCCAGGCCGGATATATTGTATCGACAACTCTATCAACAATATTCTCCCTCGCGACTGAAACTGATGATTCGCATGCTGGAAAGTCTTGAATTGCACCTCGATCAGCGCGTCGCGGTGCAGACGATTTTTCGAAAGGATTTCGACGAAACCGGTTCGACGGGACGCGATACCGAAAACCTGATCGACGAATGCCAGCGGCTTTCGACGGTGGAAGTGGCGGTTTTGTTTGTCGAACTGGGCGAGGATGATTCCGGAAGCCCCAGAGGATTTCGATGCAGTCTCCGAAGCAAAGGAGCCGTCGATGTTCGTCAAATCGCCCAGAAATACGGCGGCGGAGGCCATACCATGGCTTCGGGGGTGAATCTGGCGATGGCAATCGAACAGGCAAAAAAACAAATTATTGCCGATATCCGATCTCAGATAAGCCCTTGTTAATCCTATACTTAAATTTATAATTTGGATTAAGGGAAAAAATTTTTCAAAATTATCCCTTGACGAATTCCGATGGATAATTATACTGTTGCTTCTCGATAGGGGAGATGAAACAAGGTTTATATTGCTGGTATCGGGATTGAAAGAAATTTTTGGGAAATTTGTTTTTTGGACTTGACTGCCCGATTGGAAGTGAGTAAATTCTCGCTTCTTTATTTTGTGTCGCTGGCAGTGGTGCAGCGGCATTTTTTTTCCGGCTCTTTATGAAGTGGATAGGACGATGAGTCCAAAGCCGACTGGGATGGCGAGACCGAGAGGTCGTCCTGAAGACTGGCTACTCGATAGGGCTCGTAGCTCAGCTGGCTAGAGCGCACGCCTGATAAGCGTGAGGTCGGAAGTTCAAGTCTTCCCGGGCCCATTATTCGGATTTCGGCGAAACCGCCGAAGCGGGTTCGGGGACGTAGCTCAGCTGGGAGAGCGCCGGCTTTGCAAGCCGGAAGTCGTGGGTTCGAGTCCCATCGTCTCCAGTACAACATAATACGGCGACATCGTTGTCGAGGAATCGGCGACGTTTTTTTAACGATCTTTGGAAAGTCCATAGTGGATAGAATGTGGGTTGTAGTGGTCGAATTTCCCAATTCGACCCGCAACAACTACACACTGGAAAACGGGTTATTCAGAATCTTGAATGAACCGCTTTCTGGGATGAGCGCTCATTGTGTCCATCTAACACTTTAGGTCCGGGCATTCGTCCGGATGGCGCGACCATCAATCTATGATTGATATGGTCAAGTTACTAAGAGTGTATGGGGGATGTCTGGGTGTCGAGAGGCGATGAAGGACGTGGCTGGCTGCGATAAGCCCGGGTTAGGTGTCGAGCAACCGTTGACCCCGGGATTTCCGAATGGGGCAACCTGTCCGGACCGGGTAACCGGATCCGGATATCCATGGCTGAATGCATAGGCCATGAGAAGCGAACGCAGGGAACTGAAACATCTCAGTACCTGTCGGAAAAGAAATCAACCGAGATTCCGTTAGTAGCGGCGAGCGAAAGCGGAACAGCCCAAACCGAAGGGCTTGCCCTTTGGGGTTGCGGGCGCTGGTCAGGAGTTACAAAGACATCGTTAATGGAAGGGTCTGGAAAGTCCCACCACAGAAGGTGATAGTCCTGTACGTGAAAACGAATGTCCTCCGTTACGGCCGGTGTACCAGAGTAGCACGGATCTCGTGAAACTCCGTGTGAATCCGGGGGGTCCCCCCTCCAAGGCTAAATACTACTCGACAACCGATAGTGAACAAGTAAGGCGACTGAATGATGAAAAGAACCCCTACTAGGGGAGCGAAAAGGACCTGAAACCATACACTTACAAACGGTGGGAGCCCTATGTTTGCCTTCGGGCAAAAACGGGTGACCGCGCGCCTTTTGCATAATGAGCCGGCGAGTTACCTTTTACGGCCAGGTTAAGCGCTTCAGGCGCGAAGCCGCAGCGAAAGCGAGTCTGAATAGGGCGATGATGTCGTAAGGGGTATACGCGAAACCAAGTGATCTACCCATGGCCAGGTGGAAGGGGATGTAATGATCCCTGGACGACCGAACCCACGAACGTTGAAAAGTTAGGGGATGAGCTGTGGGGAGGAGTAAAAGTCTAATCAAACTTGGAGATATCTCGTTCTCTCCGAAATAGCTTTTGGGCTAGCCTCGAGCATTACTTTGCGGGGGTAGAGCTACTGATTGGAGATAGGGGGCCACCAGCCTGCCTACTCCTACCAAACTCCGAATACCGCAAAGCCAACCTCGGGAGTCAGACTATGTGTGATAACATTCATGGTCAAAAGGGAAAGAACCCAGATCGTCGGCTAAGGCCCCCAATTTCTGCTCAGTTCGAAAGGAAGTCGGATTGCTGTGACAATCAGGATGTTGGCTTAGAAGCAGCCACCATTTAAAAAGTGCGTAATAGCTTACTGATCGAGCAGTTCGGTGCCAAAAATAAACGGGAATAAGCAGGAAGCCGAAGCCACGGATGATCCGGATGTCGGGTCGGGTACCTTCGTCGAAGGTTTCCGATCCGATATCCGGGTCGTGGTAGGAGAGCGTAGCTGTCAGCGTCGAAGCGATACGGTAACGAGTCGTGGAGCGTCAGCTAGTGATTATGCCGGCTTGAGTAACGAGAAAGCGGGTGAGAATCCCGCTCGCC
>CAYLSB010000084.1:0-20863 GCA_964386005.1 uncultured Pirellulales bacterium | reverse complement strand
AACGAACCGCCGTATACGGAACCGTATGTACGGTGGTGTGAGAGGACGGGGGAGAAAATCTCCCCCTCCTACTCGATCCGGCTTTGTTTGTATCCATTTCAAAATATCGACTTTCAAAACTTGTCCTTTCCAGTCTTTTCCGCATTGTCGGTTGGCGCCTCTTGTGGTATGATATTTTTCACGTATTTCCTTCGATTGAAAGGGCGGGTAATGTCAAGCAACCGTGATTTTGGAATTATCCATCGCATCCACTGGATGGTGGGAATCGCTTTGAGTGTTTCCTCTGTCGTTCACTCCCAAACGACTTCCCCGATTGATTGGCCGCGTTTTCGGGGTCCCACCGGGCAGGGGATTAGTTCGGCGAAGGGATTGCCTGTGTCGTGGAATGCAAATGAGAACCTCGCATGGAAGACCCGTTTGCCGGGTCCGGGGGCTTCGAGCCCGATTGTGTTCGGAGATCGGATCTATCTGACCTGCTACACCGGCTATTTTGTTCCCGGTGAATCGGGCGGCAGTCCGGATAAGCTCCAGCGTCATTTATTATCCATCCGCAAAGAGGATGGATCGATGATCTGGAATCGGGCGGTTCCGGCGAAATTGCCGGAGGAAAGACAAATCCGCGACCATGGGTTTGCGGCGAATACGCCTGCGGCGGATGCTGAGCGGGTATATGTGTTCTTTGGAAAGTCGGGCGTTTTCGCATTCGATCATGAAGGTAAGCAGATCTGGCAGACGGATGTCGGCTCCAAGACCAACGGATGGGGTACGGCCGCATCTCCGGTACTGTACAATGAACTTGCGTTCATTAACGCCAGCGTCGAAAGCGAGTCATTAGTGGCCCTGGATCGTCAAACGGGAGTATTGAAATGGCGGGCCGAAGGCATCCGAGAGTCGTGGAACACGCCGCTGGTGGTCACCGCCGCATCCGGCCGGAAGGAATTGATCGTCGCCGTCGCCGGGAAAATCCTGGCATTTAACCCCGACAGCGGACAAGCATTATGGTCCTGTAACACCGACATCAAATGGTACATGGTACCGAGTGTGGTGGCGGCAGACGGAATTATCTATTGTCTCGGCGGGCGATCGGGTATTGCGGCTCTGGCAGTTCGCGCCGGCGGAAGCGGCGATGTAACCGAAACGCATCGTCTGTGGACCAGCGACAGAGGATCCAATGTATCGTCCCCCGTTTTTCTGGAGGATCATTTATACTGGATGCATGAGCAGCGCGGGATCGCCTTTTGTGCCAATGCGGCAACCGGCGAAATCGTTTATGAACAACGATTGGCCGGTGCAGGGCAGGTTTATGCTTCTGCATTGCTGGCGGACGGACGACTGTTCTATCTGACCCGCGATGGAAAGACATTCGTTCTGGCTGCCAAACCCCAGTTCAAGCCACTGGCCATGAATGATCTGAACGATGGGAGTATTTTCAATGGCTCGCCGGCTGTGGATGGTAACCGGCTGCTGATTCGGTCCGACAGCTATTTGTACTGCGTCGGAAAATAGTTGATCTCGATTACGGCAGATTTCGCCCAACTTCGAGGTGGGTGTTGAACCGGGCGTCATCGGTCTGAGGAAAATCGCTGCGGAAATGGACACCGCGGCTTTCCTCTCGGCGGCGGGCGGAAAGGGTCATCAGGTTCGCGACGGTGAGCATGTTCTGGCATTCCCAGCCGAAGGGACTATCGAAGACTTTGTCCATCACATACCGTTGCCAGAAATGGATGATATCTTCGGCTTCCGCAAGGTGGTTATCCTTTCGCGTAATGCCGACATTTCGCCACATCAGAGCGCGAAGCGAATTGCGGACGTCGTCGGTATCGAGGCGGCTTCGATCGGAGTCGGCGATGGTGTAGTTCATCCGCGGAACGGTGAGGCGGTCGCGGCTGTGGGTCATTTCCCGCAGGACGGTCTGCCCGGCGATTTGGCCGAAAACCAGGCCTTCCAGAAGAGAGTTGCTTCCGAGGCGATTGGCGCCGTGCAGGCCGGTGGAGGCGACCTCGCCGCAGGCGTAGAGATTTCGTATGCTGGTTCGCGCGGCAGCATCCGTCTTGACGCCGCCGATCATGTAATGGGCACTGGGGCGGACGGGAATCATCTCTTTGCTGACGTCGATATCAAACGATTCGCACAATTCGCTGATCGTGGGAAATCGCCTGGAGAAATGGTCTTTGTCGAAGTGACGCACGTCGAGATAGACGTGAGTCGAATGGGTCTTGAGCATCCGGTCGAGGATCGCGCGGCTGACGACATCGCGCGGGGCCAGTTCGCCGGACGGATGGTATTCCTTCATGAATCGCTCGCCCGTGCAATCGATGAGCATGGCGCCTTCGCCGCGAAGAGTTTCGGTGATCAGGGCGCGCGAGGCGCCGGCGATATAAAGGGTGGTTGGATGAAACTGCATGAATTCCATATCCCGCAGAACGGCTCCGGCGCGATACGCCATGCCGAGACCGTCGGCGGTGGCGATTTCGGGATTGGTGGTCTCACGATAGAGACGGCCCGCTCCCCCGGTGGCGAGGATGGTTCCGGCGGCCCAGATGATGACACAACCTACGGACGGCCGATGTCCGATCATTCCGAGGCAAACATGATCCGCATCGGTGATGAGATCCACGGCGAAGATATCCTCCATGATGTGGATGCGCGGATGACGCCGGATCCTGCGGATAAGGGCCTCGGCGATGCCGCGACCGGTTGAATCGCCGTGGGCATGGGCGATGCGGGCGTGACTGTGGCCTCCTTCGAGGGTGATATCGATCTTTCCATCCACGCGATCGAATTCCGTTCCCCACTGGGAAAGCTGCTCGACCAGTTCGGGCCCGCGAGATACGACCCGTTCGACGATCTGGCGGTCGCAGAGTCCGCAGCCGGTTTTCAACGTATCCTTGATGTGGTATTCGATGCGGTCTTCGCCGCCGAGAACCGAGGCGATACCGCCCTGCGCATTCCAGGTATTGCTTTCTTCGAGTGAACGTTTACAGGCAAGGGTCACGTTGCACTGTTCGGCGGCTTCCAGGGCGGCGCGAAGACCGGCAATGCCGGCGCCAACGACAAGGCAATCCGTGAACAATTGTTGCGTCGAGGAGGTATCGATCGGAACAAGATAACGTCGAAATTCACTTTGTCGCGCGGGCATCATCACGATTCCTTACATCAGACTTTTTCCATTTCAGTCGCCGTTTTCAATGGCCCGCATCAGGCAATCCATTCCGGCGGGGGTAATGTTTTGCTGTTTATGGTATTTGGCGATGGCGCCTGCGGCCAGCGCCGCAGCGGAGGTTGGACAAATCAGTTCCAGTCCATCCCGTTTTGTCCAACTACCCCGGAGGGCGGTAACTGAAATCATAAAAAAGGAATGAGTGACGACACAGCCGGGCCGAAGATCCGATAAATCCAGCGGAATAATCTTGCTGATCGAAGCAAAAGCGGTCGGGCCGTAGAGGGCGAGCATTCCCGTTTTTTCCGTCAGGTCGTTGACCGATCCCCCCGTCGGGGTTACCTGTTTGGTTAGCGTATCGAATAGCGAAGAACGCATCGATGGAAGAGAGAAAACGAGAAACTGATTTCGTATCCGGGCGATTCGCACGGCATGAGAACTATTCAAGGTGGTTCGGATCCATGTGCCGTCATCGGGAAGGACAACGGAAGGAGGAATCAGACCGGTCAGTGCCTGGGCCGCTGAGACGGAAACGCCGAAGCGACCGAAGCTGCTGAGGTCGAAGGCGGCAGCCGACTGTTGCAGCGCGGCAGTTTCGGCGGCGGGATTGCCGTAATCCTTCGGCAGTCGCCAGCCGTCATACTCGGCAAAGTTCGCCGATAGTTGCTTATGTATGCTCTCAAACGGACTTGATTTGGCCATATCAATCTCCTGCCGAGGCGGGACGGCGGATCGAATGTCGATTCATCGCAACGGACCCGGCGATTCATCTATGGGCTTGTCTGTCGCCCGATTCCGAAACGAGAATTATACCGCCAAGACCCGGCCTGGGCAAATTCCAATTTACAGAACGAAGCGAGCCGTTATAATACGGCAAGAATCGAAAACCGCAGGAGCCGATATCCGTGGAAATGACTCTTCTTGAAACGCGTAAACTTGTAAAATCCTATTCCGGACGGACCGTCGTCAATGAGGTCAGCATTTCCGTCGAACAGCGATGTATCGTCGGGCTGCTGGGCCGCAATGGTGCCGGAAAGACGACGACCTTCCGGATGGTCGTCGGAATGATCGTCCCGGACGACGGCACGGTCGTCTTTGAGGGAACGGATATCACGCGGCTGCCGATGTTCCGGCGGGCACGGCTCGGTATGGGGTATCTTTCGCAGGAACCCAGCGTGTTTCAGCGACTGACCGTTCGCGATAATCTCCATGCGATTCTGGAGACGATGTCGATTACGCGGGCGGAACGGAAAGAGCGAGCCGATGGATTAATCGAGCGGTTTGGACTGACCGAGGTCGTCAAGAGTCAGGCGCGGTTTCTCTCCGGCGGCGAGCGACGCAAGCTCGAGATCGCCCGCGCGATGGTGACGAATCCTTCGCTGATCCTGCTGGACGAACCGTTCAGCGGCGTGGACCCCATCACAGTCCAGGAATTGCAGCAGGAAATCCGTCGCCTGACCGCATCGGGCGTGAGCATTCTGATCACGGACCACAACGTCGAGCGAACGCTTGAGGTCGTCGATAAAGCGTATATCATTGATCATGGCAAGGTCATCGCTCAGGGCAGCCCGCGCGAGATCGTCCAGAACGAACTGGTCCGCAAGAGCTATCTCGGCTCGACGTTCCGCGGCGACGAATTCGATTGATGATGAATCAGGCATTCATATACGGCTTGAGGTAAACTCCATGCTCGATCCAGAAAAATGTTGTATGACGCGGTTTCCGGCGCCGGTGCTGGCCGAGAAGGCCAAGCCCATCGAAGCCATAGATGATTCGATTCGTCGTCTCGCGGACCGGATGATCGACTTGATGGTCGAATTCAAGGGCGTGGGATTTGCCGGTCCGCAGGCGGGAGTTAATCTCCGCATCTTCGTGGTATCCCCCGACGGCACGCGCGAAAACGCCCGGGTCTATATCAATCCGGAGATCGAACCTTCGGGACCGATGGAGGCCGTGGAAGAGGGATGTTTGTCTCTGCCGGGTATTTACGCCAAGATTCGGCGGAATACTCAGTGTACTATCACCGCAACCGATCTGGAGGGCAACCGTTTCACGGAGACCGGCGAAGGACTTATGGCCCGCGCCTTTCAACATGAATTCGACCACATCGAAGGCAAGCTTATCAAGGACCGCTTCAGCCGTATTCAGCAGATTGCCGCTCGGCATCGCCTTCGCGAAATGATGGAAAACTACGAAGGCGATTCTGCCTGATTGTCCGAAAGGCCCGGCACATGCGGATTGTCTATCTTGGTTCATCGGAATTTGGCATCCCGTGTCTGGAAGCACTGGTTACGAGTTCGCACGAACTGGTGCATATCTTTACGCAGCCGGCACAGCCGGCGGGTCGGGGGCGACAATTGAGACCGACACCCGTCGCCGGATGGGCCGCCGCTCATCGTGTTCCATGTCTGGAATCTGCAGACATCAATTCGCCGGAATCGTTAACGCAATTGGCCGCCTGTCGCGGCGATTTGCTGGTCGTTATCGCCTTCGGTCAAAAAATCTCGCGGCCGGTAATCGAGCTGTTTCCGAAGGGCGCGATCAACGTCCACGCGTCGCTGCTGCCTTTGTATCGCGGGGCGGCGCCGATCAATGCCGCGATCATCGACGGGCGAACCGAATCGGGGATCAGCATTATCACGCTGGCCGACCGGATGGACGCGGGATTTGTCCTCGGCCGGGCCAAGCTGGATATCCTGCCCGACGACAACGCCCAATCCTTACATGATCGGCTGGCGCTGTTATCGCCGGAACCGCTACTGACCACGATGGATCAGATTGCCGCGGGAACCGCAACCTATTCGCCGCAGGATGAATCGAAGGTTTCCTACGCCAAAAAGATGAAAAAGTCGGATGGTTTTATCGATTTTTCGCGGCCCGCCTCCGAACTGGTCAATCGCATCCGCGGCTTGTGGCCGTGGCCCGGTTCTCATGCCAATTTTGTTTCTGCGGCCACGGGCAAGTGTTACCCCGTTATCTTTGCCCGAGCGACGGCGATTGCCTCGGACGAGAATCCCGGCACCTTTGGCCTGCTCGACAACCATCTCGATATTGTCTGCGGCGACGGCCGCCTCCGGATCATCGAACTGAAGCCCGCGGGAAAAACGCTGATGTCGTTTAACGCCTTCGCCCGCGGCCGTGAGGTCCGGCCGGGCGATTTGTTCCTGCCGATCGAATAGTCGCGGGCTTTTGAAATATTCCCGGCAGGTTCTTGACACATTGACGATTTCGAGGATCATGGTCGTCGCCGTTTAATCGGGCATTGAATCGATGAACGGTTGGCGATTTTTAAACCGCATGTAAATCCCGGAGACTCTGTATGAAGCTGCAACGTTATGCAGGCAATCCGATTTTGTCGCCGCATCCGGATCATCCATGGGAGGATTTGGCCGTATTCAATCCCGCCGCATGGTACGATGAAGAAAGCAAGCAAGTGCTGTTGTTATATCGTGCCGCCGAATCCGGCCCGGAGTACAAGTGCTACTTCGGCCTGGCCACCAGCAAAGACGGATACCACTTCCAGCGGGTATCCGATCAACCGGTTCTGAGCCCGAGCGTCGAAGGATTCGACGGCGCGACCATTCAGGATCCGCGGATGATCAAGATGGGACAGTGGTATTATGTCACATACGCCTGTCGCCATTATCCATTCGGCCAGTTCTGGATTCCGGAAGTGAAACGACGTTATGAACGCCCGGATTGTCCGGCCGATTTTCCTCGGTATCTCAAGATCAACGCCACGTTGACGGGCTTGTTGCTGACCAAGGATTTCAAGACATGGATCCGTGCCGGTTGGCTTACCGATCCGATGCTCGACGATCGGGATGTTATCCTCTTTCCGGAAAAGGTTGGCGGCAAATATGTGATGCTCCACCGCCCGTTGGAATGGGTCGGACCGAAATACGGGGTCGAACAGGCCAGCGCCTGGATTTCCTTCGCCGACGACCTCATGGGATTTCGCCACAGCACACTTCTGCTGACCAACAAATATTCCTGGGAAACGGCCAAGCTGGGTTTTAACATTCCGCCCATCAAGACGCCGTATGGCTGGTTGTCAATCTACCACGCCGTCGGCCCGGATAAATATTATCGCCTTGGCGCGGTCCTGCTGGACTTGGACGACCCTTCCATCGTTCGCCATCGAACCCCGGAGTGGCTTATGCAGCCGGAAACCGACTACGAGATCGAGGGTTTTTATCGCGGCGTTTGTTTTCCCTGCGGCGGAGTCGTCATCGACGGAACTCTGTTCGTCTATTACGGAGGAGGCGACACATATTGCGCGGTGGCTACTTGTCCACTCGACGAACTCGTACAGCACTTACTTCGCTTCCCCGTATAGTCGGTTCAAGGAAATCCAAAACCAATCCACGAGAACAGGAGAGTCCTATGCAACCATTGGATATGGCCGTGATTGTGGTGTACCTTCTGCTGATGATCTCCGTTGGGTGGTTTGTCGCGAAACGGGCCGCTCGCAACAGCGAATCCTACTTCCTGGCCGGTAAAAGTTTGCCTTGGTGGATCATCGGCGTCGCCCACGGCTCCAGTGGTATCGACATTACAGGCACGATGTGGTTTGTCACGATGCTCTTCGCCTATGGGGCCAAGGCGGTCTGGTTGCTGTGGGTGTGGCCGTTGTTTAACATGGTCTTCCGCATGGTCTATCTGGGTATTTGGGTCCGACGATCGAATGTTCTGACCGGGGCTGAATGGATGCGGACCCGCTTTGGTACCGGTTCCGGGGCGGAGCTGGCTTATTTAAGCGTGGTGATCTATGCATTGGTCAGCGTGGTGGGATTTCTGGCTTACGCCTTCCGCGGGATTGGCGAGTTTTCCCTGGCTTTCCTGCCGTGGAATTATCCCCATGCCTCGGAGGTGTACGCGACGTCGATCCTGCTGATTACAGGGATCTACTGTGTCGTCGGTGGGATGTATAGCGTCGTTCTCAACGACCTGATTCAGTATTCGCTGGTTTTTGTGGCGGCCGTCTGCATCGCCGTCGTGGCAATCGTCCAGACAACGCCCGAACAGATCGCCGCGGCCGTTCCGACCGGTTGGGACAACCTGTTCTGCGGCTGGCGGCTGGACCTGGACTGGGCTTCAAAAGGCCTTCCGGCCTTGAATCAAAAACTGTTCAACTCCATCCCCGAAGGCGGCGACGGCTATTCGCTCTTTGGATTCTTCACGGCGATGCTGTTTTTTAAGGGCGTGCTGGTCAGCATGGCGGGACCGACGCCGAACTACGCCATCCAACATGTGCTCTCGACCCGCAGCCCGCGAGAAGCGGCATTGGAAAATATGATGATGGCTCTGGTTTCTTTGGGGCCGCGGTTTCTGCTCATCGCCGGGATCTCGGTGATCGGGCTGGTGTTTTTCGGACCGCAGCTTCAGGGTATGGGCGCCAAGGTCAACTTCGATAAAATTCTGCCGGAGGTCGTGCGATTGTATCTTCCGGCGGGCCTTCGCGGCCTGGTTGTGGCGGGGCTGCTGGCCGCCTTTATGAGCACCTTCGTTTCGACGGTCAACTCCGGCGCCGCGTATGTCGTCAATGATATCTACAAACGATATATCCATCCGCAGGCCCCTTCACGGCGATTGGTCGTGCTGGGCTACATAACCTCGGCGGTCGTCATCCTGCTGGGGATCGGATTCGGTTTTACAACAAGAAATGTCCAGAAAATTACCGAATGGATCGTTTCGGGCCTTGTTCCGGCGTTTGTCGCCCCCAATGTCCTTAAATGGCACTGGTGGCGGTTCAACGGTTACGGTTTCTTTGCCGGGATGGTCGTCGGGACCGCCGCCGCCCTGGGACTGCCCAAGCTGATTGAGGACATCCATCCGATTTGGATGTTCATGGGAATCCTGTCGCTGAGTACCGTCGCGTCGGTGATCGCGTGTCTGATGACGGCACCGGAGCCCAACGATATCCTCAAACGTTTTTACCGTACGATCCGACCGTGGGGGTTCTGGGGGCCGATCTACGAATTGCTCCGCGCGGAAGACCCCCGGTTCGAAAAGAACAAGGATCTCCGTTGGGATATCTTCAATCTGGCCGTCGGGATCGTCTGGCAGGTCAGTATGGTCGCCGCGCCGATCTATCTGGTCATTCGCCGCTATGATAAGCTGGCCTGGTCGGTCGGCGCTTTCGTCGTGTCCTCGATTATTCTCAAGTTCACCTGGTATGATCGCCTCGGGCCGGGCGAGATGTATCTTGAGTAAAGATCCTTTGGCGGCGGGAATCAGCGGAGTTCAAAGGCCACGAGAGATTTTTGTGTGGGCAGATAGAATACGCCGTCATGGACAGTGGGAGTGATAGCGACGGATTTGAGACGAGTGCGGGACAGCGGCTTGAACTCGCGCCCGTCGGCAAGGGTCCACAGGATATTTTTTTCATCGCCGATATACACACGATTATTCACGACGACGGGTGTGGCGCCCCAGACACCCGCATCCATCTCGAAAGACCAATAGTGTTCGCCTGACTCGGCGTTGAAACAATGAAGCTTGGCGGAATAGTCGGCAATGTAGAGTAAGCCATCGTGAATAGCGACATCTGAAAGTGATCGATCAACCTTTCGTGATTCCCATATCTTCGTGCCCGTTCGAATATCGATACACGATAACATCCCTTTACCAATTCCATGGATCGGACTTTGCCCGACTGCAATATACGCGCGGAAACCGCTGACCACCGGTGTAGCGATAATCTCACTGGGTCCATCGGGATTTTTGGATTGCCAGCCGGAATACGGGATGGGACGGCCGTCTTTGGATCGATAATCCGGCGGATTGCAGTCATGCTGCCACACCTTCTTGAGCATGAAAGGTGCGCCGTCCGACGACGGCGCAGTTACCGGCTCAAATGCATACAGAACTCCATCGCCGCCGCCGAAGAGAACGATTGTCTTTCCGTCCACTGTTGCGGCGACCGGCGACGACCAGTGTCCATGAAACATTCGCCGCCCGATCGTTTCGCCGTCCGTGGCGACAAGCTCGCCGGTCATCTTGTTCAGAACGATCAGGGACGGCGCTTCGGGATTGGGAATGGTCTTGTGAACATCGTCCTGGCCGTTGGAGGTGCAGGCGTAAAGGTATTCGCCCACCAAAAGCGGCGAACTGCCGCAGACATCATGAGGGATCACTCCGATCTCGGTCAGCATATTGTACCGCCAGATGATATCGCCATCCTGCTTCGTGAGACGATAACGGGACTCCGGCGGGATTTGCATATAGGCCAGTTCATCGCGGAAGGGGCCATCGTTACCGTCGGCCTGGCCGTAGCGATCCAGACACAGAACATCGCCGCGCGAACTAACGATATACAGTCGTTTGCCGTCGATTACCGGGCGGGAACAGATGCCGCACTTCCATTGGTCGAAATGAAACGGCGGCGTCACTCCTTCCATGTATCGGGGCACGATCATCTGCCATTGCCGTTTCCCGGTCGCTCGGTCCAGGGCCATGAGGATTCCCCCGCCGGTGGGCTTGAGAACCGGGTGCTCCAGCTTGTAGTCATCGATACCGAGAAAAACCTGCTCGCCGTCGATCCGAGGGATCGTGTATTGATGACTTCCCAGCTCGATTTCCCACAGGATATCTTTGGCTTCGAACGGATCCGGCAACGAACGATCGGGTATCTGCCCGGAGATTGTCGAAGCCCAGAATACGAATACAAATCCAAGACCAAGAAGAAATCTGTGATCGCACAGAGGTAGCACGGATTCAACGATTGCCAACATGAGAAACCTTTCATGACGGATAACCGATTCCAGAACGCTAATCTTATTCCCTTATCATTATACCCGAAATTTCATTTCAGGAAAAGCTGAGGATTTATTGAGATATCGATTTGGTTTTCTCCCTGTGGCCCGCTTTTTACAATGAAGAAATATGCCTTTTTATTATGCGTATCCTCACAATCATAATGGGAACGCAAATACTCATCGATCGAAACCATCTCCACACTTGAAGCGAATCGTGCAAAGCATTCCCTTGTCCGCGACATACTCAGGGTATTCCAATGGTAATCTCTCACCGGTTGAATGTGATGCTCTTTTTGATCCTCCATATTGAAAAAACCGGCACGAACGGCTTTCCGCGTCACCCGGCAGATTTCCGAGACGGCCTGTTCCATGGCTTCCAATGAAAGATGTTCAAACAAATCCTGAACAAGGCACACCTCTGTCGAAGCATCATCCGCTTCGATCTCAACCGCGTTTCCCACCTCAAACCGAATGGTCGGATACATACACTGGGCGTTGGCGATATTTTTTCGGCTCAAATCAATCCCCCGGTATTCAAGAAACTTCGCGATTCCGTACGATTCGAAATACCGATAATCGTTGGCGGAACCGCATGCCATTTCCAATACGACCAACGGTTCGGCCTGTTCTTGAGATAATACTTCATTCCAAATGGTCTCAAACGTTTTCAGGAGATAGTCTGGAATGACTCCGGCCTTTTCTTCCGGGTACCAGTTCAGCGCCGAACAAATATAGTTCGGCAACAAAAGATTGGAAAAGGTCATGGACACGTATCGCGGAATCTCCAGAGTCTCAGCCGGAGGGGAGCCGTCCATAAGCGCGAATAGTATAGCTTGAAGCTGTTGAATTCGAACGCCGCTCTTGACCAGCCGTAACAGCCAGTTCATGAAAAGGCCAAAGCGAATTTCCTGTTGTTGTAAGAATGAATAACGATCGCCGAAAAGTCGCTCAATCAGGAAATGCCGGCACAAGATACTCTGGATATTGATCCGCGGATCCTCCACATCTCGCACGAGGTATCCGCAGAGGACCGAAGCGTCTTGCTTGTCCCAGGATCTTCGTAATCTTCGCGTTTCCTGTTTCAGATCGTTATTCATAGACATACTGCAGCGAGGATAGGATCATTTCGATTCGCCTGTTCGACACCATGCAGATGCCGTTCTGTATTTACAGGACGAATCGATCCCCGTATTACTGCCAAAAATACAGATCGCCCCGCCCCCTGGAAGAAATCGCAAGAAGTGATTTCAATATCTTGTATGGGTTAATTTTTTTGAATGGCAGCGTATCGGCCGAGCAGATATTCCCGTGCCGTTTTGAGGTTGACGGTCATGATTTCTGTACCGGGATGGCTGTGCGTGAAGGGATTGACGAAACCCGGATAGCGGATTTCCCTGAGGGCCGCGATCCAATCGGTCATGTCGGAGGGACCGACGCCGGGCAGTTGCTTATCGCCGTCCTGTCGTTGCCATGCATAGAAGAACAATAATCGCTTACCGCAGATACGGATGGCCTCGGGGACAGAGGTCTTGAGTCCCTGAAGGTGATACGGCGCCAGTGCGATACCAATCCGAGGCGAGGAATTCAGATCGACGAAGGCCTTAAGGGAATCGAGCGTATTCAAAAGCGCGTCGCCGTGGTTTTCAATGGCCAGAAACGAATGGTGTTTTTCCGCCAGTTCGGCCAGGGGCTTGAGTTCTTCCATGTACTGCTTCATTCGCGCGGTCAACTCTGCGGGCTTGCAGGGCCCGGCGCTGCCCTGGACGGCAATGCCGCCGCCGGAACCGCCGAGCAACTCGGCATATCGGGCGAACCCGCCGGCATAAACGGAGAAGGAAAACAGCTTGAGCTTGTGTTTGGCCAGCAACTCCTTGAGGCCGTTGGGGCCGAGCCGTTTGGCGACATCGTCGAGGTGCGGGCAACCTTCGTGGGCAGACCAGATATCGATTCCCTCAAAGCCCAAACCGGCGATTTTCGCAACGGCCTGCTCGATGGGTAGCTCCATGAAGCAGTTCGAACTGGCCGACAGCCGCATCTTCCACGGTTTCAAATCCGCCGGGGGAACGTCGGCGGCAAAGGCCAAAGAGGGCATCACGGCCGCTGTTGCAGACCATTTGAAAAACGAACGGCGATCAAACGTGTTTGACATCAATATCTCCGGAAACGGAACCACCGGAGTCTATCACATCCAGACGAATTATCCAGAGGGATCATTGCGGCAGGACTCCAATGGGATCAGGGAACAATAGGGCCCGCGGATCGCGGGCCCTATTGCTGTTAACTCCTACCCCTGATATCCCTGAGGATACCAGGCCGTCTCTGATCCTTACCTTACTCGCAGGCACTTTCGGGTACAAAATTACACTTGGCCCAATTTGCAGCAATGAGGGCCAAATCCTCAATATTCAGCACGCAGTCGCCGTTGAGATCATCCGTAATGGGACTGGTACATACATATCCGCCGGCCACATCAACATAGAATTGTGCTACTTCCGTGGCGTTCATCGTGAAGTTATACACGCGGAAGTCGTCGATAAAGCCGGTAAACGGCCGTTGCAGGTTCCTGCGGTTGCCAAAGAAAAACAGGGAATCAAAACCCGGCCAGGGTTTCGGAACCACCGCCGAGGCTCGGAAAAGGCCATCGACATACCATGTATAAATCGTCGAGGCGCTATCGTAGGTCCACGTAATTTGATGCCACTGGAACCGCGGGAAGCGATCCTGGAGTGGACCGATCGAGCCGGCGACATTCACGTTGAGGTTGCCATAGTAATCGGTGTTCCCGTTGGGCCAATCGGTACCTTCACGGCGCCATACATAGATATTCTCCGCACCGGAACCCCCTCCGCAACCCATCATGTAGCCGGCCGCGATGGCGGAATTGGTATATTCCCAGAATGAGAACGTCCATGAATCCGTTCCCGAGACCATACTGGTCGGAATGGAGACCGCCTGTGTGCCTTTCCCTGTAAACTCTACGGCCTGTCCGGGACCGCCATTGGCGGGGACAATGCCCGGAACAAAGGTCAGGGGGCCACCGACAGCCGAGCCGTTGTTACCGGCGACTTTGTCGGTGTAATCGCCATCGAAGGGCCAATGACCCAGCAACTGCTTGACCCGAAGGATAGCGGGGTTGGAGACCATTTCGCCGAACTCATTGGTAATCCGACATACATAGTTGTCTTCGTCGGCCAATTGAATATTCGGGATCTCCAAGGATTCTCCGGTCCCCAGAATCGTGCCGGGATCGGACTGCTTGAACCAGGCGAAAGTCAAAGGCGCTCCGGCGGCCGAGATGACTTCCATGGCATAGACCGCCGTCTCGCCGGCCCAGACGATCTGGTCGGCCGGCTGGGTCAGAATCACCGGACTTTTCGGAGCCGTCTTGAAGGTGAAGACCTCGCCCTGCGTGATCACGGGATTGCCCATATTGGGATCCACAATATCGATACGCCAATAGTATTGGGTATTGAACGTCAGCGTCGGATCGTAGCTATTGACTTTCTGTTCGGCGACAACCTTGGGCATCAGGGGGATATTGGGATCGGTTCCAAAGAACACATTGTACACCATTCCGGACGGTTGCTGATCGACCGGCGGATCCTGCCATCGAACGATCACATCCGTCAGAACATTCACTTGCTGATTGTAGGGATGGATCTTCGAAATCAGCGGGGCAACAAGGACATCGGCGGGAATAATTTTTTTGGTGATTCCCGGTCCGGCATACGAAACATCCAGAACATCGCCACCGGTTTTCTCAAAGAAAGTGACCATAATCCCATAGAGCCCTGCGTCAAGATTGATGGTTCCGGACGCTTCCTGGGTTCCGTGAAGGCCGTCGTTGTTCACTACCAACGTAAGCGAGCCCCCGTTCCCTTCCCAGTCGCCGATATACAGCATGCTGCCATCATCGGAACTGGTATAAAAGGTGTACTGGCCGGCCGTGGCGATCTTGATATAACCGGTGAAACGAACCACAAAATATTCCTGGGCATCGCCCGCGGCTACAAAGGAATCGAAGTTGAAAATGTCGGTTGTTCCTTTGGCATTGGGCTGACCCAGTGTTACAAAATTCGGCATGACATCGTGTGAAGTATCGGTCCATATTTCGTAATTCACCTTGGCTTGGACAGGGACAGACGCCAGGGCGATGATCACCAGCGGGATGCCGATGATCCAGGTTTGATTTTTCCATTCTTTTCTCATTGTATGATCCTCCGATTCTTCGGTTTTCTCATAATACCCGGTCGTTGTTTATTCCACCCGATTGGACATCAGCCATTCCTGGCTGAAGACCAGCAGGTCGGTCAGAGCAACGCGGCAGTCCCCGTTGAGATCACCGACCGGACTTTCCGGACAAATCACGGCTGTCGGAACCACCTCCGTGTACAGCTTGGCGATGTCGAAGGGACTGAGGGCATAATTGTAGATTCGCGCATCGTCAACCAGACCAGGCCAGTACCCACCGGCGGCATGGCCGCGCTTTCCCATGTGGACGTTGTCCTGGGTATTCAAGACACGGGCTTCGCTGCTGACCGTTTTGCCATCGAAGTACCAGCGGATATTGGTTCCATCGTAGGTGGCGGCCAGGAAATGCCACTCGGTGTCGATGTCGGCCATTGTCCGTTCCCAGCAATAGACATGAATACCATACGCCGAAGTCCCGCCGATCTTTTCCAGATCAAAACTCAGATCGCATACCCCGTCGGGTGTGCTGGTGAATCCAAAGATGTTTGTCCAGTCAACGACCTGGGCGGCCGGAACATTGGACTTGACCCAAGCGCAAACGGTTCGGGGAGTGGCGCCGCTGATACCGACGGAACCGAAGACCACAAACGAAGTGGACCCATCGAGCGAGGCGGCCTGACCGATCATTCCATCGGCATACGCCTCAGAGCCATTCCATGTACCATTGGGTCCGAAACCGGAAGCATCATTCGCATTGCCTTCGAACGGATAATAGGCAATTAACCGTTTGAGCCGTAGGGTTACCGTATTCGAGATGGCGGTCCCGCCCTCATTGGTGACCTCGCAGTAATACTGGGCATCCGACTGGACATCCGGAACCGTCAGAGTATCTCCGGTCCCGACCTGTTCATCCGGAGATCCAACCCGGAACCAGGTGTAGGTCAGTTCCGTTTGGGAATCGGCGGCGATCGTAAAGACCGCCGTTTCACCCGGCATCAGGAATACATTCTGGGGTTGAGTCGTAATCACCGGGATCGGAGGGAGGGTTGTGAATTGCCAGATGATCCCTCGAATCGTGAAGGGATTTCCGTTATTCGAATGCGTGGTCTCGACCCGCCAGTAGTAGGTTTTGTCCATCTCCAATGTACCCGGATCGACCGAAGTTGCCGTTCCAGCGTCGGCCAGCAATGCCATGGTCAGTATGTTTGGCTCGTTGCCAAGAAAGACCTTGTAGGTCGCTATGTCGTTGACATCCGCCGGCGGGCCCCAGCTTAACTGTGTATTGGTTGGAACCAATTCGGCGCCATCAGTCGGCATTGGATCGGATGCGGCTTTCGGATGAACAGACGAAAGGACGGCTCCCGGAATAATAAGGATTTCGCCCATTCCCGGACCCTGCCAGCCGACGTAGATATTGTCACTTCCATCGCCTTCCCGCATGATTCCCTCAAGGTAAATAATCTGGCCCTCGGTCAGGGCGATTGCGGCCGACTTCTGTTCGGGCAACTGATCCCAAATGGGCGGATTTCCAGAAACGTAGGAATCCACTCTGGCAATCTGAGTTTTCGTATCCGGCCACCCCTCGGTGCTCAGGAACAGGGCACTCTGGTCGTCACTGCAGATATAAAAAGTATAACTGCCTGACGTTGGTACTGAAATAAATGCATACAATCGCGCGCCATAGTTGTTCGCCCAGTCCCTGGGTCCATACATATCATTGAATTCATAGGAAACATCGGGTTTGAAAGGATAGTTCGGATTCTCGTACAAGGGCTGGAAGAAAGACTCTCCCGCAGCTGGAGCGCGGAGACCCTGCCAGGCCTCGTACACCGCCACGCCCTTTTTGGCATGGACCATAGTCATAGGTACCCATGCCACAATGATCATAGCCATACAGAATTTTTTCATGTTTTGTCCTCCGATGAAATGATGAGTTGTTTTGGTTGATTGCGAGGATTCGTCAGATCATAGTTTCGGCCCTCCGATTTGGGTACGGCCGGCGCCCAATCCGCCGTCTGCGGGGAGAAATAACCGGCGTTAGGGGATACGCCGAAAGAAATCCCCCCAACAGAAAAGTGAACAAATGATCGATAGGGGAAAAATATGGTAGAAATATCTTGAATAAACCATTAAAAAACGCTCCCCCGAGCGCCCCCTGATCCGAACAAAAACAAATACGAATCGGATTCATCAGCCATCCTCTGTAAGGTGCCAAACAGACATCCGAGCTGATCCTGACTCCAATTTATATTATCCAAACTCCCCCAGCGGTTTGTCAAGAAAAATCGAAGGGAAATTCCTGTTTTCAATGTCTCATCTCGCAAATACCTGTTTTCGTACCAATCAATCAATATCGGAATGCACCAAGATTTATTGGTTAGGATATAGTCATAAGATGATACGGAGGGATTTCCGTGTCCGGAAACATCTTCAAACCATTTTGGCGGCGAATATGATATGATATTCGACAACTTGAATTCCATTCTATCGGGAGACGAATATGAAGAGATATCGTTTTGTGCTGTTCATTCTCGTGGTATCTGTCATTGGGCTTTTATTGTGTCAACCCCTACATGCCGCCGAATCGCCTCGCTATGAAGCGGAACTGGTTTTTCCGCTTCATGGCCAACACAATCATGCGCCCGGGATTGTCGAATGTCCCAACGGCGATTTGCTTGTCTCGTGGTACCGCGGTTCGGGCGAGCGCAGCGCGGATGATGTGGCGGTGTATGCCGCCTGGCGGGCCAAAGGACAGGCGAAATGGAACGAGCCGTTTGTACTGGCCGATACGCCGGGATTTCCCGATTGCAACACCGCTCTTTTCCTCGATGATCAGGAGCGGTTATGGCTGTTTTTCCCGACGATACTGGCCAACAGTTGGGAATCGTGCCTGACGAATTTCAAGGTCGCATCGCGATACTCGCCGCCGGGGCCGCCGCAGTGGGATCGCGAGGGATTGATCCTGCTCAAGCCCGACGACTTTTCTGATCGAGGCCGTAAGCTTCTCGATGAGGAACTGGGGTTGCTCAAGATCCTGCTGACCGACAAGATGCGGCAGGAAATCGAACAGGCCCGTCAGCGCATGGGCGAAAAGCTTTATCAGCGACTCGGCTGGCAACCGCGCTGCAAGCCCACACAATTGCCGAGCGGAAGAATCCTGCTGCCGCTTTATACGGATACCTTTTCGATCTCGATCATGGCCATCAGCGACGATCGAGGACAAACCTGGCGAGCCAGCCAGCCGCTGCTCGGCTTCGGCAATATCCAGCCGACGGTCTTACGACGCTCCGACGGCACGCTGGTCGCCTACATGCGCGAAAACGGCCTGCGACAGAAAATCCGTGTTTGCGAATCGAAAGACGACGGCGAAACGTGGGGGCCCATTGGAGTTTGCGATTTACCCAATCCCGGTTCGGGTCTGGATGGACTTCGGTTGGTTAGCGGCAACTGGGTACTGGTTTACAACGACACGATCTCCGGGCGGAACCGGCTGGCTGTGTCTTTGTCCATGGATGAAGGTCTCACATGGAAATTCACGCGATATCTCGAAGACCAGCAGCAGGGATCGTATCATTACCCGGCAATCATCCAGGGCAAAGACGGGACTATCCATGTTGTCTATAGCTACTTTATCCAGAAAGGCAAAAGCATGAAACACGCCGCCTTCAATGAGACCTGGATTCTGGCAGGCGATCAAAAGTAAACGATCCCGATTCTCGGTCGATTTTTTACATACAACCATGATAGGATGATGCCAAACTGAAATTTTTCTGGAGAAAATTATGAAGATCAATCGATGTGCGGCCAAGTGTAATGGCTCCTGCCATTCAATCGATCGGCGGCAGTTTTTACAGGCCGCGGCCGGAATGGCTATAGCCCCGGCGCTACTGAGCGGCTGCGCAACAAGTCCACAAGCATCGATCGGCCCACGGATTCGGGCATGCGGACCCGCATCAAAATACACCCCCGTCATCCATGCGGCTTTCGTTCGTCGCAAGGAGGACTACGGCATCCTGTGGCCCGGCGATATTTACGACGGCAAGGCGGCGTACGCCCGCTATACGGCCGACATCGAAAAGACAGCCAAAGCGATCGGTGCCAAAGTCATCCTGCGGCCGGAACCGATCTACTCGCTGACCGAGGCCGATGCCTGGATCGCCGAGGCCAAACAGGCCCAGACCGACGGCCTGTTTCTGGTTGTGCTCGATCGCCAGAAACATTCCTGGCCGACGGCCGCCAAGACCGCCGACAGCGGCTTGCCAACGGTTATCTTCACTCCGCTGGGCACGGCTTTCACGACCAATACCGAGCCGGTTGCGATTAAGCCCGGCTGTGTGATCTATTCGTCCATCGGCGAGTTTGACCAGGCGGCTTACGGAATGAAGATGATAGCGGCCGGAGCCAAGATTCGCCGGACCCGCGCTGTGGTCATCAAGGGCAAGGACCGCGTCGAAGGCAAACTTACCGAGTTTGGCATTGCTCTTCAGTATGTTCCCGCGCCGTCGTTCATGACTGAGTACGAACAGATGGGCGTACCGGACGATGTTGTCGCCATGGCCGATGCCTATATGCGGAAGGCCCGGATCATCCATGGCCCGACACGGGACGATGTCATCAACGGCATCAAGAGTTACCGTGTGGCCGAAAATATCCTCCAGCGCGAAGGCGCCGACGCCATCTCGATGGATTGTCTCGGTGCATTGGGCGCGTCGAAGATTTCGTTGCCGTGCATCGCCTGGTCGCGGATGAATGATGACGGAATCCCTGCCGCCTGCGAAGCCGACACCGGGGCCATCGCCTCGCATATCCTCGTGCAGGCCCTGTTTGACCGGCCGGGTTTCCAGCAAGATCCCGTGCCGGATACGACATGCGATGCGATCATCGGAGCGCATTGTAGTTGTCCCACGAAACTGGGCGGCTTTGACGGACCGGAGGAACCATTCGATCTGCTGCATCATCACGGCAACCGAGACGCGGTACCTCGCCCCTTGTGGAAAGTCGGCCAGCGGATCACTTGTCTCGATGTCCTGCCCGGCAAAGATACTACACCGACCGAGTTACTTGTCTCGGTGGGGACTGTGATGGACAATCTCGACGTGCCGCCGGCCGGCGGATGCGTAGTTTCCGTTCGGGCCAAGTTCGATTCCAACCACGATGTCCTGACCTTCCCCGGCTTCCATCAACTATTCTTCTACGGCGACTTCAAACGCGAACTTCGCGACTTCGCAAAGTTGTTTAACCTCAAAGCGACGATTGTCTAACCCGAACCGAAGAAGGTTTTACTTAATCCCCCTTCTTTCTTTGTATTGACTTTTTCGAGTAGCTGTTGTATAAGGTATTCATCGGGCGTTTAGCTCAGCTGGTTAGAGCGTACGGATCACACCCGTAAGGTCATAGGTTCAAATCCTATAACGCCCACTGGATACCACTTGTCGGGAATTGAGAGTTCCCGTAAGTTCTCGTAAGCTCCTGAAGAAATAATGACTTACATCAAATCCGTCCGGAGAGCATGCATCAACTTGCAGGTACTCTCCGCAACTCACAGCGCTGTTTTTTGCGCTGTCTGAGGAGGGTGAAAATTGGATCAAAATGGGTCTGGGTATCCCCCCCTTGGGAATTTAAAACCAAGGTATGGATCCTATTTTGAGAAACTTCTTTCAGGGACCACTGAGAAGTTTACTGGAGTAATTTTGAGGTGGTTAACCCGGATATTTCATAGACCGGATAAGCAGGCATATTCAGGACAGCCAGG
>CAYLSB010000083.1:0-21192 GCA_964386005.1 uncultured Pirellulales bacterium | reverse complement strand
TGACACCGTCAAAAAATTCATTAAAAATGTACGGAAAGAAGCTTAATTATACAAGTGATTCCTTGAGGATTCGTGATCCAATGGATGTACATATTTCGATTGCGTCTATTAACAACTCCACAATTACGCAAAATGTCAAACCTCTCAAATTCCCGTTCCAAATCTCCTTGAATTGCCTGATCCTACACTTACGCAAATTTTTCCTTCGCTCACCATTTTTATTCGATGTGTTTTTGTTTTCTATTTATTTTGATTGATCTATATTCTACTCCAACCCGTCCCATCCGCAACCAAATTATCCGCTTGTCCAATTTCTGTTTTTTCCTATCCAGATATCTATGCTCTAATCTTAACTGAAAAAAATCCCCGGTATTTCTATATTTCAATATGATATACACAGAACATCCATACCTTATAGTAATTTGTCTTATAATTGTTCTCCTGCATGTCTATGGGATTACTATTTACTATCCTCTTTGGACACATATTTCCGTCCTTTGAACTTTCTCACATTCCCACTTGTTCACTATATTACTATTGTCAATCGCATTCTCCGGATAGTTTGACGGTATACGAAGATTGTTTGTCTATAGGAACTATGGGTTTGTATATATTGCAATCTGTAATATAGAATATACCAAAATGCGCGCATTTTACACGAACTTGAAACGAATGTGTTTTTTCAAACAAATGCGAAGTGGGAAATATAAGCCATTGTCAGATAATGGTTTGCATTGAAACAAAACCCGAAAATTGGCTTTATAAAAAATGCGACTTAAAACGAGACGTGTTTTTGCGATGTGCGACTTTACAGAAATGCTCTTCTAATCCCTTGTCGATGCACAACTTAGGTATCAAGGATGTTACGTAATACAATACCCTGTATTCGCACAATATAAAATTTTCGAAATGTTTATATTTCGTTTTAACCGCCGTTTTTCAAATCCCGCCGCGCGCCCCGGCCGTGCCTCGTCGTTCCAAAGCGCATATCCCGCAAGACGTATTATGGCTCCACGGATTTTCGTACTTCCATCAGACGTACCTCAACGGCCGAAAGTTTTATCGGGAATCCATCGGCTAACATAGCGATGGTCTGTTCTTGCCCTGTATCTCGGATCGTATTGATTCGGAAACGGGTTGTTCCATCCACTGTGAACCATTCGGGGAATTGATTAATGCGTGCGTAATCCAACGGCAGATGCATGATCTGCTTATGTCGCGGGCGATCGAAAATCAATCGACCTTCCCACGGCCGATCCGCCGTCAACACAATGTACATCGTCCGGCCGTCGCGAACCGCCCCGAATCGCACATCCGCTCGCCACGGCCGCACGGTTATTCCCTGCGTTTTCCACAGCGCCAGCATCAGCGAAGTCCGGGCGAAGTTGCCGTCGCCGTGCCAGCCCTCGATAATGCCGTCGGGTTTTTGAATGGCCCACATCATCCGCGTTTGACTGTCGATCCAATCGGCGGCCGATTCGACCGGCTCGCGGTTATAAAGATTGATCGCGCCTTCGATGGAATCGGCAAAACCATCGGCGCTCTTATCGGCCCAGCAGGCGCCGATATATTTTCCCTTGAGGCTGCTCAGCGCTTTGCGGACCGCGTCGCGATAGTTCTCATTTTTGTCGATCAGCCACATCGTATAAAAGCCGTCGAAGTCGTACCCCCATGTATCGCATAAGTCCGGACTGTGTTCTCCGGTTTTCGGATCGAACCATGAGTAGAGCAAACCATCCTCGTTTCGCGCCCTGGCCAGAATGCAGTCAAACATTTCGCGCATCGGCTGCTCGTATGCTTTCTTCTTTTCCGGCAATGCATGAGCGGTCGCAACGTAGAGTTCCGTCAGGCCGTTGATCACCTCGCAGCCGTGATCGATGAGACGAAGCCGATTCAAATCGCGCGTCGGATGGTTGGATCCGAGCAGGAAGTAATCGCCGAGGCGAATGGCCCAATCGAGATATTTGCGATCGCCCGTAAACCCGTAGAGCCGCGAGTTGGCCTGCAGCAGATCGCCGCAGACTTCGAAGTGGGTCGTGGGAATCTTGCCGAAGGACGTATCCACGGCGGCATGTTTCCAGATATCGTCGATGATGCCGATCATTCTCGCGGACCAGGGGCTTTGTCCCATCCATTCCGTGATCGGCAGCAGTCCGTCCTTGACATACTCGGCTCCGTCGAAGATCATCGCATCGAGGTCCGGCGCGTCGCGCCGCCAGGCCTTTTTGGAAAACGAATAATCGTCCGGCAATCGGTCGAGTCGGCAGGTCAGGCGCGTTTCGGTGCGCAACATTTCCAGCAATCGACCCTCCAGCAACGGTCGATCCGTGATCGCCGCCGTCAACACCATGAAGGGATAATTATCCGCCGCCGAGTCACGGCCGTTCCAGTAGTCGCTTTCGCGGAGATTGCGCGGGATGAGCCCCGTGTCGGGATCGGCGCGGGCAAGCCAGCCATCCATAAATCGGCGACAGCGATAAAGGGCCTCGTTGGCGAACCGTGAATTTTCTTCCGCCTGACGATACAACTTAGCCATCGGATCATCCATCGGCAAATCCGGGATCGGAGTTGTGCGGTCCCACATCTTCCGCATTTCGGGAAAGGCCTCGCCCACTTTGACGGAACCTGCCGAAAGCAACGTGACTTTGGCTTTATGACTTGCCTGCCGAAAGTCGGGTCTTTTTCCATCGCCACCGACCGATGTCAGGCGAATCTCGCTGAAAAACGCCGGCAGACCCTCGCCACGTCGGAGTTCGACATGATATTGTGTACCAGGAAAATCCTTTGGAATTTCAACACGAATCCAGCGAAAGCCCCAGTGGCCTCCTTCGCGCATGGGAATGCTCCGGCCGTTCACGACCAGCGTCGCCTGGCGCTGATCGCCCTTGGCTCCCCAACCCAGTTCCAGCGCATCGCCAATTCGTGGAGGCGCATCAAAGGTCACTCGCAGGTCGGTTCGTCCCAGCCAGTGGTACGGCGTTCCATCGAGCGACTCCGGCCCATCGACAAAACGAGCCCATGCGACAGCGGAGGCATCGTCAGGAATCGGTCGACGGATTTCTCCCAATGCCTCTCGCAGCTTCGGAAAAAAGTCCTGTCCGCAGAATACATGCGGGCCGGGATGAATCGTAAGTGTCAGATTCGATTCGGTATTGAATATTTGATAGGCAACTTGAATTTTCTCCAATGCCGATTTACCAATCGAAACCGGAAATCCTCCCGGCGCCCGTTCCTGTTCGCCCAATTCACAAACAAGTATTCGCGGCACAACGCAGGCGAAGATATCCGAAAAATCGAATGTCTCTTCCAGGCCGGGGAAGTTGAAACAAGGGCAATGCCCATTCTTCATATTGGCCACGGTTGTCAGCCAGCCGCTGCTGCAGGCCACTTTGATTCGCTCATCGAGAGCCGCGACATACATGGTCGTCTCACCCCCCAGCGAAAGCCCCGCCACAGCAAGCCGCTGGGGATCCACTTCGGGCAACGCGGCGACATAGTCCAGACAGCACAGAGCATCCCAGACGCGTTCTCCCATCAGCGACCAATCTGCATGTTGCAGATTATGCTGACCCACATCCGGGGCGATGACCACATAGCCCATCTCGATCATCGCACGTCCGTACCAGTACAGGCCTGAACCGCGAACGATCTGCTCGCCGCTGCCGCCGTGGCCGTGAAGGGCCAGCACGGCTCCGATTTTCCCGTCGATATGTGCAGGTCGTGCCAACCAGGCATGAGCGCGGCGATCCGGCAATGTTTGCAGGGTAATTTCCTCCAGCACGCATTCATTTTGCTGATCTTCAATGCGGCGGAGCACCTGGACATTCGGCGCGACGGTCGCCGGTCGTCGTCCGCCCATCATCAGGGCAAAGAGTTTATCACGGGCGGCTTGCTGCCAGACGCGGGCTTCCGTTACCGTACTCGCTTTGAAAGGGATCGCTCGTTCGGAAGCGGCGAATGCAATTGAAGAAAGAAACAAGTGAATGATTCCCATCCAACGTATGATCTGTCGCATTTGTGATCTCCCCGACAATCCTGTTCGATGCCTATCCTGGATTTCCTGATCCTTGAGCTTATCAGAATACGTCACGACTCTGAGAAAATCAAGATGGACGGTTCTTTGAATCCTAACGGAGGACAAAATTTTGACTGAAAAATGGCTTGCATAATTCGAGAATATCCACAACAATATTATCATGAAAACAACCACACGCAGACAATTCATGAAGGACACGGGGGCCGTAGCGGCAGGGGCGGCCCTTGCAAACACGATGATCACCCAGAAAATTTCCGGAGCCAATGACAGGATTGTGATCGGCATGATCGGCCCCGGGGGACACGGAAGCGAGCTTCTCAGTCAATTTCTTACACAAAAAGATGTCGATATCGCATACGTATGCGATCCGGATTCCAACCAGCGGAATCGCGCGGCGGGTATCGTTGAAAAAGCTTCCGGAAAGGCCCCCAAATCCGTGGCCGATCTTCGGCAGGTTCTGGACGATACGGTCGTCGATGCCGTGATCATCGCCACGCCCGACCACTGGCACGCGCCGGCCACCGTCATGGCCTGCGATGCGGGAAAGCATGTCTATGTGGAAAAGCCGTGTTCGCACAACATTCGCGAAGGCCGGTTGATGGTCGAGGCGGCGCGTCGAAATCAACGTGTCGTTCAAGTGGGCACACAGAGCCGAAGCGCCGAGTATGTCATCCGCGCGATGCAACTTCTCCACGAAGGCGCCATCGGCGAGATCCTCGCGGCCAAGGCCTGGAACAGCCAGCTTCGCCGCAACATTAGCAAGGTCAAGCCCTCCGATCCTCCGCCGCATCTGGATTATGATTTGTGGGTGGGACCGGCGCCGATGACCCCGTATCAGAGCAATATGCTGCCGGGTTCCTGGCGGTGGTTCCGCGGCTTCGGCACCGGCGATATCGGAAACGACGGCGTGCACGATATCGATCTGGCCCGTTGGGGTATGGGTATGGATACCCACCCGAATACCATTACGGCGATGGGGGGTAAATACTTCTTCGATGATGATCAGCAATTTCCGGATACACAATATGTCTGCTATGAATACGTGAGCCGCGGACGCAGGAAACAGTTGATCTATGAACAGAGAATCTGGTCTCCGTATGTGCAGGAAGGCCATGAGAATGGCAACGCTTTCTATGGCACCCAGGGGATGATGATTCTCGGTAAACACATCGGCTGGCAATTGTACGGCCCGCGTAATGAACTCCGCGATCAGATGAAGGGCCAACTCAAGGGTCCGCTCCATCACCGAAACTTTCTGGATGCCATCAAAAAGGGCACTCGACTTTTTGCGGACATCAACGAAGGTCATCTTTCGGCGACTCTGGCCCATCTCGGTAATATCGCAACGACTGTCGGACGGGTCATTCATTTCAATCCGCAAGCCGAGCAAATTGAAGATGACGTTCCGGCCAATGAATATGTAAGGCGCCCGTATCGTTCCGGTCACTGGGCCATACCGAAAGGCGTTTGAATCGAGAGGACACTCCTCGATGAGAAGGCGTGATTTTATCGCAGGGGCCGCGCTGGGATTGACGGCTCTTTCCGGCATGAAGCGGAGCGTCGCCGGCACCGAGGCAAGCCGATATCGAGTGGCGGTCATCGGTAATACCGGGCGTGGCGACTATGGTCACGGTCTTGATATCGTATGGAATCGCATCGATCGGGCCGAAATCGTCGCTATTGCCGATCCGAATCCTCAAGGTCTTTCGGCGGCAAGAACGCGGCTCAAGGCCCCTGGCAGTTACGCCGACTACCGACAGATGCTCGAAAAGGAAAAACCGCAGATCGTCAGTATCGCTCCGCGGTGGTTGGACGGTCATCGAGACATGGTGTTGGCGTGCGCGGAACACGGCTGTCATGTTTTTCTTGAAAAACCCATGTGCCAGGATCTCCTGCAGGCCGATGAGATGGTTTCGGCCTTTGAAAAGAAAAATCTCAAGCTGGCCATTGCCCACCAGACGCGGTACAGCCCGGCGTTGGCCCATGCAAAGAAAGCCATCGTCGAAGGATTACTCGGGGATATCCTTGAGCTCCGCAGCCGAGGCAAGGAAGATCGTCGCGGCGGCGGGGAGGATCTTATGGTACTCGGTACGCATGTGATGGACCTGATGCGATTCTTCGCCGGCGATCCGCAATCCTGTTTTGCGCAGGTCCGAAACGAAGGCCATCTCATAACCCGAGATGATGTGCGGGATGGCGCCGAGGGAATCGGGCCTTTGGCCGGAGACGAGATTGTCGCGTCGTATCGGTTCGGTGGAATGCCCATGGGTTATTTTTCAAGCCATCGCGCGCGGCATGGAGCATCGGAACGATACGGGCTTTCGATTTTTGGAAGCAAGGGAATTCTCACCACGACGTTCGGCGCCGTTCCGGACGTTTGGTTTACGGAAGATCCATCCTGGCAGTCCGGCCGGAGCAAGGCGCCGTGGAAACGCATTTCCAGCGAAGGGATCGACAAACCCGAACCGCTCAGCGATCCGCAGCATTCTTTGGGCAATCGCCTGATCGCACTGGATCTGATCCGGGCGATTGAATCCAACACTCAACCCCAAGGCAGCATCTACGACGGCCGTGCGGCTCTGGAGATGATCCTGGCCGTCTATGAATCGCACCGGCTCAATGCGCCGGTTTCCCTGCCGTTATCGAATCGAAAACATCCCCTGAATATGTTATCGTAAGAAATCAATTTCTCCATGATAGAAAAAGCCGGTATGGGGATTGCGGAAAAGCGCCGATTGGACTACGATAGTATCGGCGCGGTCGGATGGGGGACCGATTGGATCGCCAAACGAAAATCCAACCCATCGAATGGAGCAGGCAAAATGAAGCGACGTGAATTTCTCAAGACGGCCGCGGCGGCCGGGGTAGGGTGTATGTTCATGCCGGGTGTTCGGCTGTTCGGCGCCGACGCGGCCGGCAATAAACTCAACATTGCCCTGATCGGAAGTTGGGGACGCGGAGAAGCGCACTTTGGACCGATTTCCAGCGAAAATGTCGTGGCTATCTGTGACATCAACGAAGAGCACATGGTCGGCGCGGCCGAGCGTTTTCCCAAGGCCAAAAAGTATGTCGATTGGCGTAAGTGCCTCGAACAGAAAGACATTAACGCCGTCGTGATCTGTACGACCGATTTCACCCATGCCTTCGTCGCAAACTGGGCGCTGAACCGCGGCATGCATGTCTATTGCGAAAAGCCATTGGGCAATACAGTGGAAGAGGTCCGCACGGTTCGAGCCAACTACCTCAAGAATAAAAATAAACTGGCCACGCAGGTGGGTACGCAGCGACACGAACTGGAGAACTTCAACCGCGTTCAGGAACTGATTCGCGACGGCGCCATCGGTATGGTAACCGATGCTTACGCATGGGGCGATCGTCAGATCCGCCGCAAGGGCTATCTTCCCGCGGAAGGCACGCCGCCTTCCCATCTGCATTATGATTTGTGGCTCGGGCCGATCGCAACCGACCACCCCTACAATCCCGGTTATTTCTCGGGCGGCCCCGGCGCCAATTGCCTGCAGTGGAACATGTACTGGGACTTCGGCAGCGGCCAGATCGGCGACATGGGAAGCCATACGATGGATCTGATCTGGGATGCCGTCGAGGCGGAATTGCCGACCACCGCGGAAGGCAAGGGCCAGGAATTTCATCCGGAAGTCACGCCTGTGGAATTGGAAACGCACTTCGATTTCCCGGCCAACAGTTGGCGCGGACCCATGCGTATCTCCTGGTATCAGGGCGGATATATGCCTCGAACCCCGAAGGAATATGTCGATCTCAAGAAGATCGATCACGGCGCGATGTTCAAGGGCACGAAAGGTTTTCTGATCTGCAACTTCGATTCACGGATCATTCTGCCGATCGGAAGAGAAACCGACATGACCTACTACAACCGCCGACCGAAGGAGAAAATTCTTCCGGCTATCGGCAACTTCCAGAAGGAATGGATCAACGCCTGCAAAGGAGACCTGAAGACCAGTTGCGATTTTGAATACGGCGGAAACTGCATTGAAATGATGTTGTTGGGTCTGGTGGCCTATCGCGTCGGCAAGAAACTCGAATACGACGGCGCTACGGGCAGGGTTGCCAACAGTTCCGAGGCCAACGAATTGCTGAGCAAGAAGTATCGTCAGGGCTGGACCCTCAACGGATAAGATTGAAGCCCTGATTTTGTTGTATTCAAAGCCCCTGGATTCATACGATTCCGGGGGCTTTTTCATTGTTCTTGAGGTTCAAAACAAATCGCCGGAACGAAATCATCGCCGGGTATCCGATCGGGTTTGAACTTCCAGAGATTGATTTCTTGGGGCGGGGATGAAACCAACGATAAAGAATAGACAATCCTTAGACTTTTGCGGAGGGTTCGTGTACAATAAAAATTTACGCCAACGGCACAGATTGGAGACGGCCGTGAAACTGATAATTCAGATACCCTGTTTGAATGAACGGCAAACCCTGCCGCAGGTTTTGCGGGATCTGCCCCGCGCGCTGCCTGGAATCGATCGGATCGAAGTCCTCGTGATCGACGACGGTAGCTCCGACGACACCGTCGCCATCGCCAGGCAGCACGGCGTCGATCATATCCTTACCCTGGGAAGCAACCACGGTCTGGCGACAGCATTTCTTCGCGGAGTAACCCGTTGCCTGGACCTCGGGGCCGACCTCATCGTCAACACCGACGGCGACAACCAATATGACGGCGCCTGCATCGCCGACCTGATCGATCCCATTGTGAAAGGACGGCTGGATATGGTCGTCGGAGCAAGACCGATTGAAGAGATCGCGGAGTTTCCAGCATGGAAAAAACGACTTCAGAGAATCGGCAGCCGCATGGTGCGGCAGTTCTCCGGCACGGATATCCCCGACACGACCAGCGGCTTTCGGGCCTATACCGCGGAGGCCGCGATGCGATTGCATGTTTTCAACCGCTACACCTACACCCTTGAGACGATCATCCAGGCCGGCCTGATGCATATACGGATCGGCCACGTTCCCATTCGTACCCATCCCATGACCCGTCCGTCGCGGCTGATCCGTTCGGTGCCGCACTATCTGGGCCGGTCGATCGTGACGATCCTTCGTTCCTATATGACGTATAAGCCCCTGCGGACCTTTTTCTATGCGGCGATGATCCCCCTTTTCGGGGGGCTGGGTTTGTGCGGTCGGTTCCTGTGGTTCTACGCGACCGGTTCCGGCAAAGGCCATCTGCAATCGCTGATTCTGGCGGCGGTCCTGTTGATCCTGGCGTTTCATCTGATCACGCTGGGGGTCCTTTCCGACCTGATCAGCGCCAATCGGCAGCTCATTCAGGAAACGATGTACATGGCACGGCGGCAAATGTACTCGAAGAAATCCCCCACGAATCCCTCGGAGCCGGATCGATGAGCCGGAGGAGTCGATGTCGTTTCCGATGCGGTCGCGGTGGGTGATTGGAGGACTACCGCCATGCCGCATCGAAAAAAACGAAAGTTCAAACCGATCCTCCGACCTCGTCCGAAGGAACCGCCGCAGTGGGTGTTGCCGTATGATCCCGATTTCGACGCTCCGAGACAGCGACGATGGGTTGTCATGGCTATTGGAACGATCCTTCTGGCATTTGGAATATACAAGGCGTATGTCCTGTGGGGTGCGTATCCGATACCGAATCCGGATTTTCCGGGTTTTATAGGTATAGGTAAGCAACTACTTGCGGGCACAATGCCCGTCAGTTTCAAGCGTGCACCGGCCGTAGGGGTGATGCAAGTGTTGATCAGCCGGATTCTGCCGGTAGCCAATCCCGAGCTGACGGCCGGCTGGCTGCTGAACGCGGTCCTGTCGGCGTTCAACGGAGTGTTGCTGTATTTACTCGGCCGTCGATTCGTCGGCCATCTCGCGGGGCTGATTGCCGTCGTCGTGACGCTCAATCCATGGGTTCTGGTCGCACAGGTCGATCCGGTTGCGGAAACAACGATGCTGTTTTTTATCGTCCTGACATTTGTTTTGCTCGCGCGGAATTCCCGATGGGCGTATTTGACCGCTTCGATCGGCTCGATGGTTCGATACGAATGTTCCGCCCTGATCGCCATCGTATTTGCGATCGATATCCTGAGCCACGGCGGATGGCGGCAGCGATCCGTCGCATCGATACTGGCGATTCTCGCTTCGGTCCCCTTTGGCGTATGGATGTGGGGCACATACGTTACATGGAATCCCGGCGCCAGCCATTACCTTCGTCATTATGGCCACGGTACCTGTGCCTTGGACTATTTGAAGTATCTGGGACAATCCGCGTTTCAAACGTATTTCCACTGGCCGCAGGCCCTGACGGCCCAGTGGGTTCAGCGTCCGGAATCGTTTCAAAAGCTTCAATTGATCGAACAAACCTCTCGCGCGGTTTCTCTGATCGTCTTGCTGTTGGCGTGCGGGGGAACGATCCTGTCGCTGATTTTCGGATGGGTCCGACGAAACAAAATCCTTCTGGGCATGTGGGCTTTTATTCTATTGTATCTTCCCGTCCACATGTTACGGGCCCAGACGCATCATCGATACACGGTCCCCATCGCGGGATTGCTTCTTATGTTGAGCTGTACGGGATGGAAAAACCTCATGGCGGCGGTGTTGCCCCGGCGGGCCCTGCCGCGGGCACTGGGGGATACAATGGCGATCCTGATCGCGGCGGTCTTTTTGGTATGGCTGGCGGCGCTTCTTCGGATTCTACCCGCCATCGATGACCGATTCCTCCCGGGCCGATACCTCGTCCTGTCGGCGCTGGGGGCCATCGCATTGATCGGACTGGTTGAGTGGCTTAGCGTCCGACCTCGAAGCGTGCTGAGAAATCTGGCCTTCGCGGCGGTGGCGGCGGTGGCGTCCGTTTCGGTCCAGTTCACAGCGGTTTCGGTGATCGGCGGCGGACAGCGAATCGAATTCAAAAAGCTGGCCGATTGGTACATGGCCAACTCCAAACCCGGAGAGCGTTTGGCGGATCGGTATGCCGGAACCCTCCGCCTGATTGTTCCCGGACGCCGTGACGATTTTGTCAATGCCTCGGCCGAACTCCGAAGCGAGACGCTTGAGCAATTCATCCAGAAATGTTATCAACAGAATATTCGCTATGTGACGTGGAGCCCGCGCGGAAGCTCTTCGGCCAAGGCCGGCCTCGAGGCCGTCGGAAAGATTCTGTCGGAACCCCGCGACCACGGGCCGTTGCAGTTTGTCGAGCGGATCGCGGTATCCGATCGTCAATGGATCAATATCTTCCGTCTGCTTGGACCCGACGAAATGACTCCCATGCTCGAAGCCAACGATATACGATGACCGTGATACGACGAAAACCAGGTTCCCGCCGATCGGGACGATCGGCCGCCGCCTGTGTGGCGGCACCGTCTTCGGAAGTCGTTGAGATCGACCCTCATCAGGAAAAACGGTTGCAGTTTCTCTTCATGGCGATTTTGCTGGTCTTTGGAATCTACCAATCGATTCTGTATTACGGCCATCAGATCATTCCCAACTCGGATTTTTTCGATTTCATCCGCAGCGGAAGGAGCTTATGGGCATTTCAATTGCCGGCCAGCTTCAAACGAGCGCCGGTGGTCGGTTTTCTTCAGGTGGGTATTAGTAAAATCGTCGGCGGCCCTCATGCGGAACTGACAGCAGGTTGGATTCTCAATTCAATCCTGCATCCGTTGAATGCGCTGTTGCTGTACCTGATTTCCCGTCGACTGATCGGGCGAACGGCCTTTTTGTTTGCGGCCCTGTGTATCATCAACCCATGGATACTGGATACGCTGGTTCATCCCATCGCCGAAACGACGTTGTTATTCTTTATCTTGTTGACCTTTTGGCTTATGTTTATCCGTTCGCGATGGGCCTACTTAGCGGCGTCGATCGCTACGATGACCCGATACGAAGGGGCGGTTTTAATCTTTGCGGCCTTTGTGTGGGACCAGATCGACGCGAAAAATCCTCGCCGGCGATGGATCAGTCTGGGGTTGGCCATCGCGGCTTCGATCCCTCTTGCGGCGTGGTTATGGGGCACATACGTCACATGGCGACCCGGAGCCAGCCATTACATCAACCATTATGGACACCGTACCTGCATCAAGAACTACTGGGGTTATCTGTGGCAGGTGACGGCTCTCAACTGGTTCCGCTGGCCGGGGGAAATCGTACGATATTTCCTCGATCAACCCGATTCCAAACTCGAGGTTCAGGAGATGATCGCGGAACTGAGACCCTGGTATTGGACGGTGCGGGTTCTGGGATCCATCGCGGGACTATCCGGTATTCTCATCGGGCTTTTCAAGCGGAGATGGGAGATCCTGTCATTGCTGTTGTTTGCGATTCCGTTTTTCTTCATTCATTCCCTTCGCGCCCGAACTCAGCCCCGATATTGCGTCCCAATTGCCTGGATCGTCTTGTTGTTATGCTGGTATGGTCTGCAACAATCCTGGATTATGATCCATCGCAAACGTCCCATTCATCCCTATATTGCCGTCGGCCTGCAGTCGGTCCTGATTGTCGTTTCGTTGATCTGGCTGCAGTCTCTGCTTGGGTATTTCTTTCAACCCAGCGTTCAGACGCGCAGTGTTCAATCCAATTCGCTGCCGTATGTCGCGTATGCGATCGTTCTTCTCTATCTGCTGATCGATCGATGGATCGATCGGTTCCGGTTTCGTTTCGGCTCGGTTACGCTGGGGGTCGTGATGGCGCTGATTGTGCTATCGAATCAATTTCTGGTGATCTTCAAACTGGGCAGCGGCGAAAATGACAAGGAATTCCGCATGCTGGCCGAATGGTACTGCACGAACGCCAAACCCGGGGAAAAACTGGTCACAACCATGACCAGCGTGGTCGGGTTGTATGCCAAACCCCATGAATCCAATTTTGTCGGGACCTCGACCATTGGGGGGGCGACCTTCGGCGAATTTTTCTTGAACTGTTTTCGGCAGAATATCTCCTACGTGGCTTGGGATTCACGAATCGGATTGATGCCGGGGGATGCGTATTACAAAACATGGCGCATGGAACGCATCCACGAACTGAAAGAGGCCCGGGACCACGGGCCCTTCGAATTCATAACACAAATCAAGCATACCAACCGGCGATACATCAACCTCTATCGACTCAGGCGGGCCGGTTTTGACGATGAAGTATCTCCGATCTACGAGTCACCGTAGTTATTGAACGGCAACAACTTCTTTGACTTCGGGTACCTGTTGCTTCATCAACCGCTCGACGCCCATCTTCAGCGTCATCATCGCGCCGGGACAACCGCGACAGGCCCCCTGCAACCGAACCTTGACGGTATTGTCGGGATCGATCCCGACTAACGCGATATCTCCGCCGTCATTCTGCAGACGGGGACGAATCATTTCGATCACTTCGGTCACCCGTTCCTGAATGCTCTTCTTCGATCCGCAACCGCATGAATCACACATTGAATTGTCTCCTGATAATATATTCGGCCGTTATTATACCCCCGACCGAATGGATTCACAAACCAAATCCTGATTCGACAACTACTCTTACCATACGGGTCGAAGCGGCCACAGTTCGAGGTTTTCGATAGTCATGGCGCCCGTTTCGGCAACCAGAGCGATGTTCATAGATCCCCCCAAGATCATCGGAACAACGGCCGTGGTACAAATCCGACCCTCATCGAGGAAAACTTCGAGAACCGAATGATCGAGAAACAAATGCAGCGAATGGACGGATGTATTTACAACGACCTTAGCGATATGTTTTCCATCGACTGTCAGCTCACCCGATTGTGTGTCGATAAGAATCGGAATGCCTTGTGTTCCATCGCTCCTGCACTGAATAACCAGTCCAAAGCGGCCGATCTTTTCGGTTCGTATCCGAAGGATCCCCTCAAAGCGATCCCCCGCGAAATCCGGAACCACCCAGCGTTGGTTCGATACCTTTGGACCTTCGATTTGAATGCCTTTGTTTCGAAGCTGCTTTAATTCATCCACCGGAGTCTGAATGAGTCGGCCATGCGAATCGATGGAAAGTTCGCGTGGAAAGGTCAGGCATCCATTCCATCCTTTTCCCCCCGAAAATCCCCGAATCCATCCCCACATGATTCTTCGCCCTTGCGGGTCCTCCAGGCAATTGGGGGCATAATAATCTCCATAATCCACTACACCTTGCGACTGCGGCGTAAACGTACAGCTCCTGGAGTCGAATGAACCCATATAATATCGCACAATGTCGTGCGGCGAATACACCAGAATCCACTTGTCTCCCAGCGGAAACAGATTCGGGCATTCCCAGTTGCCTTCGATACCCTCCAAAGCGATCCCTCGATACTTCCATTGCGTCAATTCGGGATTCCGCGCCTCATATACAAAGATGGCTCCCTTGCCGCCTTTGGGGTGTCCGCCGACAACCATGAACGTTTTCCCATCCGCGTTGAACACAAACGGATCGCGCCAATCATCAATTGCCTGCCCGCCGTGATCGGCCAGGGTCAGGATCGGATTGGCCGGATGTTTTTTCCATGTTTTAAGGTCATCATCGACAGGGATTGCCGCCCAGATTTCCGGGGATCGCTTATCTCCGATGGAGGTATAAATCAAAATCGGCTTACCTTCCCCGTCAATCGCCGCACAGCCGCTAAAGCAGTGATCTTCTCCCTGATCCTTCGAAGGCCACAGCGCAATGGGCAGATGTTCCCACTGGAGAAGGTTGGCGCTGCGGGCATGGCCCCAGTGCATATTGCCCCAGTCGTCGCCATACGGATTATGTTGATAGAAGATATGATAATTTCCCTTGTACCAGATCGGACCATTGAGATCGTTCATCCACTGCGCCGGGGGACGAAAATGGACAACCGGACGCGACGGATCGGCCTCGGCCTTCGGAACGGCCGCCTTCACCGCCTCCATCGCCTTGATAATCGCCGGATTCTCGCCGGCCGTCTGGGCCGATAATATCGGATTGCACGATAAAAGTGCCCATAGAACAAATGTTACACGATATTTTCTCATGATTATTTCCTTATTCATTTCATGGAAAAAGTTCACAATTCGACTTCATCGTATGACAATCCAACAGATAATACAAGAGAGAGGATCTCAGTACGAAAGTTTGTCCTCTGTGAAAGTCGGAATATTTTCAAAAATATTTTGACAACGATTGCCTTGTTTGGTCTATTAGTAGTGTGTTACGGGAGGTTACCTTTGGATCCCTCAAGGTAGCTTCTGGTCAATGAACGAGGGATCACGCTTGGCAGGCCGCGGGGCCTAGGGAGTTTTCCGTGGAAACTGGTGTTGTAAAGTGGTTTAACGCAAAGAAGGGTTTTGGTTTCATCACCCCCGATTCGGGCGGCGAGGATCTGTTTGTCCATTATTCGAACATCGCCGGAGACGGCTTCAAGTCGCTCCAGGATGGACAAAAGGTCTCCTACGAGTCCGCTCAGGGCAAGAAAGGTAAGGAGGCGACGAAGGTAAAGGCTGTATAACGAATCACATACCGCTCTCAAAGGCCCCGCGAAAATGCGGGGCCTTTTTTATGCGCTCCAAAGCCCCTTGCCGGACGAAGGGTGGCGCGGTACAGTAGGGAAAATTCAAACATGTGAAATCCTTCGTGCGAGGAAATTCCGATGAACCTGTTTGATAAAATTTGTTCGGTCCCGGCGTTCATTCTGGGGATTCTGTTCTTGCTTTTGGGAATTCCGGGGTTGTTTACGGGATGCCGAGCCAACTTCACTCTACCTCCATTACTCGGTTTTATTCCGGCTCTGGTCGGATGTGGGAATCATTCGAGCCGTCTGGATCGCGTGGAAAAAATCGATTACGAAAGTTCCCACATCATCTTTTGGAGATCATACGCATGTCAAACCTTTCGAAGGCCCAACAAGCATCGGACCTGCATAAGCAGGGATTCAACTGTTGCCAGGCGATGGCCGTAGTCTATGGCCCTCCTTTCGGCCTTACCGCCGATCAATGCGCCAAGGTCGCCGCCGGTTTCGGGGGCGGTATTGGTCGTATGGGAAATATCTGCGGAGCTTTATCCGGGGCGATCATGATCATCGGGCTCAAGTATGGAGCGACGGATCCAAAGGATAAGGCCACCAAGATGAGAACGTATCAAATCGTAGCCAAAGCCGCCGAACGATTTAAACTCCATTGCGGCTCGCTGCATTGCCGCGACCTGCTGGGTTTTGATCTCTCGACACCGGAAGGTTCGCTTCGCTCCCAGCAACCCGGCGCCTTCGACCCATGCGCCGATTTTGTACGGGAGGCGGGAGACATTCTTGAGGAAATCCTCTCCAAGGAACAATAACAGGAGAAAATCCAATGCCGCTAAAAAAACATATCCTCTTCGGCGTTCACATCACGGACCGTCTTAAACATGTCGATGCCGTCCAGCATCTGCTCAGCGAGTATGGCTGCCATATCAAGACGCGGTTGGGCCTTCACGAAGTCAGCGACAAATTCTGCTCGCCGAACGGCCTGTTGATTCTTGAAATGGTCGGCGACGAAACGAAGTGCCTGGAACTGGCCGACAAGCTTGGCGCCATCGAAGGAATCGAAGTCCAGAAGATGATCTTTGATCATCCGTAAGATTTCCCGCGTTCGGTCATTCATTGCGGTTCACGGAACGGGAGCCATCCATGCAACAGCGCTACGAAGTGGTCCAATTGACCGATATCGGTCCGGTCCGTTGTCCGTGCGGCGCGGCGCAAAGGGCTTTTTCCGATGTCGCCAATTCGCCGGCATCCGTTCATTTGGTTCGAATCAAATCGGACGCCCGCATTCATTACCACAAGCGACAGACGGAAATCTATGTCGTTCTCGAGGGAACAGGCCATCTCGAACTGGACGGCAAGTCAATACCTGTCGAACCGATGACGGCCGTACTGGTCCGGTCGGGCTGTCGCCATCGGGCCGTCGGGAACCTGACCATCCTCAATATCGTTATCCCCCCGTTCAATCCGAAAGATGAATGGTTTGATTAAACGCCAATCAGGAGGAATTATGAAAACATTACGATTTGCTATTCTTGTCGTATCTCTCGCAACCGCTCTTTCGTCGGCCGAACCGAAAGCACTGTTTGATTTCGGTCCCGGTTTCGACGTCGCTTCGGTCCAGACCAGCGATGCCAAAGTCCGATTGGCCGATACGATTTTGCAGATTCAAACCGGCCGCACCGCTCCCTGGCCGGGAATCACCCTCAAGGCCCCGCAGGGAAAGTGGGATCTGACGGGCTTGATGCAGGTGTCGATGACGGTAAAAAATTCCGGCGACAAAACCGTCACCGTCAACTGTCGCGTGGATAATCCCGGCGCCGACGGGATCAAAAATTGCATCACCGCCAACATCGCCGTCGAATCCGGCAAGACCAAGACATTGGCCGTAAAGTTGAATAACACTCCGTGGGTTCTCTCGGCGCCGCTAAAACTGGTCGGCATGCGAGGTTTTCCCGAACATCAGGGCAAGCTCGACCCCGCCAATGTCACGCAACTGCTTCTTTTCGTCAACAAGCCCACGGACGATCATCGTTTCGAGGTTTCTAAAATCGTCGCCGAGGGCACAACCAAGGTACTCGACGCTCAAACATTTCTGCCGTTCATCGATGAGTATGGCCAGTTCATCCACGCCGACTGGCCGGGTAAGATCCATTCCGATACCGAATTGGCGGCCTCGACTCAGGCCGAGCAAAAAGACCTTGCGGCTCATCCCGGACCGCTGAACTGGAATCCGTACGGTGGCTGGACTTCCGGCCCGCAATTGAAGGCCACCGGATTTTTCCGCGTCGAAAAAGTACAGAACAAATGGTGGCTGGTCGATCCTGACGGTCGGCTCTTCTGGTCGCACGGCTCCGATTGCGTCAACAGCGGTATCCAAACCCCGATCTCCGCCCGGGAGAAATATTTCAGCGTCTTGCCTTCCGAAGACTCGCCCTTCGGTTCCTTCTACGGCCGTGCCAATTGGGCTCCGCTGGGCTACTACAAAGACCATGCCCCGTATGAAACCTACGATTTCGGTTCGGCAAACCTCTTGCGAAAATATGGATCGGAATGGAGAACCGTTTTCGCCGACCTGGCCCATCAGCGACTTCGAAGCTGGGGCATGAATACCATCGCCAACTGGTCCGACGGTTCAATCTACCGCATGAAAAAAACTCCCTACACCGCAACGATCAGCTTCAGCTCCCGCGACATTGAAGGCAGCGAAGGGTACTGGGGAAAGTTCCACGATGTCTTCGATCCTTCGTTCGCAGCCAATCTCGATCGCTCCGTCGCCCAGCACAAGGGTCGATCCATCGGCGATCCGTGGTGCATCGGCTTTTTCGTCCACAATGAACTCGGATGGGGCGACGACACTTCGCTGGCCGTCGCCGCTTTGAAAAGTCCTGCCGACCAGCCCGCCAAAAAACAATTCGTCGCCGACCTGACGGCCAAATACAATACAATCGACAAGCTCAATCAGGTCTGGGGTAGTTCCTATGGCTCATGGGATGACCTGCTAGAAAGCACGAAGGAACCCGACAAGAAAAAAGCCCGTGAAGATTTAACGACTTTCTACACCAAGATTGCCGAGACCTACTTTAAGACCATCCGCGACAAGCTCGCCGCCGAGGCACCCGGCCAGTTGTACCTCGGCTGCCGTTTCGCCTGGGTCAACGATCTGGCCGTCGCGGCCGCCGTCAAATACTGCGAGGTGATCGCCTACAACCGCTACGAGCGCAGCGTCGAAAACTTCCGCATCCCCGGCGGCGCCGACAAACCCGTCATCATCGGCGAGTTTCACTTCGGCGCCCTCGACCGCGGGATGTTCCACACGGGACTGGTGCCCACTGCCGATCAGAACGACCGAGCCGCCCATTACCGCAGTTATGTCCAGGGCGCCCTGCGAAATCCTCTGATCATCGGCACGCACTGGTTCCAATTCCGCGACCAGGCCACTACCGGCCGCGGCGACGGCGAAAACTATCAGATCGGCCTTCTTGATGTCTGCGACAATCCCTACCCCGAAACCATCGCCGCCGTTCGCGACATCGGCTACTCCCTTTACGAGTACCGCTTGAAAAACTGATGAGTAATGCAATCGAACTTCTTGCCCCGGCCAAAGATGCCGCTGTCGCCGCCGCCGCGATCCAGTGCGGGGCCGACGCCGTGTATCTCGGCGCGCCGCAGTTCAGCGCGCGTCAGGCCGCGGGCAATTCTTTCGACGACATCCGCCGCGTCATCGAACTGGCACATCCGTATCATGCCAGAGTATATGTGGCGCTGAATACATTGCTGTTCGACCGCGAGTTATCCATTGCCGAGCGGATGATCCGCGATCTCCACGCCGCAGGCATCGATGGCCTCATCATCCAGGATATGGGCCTGTTGGAACTGGACCTGCCGCCTTTGCCGCTGATCGCCAGCACACAGACCGACAACACCACACCTGAAAAAGTGCGTTTTCTCGAATCGGTCGGATTTTCCCGCGTGATTCTGGCCCGCGAACTTTCGCTCGAGCAGATTCGCGACATCCGCCGCGCAACCAACATTGAACTCGAATGCTTCATCCACGGCGCTCTGTGCGTCTGTGCCAGCGGTAAGTGTTCGCTCAGTTATGCCCTCGGCGGCCGCAGCGGAAATCGCGGAGACTGTGCCCAGCCCTGCCGCAAATCGTATTCCCTTCGGGATGGCTCCGGCAAGACGCTTGTCGAGAATCGTTTCCTCCTGTCGATCCGCGATCTGAATCTCTCCGACCATTTGGAAGAGCTGATCGACGCCGGCGTCACCAGTTTCAAGATCGAGGGCCGTCTCAAGGATGCCGCCTATGTCGCCAATATCGTCGGTTTTTATCGCCAAAAACTCGATGCGATCCTTTCCGCCCGCGGATTACATAAATCTTCATCCGGCCAGGTAAAACTGAATTTTGTGCCTGATCCCGCCAAGACCTTCAACCGGGGATTTACCGAATACGGCCTCGTTGGAAACTCGCACGCCTTCGGCTCCATCGACACGCCCAAATCCATCGGCGAATACCTCGGCAAGGTCGTCCGCGTGGACAAGAACACATTCACCATCGACACCTCCTCCGAACTGCATAACGGTGACGGCCTGTGCTTCTTCGACGAGAGCAATAATCTCGCCGGTACCGTCGTCAACGGCGTTGAAGGTTGCACGATCCGCCCGAGGCAGATCACAGGCATCCGTCCGGGAATGGAAATCTATCGTAACTACGACCACGCCTTTACGCAGCAGCTCGAAAAAGATCCCGCCCGTAGAACCATCCCCGTGGGCCTTCGTTTATCCGATACACCTGAAGGAATTGCACTGACCATTCTCGATGGAGAGGATAACGAGACGACCGTCGAACACAAAGGCGAAAAGCCCCCCGCTCAAAAACCCGACGTCGCCCACAACCGATTGACTGAACAACTTCTAAAGCTCGGTAACACAATCTTCGAATCCTTCGGCATCATAATCGGCTGCGACCCGGTCCCTTTCCTGCCCATCTCGGGGGTCAACCAGCTCCGCCGTTCCGCCGTCGAAGCGCTCTCGGCCGTGCGTGAACAAAACCGCCCCAGGATGTCCTGCAGGATTTCATCCGCCGATCGTGCTTGTCCCTACCCCGAAAAACATCTTACCTACCGCGACCATGTCCTCAACGAAAAGGCCCGTGCCTTCTTTGTCCGCCACGGCGTAGAGACCATCGAGCCCGCCGCAGAATCAGGCATCGACATGACCGGCCGACTCGTCATGACCACCAAATACTGCCTCCGACAACAACTCGGCCTATGCGACAAATCCAGCCAAACACAATCCGCCGAACCGTTATTCCTGATCGACGAAGAAGGTAACCAACTCCGCCTTGAATTCCGTTGCGGCCAATGCGGTATGGAAATTTACTTGCAGGATAAGTGCGAGCATAATCAAGCTTGACTTATTGAGGGATTGTTATGCGACACATATTGACTTTTAATTCAGAATATTCCGAATCCAATGAAAATGAACACCCAAAAGGATATTCGATCTGCAACTTTCTGAAAACCAAGCTTTCCGAAAACGGTTTCCATACTTTTTCGGTTGAAAACTTTCGAGACATGGCATGGTCTTTGGATTGTACAATCAATGGCAAAACGATTTACTTCTTCGTCGGATATCTTGGAACTAAGGGATCGTAACAAAATAAGTTAATTGAATTTCCGTTTTGTGCCGATAATAAAGG
>CAYLSB010000082.1:0-21557 GCA_964386005.1 uncultured Pirellulales bacterium | reverse complement strand
CCGCGCTGCGAACAGAACTGGATTTGATCCAAGAACGATTGAGCGAAATGGAAAATACCACGGTGACGGAAAAACAATAGTCGACCGATCAAATGCATTAATTCGTGATTCGACTGAATCATTGTAGAAGCCATGTATGTTAAGGAGAACACAATATGGAAGCGGCAACACGAATGCCGTTGATCGGCGAAAAAGCCCCGTCTTTCAAAGCGGAGACGACACAAGGACCGATCACCTTTCCGGATGATTTTCATGGAAAGTGGGTTATCTTCTTCTCGCATCCGGCGGATTTTACGCCGGTCTGTACGACCGAATTTATGACCTTTGCCACAATGCAGCCGGAATTTGAGAAGCTTAACTGTAAGTTATTGGGTTTATCCATCGATAGCGGCTATAGCCACATTGCCTGGTTGCGGACCATCAAGGAGAAGATTGAATTCAAGGGGATGAAAGGTGTCGAGGTGACCTTCCCGGTGATTAGTGACCTGACAATGGAGGTCTCCCGGGCTTTCGGTATGTTGCAGCCGGCGGCCAGTACGACACAAGCGGTTCGAGCTGTGTTCATCATTGATCCAAATGCTATTGTGCGGGCTATTCTATATTATCCCCTCAGCAACGGGCGAAACATGGAGGAGATTAAGCGACTGCTTATGGCCATGCAATACTCGGATAAACACCAGATTGCCACGCCCGCCAACTGGCAGCCCGGAGACGATGTGATCGTGCCCCCGCCGGGATCCTGTGGAACGGCCAAGCAGCGAGTGGAGACGCCCGCCTCCGATACAAAAGTTCTCGACTGGTTTATGGTGCTTAAAAAATGTCCAAAATAACGAAAATAGGAATCCTTATCTGCGATCGATATCGAAGCTGCGGTGGGGGGAAATGTTTCAGGGCGCTGCGCGAACGGCGCGGCGCCTTTTCGATCTATGCGGCAGACGAATCGGTGGAGATCGTCGGTTATTCCAGTTGTGGCGGCTGTCCCGGAGGGAATGTCGAGTATGTTCCGGGCGAAATGAAAAAGAATGGAGCCGAGGTTATTCATTTTGCCACAGGGCTTATTGTGGGGTATCCCCCGTGTCCGAATATCCGGCGATTCAAGACCTTCATCGAAACGGTTTACGGGTTACGGGTCGTTGTCGGAACGCATCCCATTCCTCAGAAGTACATGGACGCTCATGAACAACTTCCGTTCTGGAATGAATCCAGTATGTCCGAAATCGCGGGGCAACTGATCAACGAGCCAAAAGAAATCAAAATGGCGTACAATTGAAGGTGATGGGAACCATGAAAATCGTTTTTACGACATCGGGAAATGATCTTAATGCCCCGTTGGACAGTCGTTTCGGCCGGGCCCCGAAATTCCTTGTGTATGACATGGACGGTGGAACCTTTGAGGTGGTCGATAACCAGCAGAACCTCAATGCCGCCCAGGGAGCGGGTATCCAGTCGGCCGAGACCGTCGCCCGGTTGGGAGCACAAGCTCTGGTGACCGGACATTGCGGCCCCAAGGCATTTCGCGTTCTAACGGCCGCTGGAATCAAAATATTCACCACCACCGCCTCCACGATTGCCGAAGCACTGGATCAATATCGTTCCGGTAAACTGGCGGAGTCCGGCACAGCCGATGTCGAAGGGCATTGGGTATGAATGATTCCACAATCGTATTTCGACCCATTGGGGTGATTCACAGCGGACATCTTGTAGCGGTGAAAACGCCCATTCAACCGGCCTATGCCAAAGGGTGTAACGGACAGGTGGAGTTATTTCCGGAGTTTGTTGAAGGACTGAGCGATGTAGAGGGATTTTCTCACCTCTACCTGATTTATCATCTTGACCGAGCTGAACCCGCCAAGCTGAAGGTCAAACCCTTCCTTCAGGATTGCGAACGAGGCGTTTTTGCCACTCGATCTCCACGGCGTCCAAATCCAATCGGTTTGAGCATCGTTGAACTGGTTCGTCGAGAAGGGAATGTACTGTATGTGGATGGCATTGACATCCTCGACGGGACTCCACTTCTCGACATCAAACCCTATACGGCCAGATTTGACCGGATTGAACCGACCCGGAATGGCTGGCAGGACAACATTGACGATGAAACGGCCCGACAACGAGGTCGCAGAAACTTCCTGGGCGGAGAATTTCTATGATTGTTGCGATTGCATCCGGCAAAGGCGGGACCGGCAAGACCACGGTTTCAGTTAACTTGGCCGGCTCAGTCGGTTCTAAAATCCAACTTCTAGACTGTGATGTGGAGGAACCGAATTGCAGCCTGTTTATCAAGGGGACCGTACAGAGCGAACATGAAATTGGAATTCCGGTACCGCGGGTGGACGAATCTCTTTGTGATGGATGCGGCGAGTGCGGCCGATTTTGTCAATATCATGCCATCGTTTCCATCGGGACCAAGCCCCTGATTTTCCCGGAAATGTGTCATGGCTGCGGGGGATGCGCCAAGGTTTGTCCAAAGAAAGCCATTGGTTATGTCGATTCTCGGATCGGAATAATTCGTACCTTTGAATCCGGTCATATTCAACTGACGGAAGGTAAAATCGATGTCGGGGTGGCGATGGCTCCCCCGATGATTCGTTCGGTCAAAAACCGAATACGAAAAACCACCTCGGCAATTCTCGATGCCCCGCCGGGAACCTCTTGTCCGGTCGTTACCACACTCCGGGGGGCGGATTTCGTGATCCTGGTGACCGAGCCGACTCCCTTTGGACTCCACGACCTTCAGATTGCCGTGGATACCGTCCGACAATTAATGATATCGTTTGGCGTGGTAGTCAATCGTATGGGTATCGGCGACGACAGGGTTCATCAATTCTGTCGAGAACAAGGGATTCCGATCCTGGCTGAAATTCCGGACGATCGCCGGATCGCGGAAGAATATTCCAAGGGAAACCTAATCAACGAATCCTTGCCGCAATACCGAACGATCTTCGAATCGTTATGGAAACAAGTTATGCAATCCGTTCATTTATAAGAAAGGTGGAGAATGAAACTGGGTATCATTATCACACAAACCGATCCGGAAACGGTTTTCAATGCCTTACGTTTGGCGCTCTATAGTCTTGAGCAGGACGATCAAGTGCGAATCTTCCTTTCAGGTCGGGGTGTCGAAATCGACCGGATCGAGGATCCAAAATTCGATGTCAAGACACAGGCACAGAAGGTTTTGGATGCTGGAGGAGAATATTTTGCCTGTGGTTCGTGTCTAAAACTCCGGGATTCGACAGGATCGGATATTTGCCCACTGTCAACGCTGAAGGATCACTATGAAATCGTTCGTGATTCAGACCGCATTCTAACCATTTGATTCGATGGATCAGGAATGCGAAACATGAAGGAACTGGCGATCATCAGCGGCAAGGGCGGAACGGGTAAGGCCTGTTGTGGGTGGAAAGAACGCCGCGGGAAACCGCCGTGCGGAGAAGTGTCATGACCACGAAAGACATTCGATATTCCTTTGGTCCCGTCCCGTCGCGGCGTCTGGGAAAGAGCCTGGGAATCAACAATATCCCGGCCAAAGTCTGCACTTATTCCTGCGTCTATTGTCAAGTGGGTACAACCACACGGATACAGAATGATCGCCATTTCTTCTATGAGCCCGAAAACATTTTTCGGGATGTGCAGAGTCGATTTGTCAAAACGAGAGAGGCATCAGAGCGAGTTGACTACCTTACTTTCGTGCCGGACGGGGAACCCACCCTGGACATGAACCTGGGTAAGGAAATCATTCTGTTGAAAGCATTGGAGCTCCCCGTCGGTGTGATTACAAACAGTTCACTGCTATGGCGCGATGATGTGAGAGAGGAGCTTAGCGAGGCCGATTGGGTTTCGTTGAAAATTGATACTGTTCGAGATGAAATCTGGCGACAGATCCATCGGCCGCACAAAACCATACGATTGTCCCTGATTCTGGATGGGGTCATTGCATTTGCCAAAGACTTCGCTGGAACACTGGTAACCGAAACGATGCTCGTCAGGGGGCTCAATGACAATGAGGACTGTATGAAGGAAGTGGCCGATTTTCTCCATCGCTTACAGCCCTGTCAGGCATATCTGAGCATCCCCACCCGTCCTCCAGCGGAAAACTGGGTACGGGACCCAGATGAGGAGGCACTCAACCGGGCATATCATCTCCTGGCAGATAAAGTCAAGCGGGTGGAATATCTGATTGGATATGAGGGAAACGCTTTTGCCTTTTCAGGCGATATCGAAAAGGACATCCTGAGCATTGCCGCTGTTCATCCAATGAGAGAAGAGGCTATCCGGGTACTTTTATCTCGGGCTGGATCTTCGTGGGAGGTGATTGATCGGTTGGTGGCTCAGGGGTATCTAACGAAAACGAAGTACGATGGACATACCTTCTATCTGAGAAGATTCAAAAAAGGCTGCGAGGTTACAACATGATGCTAACCTTGATCCTATTGTTCACCTTACTCGGGTCGATCTGCTCGGTCGGGCTCGCTGGCCTGCTCCTTCTTTTCAAGGGGGGACGGCTACGATTGATTACTGGCGGTTTGGTTCCCTACGCTATCGGCACTCTGCTCGGCGCCGCCTTCTTCGGCATGATTCCGCACGCTCTGCATCGCCTTGCCAGCACATCCGTTCTCCCCACGATTCTGTTCGGAATCATTCTTTTTTATGTACTCGAGAAATTCGCTCTCTGGCGTCATTGCCACGAACAGCCTTGCGATGTTCACACCCGTGCGGGAACGATGATTCTCATTGGAGACTCACTCCATAATTTTGTTGATGGGGTAGCCATTGCTGCCGCATTTGCGGGATCGATTCCTTTGGGGATTGCCACTTCCCTGGCGGTGATTGCCCATGAAGTGCCCCAGGAGGTAAGTGATTTTGCGATTCTGCTGGAAAGCGGTTATTCACGGTCCCGGGCTCTTTGGTTCAATACCCTCTCCAGTCTCGCCGCGCTGCCGGGTGCGGTTATGACCTACTTTCTTCTCCCCGTCATTCAGTCGCTGGTTCCGTATATGCTCTCGGTGTCCGCGGCGAGCTTTATCTATATTGCCCTGGCCGATCTTGTGCCGGGCCGTCGTATCAGCGGTGGGATGCAAAGCCTTGCGTGGGAACTGCCACTGATTGTATTGGGTATCGGCACGATTGTTGCCTTGCGGCTTTCGGAGGCGGGATGAGGAACTGTGATGATACGATTGCCCGTTAAAATAGACAAGGACGGAGACGCATGAAGGAACTGGTGATCATCAGTGGCAAGGGCGGGACGGGCAAGACCAGCCTGACCGCATCGTTTGCCGTGTTGGCGGATCGGCCTGTTCTTGCCGATTGTGATGTGGATGCAGCGGATTTGCATCTGGTCCTATCTCCGCAGATCAAGGAACGCCATGATTTCCACGCTGGAAACAAGGCCGTGATCCGCTCTCAGGATTGTATCGGCTGCGGTGCGTGTCTGGCGAATTGTCGGTTTGGAGCAGTTGTACAGGATGATGATACGGATGGATTGGCTACATCCGGGTCGAAGTTTGATTGCGTTAACTGTGATCTTTGCGCCAGATCCTGCTCGATCCGAAATCGTGTCCTGATTCGGGACATGCAGGAAGAAATGGGTCTGGCCAGATCTACTCTCTTTCGTATTGATCCATTCGCATGTGAAGGTTGCGGTGTTTGTGTCCGATTCTGCCCGGTACAAGCTATCGATTTTCCGGAATCCCTCTGTGGTGAATGGATGATTTCCGATACCCGTTGCGGCCCGATGGTCCACGCCCGTCTGGGCATTGCGGCCGAAAACTCCGGAAAGCTGGTCTCGCTGGTGCGCAACCAGGCCCGTCAAATCGCAGAAAAAGATCATCGCTCCATCATCATCGTTGACGGGCCTCCAGGTATCGGTTGCCCGGTCATCGCCTCTGTTACGGGTGCGTCACAGGTGTTGGTCGTAACGGAACCCACGGTCTCGGGCGAACATGATTTGGGGAGGGTTCTCTCTTTGACCCAGCATTTCAGTATCCCGACCGCGGTATGCGTGAATAAATGGGATCTGAATCCGGTGATGACCCGGCGGATCGAGGATAAATCCCGCCAATTGGGCGCACAAATTGTCGGCCGTATCCGGTATGACAAGGCCGTAACCCAGGCCCAGATGCAGGCGCGGGCTGTCGTGGAAACCGACGCCCCGAGCACCGAGGATATTCGAAACATCTGGGATCAACTAACTCGACAGGAGAGATGAAACAACATGGATTGTATGGATCACCAAAGTTTTTCCCCGACAGCGCAAGATCACGCGAAAAACCCTCGAAACTATGGCCCGTTGGACGAATTCGATGGGCACGCCCGTGTCACCGGCCCTTGCGGAGATACCATGGAATTCTGGCTGGTTGTTAACAATGGTAGAGCGGATGCCGCCACATTTATCACCGATGGATGTGGCCCATCCCTTGCCAGTGGGAGCATGGCCACTTGTCTGGCCAATGGCAAAAGTATTGATGAGATCCTTGCATTACGACAACAGGATATCATCGTTGCCTTGGGAGGATTACCGAAGGAATCCGAGCATTGCGCCCTTCTTGCGGTCAACACCCTACAGGCGGCATGTGCCGATTATCAGCGTCATCGGGGACATACCCATGCAGACCCCTCCCATCGCACTGACAATACATGTGGCTCCTGCCGTGACTCGGAATGTTCAACCGGACACGACCAGCACGACCAGGCCAAAGACGAAGGGGGCGATCGCCGCAAACTACGATCTCGACTGGGTCGTATCCGACATAAAGTCGTCGTTCTGTCGGGCAAGGGGGGAGTCGGAAAAAGCACCGTGGCCGTGAATCTTGCCGCGGCCTTGGCTTTGTCCGGCAAACGGGTTGGGCTGCTGGATGTGGATATTCACGGACCCAGTATTCCGACCCTGTTGGGACTCGAAGGTGAACGAATCCAGGGGGACGAGGATGGGATGCATCCGATAGAAGTCGGCCCGTTGAAAGTCATGTCACTTGGATTCCTGCTGCAAAATCCCGATGACGCTGTGATCTGGCGTGGCCCCATGAAAATCGGCGTCATCCAACAGTTCATCGAGGATGTCGTCTGGGGAGACCTGGATTTTTTGATCATCGATTCTCCGCCTGGGACTGGAGACGAGCCGTTGACGATCTGCCAACTAATCGAGAAGCTGGATGGCGCGGTGGTCGTCACTACGCCGCAAAAAGTGGCGGCGGTCGATGTACGCAAGTCGATCACATTCTGTCGGCAACTCCAGGTGCCGGTCCTCGGAGTTGTGGAGAACATGAGCGGGTTTGCCTGTCCCAAGTGCGGAGAAATCACCCAAATTTTGCCTTCGGGTGGCGGCCAACAGATTTCCGAAACCATGAATGTTCCCTTCCTGGGCACGATTCCCATGGACCCCAAGATTGCCGAGGCGTGCGACAAGGGTCAGGTTTTCATTCATCACTTTGCCGAATCGCCCACCGCCGCGATCCTGAGGGACATCATTGGGCCGATTATGGCTTTGGATGTTATTGATCTTTCAAACCATTCCCTCGAAACGAAAGAAATGAAAGGAAACTCACTTATGAAAATCGCGATTCCGCTGGCCGACGGAAAACTGGCCATGCATTTCGGACACTGTGAACGATTCGCTTTGGTTGATATAGACCCGTCAAGCAAGAAAATCCTCAAACGAGAAGATATCCAGGCCCCTCCGCATGAGCCGGGCCTTCTGCCGGCATGGCTGGGTGAACGAGGGGCCACCGTGATCATCGCTGGCGGGATGGGTCAGCGGGCTCAGGGATTATTTGCACAACGGAAAATTCAAGTCGTAACCGGGGCGTCATCCGAGACACCGGAAGATCTTGTAAACGCTTTTCTGGCCGGTACGCTTCAAACCGGCGCCAATATTTGTGATCACTGAGATTGCCAGTGCAAATGAGGGCTTTAGCTTGACAACGGTTTTCGAATTCATGAAGGTGTACGATTGTGGATGAAAAGTTCGACCTTGTACCCAAGAAGGTATTCTTAACCAGAGGTGTAGGCCGACACAGATATCAGTTGAAATCGTTTGAGGATGCCCTGCGCCAAGCTGGAGTGGCCCATCAGAATCTGGTCCAGGTCTCTTCGATAGTTCCTCCCAAATGCAGGGTCATCAGCAGAGAAAAAGGTCTTCAGAAGCTTGTACCGGGAACGGTTTGTTACTGTGTCATGGCAAGGGCCGATACGAAAGAACAGGGTAGGATTGTTGCAGCATCGATTGGGGTTGCTCTGCCGAAAGATGATAACAACTGGGGTTACCTGAGTGAAGTCCACGGACATGGAATGAATCACGATGAAGCGGCGGATATGGCCGAAGATTTAGCTGCCGGGATGCTGGGCACGACGCTGGGATTTGAGGTTGATCCCAACAAGGCATGGTCGGAGAAGGAGAAGGTCTATAAATCGAGCGGACTGATTATCAAAACCACCAATGTAACTCAAACCGCGTGTGGGATAAACGGCGACTGGACAACGACGCTTGCAATAGCTGTTTTCTTGTGTGATTGAATTGGATTCAAGAATTTATGCAGTATACGAACATAGTACTCGATCATTTTACGAGCCCGCGGAATTTCGGTGAAATACCGGATGCCGATGGTATTGGAACCATTGGCTCAGAAGAATGCGGGGACATGATTCAGGTATGGATCAAATTATCCCAGGATGGACATTTGTCGGACATCAAATACAGGGTATTTGGGTGTCCTGCCGTAATCGCCTGCTGTAGTATAATGACCGAGCTTGTACTGGGAAAACATCTTGATGTTGCAGGGGAACTTACAGACGAACAAGTAGCCGATGCCCTTGGTGGCCTTCCGGACAATAAGTATCATTGTTCGAACCTTGCTGTTTCGGCACTTCACAGGGCGATTATGGACTATGTAATGCAAAACTCGAACACAACAAACACCATAACAATAACAACACTCATCAACGATGAAGCCACAGATCATATTCAGTCCGAGCATGGATTATCTTTGTGGCTTGAATATGGAGATAAACGCGTCCTGTTCGATACAGGTCAAACCGACATAATTCTGAGAAACGCGGAACTGCTCGGCATCCATTTGGACAGCATCGACGCGATTTTGATCAGTCATGGTCATTATGATCATACAGGGGGCCTTAAAGCTGTTCTCGATATCGCTCCCAAAGCCAAGGTCTACCTTCATCCGGAAGCCATGGGGCCGAAATATTCGCATAAAGATAAACAAGTCAAGAAGATTGGCATGCCGGATTCCGCCAAGGAAATCATCCGTGATTTGGAAGGGAAAGGAAGGGTTGTTTGGACGGAGATCCCGACAGAAGTTGTTCCAGGGCTTTTTGTTACAAGTCGAATCCCACGAAATACGGACTTTGAAGATTCCGGTGGAAAATTCTTTATCCACCCATGTTGTCAAACAATAGATGAATTGTTGGATGACCAGGCAATCTTTTTTGAGACTAAACAGGGACTTGTTGTCCTTCTTGGCTGCGCTCATGCTGGTGTAGTCAATACCTTGAATTATGTGGCAAAAATAATCCAAACGAACCGTATATATGCTGTTATAGGCGGAATGCATTTGTTGAATGCAGACGTAACCCGGATTGAAAAAACAATTGAAACATTCAAACAATATGAGGTTCAAATCATTGCACCCTTACATTGTACGGGAAAGGCCCCTGTTGAAAGAATGCAAAACGCTTTTGGTGATAGGTATGTGCCATTGAAAACAGGCGACAAGATCAGTTTTTAAATGAATCGAATTTACATAATCAGACCCCGCAACAATTGAAGGACATTGAATTTCGGGATTACATGAAACCGGCTTTCGAATGCGTATCTATCTGGAATGTATTCCGTGTTTTATCCGGCAATCTGGTAAATAGCATCGAAAATGGAGCCAGCGGGAGGATCTGATAGCATCGAAAACGGAGCCATACCAGTAGGCTGATATCTGAAGGTTTCAATGGAGAAATGAGCAAATACGAAATAACTAATGCACAATACCATCACTTTTTGAATTCGGCATTGAATAGTGGTGATATTCTGGTCAGTAGAAACACTGTGGTCGGAGCGAACGGTGCGAATCGAGCAGGAGATTTCATCAGTCAAATCTACTACAACCTATCGGGTTCAGGACAAACGAAAGATGGTGCTACAAATGGAGGGGCATCAGGGATCAATTATATCAGAGGAGTATTTGCGGTTGATAGTGGATTTGAGAATCATTATGTGACTTATGTCAGTTGGTATGGTCCAACAGCGTTCTGTAATTATTATGGATGGCGTCTGCCGACAGAATGGGAATGGCAAGCTGTAGTTGATACATTGAACACGGCAGCGGACTGGGACAATTCCGCTATGTCGTGGAGGCGGCGTTCGATTGGTTGTTCCACCAACGACGCCTGCGAGTCCGGTATGAGAAACGAGCCGACATTCATGAGGCGTTCCTGATCCTGGGTTGCCTGTTAATTTGCTGGCGACGAATCATACGGTTTTGTTAGAGCTCCTTATCGGATTGACCCTTATTTCCAGCTCTGTGCAAGAATGGCCCAATCTTTCAGATCGACAATCGTATCGCCATTCAGATCTGCTCCCTTGCAGTCGTTCAAGTGTCCGCACGAACGTTTCATCCACTGTTCGGCCAAAATGATCAGGTCGGTCAAGTCAACCGTACAGTCGTCGTTCAGATCCGCCGATATTCGGCCGCCGATACATGGACCGACCTGAAGGATTCCCGTATTTGCGACTTTGCCGTCATAGCGGACTTGTCCTACGATGCGATATTCACCTCTCGGTGCGCTAGCACTATCCCAGAGATCGGTGAGGATTGCCACCTCATTGGGTTGAATGGAATCCAGTTCGTGTTGAAACCGAAATATTGGTATACCTCCCGTATCTTGTATGGAGATTTCGGCGATTCCATCGATCGGTTCGCTGCCGGAATTATAAAACGTCATGCTGATGGAGACATTCGCCCCCCAAAGACTTGGATTGGCCGTGAAGGCGGTGATTTCTCCGGCTATGGATGTCAGACGGACAACCTGGGGGCGCTCGTCAAGCAAATGCCCCTCCGAATCAGTTAATCGAGTGATCAGGGTGTAGTAACCCGGCGACTGTCCAGTTGTATCCCACACAAAACCACACGAAGCCGGACCGCTTACCTGGCGTAACAGTCGCAATCCTGGCCCCTCGACAATCTGGCCTGTATCATCCCGCTTGACGGTAACACTGGCGACAACATCGGTCGGAAGATCGCCATCATTCTGCAGAGCAATCTCAATATTGATCGGCTGACCGGGCGGATAACATTGTTGCTCAGTCCGTACGGATGTTAAAGCCACGCTTTCGGTTGTCGTCTCAACCTGAAAGCGGTAATTCGGATAGAAACGCACCTGGCCGGTGGCGATATGATAATAAAAGGGATATACGGTGATTGCCAATGTGACACCTTCCGGATCGTCCCATGTGGTCCAATCCCATGCCTTTTCGGGCCACCAGCCGAGGCCTTGTGCCGGCATTGGCAGAGCGGGGCCATCTCCTTGTCCCACAATCCCCTCCTGGGATAAAACCAATCGAAAACCGTCAGCGGTCTGGGGGGGACATTGTTCGGATAGCGTGACCTGCTGGATTCGCGTACCCATCGGATATCGGTATAAAGTACGGTAATATGGAACCAGCGGTTGACCGTGAACAAACAGCAGTCCGCCGTCCAGGAAGGTTACATAGTCGCCGTCATCGCGATGTTCAACCTGATAGGATGGTACCCCCAAATCGACGAAATGGGTTGTACCGGGAGGAACTGGTTGCTCTGGGCTTAAATCCATCGCATCCGGGGGCGGCAAAGAGGGGCCGGCAGCGCCAAACTTGGGATCGCCGAATACATGATAGATGGCGTTCCAGTATCGTTCGGTGTTATCATCGCCTAATCCCTGTCGGGTTTGTTTGGCCGCCAGGGCAACCGACTCCCCAGTATCCCAATTCTGGAAGAATTGATTCTTGATGCTCGCGTGGCTTCCCAAACCAACCATCACCGCTCCAAAATAGACCCCTGCCCCGCGCTGCAGGAACGCCTCAGCCGGGGATGTGCCCGCGATATACCGTCCCGTCAGACACGAGGCGCCGTACACGAACGGCGTCTTGGAGCCAAAGGGATCGAATCGTGCCAGGATATCATCAACCCCAATGACATCCCATCCCTCTGCATTGCCGTGGCCGCTGAGAAAGAGGACCTCGGTATTGGGCAATTGCTGGAAGAACTTGTTCTGGATCAAGGCCTTGGTTGCAGAGGCATTGATCTTGCCGTCGGAATAGTATTGGGTATAGTCAGGCGTATTCATCACAATCCCGTTCACGCCTTTGGACAGGAGGATCTTGGCCGCATCAAATGCTTCCGCTTGAAAATTGATTGTATCGGCGCCACCGCCCAGACCCGACGGATACCCGCTGACGCAGAACGAAAAGGATCGGTTGAAATTATATCCCGGAGTCTGTCGAACCACGGCGATACTGGTTTCAAGCACCGTCCGCAATTCCGCAGCGTTATTTCCGATGATTCGCCCGATAGCCAGCTCGGGTTTGAGTATATCCCCCCAGGTATTGGCGTAGAAGAAGTCCGTACTATCCACCTTGAGGGGGTAATCACCCTTGGTCGTGTACACCGTGCCGTATTGTGCGCCCCCGACACTGGGCACGATCTCATTTTCTCCCACAAGGAGCAGATAACCATGATAGGTCCAGGTGTCCGCAAGTTTGCCAGCCCAGTACCCTTTGGGGGTCTCCCAGGGCGATTGGACTGGATCCGGATTCTGTGAACCGTGTCGAAGCAAGTCGATTAAAACATAGGGATTCCCGGCATTGCCGGTGGCCTCATAGGCAAAGATTCGTTGATCCTGGTAAGCCCCGATCATGACATACTCTTTTGAGCCCCAAGGTGAGTTTCCCAGCAGATTCCCCGTCGTCAACAGATTGTGGGGCTGCATGTTGAAGTTGAGTGTTCGCAGTTTCTGGCCGGTACCGCTATAGATGATGATACTGCCCGGCCCCATCTCTGCCCGCGTCCCAACGACGATCTCGGCTTTTCCATCCCAACCCACATCCCCGGCAGTTAACATGTGTCCATCTTCCCAGAAACACGGGAATGAGCACAACACATTCCCATTGGCCGCAAGGATATCGATTTTGTCGTGGCTGTCGTCGGCAAGGATAATCTGCGACTTGCCCAGGCCCAAGACATCTGCGACAGCCAGACCGTCGGAAGTCTGGAAATCATGATTGAACGAACTGACGGTCCCCGGTTTCCAGTTATGGATGAGGAATTTGCCGGCACTACGGTCGGCCACGATGACCTCCTCGCTGGCGTCACCGATGACATCTCCGGCAGCCAAGCCATCATACGGATCAAAATCCACCACCCGCGAAACCGGAATCTCACCGCTTGGCGTATAGATCAGGATCCGATCGGCGCTGGCGTCGGCCATAATGAGTTGTTGGTAATCTGTGTATCCCAGGTTCCCGATAGCCAGTCTGTCTCCGGCCTGGAAGCCCTCTTCATTATTACCGAGTTTAAAGGGCGTCTCACTGTACCACCCGTGATCGGATAGCCGATATATTCGCACCTCTTTTGCATTCTGGTTGGCAATGATGATCTCATCCCGTTTTGCTGCGTCATATAAGAAATTTCCTATCACAAGACCATCGTTGAGCTGAAAGTCCTGGGTCAGCGAAAGGGGTGCATCCAAAAATCCCAGAGCTCCCTTTTCCCATCGCGCCAGTTCAGCCATCCCCGAAAGCACCTGTTCCACCTGATCCAGCGGATTGATGCGGCTGAGGTTGGGCGGACTGGTCACCAACAGGTAATCGCTGGCCTTCAGTGCCTGGTCATAGGCCTGCGCCATGATCTCTCCCCCGGTCGTCTTAAAAACCGGCGATTGCAGCCAGTCATTGAATCCGGGTTGGGTGTCTGAATCCCAGGTCATTTCCACAAAATTGCCGATCATGGGTGTTCGATCCGGCGTCGGCTCCAGAATGGGTACGACCTCATAACTGAATGTCCGTTCCGCACCGGCCGCCAAAAGCAGTGTACTGGTGATGATACAATCGCAGCTATAGCTGTTTTCCTGATACGAAGGCCGAACCTTGAGCGTCAGCGTATGATACCCAATCGGCTGAAGAAGAATCAAATTGTCACGGATGGCGATATTCTTGGCCTCGCTTCCGCCGGTATTTCTAATCGTCAGCTGAACCGTAAAATAGTTCTGGTTCCGTGTGGCCTGATGTTTGATGACCGCCAGTTGGGGCGGGGGCGGCGGCGGAATATTGTGGACGATAACATCCAGCAACGCCTGTCCGGTCTTCCAGCTCCCATCATAAGCCGTGACCGCCAGTCGATATCGACCATTGATTGTCTTGGTCGTGTCCCAATCCAGTTCCACCTGAGCCGTCTTCGGATAAGGCATATTCCATTTCTTACCTGCTGTGGAGTACGCATCAACGGTCAGCAAGGTCGAATGCAGACCAACATCATCTGAAAGCGTCGCCTTGACTTTGACGACGCCATTGACCTCCTGATTCGACCCGGGTGCGGTGATCGTCACGGTGGGTACCGTCACATCCTTGACGTTGAGAATATCGATATCCTGGTTCACCGTGGCTGTTTTGCCGGCTTTGTCCGTTGCCTGTGCGGAAAATTGGTGCGGGCCATTGGTGTAATTGCCGCTATGAACCGGCAAATCGAACGGCGCCGCAAAATCGGTTCCCACTATCAAGCCGTCCATGAAAAATATCACCCTCTCCACACCGATATCATCTTCGGCCTGAGCGCTGAACAGCGTTTCGCCTTGTACAGTTCCGGGATTATCGATGGTGACGGTTGGCGGCGTGCGATCGCGGGGTGGAAGGGTTGTGAATGACAAGCGCCGGCTGACGGCAAGATTCCCCGCAGTATCCTCACTGCGCACCTCAACCTGGTAGGCAGTTCCCGGTTCAAGATTGGCGAGTATCATACTATGCTCAATATCCATTTCCGGGTCAGAGAGCTTCTGTGTCAGATTGGCCGTTGAACCATAAAAGACCTCTCCGTTTGTTATTTCGCTTGTCTGCCAAACAATGGTTGCAGCTATGGCGCTGATATCACGGACCCCCGGCCCAGAAACAAATGTCGGAATGGTACTATCCACCACCACAGGGTATGCCGGGCTTTCCCAGACCTGTTGTGTTCCGTCGGCGATCCGAAATCGGACTTGAAAGGGCTGATCGGGGGAGCTGTCCTGCCCAAAGAAGATCGTGGCCGCGGTGATGGTTTCCGGCTGTTGACTGCCCTCTATACCCGTGCAGTGAGCAGCCATCCATTCGTTCCATGTCTGCCCGCCATCCGTCGAAAAACAATATTGAGCCGTAGTTACCGCCAATCCCGTGCCTGTGTTCTGTACCCCGATGTTGGCGGTAACAGCAATGGCAGTGGCCGGTACATCGGGACTGAATTGGTCCCATGTGCAGGGGACCATCCCCCAGGGTGATCCATAAATATCCACACCAGTACTGGGGTCATTGCGATTGTCTTCCCACACCACAAGAAATGGAATTAATCCTCCGCCGGCAATGGCCGGATGAGCTTCCTGGCTGCTCAGGTTGGAAACGACCTCCTCATCACCTATCAGCATTCCATCCCCGCCGATACGCCGAACATAGATATCGTGATCATCGGGAGTGTATTCGGATTCCCATCCGACAAGAAATTCCCCCAAGAGAGGATTGAAAGCCGATACTGGATTCAAACGATATTGACTCCCCAACCAAGCAATCGCAAGATTCGATCCTATCGGGAAACCATCCGGGCTGATTCGTTGCCCATAGATGTCCCAGTCATTACCAAATCCCCAGTGATGGTCTTCCCAGATCGTTAAAAACTCCCCGTTTAAGGGGTTGTAAGCAACTTGCGGGACAATCTGATCATATTCCCAGTTACATAGAATCATATTTTCCTGGATGGGATACCCTTCCCCTGAGAGTAGAAGGCCTTGGATATCATACCCTGCCACGCCTCCTTTCTGTTCCTGCCAGGCGATAAGATACGAATCCGTTGAACTAACAACAACTGATGGAGAAGATTCATCAAGTTGTCCATAAGCGATAGAAATGGGGTCACCAATCAGTTCCCCTACAGCATTGATTCGTCTGGCAACAATGTCGTTATGAAAAATTTCGTCGTTACCCTCTCTGAGTTGCCAGACAACCAGATATTCCTGTCGTAGTGGATTATACGCAACAACCGGAGCACCCTCGAAATTGTTTAACCTGCTGATCGCAATCTCGTTCCCTATCCGGATCCCGTCCGGAGATATTCTTTGGGCGCATATGTCGTGATCTGAGGCGGAATATTCCTGCTGCCAGACAACCAAAAATTCATTATACCTGTCGTTGTAGGTTATCCGAGGTTGCAGACAAGTGGTTGCACTCTGCGAAGAAACTAAAAATGGCTCTCCGGAGGGTTGAGCGGAAAGGGATAATCGTTGTCCCTGAATTGCGATGCCGGTCTGGTAATCTTCCCAGACCATCAGATAACCTCCGCTGCCGGCCACAACTTGAGGGTGAACCTGGTTGGTCGGTAGAGTGATCATGGCTTGGGATTGAGAGAATACAGGAAGAGGCAGAAAAGCAATCCACAGGATTGCGATCGGTGCAAAAACCTTGTCGTGTATTTTATACATCGTATGGCTCCTCCGCCGAATTTCATCCTCACAAACCTCAAGCCGGAATTGTACTATTTCCAGGCACGGGCTAAATATTAGTATCACAAATCCATTATATTCAATTTAACCTCTCGTTTATAGGGGGATCGGCGGATTTTCAAAATATTTTCACATGAATAATGCCGATTTGGTTGTGTAGTTTGGAATTCCAGCCCCCATCAATTCATCGGTCCTGTAGTATAGAGCAACCTACAGATTTGACACACACCCATGTAAAGGGAGGGAAAAATCAGTAGAAAATCATACTTGACAATCGGTGTTTCTGTTGATAGAATCATCGTGATCGAGTTGTCGGAACCGTTGGTTTACGGTTAAAAAGCGAATATTCGAACCCTGAGTTCCTCCCCTGCGAAATCACCCATGTTTCTGTTGGAAAGACGGTGCGTTGTGTATACGCACAGTTTTGTTGTTCATAACAAACAGGAAGGGAGACATACGATGAAAGCAAGAATCTTTTTGCTGGTCGCAGGATTCGCGTTGTGCGGAGTGACTTTGGCCGGGTATCATCGACCAACAGACGGCGAAAAAGGCGCCCTGGTCAAAGTCGTGACCCAATGGAACTCAACCTGTGATGCGTCGAACCGAACCTCCTGGGATAACATGGTCAGGGGTTGGTACAACGATATCACCGATGAGGACGACCAGCCCGATGGACACGACCAGTGGGCGTATTGGAGAGACGGTTTCCTCCAGAATGGCACGATTGTGGATAGCGACTTCGCCGATGGTTCGATTCGGGCCTGGGGAAACGATGATGCCGACGACACGGGGATCGATGAGCCGGATGTCCTGATGGTGGCCTTGCATGGCGGTCACGGAGATCCCAGAGCGCGATGGCGCGGCAAGGTTCGTGTGGATGAGGCCGGGGATGGGAATTGCAGGGCCTGGCAAGCCGATATGTTGCTGAATTACGATCTCAAATTCCTGTGTCTGTCTTCCTGTCACAGCATGGATGAACATGTCTGGGATCTTGAACACGACGGTGACGGCTGGTCATCCTCTTTCGGCGGAGTCCACCAGATCGACGGCCTCCATGGAATCATGTGGATCAGTTCCAGCTATGATGATGAGTATGAGGATTTCTCGGATGACGCCTTTGATGATCCCATCGCGACGGCCTTTGTCGAAAATCTGTACTGGAGTTATCTGTTCGGCCCGGATCAATGTCCCTGCGCACGCGGAGTCGGCGACGATCTCGACGATCTCTGGGATCGGATGGACACGGAGCGGTATAACTGGGTGAACAACACAGATCCTGTAAACGATGCCCAGGGAGTCATTTTTATCGCGGGGTGTAATCCGGATAGCGATCCCGCACTGCCGGAAGATGGGGCTTTGGCTCCGATAGAACCACCCGCCGATGAGATGGTTCCTCCCCCGGCCGACTGGGTCCGTGACGATTACCGAAAACTTGTGGAGGCGGGATTGCCGGCTTTCGATAGCCAAATGCTGAAAGTGGGTGCTGGGACACAATGGTTTAGTCAGGTCAATGTCAGCAAGATTGCCGCAGCCGCGAGCGACTCGACGGGATTCCAGAATATTGTCCAAAATGGACCTCTGACCGAAGCTCGCGATACAGCCGACACCAAGGTAGCCAAGATTGACCAGTTACGCGGCCGGATTCGATATATCAATCGAAGTCGGGGTTTTGCCTATAAAACATCGCCTCGCAAAACAGTTTCAGATTCCGTCGCATCCACTCTGGCGCAGTCCTGCCTGAACAACCTGGGACTTCCGACCAATGAACGGGGGCCATTGGCCTTCAATACCATTGCGGGAATGGGACAAGATGCCACTGGGGTACGGGAGTCATTTGAGCGAGATAAGCTTGTAACCATAGATCGACGCGTCGGCGGATATCTGGTGTTTGAATCGATGGCTCGGGTATCGGTGTCGAACAAGGGATTGATCAGTCGTGTTCTGATCCGAGAATGGCCGAATTTTCTGCTGCGTAACAACGGGGCATTGACCCTTCGGACACGCGCGGCGGTGGTGGATGGGATTACGGACCAGATCGTCGCTTCGCAAAAAGGGATCCCCGTTCGTATCCCCGGGATCCAAATCGGTTTTGAGCGCGTAGGTGCGGATTATATTCCCATGGCTGTAGCCGCTGTGGTGGATGACGATTCCGGGATCCTGTTCCACGAGCCCTTAGTTGTCATCCCCGCCGACAGAGATTTGGATGGGGTATCGGACAGCCAGGATAATTGTCCGGACCAAAGGAATCCCGACCAGCGGGATATCGATAAGGATGGCGTGGGGGATATCTGTGATAATTGTCGTTTGTTTCCGAATCCCGATCAGGAAGATAACGATCATGATGGCCTTGGTGACGCCTGCGATGATGACACCGATCCCGATGTCAACGACCCGACTTGTGGTGATCCCGATCATCCCACGCCGCCCGGCGACACGAATCATGACTGTAAAGTGAACCTGCAAGACTTGGCGGTTACCGCAGCGCATTGGTTAATCGATTGTACGGTTACTCCGATCCCCGCGGCCTGTCAACCGCAAAGCGGAATCTGAGTTTGTCAGATTTCAAAATCCAACTGTAACGAAATCGAAGTATCCGATTGTAGGATACTGGGATCAGTGGGCAACAAAACGGTCTATCGCGGAAACCCCGAAATCCCAATTGACTATCCGGCCGTGAAAGGGGGTGATGAAACCCAGGAGCCGGGAGGAAATGCAGATGCCAACAGGAAACTATTGATTAGGAGAGCAACCCATGAAAGTCAAGATTCCAGTGATTGTATTAACTTAAGTCCCATGAAGATATAGGATATACAGGAGGTAACTGTGTTTTTTTGGAGCGAGATGTATGGTTCAAAAATAGCGGGCATTCCATCATGATGACACCCTTATGAAAAGTCCCAAAGGCAAATAAGACTAAAATCTTTTATTTCGGAGGAAGAACCATGAAAGGTGTCATTCGAACTTGGTTTCTCGTTAGTGTCGGTTGGGTGCTATCGAATTTAGGGTACGCAGGTACAATCAATCTAATCTCTCCTAATGGAGGAGACATCATCCCCGCAGGATCCACTAACACAATCACCTGGTCTTCGACCGATTCGGGTCAAAACATACTGCTGGAATACTCATCCGATCAAGGTATCGATTGGGGAGTGATTGCTACCGTTGAAAACAACGGCTTCTATCTATGGCAAGTGCCTGTTATTGTATCGGATGATTGCCTGATTCGAATATCCGATGCCGATAATTCGAGTACATTCGATATCAGTAATTCAGTATTCAGTATTCATAAAAATGAGTGGTATTATTTTCGGGGTCATCAATATGCCTTAACTTTAAAGCACAGTGATTGGCTTTGTGCAGAATCAGAGGCTATTTCCGTAGGTGGATACTTGGTTACAGTCAATGATCTAGAGGAACGAAACTGGCTCCTTGATACAGCCATAAATCCCTTTGGGAATGTATTCTCTTATTGTTGCCCCGACAGTGGACCGCATAACGCTATTTGGGTTGGATTGAAGTATGCTGAGGGTGACATTCATTCTCAAGAGTCCTGGCAATGGATGAGTGGAGAACCTATTACATTTTGGGATGTTGCTGGATCCTTCTATGGGTATGCTGGAACACATATGTTGATGACTGGGACATACCATCCTACTGGAGCGGGACAGTTCAGTAATCCTCCTCACTTCGACGAAGATCCGCAAATCTACATATTGGGTATTATCGAATATATTCCGAAAATCAACATCCTCACACCCAAATCAGGTGATTTTGTCCCCAATCAATATCTGTTTACGATTCAATGGGAATTAGAATCAAAAATCCCAGTCCCCCAGGTAAACATTGAATTGTCAGTGAATTCCGGAACAACATGGGAAACTATTGGTCAGGTCGATAATACAGGGAGCTATGCTTGGTCAATTCCTAATGTCGTTTTCGATCAGTGTATTCTGCGGATCAGTGATCCTAATGATCCCGCTTTCAGTTCCACTGTTCCCTTTAAAGTCGGGCAGTCTCCCCATGTCTATTTTGCCGATGCGAATCTGAAAGCCGCGGTAGAATCGAAATTGGGTATAACGAATCCGACTGTAGAAGACATGCTTAAATTGACTTACCTTGATGCGAGGAATAGGGGCATCACCAGCCTGATTGGACTGGAGACTGCCTTAAACCTTACGACTCTATATTTGAACCAAAATGCCATAACAGACATCACACCCTTGGCAGGATTGATTAAGCTGACGGTTTTGAACCTTTATTCAAATAAGATTTCAGACATTTCACCCTTATCTGGACTAATGAAACTTTATAATTTGGCAATCAGTACCAACAACATTACAGATATCAGTCCCTTGATTAATTTAAACAGCCTAATTTACTTGTATATGTCATACAACCAGATCAATGATTTTTCTGCTTTGGCTGGGAATACAAAATTCAAAGAAATCTATGCAATCAAGAATTCAATCCTCACCAAAGATACCTATTTGAACCATATCCCTACAATTCGTGCCAACAACCCGAATCTGACTGTCTTCCAACATGATCCTGGGTGTCAGACCTTGCGAATTACCGATGTGAACCAAGACTGTCGGGTGGACCTGATGGACTTAGTTATGATTGCTTCAGATTGGCTGACGTGTAATCACTTTTATGAGAAGATGTGTCCATAGGGATCTGGTAATAAGTTCCCAAATTTCTCCTCTCGATGGTATAGGGAATGCAGGTGATCGATTTTAATCCTTGGAACAGAATACTATGCCGGGGAAGTTATATGTGTTAGGTTCCCTATGAACCCCTCCCCGTTGTCAAGACCAAAAAGGGCGTTGCATAAGGTGGAAGTT
>CAYLSB010000081.1:0-21723 GCA_964386005.1 uncultured Pirellulales bacterium | reverse complement strand
TTGACACCGTCAAAAAATTCATTAAAAATGTACGGAAAGAAGCTTAATTATACAATCTTTGCCAGCCGGATTTTTCTCCGTCGCCGAGTCATGCTGATCCGAAACAATCCATTCTTGCCATTAGCGAAGATCAATAGAAACGCTATTAACCTTTACGAGACCTCATCGTTTCCGAATTATATACGTTCCGGATCGTCGAATGGCTTAAAAAAGCCCACGGAATAAATCCGAGGGCTTTCGATTCGTTTTCGAATTTGCCGGATTACGGTTTTCGCATCAATACTTGCACTTCCCAGATCGTCGGGCCTTCGGTGGCTTCGAGGATATTGAGACGGACCTGTTGAGCGGTTACGATCTCGAAATCGAAGACGGCCTTTTCTCCGACGGTCTTGCCTTCGAAAAAGGATTTCCATGTATCGCCATCCTTTGTTTCCAGTTGGAACTTTTGAATCCGACCGGCGTATGCCTCGTTGATCATCATACGATTGAAGGCCGTAGGTTTTCCCAGATCGACCTGCAACCATGCCTGATGAGTTCCTCCGTCCGTGGCCCAACGGGTGGAGTCGTCATCGTCGAAGGCCTTATCCGGGCCGTGATCGGGAGTATTTTGAAATACATTTGATGCCGCCGCCTTTTTGCCCGAAGCCAGAGATGCGGATCGCATGGAGACGGGAGCGATTGTCTTGGCGGGCTGATCCAGTTCCAACACGACGATCGTGTCGATCGGATCCTGATCCTTTGGATCGACGGTGATCTCGACGGCCTCATCGGTCTGTTTGAAGCCGAGCTTGCCGCCGGTTATCAGGGATGAGCCGGTAACTTTGCACGGTAGAGGGGGCAGAGTCAGAATCGGTTCCTGCCACTTGAGGATGTGAACGAAGATTTGATTTTCGCGATAGGTTGATGCGCCCCATTGCCCGGGTTTGAATGGCCCGCCGCGGGTAGAGTAAATCGTCTTGCCATATTTTCGCAGCCAGGCGCCCATTTCGCGAAGGCGATCGGCCTGGCGGGGTTCGATCCGGCCGTCAGGCATCGGACCGACGTTAAACAGCAGGTTGCCGTCGCCGCCGGCGCAACGGACAAGCGTGTCAATACACTGCTTGAGGGATTTCATGGTATCATTTGGTTTCCAGGCCCACTGGTTACAGATCGTAATGCAGCTTTCCCACGGCCGTGTGTTCTGGAATTTGCCGATCTCCTGTTCGGGTGTGTCATGATCGGCAGACAACCCCGCGCGATTGTTGATGATGATCCGCGGCTGAAGCGAACGGATCATCGGAAAGAGCTTTTCGCTGTTCCAGTCCCTGGCGGTGCCGCCGAGGCCGTCGAACCAGAGGATATCCAGACGGCCGTAGTGAGTACACAGTTCACGGATCTGGCCGTGGAAGTATTCAAGAAACCGTACATGATTCTCCGTTCGGTAATCCGGGTGGTACCAGTCGGGCGGCGAGTAGTAAAAGCCCAGACGCAGATTGGCCTGGTGGCAGGCGTTAGCCAGTTCACGGGTGACATCACGGCCGAAAGGAGAATTGGTAATCTTGTAGTCGGTCAGGGCACTATCGAACATGCTGAAGCCATCGTGGTGCCGCGTCGTGAAGACCAGATATTTCATTCCCGCATCCTGGGCCAGGGCAATCCATTCCTGTGCGTTGAATCGAATGGGCTTGAATTGCTTATAGAGGTTGTCGTATTCCTCGACCGGAATTTCGCCTTTACCGCCGGTGCCTCGGCGCTCGCCGCCACGCGACCAGCCGATCTCGGTGCCTTTCATACTGACCGGTCCCCAGTGAATGAACATTCCGAAACGGGCCTGTTGCCACCAGTCCATTCTCTGCTGGTACTGTTCTGAAGTTTCCGGGGGGATGGATGGAGCGGCGATGAGGGATGACAGATTAATACATAAAATACATCCACAAATAATACATAATCGTTTTTTCTTTCTTGTACCCATTGCTTGTCTCCTGATGATCGTTAGGCGGCTGATTCATTTTCGTTTAACGGAAATTCCGATGAATCTCCAGCGTTTCTTGAAATCCTCGTACGTGAGGTATTCTTTTCCTATAGCGGGATCGCCGACGATAATCATATCATTCCGAATTTCCAAAATCGTGACATAATGATCCACCAAAGGGGCATACCCAACGACGGCTATGAAGGGACACAGTCCCTTGAGTCGATCCACGGAATCAAACGATCGGATACTGCAATGGACCCCCTGATGGCCATAGAGAATTTCAATCGCCCGGCAAAGCCAGTCTTCGGGCGTGCCCGAGACGGGACTGCTATACGCCTGAATCGCCAATTGCCCCTCCTGGGCCTCGATTCCCAGTTGCCGCAAGGCGGTAACGGCCGCCGCCGGACCGCAGGTGTACCGGGTTTGCTGGATGCAGACTCCGGCGTGATCCACCTTGGTTTGAATATTCAGATGATGTCGGTACAGAACGATGGGTAAAACGAAAGGACTAACACAATAATAGAGAGCCGAGATCGACATAAAGGTTCCGACAAGAACCTTCAATCGAAGGCGGGGGATTCGCGGGATCAGGTTTCCCGCCAGGACCGAGACAATCACGGCCAGGAGAAAATATTCATTTCGACCATGTAAAACCCATTGGAAAAGAGGCATGAATGAGTATTGAGGAAGATGACGAAGGATGCCGATAAGAAACATCAAAGCGACGGGAGCGGCATATCCGAAAATCCAACGATACGTGCCCCGTGTACTGCGATAACCAAGAAGGAATCCGATCGGCAGTATCAGGAAGATTCCAATGGCATCCAGGCACATCTTCCACATGGCGTTACAGCTTCGGGGTCAACACGGCCACAAAACCGCCTCCGGCTTCCAGGGTAATGGTCCGCGACGTGGCTTTATCAATGGATGTTTTTTCAATGTTCATCTCTGTAGGTTTTCCTTCGGCATCGGAGGCAAGGATGGCGTCGTATTGCGGCTTGGGCAAAAAGAAGAAGTCGAATTTGTATTGTCTTTTTTCCCGGCCGTTGATGATGCCGATGAACCATTTGTCTCCGACTCGACGTGCAAAAACCGCCAGATCCCCGATGGAACTGCCTGGCAGAACGATCGTCTCATCCCACACCGTCGGGATCTGTTTGATGATCTCGAGAGCCGGACTGGCTGTGTAGAATCTCCAGTGATCCGCCCAGTGGGTTAGCGGAGAAGTAAAGACAATCGCGCTGGCCAATTGCAGCGATGCCGTGGTGCCCTTGAGTTTGTCAGGATTGAAAGTACATGGAGTGAAATCCCCATGACCCGCCAAAAGGCGGGTGAACGGCAGGGTAGCATAATGGCTGGCGGGGATGTCCGACCACTTGTTGTATTCCAGGCCCAGGATTCCCTCGCGTGTCATCTCATTGGGGTAGGTCTTCGGTTCGCCTGTGGGTTTGTTGGCGCCGTGGAAATTGATCATGAGTTTGTACTCGGCGGCGTCGATCAGCGTCTGCGTATAAAAGCGAATTCTCTGGCGCGATTCACTGTCCATAAAATCGATTTTTATGCCAACCGCTCCGGCCTCGGCGCACTGACGGAAAAAATCTTTTCGTTCTTCCTGTTTTTCCAGACCGCTCCAGTGTTTCCAGACGTGAATCCCCACTTTTTTATTGTTGGCGTAATCGCATAACTCTTTCAGGTTCACCCACACATCTTTTTCGGATTGGGGCCATTCCTTTTCCCATCCGGCGTCAACAAGATAATATTCGAAACCCATTTCGGCGGCCTTGTCAACCCATTCCTTTTGCGAAGGCAAATCCAGCGGGCTGTCGGACCACCAGTTCCATAATGCCCTTCCGGGTCGAATCCATGGGGTTTTCATCCCTTGAGGAAAGACGGTTGTATCCGGAGGGGGACAGAGATTATGGATGATGTCACTATTCACCAGAGCATTGAGATCCGGCCCGGTCATGACCACTCTCCAGGGGGTGCGGATTTCGCCGGTTTCCTTCCATCCTTGCGGATCATCCTCGAAGACGGTCTGAAGGATTTGCGAACCGGTTGACTTCAGAGTCATGCCGCTGAATGCGAAAAGACCCGCTTCGGTGATCGCGGCGTATGAGCCATCGGCCAGTTCAACGACTACCGGCGGAGCCAAGATCGTACCTGACGAAAGGTCTTCCGGTTTCCGGCGGGTATAGTACCCTTCATAGTTTCCCGTTTTATTGTGTGACCAGACATGGCATCCCGGAACCATATGCCACATGCTGTTCTCGCCGTTAACCGTTCGCTCATCGGTACCGGGCATGATGAATCGATATCCAATGCCATCGTTGAAAACCCGCAGTTCAACGGTATAAGCGACTTTGCTTGCGGTATGGCTTATCGAGATCGTCGCATTGTTGTACTGGTTGACAGCGACGGAATGCACGCCTCGCCAGGGATACGATTGCCGGACGGTTTCATGCTCGATCGTGGTGATCTGAACGCCATTGCCGTAATCGACGCCGTTGACGACGATTCCCAGCGGGGATTCGTTGAGAATCGGCGTCTTATCGCGCACGAGCTTGAGACAAAGCAATCCGGCTTCCGTGGTATAGAGGTCGGCCTGAACGTTTCCATCCGGGCTTTGTACCACGCGGGCTGAAACGGCAGGGCACAGAAATCCTACGATGCCAAGAGCGGCACCGAGATACGGAATGGCACGAATCCTTTTCATGGTGAAATGCCTTTCATTGCGATGTTGACTCCGATTCGGATGGTATCGACGAATTACGGACCTGTTCCAATTGGAGATTGAATTTGTTGAGTTTTGTCTGGGCTTCCTCGTATTTGGTCTGAGTCTTGCGGATATGGCCTCCCAGCGTCGTCCAATCCTCCAGGAAGGCCTGGAAACCCGACGCGACCTGGAACATGCTTTTGCGGATTTGTTCGGCCTGCTGTTCGATCTGCAGGCCGTGCAGCCCCATCACCACGGTCATCAGGTAGGCGTACAGAAGGTTCGGTGAGACGGGAATGACTTTTTTTTGCATCGCGTAACCGAGCAGGTCGGTCTTGTCGTCTTCATGACGGATTACCGTCTCATAGTACACATTTTCGGCCGGGATATACATCAACGCAAAGTCGAGAGTTTTTTCCTCGGGGTTGATATAATCGGCCGCGATCTTGTCGATGTGCTTGATGACGTCATTATGGAATTTGCGGTGCAGTCTGGATCGGTCTTCCTCCGTCGCCGCATGGATCATTTCCTCAAAACCCGGAAGGGGAAACTTGGCGTCAATGCCGACGGCATACTCGGCCATTCGAACCAGGGCATCGACCCGACGTCCGCTTCGAAAGGTGTATTGCAGGGTAAAACTGTCGGTTGGCAGGATTTCCCGCAAGAGCTTTTCCAGGGAATACTCCCCGATCTGGCCGCGGAGTTTGGGCGATTTCAGGATATCCTGAAGACTTCGAACATCCTGCCCGAGCCGAAGCATCTGTTCGCTTCCGGCCTGGAGCCGGCCGAGCTGATCATGAAGTTTGGCCAGGGTTTCATGGGTCGTTCTCAGATAGTTTCCGATGTGTTCCTGCCCGAATCGCAAATTTTGTTCGAGCGACTGGCCGGTCTTTTCCTGAGAGCCACGAATCGATTCGATCTGCTGCTGGAGAAGGCCGACCGTTGTGCTTTGACGTACCATCTCCTCGCGAATTGTGCCGCCGCTTTTCGATTGCCGCAACAACATAACAATCGTTACGGCCATGAATCCGATTGATAGTATCAAGAGTATCGTAATGACTGTTAACATGGGATTCTCCCGTCTTCGATCATTATATCCGATGGAGGATCATCCGTCAAAATGGGAATCGGCCCGAATGGACGACAGCCGTAATGCGATTATGGCAATGGAGAGACGCGGATTTCCAGGATTTTACGTGTTCCGGGGTGAATCCGGGCCTTCTCGGAAATACGCAGGGGGGCGACCCAGACGATCGTTTCAGAATCCTCAACGATAAGGACTCGGCGACGGACCCGATCAGAGGTATGTTGTGCGGTGAGATACTTTCCGACTTTTTTTTCTCCTTGTTGTCCAAAGGGAACGAATCGATCACCCTGGCGACGGCGACGAATCCGGATTGGTGCGCGAATCGAGTCCAGGTCGAACCATTCGACGTATTGATCTTTGGATTGAAAGAAGGTTTCGATTCGTTTGGGATTCGGATCGATCAATTGGCATTCGAATTGGAAATGCCCAATCGCAATTTGACCGGGAATCGGCAACTCCGTTTCGACAACTTCCTGTTTTTCGGATCCGGTTGATTGGCGACAGAGGATCAGGTGCTCATCGTCGATCAAAGCCACGAATCCATTCGGCAGATTTTGTTTTCGCCCGTTCGGGCCGGCGATGAGTTGGTCCAGGAAACGATAGTGACGGTGCCCGAGTTTTTGTTCGCCGCATCCCAGGTCCGCCAGCGCCCGGCGCAACAGTTCATTTCGAATTACGGGAGGTTGTTCGCTCGTTTGACGTCGATCCAGGATCATTCGGTCCGGATGCGGTTCGACGATGCTTTCCCAGGCCGATCGGCTTTCGTTGTCGATACGGTGTTGGAGTCGTTGACAGCCGGAGGATAGTTCGATCAATTGGGAATGGATTCGAGGAAACATCCGTTCGAGGTGCGGGATCAACGTATGACGGATACGGTTTCGGGTATGATCCAGCGAATCGTTGGTGGCGTCGATCCGCCATTCAAGATTATACCGATGACAATACAATAATATATTTGATCGAGTGACGCCAAGCAGCGGACGAATCAAGGCGATAGAAGGATGGACCGAACGTTTCGGCGCGATACCGCATAGTCCGCGAAATCCCGTGCCTCGCTGAAGCCGATGGAGAATCGTTTCCGCCTGATCATCGGCATGGTGGGCCGTGGCAATACGGTTACAGCCGGACTCGGCGGCCATTTGGACCAGCGCATCCAGGCGGAGTTCCCGGGCGGACGTCTCAATCGATAACGCATTTCGGCGGCTGTGGGAAAGGACGTCAACCGATCGACATACGAAGGGCAGGCCCCAGCGATCGGCCAGTCGAGCGACCCATTGTTCGTCGGCGTCCGATGCCTCGCCTCGCAGATGATGATTGACATGGCCGACGACAAGTCCTCTGCAGAGTGTACGTCCCATCTGAAGCCGAACCAATACATCCGCCATCGCGACCGAATCGGCTCCCCCGGACACGGCCAGAAGAACCCGATCCCCAGGTGAAATCAAATCCATCGCATTCATCCATTGCTCAACAGATTGTTCCAGATCGCTGGCCATATCCAATACAAAGGGGTCTGCCCCATCGGATGGAACAGACCCCGAAAACTCACGATGAAAGATCTATTGTGCGGGCGCCGGAGCGGCCGTTGCCCCGCGCGTCAATTCAACGATTCGTTCCCGGACTTTCTCGCGTTCTTCCGTGGTCATCGATTCTTTTTCAAGGGCCAACTGGTATAACGTCACCGCCTCCGAACGCATGTGCAGCTTGTAGTCGAGCAGATAGGCCGCCCGATACCGGGCCGGGTACGGAGTGAATTCATTCCATTGAAACGCCCGCTGATAACACGTCGCGGCGATGTCATAATCCTGGAAATGCTCGTAAATCAATCCTGCACGATAGGTGGCATCGTCCGCCTTATCGCTGGTCGGATATAAGCTCATCAATTGATTGAAGCGGTTCAGGGCAAGCCGATATTTGGAGTTGTCGATGAAGATAAATAAGAACCGCGAACGGTACGCTTTCATGGCCTCATTGTACAGGGCATCGGCTTCCTCAATCGAGTCGGTTGCCCGCAGCTTGGACATGATCGACTCGGGCGGAGCCAGATAGCGGTACTGGGGCATCTCGCCGAGCATCTTGAGTTCCTTCTCGGCCCACTGTCGCTTGACCGCATTGCCTTTGGTCGTGTAATATTTCTGCAGGGTTTCCAGATTGGCACGGTATTGTGTCCGGCTGACAGCCAGTGTCTCGACCAGGTCAACCTCGGCCGCTTCCGGAACGGCAAATCCCTCGCCCGTGGCTTGGGCGGCCAGCGTTGGGTCCAAATGATACTGCGGGGCATCCTTGATGGGTTCTTCACATCCCGCTACAACCCACATCAACATACAAATGATCGCAAGAAATCCTGTTCTCGCCATTCTACGCTCCTTTCCAATCCATGATGAAATTTCCCGATTACAATTGCCACAATACCAATTTCCCCGAGACTGTCAAGGACAAACATCCCGCTTTTTATCCGCATTGAACCATCGCAGTTCCCCTCCGTTTTCGATCACCACTGGGCTTCAACATACGGTCCGATGGGTCCTTCCGGTTTGGGTTTGGGCCGCGACCGAATGATTGCCTCCGCGATGGGAATATCATTTTTCGTGGTAATCTTGATATTCGAGTGATCCGTGGGAACGATGGACACCTTGTGACCAGCGGCTTCAATCAGGATGCTGTCATCGCTGACCTTCACCGGATCCATGCCGCTGAGATGTTGATAGGCCTTTCGCAGCAGGGCGGCGTCAAACACCTGCGGGGTCTGAGCTTCATAAAGGTCGGTGCGATCAACGGTTTCGACAATGACACCGTTACCCACCCGTTTGAGCGTTGCGACAACAGGGCAGGCGAGCATGGCCGCTCCGGTCTTTCCGGCCAAGGCGATTACATCCTCCACCCATTGGCTCGTCAGGCAACACCGGGCGGCATCGTGTACCGCGATCAGATCGATATCCGGCTTGACCAGTTCCAGGGCCTTGGCGATTGTTTGACAGCGTTCCGTTCCTCCATGGCAGACTTTGACCCCGCTGAAACTCAGATGAGCTCCGTACATTACCTTAACGATTTCGTCATCCTCCGGAGAAATCGCCAGAAGGATTTGTTTGACATCTGTTCGATCGGCGAAAATCTCGATGCTCCGCAGGAATGCGGCCCGTCCATCGACATCCACAAAGGGTTTTTTGCGATTCCCGCCGAATCGTTTGCTGGCCCCGGCCGCACAGATGATTGCCGCAACGGTTTTCATAGCATTCCTCGGAAACAGTTTAACTTACCTGTCAATATTCGATTCCCTTTCTTGCCGCAATACCCGTGTCGAAAGGATGCTTTATTGGGTGCATTTCGGTGACCAGATCGGCCATCGCAATCAAATCGGGTGTTGCGCCGCGCCCGGTCAAAACAATCTCGACGTGTTTGTCTCTGTCCTGGATCAATCGTCTCACAAGGTTGAGATCGGCCAGCCGATGGGCGACACAATAGGCCAATTCATCAAGGATGATCAGATCGAATTGACATTTCCGAGCCGCCATTCCGATGATTTCCAGGGATTGATGGATCTGTTTTCGAGTCAGTTCAATATTGGATGGATTATTTGGGGATGATTTCATGTCCCATGGATGGTCCAGGATATCCAGCGTGATCCCGGAAATGTTTTTCAAGACGGTACGTTCACCCAAATTCAGATGGTCGGGCTTGAGGAACTGGCAGAAAAACACTCGTAAACCCTGTCCCGCAGCGCGGACCGCCAACCCGACGGCTGCCGTGGTCTTGCCCTTGCCGTCACCGGTATAGATTTGAACCAATCCTTGTGTCAACATGGGATCGTATCATACGAAAAACTCCTGTCCGTGAAAAGGACAATTCGTGGACCGGATTGTAAGGATTCCCCCTGGTCCCATACCAACAAAAAGACACAATCCATCTGGATTGTGTCTGGATTGTCCCGCCTATCCGTGTATAAGTTATGGATCAGAAGGATACGCTGACTTCGATCGGAGCCGTGTCCCTGATAAATTCATCCGCAATAGCGGCTTCGTCATCGGAGGCCTCTCCCGGTTTGAATGGAAGCGGTTGAGCGAACTGAACCGCCACCCGTCGTACATAAGGGCTGACCTCGTCCACGCGGCAAATCTTACCGTCCCGGATGATATTTTCCATATCGAACGACAGGTTCTCGCCATAGCGGGGGACGCTGAATCGTGCCGTGATCCGTTCACCGGGGTCAGGGCAGCTATCCGTATAACAGGTGAATCCCGCTCCGGAACTTGACAAATCCACCATCTGCCCCTGCGCGAGCAATCCGGCATAGTTTTCGGAAAACCAGATTGGCCAGTTATACCGAAGTCGTCGTTCCCGTCTGCGATCATTTGTCTCATTCATCGTTCGATCTCCAAGTCGTTTGTTTCACCGGTTGCGCGTATCGGATGAAGGAAGGGGCGACTTTATCTTTCATGTACGGAATTCCCGATCCTCTCATAGGATCCGGACCGATCCCCGTGATTTGGATGAAATAATCGAGGTGGGGAATCCAAACCAAACAGAAACGAAAATGAACCATGAAAAAATCGAAATGCCAGGTCTGATAATTATGAATTCAGTTCGGAGATCGCGTCACGAAAGACCTGTGCCCGATGTTCATAATTGCGGAACATATCATAACTTGCACAGGCGGTACTCAGAAGGACGACATCTCCGGATGTGCTGAGTTGGTCCGCCTTTTGGACCGCTTCGGGAAGGGTTGCGGCCTTGTGTACGATAATACGGCTATCCATGGTTTTATGGGCCACGATGGCATCGGAGATCTTCTCCGCGGTCTGGCCGATGAGAATAGCCGCCTTGGCCTTTTCCACTATCACTTTTCCGAATTCGTCAAAGGGGATATGCTTGTCGTACCCTCCGGCAATAATGATTTCCGGACACGTAAACGCTCTGAGTGCGGCAATCGAACTAATGGGAGTCGTCGCTTTCGAATCGTCATACCAGCCGACATTGTTTCGGATCGCAACCAGTTCAAGTCGATGAGGAAGTCCCCGGTAGGAAGACACGGCTTTTCGGATTCTGTCTTTGGATACCCCAAAAAACGAGACTACCGCGACCGCGGCCGCAAGATTGGAGAGATTGGCGGGACCCGCCAGAACAAACTTGTCCGTCACCTTGGGTGGGTTATCGACCGATCGGAAGGTTCTGCACGCCCGACCTGCCTGGTCACGAAATTTCTCAAACCAACTCAACGTGATGGGATCCTCGGCATTAAAAACCGATAAAGCCGGATGATTCGGGTCCAGCTTTTGATGAATGAAGATATTTTCTTTGGCCCGGCAATACGCCTCGAATGTTCCATGCCTGTCCAGATGATTGGGGGTTAGATTCGTAATCACAGCCGCCTGGGGGGCTTTTTGAGTACGAGCCAACTGCTCCAATTGAAAGCTGCTTAATTCCAGGACGACAAGGTCGTTTGATTGGATCCGGTCGAGGATGTCCAACAGGGGCTTATTGCCGATATTGCCGCCGAGCCAAACCTGTTTATACCCGATATCCGGCTGTCCGATGCCGGCCTGAAGAAGATGATGGATCAGCGTTGTCGTCGTGCTTTTTCCGTTGGATCCGGTAATGCCGATGATTTGGGCGGGACACAATTCAAAAAAGATTTCCAATTGCGATGTGATGAGTTTACCGGTCTGCTCGGCACATCGTACATAACAATTATCCGAAGGGATGGCCGGATTGATTATAAATATATCGCAACCACTGCGGCCGAAATCCGTTTCGTCATGTCCACTCAGATGATATCGAATATTTTTGTAGTGGGCCAACGCCTTGATCGGTTCGGCCAGATCGGCTGTGGATGCCAGATCCGTTACGATCACTTCGGATGCATGTTCCGCGGCGAATCGAACCGAATCCAGACCCCCGCCGAAACGACCGAGACCCATCACCAGAACTCGTTTTCCAGTCAAAAAATTCCGATCCATGTCGCCGATCACTCCGCACGGTCAATCTGTCGCTCAGCCCCGGAGAGCTTTGGCCAATTCCATCTTGGCATCGAGAGTTGCCTGTTCGATGCACTGTTCCCAGTTCGAGCCGAATTTCTCCGTGTAGCGAGTCTCATCGAATGAATACAGAATCGATCGTGATGCGTTGATTAGCGCGCCCAGCCCATCTCGGTTACAGAATCGCACGCAATCGGCCGCTGTCGCGCCTTGGGATCCATATCCGGGTACAAGCATCCAGATATTGGGATACGCTTGCCGAAGGGATGTCGTTGCTTCGGGACTGGTTCCGCCGATGACCATGCCTACGTTGCTATATCCCATTGTTCCGATCCGATGCGTTTCCCCGGCGATCTGTCCGACGATTTTTGCCAGCTTTTCATACATTTTCGTTCCGCCGGCATCGGCGAAATCCTGAAGCGCCGCCGCCGAAGGATTACTGGCCCGAACCCATACAAAAACGCCCTTGCCCTGCTGGTCGGCCAGATCGGCAAAGGGGAGGATCCCATCGGCCCCCGCGAAACCATTAATGGTAATGGCATCCGGGGACAACACATCTTCCAGATCCGCGAATTCGGGATTCTTCAGATGGCCCTGCGCGTAACACTCGGCGGTATGGCCGATATCGCCGCGTTTTACGTCTCCGATCACTTCCAATCCCAGCTCATCCGCCTCGGCGATGAGAGAGTAATAGGTTTCAAGACCTTCCCATAAGTATTTCTCGAAGCAGGCGATGTTCATCTTCACAGCCGCCACATGAGGAGCAACGATCCGCAGGACACGGGTACTGAAACTGAAGATCGCATCTACGGCCGCATCCAGATCATTCTCATCGTTCATATCGCGATGTTCACGAATGGCCGAAGGAAGCCGACTATATACCGGGTCCAGCCCGACGATCAGTGGAGTATTTTTGCTCTTTACCGCTTCACAAAGGCGATCGCCAAAATGCGTTGACACATTCATTCCTTTCCAGAAAGATCGATCCCTGATTCAATGGATTTCGTCGAGGTATCCAATGTACCCCGAAAAAGCTTTCATCAAACAGGCAAGACACTATAATCGGAAACCGCTATATGGCAAGATTCATTTTACACGGATACCAAAAATTGAAAACGAATCGATCAAAAAATCGACGACAATGGGTGGTTTGCATTGTCCTGTTTTGTCCCCTTGTGATTGGTTGGGTCCTATTCAAGCTCATTACGACCCGTCCTGCCGACTACAATCCATTGCCCAGGGAAATCCAGCAACAGGTCCATCCGTACCTGACTCATTATTTGGCGCCCCAATTTAATAATCAAATTCAACTCGACAGACCCTTCGAGATCATTGTTGACCAAAACGGGATAAACGAAATCATCGTCAACGAAGAAAATCTCGGCTGGTCCTGGCCCATTACCCTTAACGGGGTCACCTTTTCCGCACCCACCCTGGTTTTCGAACAAGACACGATCTACTTGATGGGAACTGTCGATATAGGGTTCCCCATCATTATCAGTATGATTGCCAAACCCCGGATTGATGAACAAGGCAAACTTTGGCTGAATTTGCTTAAAATGAATGCCGGATCTCTCAATATTATCGGGCCAGCCCGACTTATCGGGGGAAAAATTTTCGAGCAACAGATGGCTGTTTATACACAACCGGAAGATCGCTGGATTAAAGATACCGCTGCCGCTTTTCTTAAAAATACTCCATTTGATCCTGTTTTTCCTGTTCCTCCATACAAAAAATATATCCGGTTGCTCAAAGCCGAAGTCACAAATCAACGGTTGATTCTTGTTTTTGGCCCGGCGGGAACCTTTCCATAGAGACGGGATCGTGGGCCGGGTTATTCGGGATTTTCGCGCTTTTTTAGAGATTTTTGCCGGTATTAGGTATTGACAGAAAATGGGTTCGTATTATAATCTGTATGTTTCACCGAAGATGGAATTCTCGTGAAAGGTGCAAAAATGATCTTAGCAGGATTTTTGTACAGTGCATTCGTTGGTTAGCGACAAAACGTTGTGCCACTGTTCTTTTGCGCCTGCGTGTTTGAAATGGCGTTTATGTACTTCAGGGAAGCTGCACCTGTTCGATAGGTCGCTGGAGGGTTCAAGGATGCCCCAATAGGCGATTCCGGAGTTCGACGACCGCGGTCTTGGGTGTGGGCGAGAGTGGTAACCTGAAGGTTTCCACTTTTTTTATTGTTGAAGGAAACAAGAGATCATGAATCAAGAACTTATTCGAATTGTGGATAATATCGCCCGGGACAAGAATATCGACCGCGAGTCGATTTTTCTCGATCTTGAGGCCGCTATGATCTCTGCGGCACGTAAACATTTCGGCATTCAGAATCCTGAAAGCGAAATTCTTGTGGCGATCGATCGAACCTCCGGAGACATCCGGGCCTACAAGGACAAGGAGGAGATCGATATCCGCCGACTCGGACGCATTCCAGCACAGACGGCCAAACAGGTCATGATTCAGAAAATCAAAGCGGATGAACGGGATAGTATCTATACCGAATACGTCAAACGCAAGGGCGAAATCGTGAATGGGATCGTCGGACGGTATGAAGGCGGCGCCCTGATTGTCAACCTGAATAACCGGATCGAAGGAATGATGCCCAAGACCGAGCAGATTGCCGGGGCCACGCATCATCCCGGAGAACGAATCCGTTGCATGGTTCTCGATGTCCGCGATGCCTCCAGTCAGATCAAGATCGTTTTGTCGCGCACCCACCCCGAGTTTATTCGCCGCCTCTTTGAGTTGGAGGTCCCTGAAGTCGCGGAAGGAATTATCGAAATCAAAGCGCTCGCCAGGGAAGCCGGTTATCGAACCAAAATCGCCGTTCACAGCGTGGATGACAAGGTCGATGCCGTTGGCGCCTGTGTTGGAGTCCGCGGAAGCCGGATTCGCAATATCGTTGACGAACTCGGCGGCGAAAAGATTGATATCGTTCGCTGGAGTGATTCGTCGCACAATCTCATTCGCAACGCGCTCAAGCCCGCCGAAGCCAGCGAAATCGCGCTGTGTTTCGAACTCGGTCGTTCCACCGTCGTTGTGACCGAAGACCAACTCAGTCTGGCCATTGGAAAACATGGACAAAATGTTCGTCTGGCGGCCCGATTAACCGGTTGGGATATCGATATTCTGACCCCGCCGGAGTATAATAAGGAAGTCGAACGTCTCAGCGCCTGTATCGCTCGGGTCGCGGGTTCCGATGATACCGTCGTGGATAAGTTGCTGGCCTTGGGTATCATTTCGGTTCTGGATCTGGAAGAAGTCGGTTCCGAACCGTTGATTCAGGAACTCCACCTGTCCGAAACGCTGGCTTTGCAGATCGTCAAGGCCGCTGCCGAGGAGGCCAAAAAGCTTTCTTCTGATCAACAGAAAAAGCAGGCGGAAAATTTCCTCGAAAAAGAACAGGGCGTGTCTGAGTAAACCCGGCGCTTCCCTGCGACCGGGACACTTTATGGTTCGGGAGTAACGGTTTTGGCAAAAGCGGTAACAAGAGTGCATCTGTTGGCCAATGAGCTGGGTGTTTCCAGTAAGGCCATCATCGAAAAGTGTCAGGCCGAGAACCTGGACATAAAAAATCACATGTCCACGATTACTGCCGGTCTGGCCGCGACCATCCGCGAGTGGTTTAGCGAAGGCGCGCATACAACCACTTTGGAGACATCGCAGCGCGTGGACCTGGAAAAGGTTCGGGTGCGTCGGAGGAAAAAGGATTCGCAAGAAATCGAAATCGGCGAAAAAAGCGAACTCTCCTTGCCGGATGGGGATCAGGAAACGCCTCTTGGCATCGAATCGCCTGCGGGTGAATCCCCTGTCGCGATCGGTATGATCGAACAACCCGTCGAACCTCTCCCGCAATCCATGGTTGAAATTCCCGTGGAACAATCGATGGATGTTTCTCCTGCTGAATCGGCCGTTACGCTTGAAGTTCCCATCGAAGCTCCTCCGACCGATATAGGAGCCGTTCAGACTCCTATCGAAATGGTGGCTCCGGCCGAGATCCCGATCATTGTTCCTGAACCTCCCAAGCCCCCGGTCATCGTTCCGGCGGGTCCGATGCTCGAAAAACCCCGTCCTGCCAAGCTGACGGGACCGACTGTTATTCGTGTCGAGGCGGCTGAACCGGACCATCGATATACTCGAAAACCTCGCCAGGCGGGACCGGCAAAATCCCCCCGTCCCAAATATGATAAACCGATATCCGAACCGGTTTTGCCTGCAAGTATGAACTCGGCCATTCTCGGCAAGGGCAAAAAAACCGGCGGTCCCGCCGCTCCCGGCCGGGATCGGACCCAGGGACGACGAAAACGCGAATCCGATGTCTCCGAAGAAATCCGCCAGAAGGAATTCAAAAAGTTGCGCGAACGCGACATGGAAGATCGCCGCGCTCGAATCGCCGCCGCCGGCGGTGAATCCCTTCGGGTTCGCCCGGTTCGACGTATCGAAAATAAACGAAGCTCGGATGCCCACTCGGTTGTCCGACCGGAAAAAGCGGTTGTCCGTGAACCGATTACCGTCAAAGAGCTTTCTTCCGCATTATGCGCCAAGACGAGCGAAATCATCGAAAAACTTTTCAGGCAAGGCATTCTGGCCACAGCCAACCAGGTACTCTCTTCCGAAGTTGCCGAATTGGTTGCCATTGACATGGGTACGGAACTGATTGTCGAAAAGAAACTGAGTATCGAGCAGCAGATCGAAGTTGAATTTACCGACCGCGTTCGCGACAATCTTTCCAAGCGTCCTCCCATTGTCGCCATTCTCGGCCATGTGGACCATGGAAAAACCAGTCTGCTCGACAAGATTCGATCGACCAGCGTCGCTGCCGGCGAAGCGGGCGGAATCACCCAGCATATTGGCGCATTCAACGTGGAAAAGAACGGTCGTAAGGTTACCTTCCTCGACACCCCCGGCCACGAGGCCTTTACCGCCATGCGGGCTCGGGGCGCTAATATGACCGATATCGTGATTCTGGTCGTCGCGGCCGATGACGGTGTCATGCCTCAGACCGTCGAGGCCATACACCACGCCAAGGCCGCCAACGTAAGTATTGTCGTTGCGATTAATAAAATCGACCTGCCGGGTACCGATCTGCACCGTGTATTTGGTCAGTTGGCCGAACAGGGACTTGTACCCACTGAATGGGGCGGCGATACCGAAGTTGTCAAAACCAGTGCCGTGACCGGCCAGGGAATCGACGATCTCATTGAGCATCTCGATTACATTGCCGATCTCAAGGATTACACGGCCGATTCCTCCATCCCCGCCATGGGTTGGGTGGTCGAAGCTAAAATGACTCCGACACAGGGTCCCGTCGCCACGCTTCTCATCAAGGAAGGCATACTCAACAAGGGCGATGTCGTCCTTGCCGGTTCAGGGTACGGCCGTATCCGAACGATTTTCGATGACTGGGGTAAAAAACTCAAGGTGGCCACAAGTTCCATGGCCGTCGGAATCACCGGGCTCGACGATGTTCCCCAGGCCGGAGATAAATTCTTCTGTCTGGAGGACATCAACCGGGCCAAGACCGCCGCCGACGAAAATAAAATGCTCAGTCGTGAAAAAACGCTTGCTCGTCGCTCGCAGGTCACTCTGGATAACTTGTTCAGCCAGATCGAGGCCGGCAAGGTCAAGGAACTTAATATCATCGTCAAGGCGGATGTGCAGGGTTCCGTCGATGTGCTGACCAAATACCTCACAGAGTCGAATACCGGCGAAGTACAGGTTAAGATTCTCCATGCCGCTGTCGGCGGTGTCAACGAAGGCGATGTGGTTCTGGCGGAGGCCTCCGGGGCTATCATCATCGGTTTTAATGTCGTTGCCGATGACAAAGTCCGTGAGTTGGCCGAAGCACGGGGAGTGGATATTCGCTTCTATAGCATTATCTATAAAATCACCGAGGACCTCCGCGATGCGATGACCGGCCTGCTGGAACCGGAAAAGCAGGAAAAGACCCTCGGACGTCTCGTCGTCCGGAACACCTTCAAGGTCTCCTCCGTCGGAACCATCGCCGGATGCTTTGTGACAAGCGGACTGATTACCAAAAAGGCCAGGGTCCGACTCATCCGTAACAACATCGTTCTCAGGGATCATTGTTCCGTCGAATCCCTCAAGCACTTCAAGGAAGACGTCCGTGAGGTCAAAGCCGGATTCGAATGTGGCGTCAAAATCGCCGGATTCGACGATATCAAGATCGATGATGTGTTAGAGGCCTTCGAAATCGTGGAGGTCGCACGAACACTGTAAATTCTTGGCAGGGGAACTCAAACGCCAGAGAATACGATAATTCCGATGACCATCCATCGCCAGCCATCCAGAAGACAGGAAAAGATCGCCCGGGTCATTCGTGACTCTGTCAGCGACACCATTCTGCATCATCTCAGCGATCCCCGCATCGAGGGACTCGTAAGCGTCACCCATGTCGAAGTGGCCTCCGATCTGCGTAACGCCGATGTCTTTCTCAGCGTCTATGCCGCCGATGATTCCGCCCGCCAGCGTACTCTCGAAGCCATCCAGCATGCCGCACGACCCATTCAATTACGGCTTGGCGAGGTTCTGACTGCACGGTTTTGTCCCCACCTTCGCTTTCTCGAAGATATCCAGTTCAAAAAGACCATTCAAACTCTCCATCTCATCGACGAGGTCTCGAAGGAATTTCGGGATCACCCATTGTCCGATCCCGATGATAATTATCCCCTCGATTCCGAAGATCCCCAACCATAACGGACGGAACCGGCAGGACCGATTATGAAAAATTCCAAAGAATATGCCAAACGGATCGACAAGTTCTACAAACGACTGAAACAGGAAAAGGGAAAGATATCCGTACCCGATTATGAAGACCCCCTCCAGGCCCTGCTCAATGGTATTTGTCTGGAATACTGGACGATCCAGCAGACGCACGCCGCCTTCAAGAAAATCCATGACCATTTTGTCGATGAAAATGAGTTTCGCGTCTCCCGCCAGGACGAGGTGATGGAAGTTATCGGGCTGCGCGACGCCGATGCCAAAACCGTTACGACGTCCATGCTGATGGCCCTGATGGCGATCTTTAACCGCCACGACCAGCTCAGTCTCCAGTTTCTGCGGGAACAGGGAAAACGCCAGGCCCGCAAGGAACTGGAAATCATCGCCGGCCTGACGCCGTTCGCCATCGATTATTGTTTCGTATTCTCCCTCGATGGCCATGCGATCCCCCTCAATCGCAGGATGATCGACCATCTCAAGGCCATCGAATGCGTTCATCCCGAGTCCACTGACGAGGAAATTCAGGGTTTCCTGATGCGCCAGATCAGCGCCTCGCACGCCCGCGAGTTCACCTGTTTGCTCCACGCCGATTCCTTTGCGGCCGCCGCCGCGCATAAGACGCCGAAATCCGCGGCGAAACGTAAGAAAAAATGATCGTATCCGGAAAGGATCTCTTTTGTCCGAACACATTCTGAAACTCGGAATTCCCAAGGGTAGCCTCGAACAGGCAACCGTCGCTCTTTTTGAGAAAGCCGGCTTCACTGTTGCCGGGTTTGAGCGCAGCTATTTCCCCCGCATCGACGACGATGAAATCCAGTTGATTCTTCTGCGGGCCCAGGAAATGAGCCGGTATGTCGCCGACGGCGTTCTCGATGCCGGTTTTACCGGTTATGACTGGATCGTCGAAAATGGTTCCGATGTCCAGGAAGTCTGCGAGCTTCGCTACAGCAAGGCCACCAATTTGCCCACCCGCTGGGTCCTGGCCGTGCCCAATGAATCTCCCGTTCAAAAGCCCGAAGATCTTGCCGGCGGCATCATCGCCACCGAACTGGTCAACGCGACCCGAAGGTATTTTGAAGCCAGAAACATTCCCGTCAAGGTGGAATTCAGTTGGGGCGCCACCGAGGTCAAGGCCCGTCTCGTCAACGCCATCGTCGAACTGACCGAAACCGGCTCGTCCATCAAGGCCAACAATCTCCGCGTCATCGATACGATTATGACCAGCACCACCCGATTTATCGCCAATCGACAGTCCTGGAAGGATGATTTTAAGCGAACAAAAATCGAAAATATCGCCATTCTCCTCAATGCCGCCATCGACGCGAAAAGTCGCGTCGGCATGAAGATGAACGTTCGCAAGGCCGATCTGGCCGCCGCGCTGGCGCTGTTGCCCGCGGAGAAGAGCCCCACCATCTCTGAACTGGCCGATGCCACCTATGTCGCCGTCGAGATCGTCCTCGAAGACCAGCTTGCCCGGCGGCTCGTTCCTGAACTCAAACGCGCCGGCGCTTCCGGCATTATCACCTATCCGTTGAATCGAGTGATCCATTGAATTCCCGAACTGAACCATTGAATCGATCGAGGAAGGAACATGTCAGGACATTCTCATTGGTCTGGAATCAAATATAAAAAAGCTCTCATCGACGCCAAACGCGGAAAGGCGTGGAGCAAGATCGCCCGCATGATCATGGTCGCCGCCCGCGCCGGCGGCGGGGATCCTTCGGCCAATATCACCCTGCGATACGCCATCGACAAGGGCAAGGCCGCCAATATGCCCAAAGACACCATCGAAAAGGCCATCAAGAAAGCCACCGGCGAACTCGGCGCGGTCAACTTCGAGGAGGTTCACTACGAGGGCTATGCGCATGGAGGTATCGCCGTCCTCGTCGAAGCCCTCACCGACAACCGCAACCGTACCGCCCCCGAAGTCAAGAAGATCTTCGAACGCCGCGGAGGCTCTCTCGGCGCCGCCGGCTGCGTCGCCTGGATGTTTGCCAAGAAGGGTTTCATCACCGTCAAGACCTCCGCCATCGGCGAAGATGCCCTCATGGAAATCGCGCTGTCTGCCGGGGCCGACGACCTCAAGAACAATGGCGACCTGTACGAGTTGACCTGTTCTCCCGCCGCCTTTGAGCCCCTCAAGACCGAATTGAATAACCACAATATCCCCATCGAGGTTGCCGAATTGTCGATGATCCCTCAGACCACTGTTCCCGTCACCGATCCCGAGGCCGCCCGAAAGCTCATGGGCCTCATGGACGAACTCGAAGACCACGACGACGTCCAGAACGTCTATGCCAACTTCGACATCCCCGACGATATCCTCAAAAAACTCGGAGAGTAACCCCAATGCACTCGCAGGATGTGGACAAAAAGTGGGTTAGCCCAATCCTGTTCGGCCCGGAATTTGCTCTTTACCAACTTGATACGGGATTCAAGGTCACGACGGATAGTTTACGGGCCATTGTGGGGACAAGCAAGCCGTTTTTGCGCAGCATCAACGGCTGCCGGATCGCGGTTGCAATCGGCCTGGCGCGGGTTAGTCCTGTTGTTGCAGACGGGCGATGTGGGCCAGCAGTTCCTCTTCGTCCGCCATGCCGGTAAAGTACCAGCAGAGCATCTCATACGTCCGGAGGGTGACCCCAGCATCCCCGAAATGGCCTTGAAATACTCGAACTCCTGAAGTTACTACTCTTTGATTTTTTCAGCTTTTGCTCATGAATGCCATTACAGCATACCGTCGAAGCGAGCGTCAGCGGGAAATGGGTGATTTACAGAAATATTCTTCGAGACACCGAAACCATGCAAATCGATGGCCGAATAGGTTTGGGCAAATCCCCGATTCGTGGTATCCAACCTGCCGGGGGATCTCCGGGGCCTGTATGAGTACCTGTATTGTCAGCGGGACCAGATGGAAATCCGGATCAAGGAGCAGCAACTGGGGTTGTTTGCCGATTGGACCAGTTGTCATGACTTTGTGGCCAACCAATTTCGAGTCTTACTCTCCGCGATGGCGTGTGATCCATCAGGCCGAGAGCTGTCCGTGGAAGGAATTGCTGGGTTAGCCCAAGTTACGCAGTTGCGATCCGATATATGGGTTTTTGGTAGCGCCCGGGCCGATTGGGGGCGAAAGTCTTCACTACATTTGCGCAATTTCATCGATGCGGCGAAGCCGTTGCGGTAATGTCAGGCCTAAGCGGTTCAGGATAACCTTCTGGGCCCCGTCCGGAGCGGTTACGCAACGAAG
>CAYLSB010000080.1:0-21937 GCA_964386005.1 uncultured Pirellulales bacterium | reverse complement strand
AAGGAATCCGTTTCGTGGCGTAAACGCACGAAACCAAACCCGGTACTCTCAAGTTGGTATATTGAACTTAACATATCAAGATATATACGACACAATTATGAGAAGATTCTTCGGGATAATGAAATCGTATATTTCAATGAGGAAATATTTGATCTTCCGGTAAAGATCGTATGGAGGCAAACGAGCGATCGGATCAGAGCTTCGTTGTTAGGTCCTTACTGGTTCGGAAATACGCTCCAGGCTGGTATCCTCAAGAATGAGTCATATGATATTCGTTATATATTGGGATTATTGAATTCCCAGTACCTGAATTACATCTACATTGAGACTGTCAAGGAATTAGGCCGAGTATTTCCGCAAGTTAAAATGGCCAAAGTCCGTTCATTGCCCATTCGTTCGATCAATTTCGAAGACCAACAAGACAAATCCCGTCACGACCAAATGGTCTCTCTCGTCCAGACCATGCTCGACCTTCATAAATCCATGGCCGCCGCCAAAACGCCCCACGAACAAACCGCCCTCCAGCGTCAAATCGCCGCCACCGATGCCCAAATCGACGCCCTCGTCTATGATCTTTACGCCCTCACCCCCGACGAAATCGCCCTCGTCGAACAAGCCACCGCCAAACCGGAATCATCGAAGAAAAAAACCGAATAAAGGAGAATCTATGGGATTGTTTCTGAATCTATCTGGAGTAATCGGAGCGTCATCTGATGATGTGGCCAAAGCACTGGCCGAGTTTGCGGCCGCTAACTCAGGGGATTTCGCATTGGCTGAAGGCACGACAGACGATCAGGATATTGGAGTCATTTTGCAGCAAGGTTCAAATACATCGGTGTTTTACCCGGCCGGACTCGAACAGTGGTTCGAACTATCACAACACCTCTCGTATCGCCTCCAGAAACCCGTTTTTTCCTTCCATATACATGACGAAGATTTTTGGATGTACTATCTTTTCCATAAGGGCGAGGAAGTGGGTCATTTCAATCCTGTTTCAGAATACTGGGGAACCCTGTCCCCGGAGGAGAAAATACTGTGGTCCGGTGATCCACAATTGATTTCTCAATTGGTTCCTGATGTCCATCCGTCTTCGATTGAAAAATATCTGGTTGAATGGGATGTTAGCAAGAATGTACAGGAAAAAGCGTATCCGGATGACGAATACACCTTTGGGGATTGTTGGCAGATGTGCGACTTCATGAGAAAAATCGGATTGTCGTATCCTTTGGGAAAAGATGAAAGTCCCTTGGGTTCGACCTATCGTTTGACGATTGGCCAATTAAAAGATTCAGCACCAGATCCATCTGAACCGCGAACAAAACGCCCGTGGTGGAAATTCTGGTGATTCCAGGTACCATCATTGAATATTTTTGTTTTTTGATGTTTGATTTTTAATATGAACATCGAATCGTGTAAATCGTATCAATCGCGTCAAATAATTCCTCTATTTTTCTAATATTAGTCAATAGACAATATTCAATAGTCAATTAAAATGTCCTGTAAATCCTGTCAAAAATGGTTTTCTTTGCGTCTTCGCGCCTTGGCGTGAGGAATATTCCGAAATCGCCCTCGTCGAACAATCCACCCCGAAGTAGCACAACCGTCTCGGTTGTGAAATCGTAATGGCTCAAGCGGAATGCTTGAGTTACCTCTTTGTTCGGACTCCGGAGGAGTCCAATCCGAATAGCCCCGAATGCAATCCGGGGTCCGATCCATCGTCGACCCCACACAACTGTCCGACCTGCCCCGCAAAAGGATTGATTCGGACAAACTGCCCAGCGAGGCGCGGGGACACCCCGGCTTGCACTGGACTTTTTTGAGTTTGCTGGCCTGCTGGACGGCCCGAAGCGAGGTACAGATCGGATTGAACATATTCCGGGGACAGACGCTCTCAAGAATGTCTTGGCAGCGAATCATGGAATCCGATATAATATCGGCGAACCGACGGATTGAATTTTGAATTCGGGACGTTGTTGTATATCGAATCGAGTATTCCATATCATCGAATCAATCGAACAAGAACAAGGAGAACGAGCATGGTACGAAGAGTGTCGATGGTTTTGGTCGTGGCGGCAATGACAATGGTACTGGCATCCTGTGAGCCGACGAAGACGACATCGGCGAGCAAGGACCTGCTGGCGGGGGACTTGTCCAACTGCCAGCTTAAAGAGGGAAGCTGGGAATACAAAGACGGCGTTCTGGCCCGTAAGGGCGGCGGGGACATATGGACCAAAGACAAATACGGCGATTTCATCCTGAATCTGGAGTTCAAGGTGGATAAAGGCGCCAATAGCGGCGTTTTCATCCGCTGCGGCGATCTGGCCGACTGGATCAACACCACCATCGAAATTCAGATCCACGATACCACCGACGGCACCAAGCACGGCCAGTGCGGCGCGGTCTATGACATTATGTCGCCCAGCAAAATGGCAACCCAGCCCGCCGGCGAGTGGAACCAAATGCAGATCACGGCCAAAGGGCCGATACTGGCCGTCGTGATGAACGGCGAAAAGATCGTCGATATCAATCTGGACAACTGGACCACGGCCGGAAAAAATCCGCAGGGAACGGACAACAAATTCAAGAATGCCTACAAGGATATGCCCCGCTCCGGTTTGATCGGATTTCAGGACCACGGCCAGCCGGTCTGGTTCCGCAATATCAAAATCACTCCGCTTCAATAACCAAGCGAATACATAAATTTTCATCGCCGGCCCGAGAAACGGTTCATCAGTCGTTCTCGGGCTGGATTTTTTTCGATATAACCCCCCGATTTACGCCCTCGCCCGATTGATGGCCGCAAGTCCCTTGATACAGGCGTCATACGCATCGGGAATTTCCCACGCATCGATCATGATCCAGCCCTGGTATCCGCCTTCCCGCAGCACGGCCAGCGTTGCGTCGATATCGACGTGCCCATCGCCGCAGGGCAGGTGTTTGGAGGTCCCGCCGTCGCGAAGGGTTCCGTCGCAATCGGTGAAATGCACATAGCCGATATTCCTGACGCCGATCCGCTTGAGCATCGCGCTGACCTGGCCCTTGCCGCCGCTCATGAGATCGTAATGGCTCGGATCCAGCATCGTCTTGACGCCGGGCGCCTTGGCGAGGATGCGCTGGATGTGCTCTTCGGTGTTGAAAACAAACGGCGGCTCGATTTCAAAGGACGCCGTCAATCCGAGATCGCCGGCGATTTTCCACGCCTCACGAAAAGACTCGGCGAGATGGTCGATGGCCTGATCGATGGTCTGGTTGCCGAGGGGACCTCCGGGCCACAGACCGATGCACTCGGCCCCGGCCGCCCTGGCAAAGCGGGCCTGATTTCGCCAGTTGGCCAGCCATTTTTTGCGTACTTCCGGATCGGGTGAAAATGCCTCGCCGACGGAAGTCTGAATCGAGAAGATTTGCAGGCCGAACCGTTCATAGAGGCGTCGCAGCGGTCCGATCCGCCGGGTATCCTCCGGATCGGGATAGCCGGCCATCTGGGGCGGCCAGTCGGGTAGGATCTCGATGCCGTCAAAGCCGGTTTTCGCGGCGAAGTCCAGTACTTCCCAGATCGGATAATTCTTTCCGTACTTTACGGCGGAGGATTGAAAACCATTGAGCCCGAAGGCCGCTTTCCATTTGGGCTTGCTTGTTTGATCGACGGCCGTCGCTATCGAAGGCATCGCCGACGCACATACCGCCGTTCCCATCAGTTTGAGGGCATCTCGTCGATTCATTTTCATCCAATCCTTTCATTTACGGATATCGCCATCTATAATACATACTATCTATCTACTATATTTGAATATATGACTGTCGTCTTCTTGCGGAAGTATTCCAGCCAGCTTTTGGTTATCGCGCCGGCGATATCGAGTTTGTCGTCCTTTGCGTATTCTTCGATGGTCTTGCCCCAGTAGAAACCGATCCAGCCGTCTGCGATGGGCCGCGAGCCCTCAATGAAGGCATCCAGATCCTCGATACTGCATTCCAACGGGAACATCTCCTCTACGATCAGCGGCTTTCCAACCTCATACACCGCCAGCGCTTTCAATGCCTTATCAACCTCGCCTTTCTTCGGATAAAAATGCACGCTGACAAAATCCAGTCCATGGCCGACCTCTTTGGCATGAAAAAGCGGTTTGGCTCCGGGGAATGACAATGCCCACGGAATTTCGCCCACCGTGATCAGGTGTCGCTTGACCTGCGTTCGAATGGCCGTGACGAGAGTATCGATCCACTGTCGCGCTATCTTCTCTTGTGTCCGCGCCGCTGGATCCAGCGAAATCCGCTGCACAAAGTTCATTCCCGCAAATTCGCCCACGAGCCATTCGTTTTCCTTTTTGTCTCCTCCGGGCACAATCGGCTCATTCATCAGATCATAACAGAATATGGCGGGACTATCGGCACAGACTTTCGATACCGCTGTCCAGAATACGGCCTGCGCTGCCCAGCGATCTTTCTCGCTCAGCGAATCATACCAGGCGGGAACCTCCTTCTTGAGATAACATCCCAGCCCCGTAATATCCAGATAGAGACCGGTTTCTTCCGCCAGCCGCAACAGCCGGGCCAGTTGACCGAGGGCTTCCGTATTGGCTTCCGATGGGGATTTCAAAAACCGCGACACCTGCAGATGAATCCGCACGGTATTAGCGCCGAGTTCCTTCATCTCCCTAAAATCGCCGACCACTTTATCCCATTCATTGATCCAATATTCCTCCAACAGCCGGTTGGACGTATCGTGATCGTAATTGAAACCCCATGCGACGAATGGACGCTGTGAATTTCCCCGAACAAATCCCTTGCCGTCTTTGCTGACGTGGATCCATTCCATCTTCGCCGGTGACGCGGTTGTTCGGGATTCAGCCAGAACTGCCCGGATCAATCCGGGCTTATTGGTCGTAATCGATCCGGCGCCCCATTCAACAAATCGTTTCGCTGTCTCCGGATCATCCACTGTCCATACGTGATATTCATATCCTTCGTCAAGGACTCGTTGTACAATGGAGCGTTCGACCAGGTCGTATGCGGAACTGAAGCCGTCGGCATGGCATTTCTTCAGCGTTTCCAGAATCGTCTCGATGGTGGGAGTAATATTCCCCGCGTCATCTTTCTTAAAGCCCGACAGCCAATACGATTTGTAATACGGCGCCGTGGATTTAACCGCGCCGATGGCTTTGGCATTGAACGAAATAATCACAACCTGCTCATGTGACAGCCCGGATTTGGCGATCTCTTCGAGCAATCGCGGGACCATCGTCTCATCGCCCTTGATCTCGATATAGATGCGTTTGCCTTTTGGAACAACGGCCAGCACTTCGGCAATTGTGGGGATCTTCGTAGCCGCCCATTTCGGATCTTTCCACATACCGACATCGAGCTGTTGCAGTTCGGCCAGCGTGGAATCCTTGACGACCAGCTTTGTCCCGGCCACTCGTTTGGTGTCGGCGTCGTGGATGCATGCGATCTGGCCGTCTTTGGTGAGATAAAAGTCGCCCTCGATCGCATCGGCTCCCTGTTCCCACGCCAGACGAAAGGCGGGCAGGGTATTTTCCGGCGCGTCGGCCGAGGCCCCGCGATGCGCCACAATGGGTACACCTGCATGAAGAGTTGTTGCCATGGTTAAAACGATTCCAGTCAGGATTGTTATTTTCATGTTGTTCTCGTTGCCAAAATTAAAAGACTTTCGAATTCTCGACATTCTCATTTTCTAACAAGGTTCATTCTCACCGGATGATGCAGGAGACGTTTTACCCTCTGCGATTTGTCTGACCTTCGACCAGTCGATTACCTTGTCATAAAAAGGCCAAAGTCGTCTACTTTGACGGAACCATCCTACATCCCTGGCAATGGCACCTATCACCAGTCCTATGATGAATACGAATCCGCTGAATACAATGTATCGTGCATGGTAAAGAAGAATGAAGAAGACCAGGGCAAAAAAGAGAATAAGATAACGAATTGCGGATTTGCGTATAACGTACATAATTGAGTAGCCCTGTTCTTTATGATGGAGCAGATACGAAGCAAATATTGTATCCTTCATTTATATCTCCTTTTTCCCAAACAGTTTTTCGAGCAGTCGTTCCGACTCGCGCAATCCTTCTTCGCTAAAAACCACTGATTTGGCCTTGCCCTTCGGATCGCTGATGTAACCCTTCTGGTGCAAACGATCCATCGTATCCCAGTCAAACGACTTCCATGCCCGGTACTCGTCATGAAGTCCCAATGAAAGCAACGCCAGCACCGCCTGATCGATCCGTTCGGAATCCAGTTTCATAATGGGTCTCCTTGCTTCGGGAAATATTCCTCGATTATTTTTGAGACTTCCGCCAGCCATTGTCGTCTCTGGGATTCGTTACTCGTGATAACGATGTTGAATGTCTTGCGATAAAATCGACTCACTCCGCACAAACCGAATATGCAATTCCTCCACAGCGTTTCGAGCGGATCGCCGAACACATCCATTTCCCGTTGCGTTTGGGTATTGGAGGTATTGAATACGATGGCCGATTGCGCCTTGAGAAGACCTTGGGGTACGCCCTCGCCTTTATCGCCTTCGAGAAATTCGTAGGCAACGCCCGGCCGGATGACTCGGTCGATCCAACCTTTCAATATGGCCGGCGGCTGTCCCCACCAGTTTGGATGGACGATGATGATACCATCCGCCTCAGAAATTTCCTTACAATGTTGTTCGATTTCTATTGGCAGGGCAGCTTGGCGGGAAAATTCCGCAAAGGGCAGCATCGGATCAAACCGTTCCTGATACAAGTCATGAAATCGTACATCGTGCCCGTTTGCGGTAAGGGTATGAACGGCCGTACTTGCTATGGCATGATTGAAACTATCCGGATTGGGATGGGCGAGAATCACGGAAATATTCATATTATCTCGGTTCCCCTTCTTGCGACATACCGAGGAATCATGTCTGCAAGTTCCATGCAATCCTCTAACTCCGCTATTTTTGGGCGGCCTCCAGAGCTTGATCCAACAGGCCAAATCCTCCTTGCCATTCGCACAGGGCGGTTACCTGATTTTTCGTGGCCACCTCAATGAAACGATCGTGTACCACTTTTGGATCGGAATCAATCGGCCAATCCGCTGTAAGTTGTTCACATCGGCCTCGATGGGTTTTCCAGTCACGCATAAAGGCATACATCACCGGCAACTGCGCCATTTGAATTCGATTGCGAAGGACATCATCGTTCGCAACGGCTTTTTCCGCCGCCATGAGATGAGCCCATCCATCGCGGAGGGTTTCAAAGGTCAGAAACGAAGGAGCGGGATCATTTCCCGGCAGACACGCCAAGTAATAGCCGCTCTTTTCAACCGAATCGTGGATCACGTTGAGATAGGCCTCGATTTCGGAAGCCGCCGGGCCGTAGTATCCATCGAGAAATTCACGCATCAGCTTGCGATCGTCGAGATTCGGATTCCATAACAGCTTGGCCAGCATCCACGCCCGAAGCTCCGCCATGTCGGCTCCAAGGGTGGTATAAGCCCCCTGCTCGAAAATCCCCTTTACGCCGTGCCGAACAAAGAACCGGATATTGGGGCCCAGCACGCGAAGGTTGGGGTGAGGGCGGAAATAATGATTAAAGTTGGTCGTATAATCCCAGATATACAATCGATCGCAGATCTTCGACCATCCCTGAATATCGTCGCGAAATGCGGCGTTGCGATCCTGTTCCAGCGGCACGCTGAAGGAACATTCGATACTGCAAAGACGGACAATCACTTTGTCGGTCGGTTTGATGTTCATGGGCGGTTTTCGCGTGTATTGGTAGGCTAGGGTATCGATCGTTACGTTTGGAAAATCTTTCGATGTCTCTTCGGCCACGGCGTTGACAAATTGGATCAAGGTGCCCGCCGGAGAACCCTGATCGGTATCGATCTTTGAACAAGCGGCACATCGGCAATAGCCAAACCAGTCATTTTGCGATACCGAAGCGATTGTCGCGGCGGGATTCTGTTTCAATCCCGCCTTGAGATTCCGAATCAGTTCGGCCCTCATGTCGGTGTTTGTCAGGCAGAGCTGGGTATGTTGATGCGTTCGTTTACCCTGAATCTCGCTGAACCAATCCGGATGTTCGGCAAAATATTTTTCCGGCGGAACCAATGGATAAAATGTATGCACAAATCCATGATATTGATGTTTTCCTCCCCGGTTTTCATCCAAACGATGCGCCTGTCCGTTGCATTTATTCCGAGCCGACCAGTCGCTATCGAAAGCGTCGGTCCAAAACACCTCGCGGTATTCCAGGGGCGGGACATATCGGGTGTTGATGACCGGAACCGTCAGTTTTGATTTCTTCGGAATCAAGCTGGATTTCGACGACCACCATCGACACCCAACAATATCTTCCAGAAACGAATAGACGGCATAGAGAGTGCCTCGCGGCGAATCCCCTGTAAGAATCAAATGCTCGCCGTTACAGACGATGGCTGTGCCTTCCTTACCCAGATCGTCCGTTGATACTTGAGGGTCAAGTATTTTTGCCGAATCTTTTCCAATGAAAATACACGAGCCCTTTTCCGGCCGTGTCGGGCTGACTTCAAAAGCGGCGCCGGTTATCGCTTTCAAATAGCCGGCCAGTTCCTCCGCGGCGAATTTTTCGGTGGCGGTTGCGCCCGGCGATACGATCACCGCGGCCTTCGCCTGCCCGGCATCCGCGATGACCAACTCGTTGTCCGCATTGGCCCCCCAAAGGCATGAAACAACGATACTCGCCATGGATACAATCAACACTTGTTCCATTCTCATGGATCATTCCCTCCGTATTATGGATAGTTCGTTTTCATTTGGCGTCCATTTTACGGAAGGTTATCTGGATGTAAAGAGAAAGATGGATGGGGGACTACCGGAAGGGATTCGCTCATCCAATTTGATGCTATTTTCGATGGTTCTTTTTCTGGATGAACCTGGATCGTTCCGATAGCTCCCTTGTTCTTATTCTTGCGAAAAACGTTCTCTTCGTTATAATTCCCATTGATTCAATACCTATGGATGATCATTCGAACTCAGGAGAACGATGATGAAATCGTCGATCAATCGCCGTGAATTTCTGGCCGGGATGGCCGTCGGGACCGCTGCCGTCGCAGGTTTACCATCTTTATATGCGGCCGACTCATCGCCCACAGGCCTTGCCGATCCGGTTTTTCGTCCGCTTCCGTTGGGCTCGATTCGGCCGACCGGTTGGCTGGCACGCCAATTGCGAATTCAAGCCGACGGCCTGAGCGGCCATCTCGATGAGTTTTGGCCGGATGTGGCCCAAAGCCAGTGGTTCGGCGGAAAGGCCGAAGGGTGGGAACGGGCGCCGTACTGGCTCGACGGAGTGATTCCTCTGGCCTGGGTTCTCGACGACCCGGCGCTCAAGACCAAGGTCAAAGGCCATATCGATTTCATCATCGCCAATCAGCGGCCGGATGGCTGGTTTTCCCCCTATCCCGCCGACGCCAGCGCCGCAAAATACGATCTGTGGTCGATCCAACTCATCAACAAAGTTCTGGCGCAATATCACGAAGCCACAAACGACGCCAAGGTCCTGCAAGCCGTGATGAAAAATCTCAAGGCCATGCAGCAGGCCATGGATCGCACGCCGCTTTTTAATTGGGGAAAGTTTCGCTGGTTCGAGGGGCTGATCCCGGTGTATTATGCTTATGAGAAGACACGAGAGTCGTGGCTTCTTGACCTGGCGCGAAAACTTCGTGAGCAGGGATTCGACTACGCAAACTATTATGGCGGAAAAGACATTACAATACCGACGGCACGGCGGGGCAAATGGACTTACGAAAAGCATGTCGTCAATACCGCGATGGCCCTGAAAGCGTACGGCCTGTCGTGGCGATTGACACGCGATCCCGCCGAGCGATCCTTCCCTGTGAAGATGCTTGAAATCCTTGACCAATACCATGGCCAGGTGACGGGCATATTTTCCGGAGATGAGTGCCTGTCCGGAAAAAATCCCGTGCAGGGAACCGAGTTGTGCGCCGTCGTCGAGGCGATGTATTCGCTGGAACATCTCATCGCCCTGACAGGGGATGTATCGTATGGCGATCGAATGGAGCGAATTACCTTCAACGCCCTGCCGGCCACCTTCTCCTCGGACATGTGGTCGCACCAGTACGATCAACAGGTCAATCAGGTCCAATGCACGATCAACACCGATCACATGTGGTCCACCAACGGCCCTGAATCAAACCTGTTTGGGCTTGAGCCGAATTATGGCTGTTGTACTTCCAACATGCATCAGGGCTGGCCGAAGTATGTCGCCCATCTATGGATGCGGGCCGAAGGCGAAGGGATTGCCGCCGTGTCCTATGCACCGAGCACGGCAACGTTCGCTGTCAGAGGAATTCCTGTAAGCGCCGCAACCGAGACGGACTATCCTTTCCGAGAGACGATTAAGCTGACCATCACAACCGAAAAGGCGGTTCATTTTCCTCTGATTCTTCGGATCCCTTCCTGGGCACAGGGAGCGACAATCCAGATCGCGGCCGGGGGTAAAGAATCCGTTCCTTCCGGCTCGTTTCACCGCATCGATCGCCAATGGAATGGTACGACGGAATTGACGTTGAATTTCCCCATGAGAGTCAAGACATCACGACGATACAACGAGGCGATTGCCATCGAGCGAGGTCCATTGGTCTATTCCCTTCGGATTGGGGAAAATTGGACCCGAGTAAACGCTGACAAACCCCATCGCGAACTGCCGCATGCTGACTTTGAAGTCCGACCGACCACTCCGTGGAATTATGGTTTAATTGTCAACGAAAACAATCCTGATACCAGCATCTCGTTTTCCGAAAAGCCGATCGGCGAGCGGCCGTTCTCGCAGGAAGGCGCGGGGATCGAAGCCCATACAAAGGGTAAACGACTCCCTAACTGGAATCTGAAATACGGATGGGCTGATGATGTTCCCGCAGGCAAACAGGTATCGCCCGAGCCAATGGAAGAAATCACGCTCATACCTTACGGGTGTTCCCGTCTTCGTGTGACAGAGTTTCCACGACTGTAATCGGACAAGTGGACTATCTGAGAAAATACGAGAATAATGTCTTGACAACGAGAAATATGTCCAATACATTGCGCTAATTAGATTGTTGCATAGGACATACAAATATGAAATTAACCGTTCGAGATGCCGCTAGTTTACTCGGTGTCTCAGAGAAAACCATTTATCGTTGGCTGAAACAGAAAAGGATTCCGGCGATTCGAATCAACGAGCAGTATCGATTCAATCGCGCCGAACTTTTGGAGTGGGCGACCGCCAATAAGATCGCTATCTCCCCGCGGGTTTTTGAGGAGACCGAAGGTTCTTCAATTCCTGTCCCTTCGCTTTGCCAAAGTCTTAAAGAAGGCGGGGTCTATTATCGAATCGAGGGCGATGACAAATCAGCCGTTCTTCGATCGGTTGTTGAAACGATACGTCTTCCGGAAGGCGTCGATAAAGAATATCTGCACAGTGTCCTGATGGCCCGCGAAGGATTGGGTTCGACGGCGATCGGCGAAGGTATCGCGATTCCTCACGCGCGCAGCCCGATTGTTCATCCCGTCGCCCACCCCATGGTTTCACTTTGTTTTCTGGAACATCCCGTTGAATACGGCGCCCTGGACGGCAAGCCGGTCTATGCATTATTTGTCGTTGTGTCGCCGACCGTACGAGCCCATCTGCATCTGTTAGCGCGACTTTCGTATTGCCTGCGGGATACGCCTTTTCAGGCGGTATTGCAGCGTCAGGGTCTTCGAGATGAATTGTCCGAAGCCATTCGAAACGTGGAATCAAATTTAAATCCCTCGCCAAACTCCCTTTCATAAATCCAGACCGATATGGCTATATTGATTTCGATTGCGATCCTTGTCTTGAGCGGAATGGGTTGTCTGATAACCGGCCGAAAGAAAGAAACCCCAGGGAAAATCGGTTCCTGGGGTACCGTCGCGGCCTGTGTATGGGGTCTGATTCCGGCCTTGACAGTTCTATTGGGAAATCTGAGAGTCCGTACCGGCTGGGACTGGAACCTTCCGGGGGGATCGCTTCAAATTCACCTCGACGGATTGTCCGCTTTCTTTCTGATTCCCATCCTGTTGATCTGCGGCCTCGGAGCCGTGTATGGACGGGGATATCTGGCCGATCATGAAAGCAAGCGAAACATGGGACCGGTCTGGTTCTTTTATACCCTGTTGACGGCATCGATGATTTTGGTCGTGATCGCCGACAACATTCTGCTGTTTCTCATGGCCTGGGAAATCATGTCGCTTTGTTCCTTTGCCCTGGTGATGTTTGAAGGCCATGATCCTTCCGTTCGACAGGCGGGATGGACCTATCTGATCGCCACTCATCTGGGAACGGCGTTTCTGCTGGTGATGTTCCTGATGCTGGCCGGCGGCGATTCGCTGAATTTTGATCAATTGCGCTGCTCGCCACACCAATCTCTGTTGATTTTCCTTCTGGCCGTGATTGGATTTGGAACCAAGGCGGGATTCATGCCGTTGCATGTCTGGCTGCCCGAAGCACACCCGGCCGCTCCCAGCCATGTCTCGGCCGTAATGTCCGGCGTCATGATCAAGACGGGTATCTATGGCCTGTTGCGAACCATGACCTTTTTCGAGACGATTCCCGATCTTGCCGGCTGGGTCCTTCTCGGTATTGGAATGAGTTCGGGAATTCTCGGAGTTCTGTTTGCTCTGGCTCAACATGATCTCAAACGTCTGCTGGCCTATCACAGTGTGGAAAACATCGGCATCATCGCTCTCGGAATGGGCCTGGGCCTGCTGGGAGTGAGTCGTTCCATTCCGGCGCTTGCCGTTTTCGGATTCGGCGGCGCTCTCTTGCATGTGCTGAACCATGCGCTCTTTAAAAGTCTGCTGTTTTTTGGGGCCGGGGCCATACTGCACAGTACCGGCACGCGGCACATCGACCGGCTCGGCGGTCTCATTCGAAAAATGCCGATCACCGCAGCGGCATTCCTGATTGGGTCGGCGGCTATTTGCGGCCTGGTACCGCTCAACGGATTTATCAGCGAATTTTTAATCTATCTCGGCGCCGTACAGACTCCCCTATCGGATATGTCGGCATTTACGGTTAGTATTGTCGTTATTGGTTCTCTGGCCCTGATCGGTGGCCTGGCCGTGGCCTGTTTCACCAAGGCCTTCGGTATCCTCTTTCTCGGCGAGCCGCGTCAAATTCCTTTGGATTCGGTTCACGAAGTCGGCCCCTCGATGCGGGCCGCCATGATCATTCCCGCGGCGTTGTGTATTCTGATCGGAATCCTGTCCCCGTTGATTCTACCGCTGTTGGAACCGGGAATCGGCATTCTTTCATCTTTACCGGTCGATAAACTACAGATCCAAGTCAACCAGGCCGGTTCCTCCCTGACGTCGATCTCCATCCTTGGAGGAATTCTCTGGCTGGGATTATTTCTTCTGGCCATCCTCCGGCGAAGGATTCTCAAACATCGGCCGGTTGACTCCTCCTGCACCTGGGATTGCGGTTACGCAGCGCCGACGGCCCGAATGCAATATACGGCGACATCCTACGCCGGTCCCCTGACGAATCTGTTTGGTATGTTACTTCAAAGCCGAGGTCACCGTAAACTTCCGTCGGGTCTGTTTTCCTCTCCGGCATCCGTAGAGACGCATACGCCCGATCTGTTTCAGCGATGGATTTTCTCCCCGATCTTTCGCGCCTTGTTGTGGTTGAGCCGGATAGCCAGTTGTTTGCAGCACGGCCGGGTACATTTGTACATCCTGTATATTGTCGTGACATTGTTGGCGCTGATCCTGTGGAGTCTTGCATGATCGAGATGCTCGTATCCATCCCGGCGATCTTGTTGAGCTTGATTTTGGCCCCGCTGCTTCTGGGTGTGGTCCATCGGACCAAGGCCGTATTCCCCGGGCGAAAGGGTCAACCCCTGTTCCAGTTGTATTTTGATTTGATCCGCCTGTTGGGCAAAGGCGCCGTGTATAGCCGTTCCACAAGCTGGATATTCCGCGCCGGTCCGATCATGGGACTGACGGCCATGCTCATGGCGATAGCGGTGGTCCCGTTTGGCGGCGGCCGTGGACTGGTTTCGTTTGCCGGCGATTTTTTCGTGGTTGTCTATTTGATGGGCATACTTCGATTTCTCTGGGTGATCGCCGCTCTGGATACCGGATCCAGCTTTGAAGGGATGGGGGCCAGCCGCGAGGTCGCCTTCTCCGCACTGGCGGAACCGGCGTTATTACTCGCGCTGACGGCGGCGGCCTGGATCACTCATTCGTTTTCGCTGTCGGAGATGATGGGGCGAGTGCCTTGGACGCTCAGCGCCGGTATCGCCCCGATTGCCATGGTCGGCTGTACGTTGTTTGTGGTCTTTCTGGCTGAGAATGCCCGTATCCCCGTCGATGATCCAAATACGCATCTGGAACTGACCATGATCCACGAAGTCATGGTTCTCGATCATAGCGGGCCGGACTTGGCGATGATCCAATATACCGCGGCCCTGAAATTCTGGCTTCTTGGTGAAATCCTGATCGGTATTCTCCTGCCTCTCGATGGCCATTCGTTCATCGTACGCTGGATTGTCTCCATCGCCGCGATGTTCCTTCTGGCTATCGTGGTTGGAATTGTCGAATCGACGATGGCTCGTCTTCGTTTGTTCAAGGTTCCCCAGCTACTGGCGGGAGCGTGCGCGTTGGCGATCTTTGCGCTGATTCTGGTGGTGAGGTAAACGATGCAGGAATCGATTGACCTACTGATGGTCATTGTAATCGTAACGAATCTGGCAATTCTGGGTGTCAGCCGATTGCGGTCTTGTATTCGCCTATCGGCTCTTCAGGGCGCCCTGCTGGGTTGCCTGCCCCTGTTGGTGGGCCCTATCGAATCGTGGATTCCGATTCTCCTTGCGGTAGTCACCGTTGCATTGAAGGGGTGGGTTCTTCCCGTCTTGCTGGAACGATCGCTTGTCGAAGCCAACGTTCAGCGGGAGGTTCAGCCGTTTGTCGGGTACAATGCGTCGATCCTGATCGGCATCCTTGCCGTCGCGGCCTCGTTTTGGTTTCATTCCCGGCTGCCGCTTCCTTTCGATCCGCCGGGAACCCTGATCATTCCAACGGCCTTCTTCGGTGTATTGACCGGCTTATTCATCCTGGTATCCCGTAAAATCGCCCTCAATCAGGTTGTCGGATATCTGGTTCTTGAAAATGGAATTTATACCTTCGGTCTGGTCCTTATGCCGCATCAGACACTTCTCGTGGAACTGGGCATACTTCTCGACCTGTTCGTCGGCGTATTTGTCATGGGCATTGCCATCTTTCAAATCAACCGGGAATTCGATCATATTGATGCGGACCGTATGACCGATCTCAAAGACTGGAGCGACAAATGATTGCTCTGCTGATCCTGCTCCCGATGATGGCCGGACTCGTTTGTCTATTCCTGGGTCAAACCCCTCGGCTTCGTTTAATCCTCACGGCGACGGCCCTGATCCATCTGTCGCTGACCGTTCTGTGTTGGACGAATCATCCGGAACCGCTCTGGCAGGGCTGGCTTGCCCTGGATGAGGTCGGCAAATTGTTTCTCACAATCGTCAGCATCCTGTTTGCCGGTTCATCGTTGTATCTTCTCGAATATCTCCGTCGCGAAGCGCAAAGCCCCCACGAAAGCGAATCCGTATTCATTGCGTGCCTGTTGTTTTTTCTGGCGACGATGACATTGGTTACGGTTTCCCATCACTTCAGTCTGCTGTGGGTCGCCATCGAAGCCACGACGCTGGCCAGCGCCCCGCTGATTTATTTCCATCGGAATCCGCAGTCGCTGGAGGCCACGTGGAAATATCTTCTCATCTGTTCTGTTGGCATTGCCTTGGCTCTGTTGGGAACATTTCTGCTGGCTGGAGCTGCCACAGCCATTCCCGCTCGGGTTGAATTATCGATTACCGATCTATCTCGTCATGCCGGAAAACTGCAACCGGCTTGGCTCAAAGCGGCATTTTTATTCCTGGTAATTGGTTATGGTACCAAGATGGGTTTGGCGCCGTTGCATAGCTGGCTGCCGGATGCCCATAGCGAATCGCCTTCGGCGGTTTCGGCCTTGTTATCCGGGGCGTTACTGAATTGTGCCTTTCTCGGAATCTTCCGGACTCTTCAGGTCTGTTCCGCCGCCGGCATCGGCGATTTTGCCCGACAGGTCCTCATCGTATTCGGGTTGTTCTCGATGGCCTTTGCCGCAATCTTTTTGCTCCGTCAAGTGGATTATAAGCGGATGCTGGCCTATTCCAGCGTTGAACACATGGGGATTCTTGCCCTGGGCATCGGTCTCGGCGGACTGGGCACGTATGCCGGACTTTACCATGCGGTCAACCACTCGATGACCAAGGCCATGTTATTTCTTCTGGCCGGAAATATCATCTTCGCCTATCAAACCAAATCGATTGAGACTGTTTCGGGTTTGTTCGGTCGTATCCCCACGACGGCCGTTCTCTGGGCGGTGGGATTTTTCGCCATTGTCGGATCGCCGCCTTTTGGCACTTTTATTAGCGAATTGACTATTCTTCGCTCGGCCATTCAACAGGGTCATATAGGGATCGCCGCTGCCTATCTGGGATTGCTGAGTCTGGCGATGATCGGGATGGCCGGCGTATTCCTGAAAATGCTTTATGGTCCGGCTTCAACACAGGTCCCCGTAAGAGAGAATCGACTATCGCTGGTAACGCCGACGATCTTGGCCGTTCTGATACTCGTCCTGGGTATGACGATTCCGGGTTTCTTAAACCGGACGCTGACTTCGGCCGCGGAATTGCTGAAAGGGATTACTCCATGACACGCATCCTGAATGCAGTCCGATTCTCCCCGACCGGCGTTGATCGATTATCTCCGGAGCAATTCCGGCAAATCATCATTCAAAATTACCGCCAGGGCGGCCGCGTCGTTTCTTTGTTTGCCGTCCCGGAGGAACAGAATCTTCATGAATGGGCTGTGTTGGCAACTCGCGGAGGAGATCTTGAGATCCTGACCACGGCCGTGCCGAGCAACAATATTTCCCTGACTCCCGATTGTCCTCAGGTCCATCTGTTTGAAAGAGAAATCGCCGAAGAGTTTGGAGTCGCGTTTCAGGGGCATCCGGGAATAAAGCCGGTTCGTTTCCTGAAAGATCCGATTGGACAGACGCGATTTTTTTCGGTGGAAGGGGAAGAAATTCACGAGGTGGCCGTCGGCCCCGTTCATGCCGGAATCATCGAACCGGGCCATTTTCGTTTTCAGTGCGAAGGCGAACAGGTCCTGCATCTGGAAATCTCACTGGGATATCAGCACCGCGGCGTCGAAGCGGCCTTGCTCGGTGGCCCGAATTCCCGCTCGATCCACTATATGGAAACCCCAGCCGGCGATACCACGATCGGCCACACCTGGGCATACTGCCAGGCACTCGAAGCCCTCGGTACAAGTTCGGTTCCTCCTCGCGCCGAAGCCCTTCGTGGAATCGCCCTGGAACTGGAACGACTGGCCAATCATACGGGCGACCTTGGGGCCCTGGCCGGCGATGTGGGTTTTCTGCCGACCGCGTCGTACTGCGGCCGTATCCGCGGCGATTATCTGAATATGACGGCCCTGTTGTGCGGGAATCGTTTTGGCCGAGGTATGATTCGTCCGGGAGGTGTTTTCTTGGATGTGGATACCGATCGAATCAACGAATTGCAGACTCGACTGACTCAAGCGGAGCGGGATACGACATCAGCCGTGAACTTGTTATGGAAATCTCCTTCGGTCATGTCACGATTGGAACAAACCGGCGTCGTCTCCCATCGAACCGCCACCGATCTGGGTCTTGTTGGGGTCGCCGCACGCGCCTGTGGCCTTGAACGGGATGTTCGATTTGAGCATCCCTTCGGTATTTATCGGTTCGCACAGATTCCTGTTGTGTCGTTTGAATCCGGCGATGTATTCGCCCGCGCTCAGGTTCGCTGGCTGGAAATTGAGCGATCCATCGAATTTATCCACGCTCAGCTTTCCTCCCTGCCCGCCGGTGAAATTCACATTCCCATTCGGGGTCTGCAATCCAACGCGATGGCGATATCGCTGGTGGAAGGGTGGCGAGGTGAGATCGCCCATTCCGTCATAACGGATTCCGCAGGTCGATTCCTTCGATACAAGATCGTGGACCCGTCATTTCACAACTGGACGGCCCTGGCCATGGCGATGCGCAATCAACCGATCAGCGATTTTCCTTTGTGCAACAAAAGCTTCAACCTGTCCTATTGCGGCCACGATTTATGATCGCATCCGGATCGGAGAGACCGAAAGATGTTTGAAATTCTCAAAGCACGCTGGACACAGAAATATCGGACAATCCGATTTCCCGATGGTCCCGCGCCGCAGTTGCCCGATCGTTTTCGCGGAGCCGTTCGAATCGATCCTTCCCTCTGCGAAGCGGCGTGCCGTACCTGTGTCGAATCCTGCCCCACGGATGCGATCCAATTTGATGAAACCCAATCGCACCGGATCGACCTCGGACGTTGCCTTTTCTGCCATGACTGCAGGATGGCCTGTCCAAAAGGATCGATTTCGTTTCGGCAGGATTACCGTCTCGCGGTTAGTCGCCGGGAGGATCTGATTCTGGGTCCCTCCGATTCCATACGCCTGGCCCAACCTCTGGATAGGGATCGGCTGCGTTTGTTTCGCCGTTCGCTCAAACTCCGACAGGTCAGCGCCGGAGGTTGTAATGCCTGCGAAGCGGATGTGAATGTTCTCGGTACCGTCGGCTGGGATCTCGGACGATTCGGCATTCAATTTGTCGCGTCACCTCGGCATGCCGATGGGCTGTTGATTACTGGTCCCGTGACGAAAAACATGAAACTGGCCCTGGAGAAAACGCTGGCCGCAACTCCTCGCCCGCGCGTCATCATTGCCGTTGGCGCCTGTGCCATCTCCGGTGGACCCTACATAGACCACAAACAGGTCCATAATGGAGTCCCGAAGGAAATTCCGGTTGACCTTTATATACCCGGTTGTCCCCCGCATCCCCTGACGATATTGGATGGTCTGTTGCGATTGTTGGGCCGGTCGCGGGATTAGTGGATGGCGTGATCTCCTCGGAGTTTTTTACTTCTCGGAGGAAATCATTTGAGTAATCGAAGACGATGTCAACGGCGCGCCCGCCTCCGACAGTAAATCCCGAATACTCTTGAATATCGTCTCTTCGACGGTTTCAGCGAAGGGACCGGGCTGGCCGTAGTAGATCATGCTGATATCGGGCTCGTATCCGCCTTCGCGAAGAACACGCAGCGAGGGAATATAGCAACTGACATCATTGCTGTATCCCGCGACGACCAGATTCTCCGTCGGAAATTCCCGTTTGGCCCGCAATGAATAATCCACCACGACCTCTCCGCCCATCGCCAGAAAAGTCATTCCTTCACCGAAGCGGACCACCTGAAGGGGATACGATAAGGTCTTCACAGGTTTGCCCTGATCGTATGCTTCCAGCATGAGCCGGGCACGGCGCTGGCGAAATGTATCGGTATGTTTCGATTCGGCCTCAAATTGTTCTCGAGTATGTGGAGCGAATTCCAGATGGATCATTCGATAAGCGGATCGCACCGGAGATCGGATGGCCTTCATGTCTCCGGTCATGGCCTTCTCCACGGCAGCGGCCAGCGCACAGCCGTATTGGTCGGCCTGTTCCACCGTCCCCCGCGGATTGGGATTCTGATCGGCGCCGCATAAGATCATAAACATCGCGATAGCGCCGGGGTGGGCCTTTTCCACCTCAAGTTGCGCCGCGCCGGCATAATCGCCGTTGACCTGGTAAAAATCGCCGCCTGTCGTGGTATTGTGGCAGGCATACCCAAAAAGAACGGCCCGTAAGGAGCCGTCCTCACCGGTAACCCGCATCACCGGCACGGAATGATCCATGGGACCCCGAGGATTTACTCCGATTTTCATTCCCGTTGTCGCGGGTTCGCGACGGTTCATCGCAAAATCCGTCGCCCCTTGTCCGCAGGACAATCTCGCCGGCGCCAGGTTTTTCATCGCCTCGAGGGCCACCATCTCGAGATTCGCAGTCAATTTGGCCGCGTACTCTCGAACACGGTTCAGTTCCTTGTCGTCAAACTCGAACATCACTTGCAGATTCGGCCAGATGACCGGGCCGGCATGGGTATGCGAAGAATTGAACAACACCTCCGATCGTTTCAATCCGTGGCTTCTGGACAGCCGTTGAACGACGGCTTCCGTAATTTCCTGGGGCAACCCGATCACATCCGTCGTAATGATCACCGCTCGGCCGCCCTGATAATCCCGGATCGCCAGCGCCTTGGCCCACAATTCCATCCGGACGCTGTCGGCCGGTTTGGTCCGTGCCGCGTACCCGGTCAGCCAGAACGGCACCGGCGGCGTGATCGACTTTTTCGCCACACCGGCCTGAAAATCCGCCGCGAAAAGGGAACTGGAAATCATCAATCCGAAGACTAAGAAATATTTTATCGCTCGCATGATCGTTTCTCCGTCGCTCCATATTTCGCAATGTCATTTCCATCCGAAAGGACCGGCCACGCGAACCAGATCGGTCCGGGTTTTTCCATTCTCGGTGATCCGCGCAAGGAAATAAACGTCTCCATCCTTCCCGATCGCCAGCGAATTCACATACAGCGGCCGATCTCCGTTCTCGTAAAAAATCGCCCCGCGGTCTTTGTACGTACCGGTGGGAATATCCCATGTAATCAGATGCAGATTCTCCAGACCCTTCGCCTCGCCCATCGCCGTGCTGTCCTTGCCTTTGACGCGCATGCCGTCAAGATAAATCGGCGCTCCCGTCAGGTAGTGAATCGTCCGCCCGTCCGGACCCAAACCAAAACCCAGATACCCATAACTGAACTGATCGAACATTCCGCTCCACCTGGATGGCGTCGAGGTGATTCGCTCCAGCACTTCCATCCGTGGCCCGTTGAGTTTCAATCGAAATAGATACCCCGAATTGCCATGAACGCCATAGATGGCATTTTCCGGAGCATACCAGAATGTCTGCCGCCAGTTGTAGCCCATGTGCCCGGCCGAAGTTGGGTCATACAGGCCGAAGTAATCCTTCTTCATATCCTCGCCGACAATCGGCACCACGGCATCGGTCCGGGCGTTGTACCAATAGATCGTGCCTTCGGAATTCGTAAACCATGCCGAGCCGTCGTCGAGATTGACGGCGATCGAACGGCAAATCGTCCGATAGGTTGCGCCGTTGCCGTTTTCACCTTCGGCGAAAACCGACCCGAAAGATTTCATCTGCTTTTTCGCGATATCAAAACGGAAAAAAATCCCGCTGGGCCAGGTCAGGCCGAAGATTCGCCCGCGCCGGCTGTCCATATTCGTCGTCAGCACCCCTTCCCGTTGCGGCACAATACCAAGATCTTCGAATCGGCCGCTTTTGAGATCATACGCAAGCAGATGCCCGCCCGGATACGGCTTCCAACCGGCCGGCGGAATGCCCATCTTCTCCATCCCGTCGATGATGCTGTAATACCCGATATGCGTGGAAAAGTAGAGCTTGCCGTCCATCTCGACGAAGTTGACGTGGCTCTTGCCCTGCACGATGGTCTTCTTGTCTTTTTCGCCGCAGGCCTCCGTCAGGTCGCCGACATGCTGAATCTTCCGCGCGGCCGGATCGTACGCGTACATCTGCGCGCCGAGATCATACCGTTCGCTGCACAATACGTAATAGATTTTCCCGTCGCTGCCGGTCCCCATCCCGTTATAGGTGTCGTGCGCGTCGGGAAATCCGGAGTTGAACGTTTGCGCCGTCAGTCTCGGTTCCGAAGACGACAAATTCCCCGATGCCAGACAGATAGGTTTCATGAGAATTCCAGACAATATCAATAGGGTAGCTATTATAGATACATAGTCTCTATATATTCGCATATCCGTCCCGCCGGTTGAAGTTGTATTGATGCCAGCGTCAAAAGTGTCCTTATGCGGCGTTGCCGAACATGGACCATT
>CAYLSB010000079.1:0-22027 GCA_964386005.1 uncultured Pirellulales bacterium | reverse complement strand
CAGATTGCCAAACAGGCGGGATCAAAGTAGACTGGAACTCGGTACTCTCAAGTTCGTTATACATAACGGAAAATTCCTGCGAGGACGCACGTATGAGAACGAAAAAAGACGCCGGTTTTACGTTGATTGAATTGCTGGTGGTGATCGCCATTATCGCGATTCTTCTGGCCGTTCTGATTCCCGCTCTGGAAATCGCCAAGAAACAAGCCACCGCCATCGTCTGCATGAGCAATGTCAAGGCCCTGTCGTATGGATGGTATCTCTATGCCGAAGACAATGAGGGCTGGCTCATGGATGGGGATACCTGCGATCGGGATCAGGCCGGCGCCGACATTAAAACGGGGTGGACTCTTTATCCCGGAACGACGCGACCCGTACATAATTTTGTCGCCGATCCTCAGGATGAAACCGGCATTCGACGGAATAATACCGTCGATGACAAAGTTCGCGGTTTTGAAAAGGGAGCCGTCTGGCCGTATGTCCAAAGCGGCAAGGTCTATCATTGCCTGTCGGATAAGCGATATCTGTTTCCCGCCAATGGTCCGGGCGGCGGAATCGGCGGGTATCGAAGTTACTCCCTGGGCGCCGTATATTCTCAGCGATCCAGCGGCGCAGAAGCCCTTTGTCGCGTGGAAAAGTTGAATCAAATTGTCGCTCCGGGCGAAAAATTTACCTGGCTCGAAGAGATGGACGGTTTCGGCTGGAACCATCGTACCTGGAATATGGATTTAACGACTCCCTATTGGGTTGATCCCTTCGCGATCTGGCACAACGATCGCAGCACCTTCGGTTTTGCCGACGGCCATGCCGAAAAACACAAATGGCTGGAAGAAAGCACTCTGGAACTGGCCCGCAGGATGATCCGGGGTATCGAAGATTCCCAGACGGTCAAAGGCGAAGCGGTTCCCCCCAATGAACTTCGCGACTGGCAATGGGCAAAGAAACACTATATCCCCGGCAAAATCCCCGATAGTGTCCGATGAAAGGTCTCTATAGCCAAAATCGTTGTTAAAGGTTACATTACATGATAGTAACGCTTACACCCTCAAAGCGATCTTGGCTACTCCTGTATCATTTCTTTCCTGAATTCTGCCGAGCCGTCCTCCCGATTACAAATGACGGAAAATCGGAAGGGAAAAGAATCCGATTCGATCTTTCGCTGTAATTCGTATCGAACTTCGACAAGATTGAGTTTCGGAGTGTTCCTGACTTCGATTTTTAATCATGCAATGTAAGAGTTCCACCAAGATCACGGGCACCTGGGGTCTGATTGAAGCGATTGAGATAAGCAGATGCAACTGAGTTTGCTTTTCGACGATACATGAACATGTGACTTTTTCCAATAGTCGGCATCACAAATGAGGCGACGACTACAATCACAACAATACTCCATACCGCAGGCAGAATCTCCTTAAAACGTCCCTTTCTGAGGGCTACGATGAATGCCCATATTCCTGCCCATAAAATTGTCAGAAAGGAAAAAAGGTGCCACAAAGCCATGGAAACTCCCGCTCTATGACCATATGTTTTGTTTGAAGTCAGAGAATCTTCATACAACGAATTGAAGTTCAAATACAAAAATGCTGAACCTATTGTTAACACACACAAAACAACCGCAATTATTGAAACGCTCGACATCATGGGCGATTGGAAGCCATTTATCTTCACAATAAGGCCCCGCTCTTGATTGATACAGTTATCAGGATTTCTTTTTCCTGTAGGTCAAGATCTGTGACCCTTACACCATCATTGTCAAGGTCACATTCTTTGCGACTCTTCAACAGCTTCAAAGATAATCTTTGATCTTACTTTCTTATCCCCTGAAGTACAGATACGCCGCCAGGATGATCGCCAGAACGATACACGAGACGATCACGTCGGTGGCGTTCCAGCTCTCGCGGGATTCCCTGCGATGGGCATCCGTTACGGTGCCGTAGGTCAGGCCCGCGATCTTGTCGTACGACGGCGGCGCCGACAGATAGCTGACAACAAACATCACCGCCACGCACACCACAAAGATCAACACGCTGTAATACTGGAAGAAGACATTATTCATGACCCAGAAGAACGATCCCTCGACATACGTATATTCGCCTTGCGAGAGTTTCACGGGCGTATCGACAATCAAACGGAACAGGCCCATCAGGAATCCGATAATCAGCGCCGACAGGCACCCTTTGCTGTTGAGCCGCTTGTTAAATACCCCGAAGAAAAACACCGCGAAGATGGGCGGAGCCAGATAGGACTGCACGCCCTGCAGATAATCATACAGTCCGCGGCTCCCGCGGATCACCGGAATCCATAACAGGCCGATGATCACCATGATCACTGTCGCCACACGCCCGATCCAGACCAGCCGATGCTGCGAGGTGTTCGGACGAAACTTGCTATAGAGGTCCATGGTGAACAAGGTTGCGGAAGCGTTAAAAGCGCCCGCCAGCGAACTCATCAGCGCCGCCAGCAGTCCCGCCACCACCGCGCCGCGAATCCCAGCCGGAAGAATGTGCGCCACCAGCAGCGGAAAGGCCTTCTGCGATTCGGCCCGGTTCAGCTGGCCGGCGGCGGAATACAGCGTGTCATGAATCGCCGCGACCTTCCCGCTTTTGGCCAAAGCGAAGCAGATCATACCCGGAATAATGAAGATAAATACAGGAAGTAACTTAAAGAACGCCGCGCAGATCGAGCCGCGACGCGCCTGGCGCTCGTTGGGCGCTGCAAGCACCCGCTGCACGATATACTGATCCGTGCACCAGTACCACAGTCCGACGATCGGCGCGCAAAACAGCATTCCCAGCCACGGATAATTGTCGTTGAAATACCACGCCATCCTGCCGGTTTCCTTGATTGGGGCCCAGGTACTCTCTACACCCGCCGGGATCAACGGTTTCCAAAGGTTGAACATGTCCGATCCGCAGACATTCCGAAGTTCCTGCCACCCACCGAGGGCTTTCAGACCGAAGATCGTCACCAGAATGGAACCGATAATCAGAATGATGGTTTGCAGCGCCTCGGTATAAGCCACCGCCCGCATTCCACCCAAGACGGTATAGAGGCCGGTCAGAACAATCACCAAAATGGATCCGATCCAGAATGTATCCAGCCCCATAAAGGTAAATTCGGGCAGCAAAACACTGAATACTACCCCACCGGCAAAAATTCCCACGGCCATCTTCGTGACGACATACGCGACCAGAGAAATGATCGACAAAACCCATCGCGCTGTCGGCGAGAATCGCCGTTCAAGAAATTCCGGCATCGTGAAGACCTTCGAGCGCACATAGAACGGAACAAGCACCCATGCCAGAATCAGAAGACACCACGCATGCAGCTCGTAATGAGCCATCGCTACGCCGTCCGTGGTTCCGGATCCGGCCAGACCCACCAGATGTTCCGATCCGATGTTGGATGCGAAGATCGATGCGCCGACTACAAACCAGCCGAGATTACGTCCCGCAAGGAAGTAATCATCGGGGGTGTCTTTACTTTTAAGGATCACCCACCAGGCCAGCCCCAGTAAAATGGCGAAGTACGCGCCGACAACCACCCAGTCAATCGTTTCGAATGCCGAAGCCGCCAACATGCTTGTAAGTCCGTTCATACTTTGTTTCTCCGTTACAATTTCCTTCCGCCTGATCGTGAACCCGATACAATGGCGATATCCCAAACCAAACACGCTCGTTTGTCAAGAAAATCCCTGATCGAATGATCGGTATTCCATTTCGATACCCGCCACGTCGGCCATCGTATAAGTGTGGCATTGTAGCTTGAAGGGGGGAAATGAAAAGACTATTATGCGTCAAAAAATAACCATTTGACGAAAATCCTCTCCGGAATCCTTGACCTTCGATCTCCCGTAGCACAACGGTCCCGGTTGTGTGGGAATGCGGCGGTCTCCCATAACCGATACCGAAGCGACATGGGGTTTTCATACATAGATAACCTATCGCATATGTCCCGTTTTTTCTCGCTCCCGGCACATGGCCTGCCATGAGTAACCGGCGACTTGCTCAGGCGATGCCGAGCACGTCGGCCATCGAGTACATCCCGGCCGGTTTCCCGGCAAGCCACAGCGCCGCTCGCAACGCGCCGTGGACAAAGTTATCCCGGTTGTGGGCGCTGTGCTCGATGCGAACCGTCTCGCCCAGCGTGCTGAAGATGACCGAATGCTCTCCCGTGATGTCCCCGGCCCGAACGGCGTGCATGCCGATCGTGCCTTTCGTTCGCAAGGTTTCCTTGCCAACCCGTCCATGCACAAGGCAATTTGGAAACCCCCGCCCGGTGGCCTTGGCAATAGCCGCCGCCAGCGTCATGGCCGATCCGCTGGGCGAATCCTTCTTGAACCGGTGATGTTGTTCCACGATTTCAATATCGTATTCTTCGCCGAGCATGGAAGCCACCTTGCCTGCCACTTGAAACAGCACATTCATCCCGACGCTCATGTTGGTTCCATAAATAACGGGAATTTTCTCCGCGGCCCGTTTCAATTGGGCATGATGATCATCGGATAATCCCGTCGTTCCCATGACCAGACCCATGTGATTCGCCACGCAGATTTCGATCGATCGATTTGACGCTTCAGGCAATGAAAAATCGATCATCACGTCCGCTGTACCCGTGCAATTGTCTTCCAGATTGACGTTCAATTCTCCCACCCCGGCGATCAGCCCGACGTCCTTGCCCAAATCCGGGTGATCCTCTCGTTCCAGAGCGGCTACGAGAGTAAATTGTTTGCTTCCCGCGGCCAAAGCCAGGATGCGTTTCCCGATTCGTCCCGCCGCTCCGTTTACGATTAATGTCGGTTTCATGGAAAAGTTCTCCTGAAGTTGAAATCTTTCACAGGGTTTGATCGTATACTATAGCGAGACCTTGAGGAACAGGCAAGGTTTGGACGATATCTTTCTGAGCTGAATAGCCCTTGACGTGCGGTGTGGACGATGTACAATGCTCTTTTTGATGCCAGAGGCAAAGAAAATGCCATATTGGAAAGGAATATCGCGATGTTGAAGACTGTAATTACCGTGGTACTGGCCGTCGCCGTGTGTGTTGGAATTCTTGGTACGTCCGGTTGCGAATCGGATGCGGGGAACACCGCCTTGATCGGTACAGCGCTGGGCGCCGGCGTCGGTGCAATTGCCGGCCGAAGTACCGAATCAACTTTAATCGGGGCCGGGGTAGGAGCGGGTGCTGGGTATATGATCGGCAATGAGTCCGATAAAAAGAAAACCCAGCAGGAAATTAATGCGGTCCGGGCCGAGCAGAACGTTGAAACCGTTTGGATTACCAACAGCAACGGTTCCAAGGTCCCCGTTAAGCTTCGTAAGGACGGTCCCAATTATATCGGTCCCCGCGGTGAAGTGTACCAGCGAATGCCTACGGAAGAAGAACTGCGGATGGTGTACGGTTTTTGATTCCTGAATGCAAACGGGATCAAATAGTTAACAGTCCGCATCGCAATTGTTGCCTAATTAACAGACAGGCGTAAAGGGTCTGTCTGTTTCTATTGATGACGATTCCAAAAGGACAATGGCCCCGTCGGTCAAGCTGGGGGTTTCGGACGTAATGGAGAACGCCCCATCACAGTCGATGGCTGGTCTGCAATGAATTCCGGCTATACCTTTGTATCTGTCGGATTTTTTGAATTTTTTCTTGCCATCGAAGAAAAAATCTATATACTAAAGGTTTTCGAGTATTGGAATAATGTATGGAGTTGGTTCAATGAAGAAAGATATTCATCCGGATTATCATGTAGTGAAGGTCCATTGCGGATGCGGAAATTCTTTTGAAACCCGCAGTACCGCCAAGGAAATCCATGCGGAAATCTGCTCGATGTGCCACCCGTTCTTCACCGGCAAGCAGAAGTTCGTCGATACCGCCGGTCGTATTGAGCGGTTCCAGAAGAAATATGGCTCCGACTACATGAAGAAAAAAACCGAAAAGTAGCTATCCCTGACAACCGAGTTGCGCTGCTGGTCGTAATTGTACTGATTATGGATTGGCAGCGTATTTTTTTTGTACCGGCCCGTTCCGGATCATCGTTCGGATATCCTTACGAAAGTGTGTATGCAGCAAACTCAGGATCCTGTCATCGCAAAACTTCAGCAGCTTGAAGATCGTTTCGTCGAGATCGAAACGCAGATCAACGATCCTTCCATTGCCGCTAATCCAACCCGGTTTGTCCCGCTCAGCAAGGAACAGGGAAAGCTGCGCCCCTTAGTCGAACGATTCCGCGAATTCAAGAAATGCCTTCAGGGCATTGACGAAGCCCGCCAGATGACGGAAGATCCGTCAACCGATCGCGAACTCCGTGACATGGCCGGCGAGGAGATGGATCGGTTGAATAAGATGAAAGACCAGCTCTTCGACGCCATTCGTAATTCGCTGGTTATGTCCGATGACTCGGCGATTGCCTCGGTGATCCTGGAAGTCCGTGCCGGGACCGGCGGCGAAGAAGCCGCCTTGTTTGCCCGCGATTTGTATAATATGTATGTCAAATATGCCGAGAAAAAGGGCTGGAAGAACGAACTGCTTTCCTACAGTCCCAGCGATATGGGCGGCCTTCGCGAGGTCGTCACCAATCTCTCCGGGCCGGGCGTCTGGGCCCATTTGGGCTATGAAGGCGGCGGCCATCGTGTTCAGCGGGTCCCCGAAACGGAAGCTCAGGGCCGCATCCATACCTCCGCCGCCACCGTCGCTGTTCTTCCCGAACCCGAAGAGGTGGATATCCAGATCAATCCCGACGATGTCATCGAACAGGTTTGCCGATCCGGCGGCGCCGGCGGCCAAAACGTCAACAAGGTCAGTAGCGCCATCCGACTCGAACATATCCCGACCGGCATCACCGTCAGCATGAGAGATGAGCGCAGCCAGCACAAAAATCGCGCCAAGGCCTGGCGAATTCTCCGAAGCCGACTCTTCGATCTCTACCAGGGCAAGATCAACGCCGAGCGAGACCAGAAACGCAAAACGATGATCGGTTCCGGCGACAGGTCCCAGCGGATTCGTACCTACAATTTTCCGCAGAACCGGGTGACCGATCATCGCATCAACGTCTCGTTGTACAACCTCGACAAATTCATCCTCGGCGACATGGACGAGATGATTACAGCCCTGATGGATTACGACAAGCAACAGCGTCTGCAAAATCTGTAAACGCAGGAACGGGAAATCAGGATGCCGATGAGGATTCGATTGCGGCTGTGGCATAGGGGAGGCCGATCATGATCGTCGTCGTAACCGGTATGGTCGGGATTGACAAAAAGCCCTATTTGAAGGCCGTATGCGACCTGGCCCGCCGTCGCGGCCGCGAAATCCTCCTGTTCAACGTCGGTGACCGGATGTATGCCGAGGCCCCCGATATCGGCCCAGGCCGTATCCTGGATATTCCCCTTAAACGTCTTCACGGCCTGCGCCGCAGTGTGATCAAGGACCTCATCGGCCGCAGCCGATCCGTTCCGGATATCATCGTCAATACGCATGCGACCTTTCGATGGCGGCACGGGTTGTTTCCCGCTTTCGATTTCGACCAGGTCCGTACACTCCAACCCGATCGGTTCATCTGCATGATCGACAGCATTGAGTCCCTCCATGTCCGGCTGACTCGCGATCATCCGGTCCGTCACTCTCTCAAAGACCTGCTGGTCTGGCGCGAAGAAGAAATCCTCGCCACCGAAATGATGCAGCGCGGGTCCAATGACACGGCCGACTTTTATTGCGTCTCGCGCGGGCCGGACGAGGGAACCGTCGAAATGTTTTATCGTTTGCTCGTTGAACCCTGGCGCAAAAAGACCTATCTCAGCTTTCCCATGACCCATGTCATGCACCTGCCGGAAGTGATCTGTGAGATTGAGGTCTTTCGCAATCAAATCAAGCGGCAGATGATCTGCTTCGATCCGGGCGATCTTGAAGAGGCATATCTGCCCTGTTTCGCCCGTGAAGCCATTGCGGCCGGACGCGACACCATCGAAGTTTCGGCCCTCGGCCAGACCGTCGAGTTTTCTGCGCGCGAGGTCGTCGAGATCGAGGCCGACATCAACAGCCAGATCTACGCCCGGGACTTCGCCCTCATCGATCAGTCGGATATGATCGTCAGCTTTATCCCCGCTTTGCCCGATGGCACGGCCGCGGTCTCCAGCGGCGTCGAACGCGAACTCCAGCATGCCCACGAGGCGGCCAAGGATGTCTATGTGATCTGGCCGGCCCGTCGTGATCCTTCGGTCTTTGTCACTCAGACAGCAACCAGGGTTTTTCGATGCCTCGACGAAGCGGTTCATTTTTTTCAGCGGCAGTTCCCTTGTCCTCCATCCAGTGAACTTTCCGGAGTAACCGAATGATGCCTCAAACCCGAGACCAACTGGCGAAATATTTTGACCACACGCTGCTTTCCGCTTCCGCCGTCAGGGCGGATATCCAGCGTCACTGTGCTGAAGCGATCGAAAATCATTTTGCCACGGTCTGTGTCAATCCCCGCTGGGTTCCTCTGGCCGCCGATCTTCTCCACGGCAAAGGCGTTGGCGTCTGCTCCGTGGTGGGCTTTCCGCTCGGAGCGGAGCTTCCGAAGGTCAAAGCCCTCCAAGCCGAGGCCGTGATGATGGCCGGGGCGGATGAAGTGGACATGGTCGTTGATCTAGCGGCGATCCTGGAAGGCGATTTGGCTGCGCTTACACGGGAGATGTCGGCCGTCCTCAAAGTCTGCCGTTCGATGCGCCCGTCAGTGGCTCTCAAAGTGATCGTCGAATCGGCCGCTCTTCATGAGATACAACTGACCTTCGTCTGTAAGGTTGCCCAACAGGTCGGCGTCGATTTCATCAAAACCAGCACCGGTCTCCATCCGGCCGGAGGGGCCTCCGTCGAGGCCGTTCGCCTCATGGCCGCCGCCGCCCCGAAATGCAAAATTAAAGCCGCCGGCGGTATTCGTACCATCGAACAAGCCCTGGCGATGATCGCCGCCGGAGCGTCGCGCATGGGTTCCTCCGCGTCCGTTCAGATTGTTCGGCAATTTCCCCTTGAATCGAAATGTACATGAGCGATTCACCACCGATCCGCGGTCATCTTTCGTTTCGAAAACGGCCCTGTACCGTTTCGCTTGATCCTCTGGTTCGACGCATAGCTCAACGAACCAATCCCGTAATCCTCGGCGCCCACAACTCGGCAAGCTGGGGCGGGCGATATTCAGTCTTCGCGTCGGATCCCATCGAGATCCTGGAGGTGCCGGTGTCCAGCCCCGATCCGCTCTCGATTCTCCGAAACGTTCTCGATCGGTATGGACTCCTTCGCAACGACATCTCTCCGCTGCCTCGGGGCGTTTTTTGTGGCGGATGGATTGGATTCTTCAGCTATGACCTCTGTCGATTCATCGAACGGATTCCCGTCAATCCGGATAGGCGGGATGATCTTCAATTGCCGTTGATTCGATTGGGATTGTATGACAAAGCCATCGTCATCGATCACACCGATTCCGTTATCTGGCTGATTGTCCTTTCGTTTCCCGGTGATGCTGTCTCCTCCGACGAAAAGCTGAATGATCTTGAACAGCAACTCGACCTCGCCTCCGGTCTGCCGACAATCTCTCTTCCCGAATTCGTTGCCGACCGTTTGGATCCCTCGTCGATACAAAGCCAAATGACTCGATCGTATTACGACGAGTCGCTCCGCAAGATTCACCAATATATCTTCGACGGCGACGTGTATCAGATCAATTTCTCCCGCCAATTCTCCGGTCCGTTTTCCGCCGAACCTGTTGATCTGTTTCATTGGCAGAACCAATTTCATCCCACTCCCTTTTCCGCCTATCTCGACGCGGGCGATTATACCGTTGTCAGCGCATCGCCGGAAATGTTCCTGACCATTCACGATGAAGCAATCTCCACCAAACCGATCAAAGGCACGCGCCCCCGATTCGCCGACAGACCCGATTGCGAATCGTTGAATCGCGCGCAACGGCAAGATCTTCTTGACAGCGAAAAGGAACAAGCCGAACTGAATATGATCATCGATCTGGAACGCAACGACCTTCACCGAATCTGCCGACCCGGATCTGTCTCCGTCATTCAGCCCCGCACGATCGAGACCTATCCCACCCTGTATCATGCGGTCGCGACCATTCGCGGTGAGCTTCGCCGCCCTCTTTCGACCTGCGGTTTGTCGCTATTCAGCGAAATTCTCCGCGCCGTCTTTCCGGGCGGCTCCATTACCGGCGCCCCGAAGATTCGCGCCATGCAAATCATCGAAGAACTGGAACCGACCCGCCGCGGCCTTTATACCGGCGGTATCGGTTTTCTCGGTCTCGATGGATCCGTCTGCTTGAATATCGCCATCCGAACGTGTATCATCAAAGAGGGTATGGCGTATGTGAATACCGGCGGAGGAATCGTCGCAGAATCTGACGCCGAAGCGGAGTGGAATGAGACAATCGTTAAGGCTCGTTCGATGCTGACCGGCCTGTCGGTGGTCAGGGATCTTCGATCCGTAATCCAATCCGTTCGAATGGAAACAGCAGGATAAGTATGACTCGGATATTCCTCAATGATCAAATCATCGAACAGGATCGGGCGAATCTGTCCGTCTCCGATGGAGGTTTTTTGTATGGCATGGGTCTGTTCGAAACCCTTCGTGCCGATCACGGCCGTGTCTTTGCCCTTTCCGATCATCTGGACCGTCTTCTTTCCAGCGCGGAGAAACTGAATATCTTCTGTCCTTTCGATAAAACCTGGTTTGAAAAAGCGATCCATCGTGTTCTTCAAGCCAATGAATTGACCGACGCCCGTATCCGCCTGACCCTGACCTCCGGCTCCATTCGCCGGGAGGATTCCCGCCGGCCGACGGTGTTGATTACCGCCGCGCCTCTTCAGCCCTATCCCCGCGAGTATTACGATAAAGGCATTCGGGTCATGCTGTCCGACTTTCGCCAGAATCCCTCCGACCCGACAACCGGCCACAAAACCACCAGCTACTTTTCGCGACTCTTCGTCCTGCAGATCGCTCATCAGAAGAATGCCGCCGAGGCCCTCTGGTTCACCACGGAAAATCTCCTCGCCGAGGGTTGTATTAGTAACGTATTCCTCGTGAAGAATTCATCGCTGCATACCCCCTCGCTCGACACCCCGGTTCTTCCGGGTATCGCCCGAAAATATCTTATTTATATCGCTTCTATCGACAAAATCCCGCTGACGGAATCCCGCCTGACGATCAAGGACCTTCTTTCCGCCGACGAAGTCTTCGTCTCCAACGTCATCATGGGGGTCATGCCCGTCGTTGGAATCGAGGCCCACACCGTCGGCGAGGGGAAAGTCGGCCCCGTAACCAAACGGTTGATGGATGCCTTTGACCGTCTTTGGGCAGACGATACGGCCGAACCCCAGTGATCATGGAAAGGTCTTCCCCATGAAAATCAACGATATGATTTCCCAGATCGAAAATCTCGTCCCCCTCAAACTTGCCCAGTCCTGGGACAACGTGGGCCTGCTGGTCGGAAACCGCGATCAGAAGGTCAGCTCGGTTCTGGTCACCATTGATATCACCCGCGAGGTTCTTGCCGAGGCCGTCCGTCGTCGTGCGGGTATGATCCTTTCCTATCATCCTGTCATCTGGGATTCGCTAAAGAACGTGACTTCCGACGGGTCGGGATCCGTCGTGTATGAACTACTCCGCCGGAATATTTCCGTCTATTCCATCCATACCGCCTACGATGCCATGATCGGCGGCATCAACGACCAACTGGCCGATCTGCTCCATCTGCAAAACACCCGACCGATCGGCGATTATGTCGAAAACCCGTCGGTTCCCCTGTATAAGTTCGTCGTCTTTGTCCCCGCCGAATATGCCGACATCGTTGCCGAGGCGATCTTTTCCGCCGGGGCCGGCGCCGTCGGACGTTATTCCCACTGTGGCTTTCAAACGCCCGGAATTGGAACTTTTCTCCCTCTGAAAGGTTCACATCCGGCCATCGGTCGCCGCGGAAAACTCCAGCGCGTCTCCGAAATTCGCCTGGAATCCGTCGTCCCGTCCGATCGGGTCCCCGACGTCATTGCCGCTATGCGCAAAGCCCACCCATACGAAACGCCTGCATTCGACATTCTTCGCCATTGCGATCTCGAATCCCGATGGGGCCTCGGCCGTATCGGCGATCTGCCCGTCGCCGCCTCCGTGGATTCCCTCATCCGGAAAATCAAACGCGCAACCGGCGCCAGGGCCGTCGGCCTTGTCGGCCCGGCCAAACGACAGGTCCGATCCGCCGCCGTCTGCGCCGGTTCCTGCGGCAAACTGCTCAACCTCGTCATCGCCGCCGGCTGCGATCTGTATCTCACCGGCGAGCTCAAACATCATCAGGCCCTCGCCGCGCAGGAGGCGGGGCTGACCTGTTTGTGTCTGTCACACACCGTTTCTGAACGGTTTGCTCTGAAAAAACTCGGTAAGTCATTGCAAAATCGTCTCCCGGATGTGAAAATAGTTATCAGTACAAAAGATGCCGATCCATTTATCTGGAAGAAGATATGAGCGAGGGTTTGGAACAGAACCTGATCGATAATCCGCAGCCGAAGTCCGAAGAGACCGCTGCGACCGATACCCCTGCCGATGTTGCACGCATGGCGGACGAATTGCCGTTGCCGGATTCCCCATCCGGATCGACCGTTGTGACACCGGCCCCGGAAGCCGGAGACGACCCCGTTGTTTCCGATCCATCCGAGACGCGGCAGACCGTCGCCGAGACTCTCCCCGACGCAATTCCCGCCGATGAGGGCCGGCTTCCGTCGTTTATCGAAACCGACGCCACTCTGGAATCCGTGGTTGAGGCCGTTCTGTTCGCCTGCGACGAACCGCTCTCGGCCGAACGGCTTACCGGAATCGCTGAGGTCGGCTCTGTCAAGCAGATTCGCGAATGCGTCGAAACCCTCAACTCTCGCTATGAACGGTCCGGAAGTTCCTTCCGTATCGAACAGATCGCCGGAGGGTACCAGATGATGACCCTGCCGAAATTCAATCCTTGGCTCAAAAAACTTCTGCGGAACCGCGCCGACACGAAATTCTCTCCCGCCGCCCTCGAAACCCTGGCCATCATCGCCTACAAGCAGCCGATCATCCGTGCCGATATCGAGGCCATCCGCGGCGTCGCGGCCGGCGAGGTTCTTCGCAGTCTTATGTACAAGGGCTTGGTCAAGATCGTCGGTCGCGCCGAAGTCCTCGGCCGTCCCATGCTCTACGGCACCACGCGAAAATTCCTCGAAGTCTTCGGCATCAACTCGATCAAAGATCTGCCCAGGGCGGAAGAGCTTAAGAATCCGCAGCAATGATCCGATAAGTCCGTCCGTGTATTCCCGGAAATTCGTCTCGATTCGACAGGTTGAGGATGACGGCGAACGATGGAAATCTTCGCCAAGAGGTTCCGTATGGATAACCAGACCAGTCCGACACAGACCGTCCCTCCGGAGGGCCATCCGAAGGATGAGTTCACTCAATTCATCTCGCGCCGCTGTCAGATTCTGCTGACCGCTTCCCGCGATATGCCCTTCGCCCGTTTGCCCAACGGCACGTTGACCCGCCCGTTAATGGGTCTGTTGATGATGCAGTCGATCGAGGTGGAAGAACTTCTCGACGCCTATGGCGCGCGCAACAATCGACGCTGGAAATACTTCCGTACCCTCATTGCCACCTTCAAACAATTCGCCGACATCGGCTACGAACTTCTCCATATCCAGCATGCCCTGCCCAGTTATCATCTGTTGCCGATCCAGCGGGATTTTTCCGCCGCCACAATGGAAACGCTGGTGTTTATCAGTCATGTCCTCCTGCGGGCCGGCGATGAATTCATCCATGAGGCCCGCAAGCTCGGTTTCGACGTTCCTTCGTCTCAGGGCCGCGACGGTCTCTATGCCGAAATCCTTCCCCCCGGCCGTCTTCCCCATGATATCGAAACCCGCCGGATCGACAATGTCTATGAAACCGTTACCCTTCTGGCCACCGAATTCCTGAATCTCGCCGACCAGAGTCGTATCCTCGGACGAATTCAAAAGCCGCCTCCCGACAAGGCGTTGAATTTTATCGGCGACGCCGTCAACGAGGAATCCCTGCGGCAACTGACCCAGCGTTTTCACAATCTCCAATCCCTGTACGACACCTTTGTGTCCGATACCGATGTGGAAATGCTCGACGCCGATCTGGCCATCCTTCGCGGCCATATCACCGTGGTCATGCACCTGCTGGAAATCGCCACCCTTCTGGCGCATTTCTTTGAACGGCATGTCCGACGTTCCACCCGGGACTGTCCCGATTCCACCCTCGTACTGGTCAACCCCAACCGGATCCTGACCGCGCTGATCGATTACGCCCTCGGTTTTTCCATCGCCTACATCGAACCGGCCCGTCAGCTCTGCCAGGCCATGCTCCGACGCTATGTCGAAATCGGCGAAATCGAAGTGTCCGTCCCCGTCTATCGCGGATTTCATGTCCGTCCTTCCACGCTCGTCGCCGCCATCGTCCTGCACTATGGAACCGAAGTCGCCATCCATCTCGATCAGCAGGTCTGCAACGCCGCCGTACCCATGGAGATGTTCCGCCTCAACGAAAAAATCAACGCGGAAAAACGCCGCCGCCTCGCCGCACGGATTCAGGAACTCCGCCTGATTCCCGACGATATCGACCCGCTCCAGATCCCCGACGCCGTTCGTCGCGTCATTCTCACCTTGGCCGAAAAAGGTATCATTGTTGTCTATACACAAGGACTACAATTTACCGATCAAATCGGCGCCGAGGATGATATCCTTCTCAAATGCGTTACCGCCGAAATCGCGCGTCTGCTGGCCGAAGGCGTCATCGATATCGTGACCGAGCTGAAGGTTCGTTTCGTCGGCGACAAACGCGTCCTCGAAGATATCCGAATTCTCGCCGAAAGCGGCTACGGCGAAGACCGCTTCGGCAACAACATCCCCCTGCCCCCGAAGCTGTCCTACCTCAGCCGCTAAAAAGGTGTCTAAAACGTCTCGTTAAGGAAGCGGCATTCGTGTTAGAAATTTTTACGTGATCCGCGCAAAAAAAGAGCAGGACGAATCATTTCTGACTCGTCCTGCCGATGATTTTGTGTTTCAGGATTCAGACGTTACTTTGCATCTGTTTCGATGGCAACGGTGGTTACTTTCCCGTCGGGAACGGTCGTTTTCTTTGTGACCGGAGTAATGTCTTTTTCCGGGGAGGCCGCCATCGTGGGCAGAGGCCTGAAATCCAGCTGGTTTTGTTTGACCTGGGCCAGTTTGGCCGACCAGTTAACCAGCGAAGCCGTCTGCAATTCGGCCTGCTTCTTCTGCAGAACCGCCAGCTTGCGATTCGATTCTTCCCGCGCCGTTCTTGCCTGCGCCAGCGCGCTATCCAGATCGGTACGCTTCATCGCCAGCATATTTTGCGTATCGGCCATGGCGATAGCCCGTTCGGCCTTGACCTGTTCGACGCGTGCGACGAACCGCGATTTGACCGCATCCAGATACGCCTTGGCCGCTTCTCGTTTGGCGGTGTTGTCGGCCATGAGAATATTCATGTTGGCTTCGGCGCTGGCATTTTTGGCGTCCAGAGCGGCGATTTCGCTGACCTTGCTGGCGTTGGCATTGGCCACCATCCGCTCGTAGGCCGCTTCGCCGCGCAGCATCTGACTCGTGGCCAATTGTTTGTCACGTTCGATCTGCGCCTTCAACGTGGACTGCTCCAGGGCAAACTGAGCGTTGGTTCGGTCGATCTCCGCTTTGGTTCTTTCCTTGAGCACATCCGCCTGAGTCAACGTTTCCTTATAATCGGCCTTGGCGATGGCATCGACCGACTGAATCGATTTTTCGATCTTCGCCAGTTCCGCGTCCAGCGATTTGCGAGCGGCGGAAATCTGCGCATCGATCTGCATTGCGAGTGCTTCCTGGGCATCGGCGACACTCTTGGACTCCGTCGTCAGCTTCGCATACTCCGCATCGCCGCGCTGTTGGATCGCCCAAAGCTGAACGTCCAATTGCTCCACATCTTTCCGGAGGCAATTGCTGACGGTCTCGGCCTCGACAAGAAGCTGCTGGGCCCGGGCCTTGGTGATCTGGTCCATCGCAATGGCCTGGCTCTCATAATCCATCGCTTCCGCTTCCATTTCCTTCTTGAAGGATTCGGCATCTACGACATTCTGGCGGTATTTGGATTCCGCCACATCCATTTCCTTGGCGGCTTTCGTTTCGATTTCGGCGAAACGCGAACGGGCCTGGGCTTCCAGGGCATCGGCGATGGCGAATTGTTCGACCGCGATCGCATCGTGCTGGGCCTTGACGGCTCCGATATCGGTTTTGGCCTGCGCGAAGGTGGCTTCCGCGACCATCTGGTGAGCATCCGCCTGTGCCCGGTTTCGCATGACTCCGGCGAAAGCGGTGCGGTACGCTACGACATGGTCCGGCTCGATCCGCGGGGCGACGGCCTGAACCTGAGGTACGGCCGGAACCTGATGCAAATCTTCCGGAAGGGGAGTTCCCGCGGAGGTATAGTTGCTCATCTCCACTTTCCCGGCCGCTTTCTTGGCGGCGATCTCTTCCAGAACTTCCTGTTTGATGCGGTTCGCCTCGGCTTCCGCCTGTGCGATGATTTCTTGTTTTTTCGCTTCGGCGACAACTTCGGCATGAACCGCCGTCTGGCGAACGGCTTCGGCGATGGCGGAAGCTTCCGCCTTCACGAACTCGGCCCGTGCAACCTGTTCGGCCCTGTCCGCGGAGACGCGAATCTTCCTGACCTCGTTCAACTCATCATCCAATTTGGCCTGGATTTCCGCCAGCATGGAATCGTACGCGGACGCGGCCTTTTCCTGGTTATGCTGGGTATCGGCGCGAAGGCGTCCGATCTCCGCCATCGCTCGTTCCAGACGGGTCGGGGCATTCGCGGATTTTTCCTGGGTCTTGGCCTGGGTTTCCGACTTCAGAGATTCCGCCTTGGTCAATTTCAGCAGATACTCCTGATCGGCCAGATTGGCCCGGATCGTTCCGGCCTTGGTTTGCAATTCCCGGACACGGGATTCGGAATCCTTGAGCAGTGTTTCCCGTGTGGTCTTCAGGAGAGCGATCTCCGAATTCTTTGTGGTCTGGAGGGATTGTTTCTGCTGGGTCAACTCCTCGATTCGTGCCGCCGTTTCCTGCTGCGTAGCCAGCGCCCTGGCATTCAGTTCGGAAACCGTGGCCGCGGCCCGATTGCGCGTCGCCTGAGCCGATTCCGTCATTTCAAGGATCTTCGCCGTGCTCTCCGTTGCCAGGGCATTACGGATCTCTTTGGCCTGTTCGATCTGCGCCATTTCGAGGTTGTACTTTTCCTGAGCGCCGGAAACCAGATCGTTGTATTTGCTCTGGCCTTCCTTGTCCAAGGAAGAAAGGATGGCATCCTTCTGTTCGACGAGGGCATTGAGTTCGCTTTCCCGCGCCGTGATTTGAGCCATGGCCATGCCCAATTCCCGGTTGGACCGTCTCCGGAGCGCCTCGGCCTCCGAGAGGGTTTTTCCGATAAACGCTTCCACTTCCTTGCGATTGGCATTGATCCCGGCCACTTGTTTGTTCATTTCGGCCCGGGCCTGCATATCCCCGGTATCGGCGGCTTCCAGAGCCGCTTCCACTTTGGAAATGCCGACCTTGCCTTCGCTGACATATTCCGTCGGAAGGTTGGACTTGTTGGCCATCGTGGAAAATGCCAAATGGGTATCCCGGATTTCGGGACGCTCATTTCCTCCGCTGGTGACCGAGCCGTAGTTGTTGTTGCATCCCGAAACGAGAATGACAACGAGGATCAACTGCAGTACAGCCACACCTTGAACCATCTGAAACCTTTTTGTGTGAACCATCCTTTTGTCTCCTTTACATGTTTTTAATGTCTATATTTTTATTCCCATGTGCGGATCCATGACTCCATGGATCGCACGATGAAAGTTACTATCCACGGTTGATAGGTTTTACGCTGATTTCCTCGTCATAAAAGGATTGATGATCAAGGGATTTTTCGGGACGATTTGAGCCGCTCCCGGTAATCCGAGGCCCGAGCAGGCCGAATCTGGGATTTCCTATGATCGAGACTTTTATCATCATATATTATCGGAATTCGAGGTATCGGTGAGATTTCAGATTTCAGATGCGATTGTCCAACGGCTGATTTTGGGTCTCATAAGGTTCCACTCCATCAAGAACAGAATATCTTTCGACCTTTTCTTGAATTGTGATGTCATCTTGTTTCTTTTGGATCACTGGAGCTATTCTTTCCATGTTAACATTAATTGCATCTATGAATTTCCCTATATTATCTTTTCAAATAATATTCCTCAGATTTTTTCGGACACCCCAAAAACCGCCTATCCGTCGATATATCCCACTAACAATCTATGCTATACGTAATCCCAGTATTCACAACAATTTATACGAATTGAAAATAGAAAATAGTAGATTGAAAATAGTAACATAGGACAATTTGTGCAACAGGGTTTTGTCACTTTCTTGCTGGTACCCAAAAACGATTATTCTTTATTCTATAACGACTTATGATTCTGGACATCTTTTGTCTTGGGACACTTTACGCAACAACGTTCTAACTAAAGGAGGGCTACATGTTTTTGTGTAGGGGCACATGTTTTTGTGTAGGGGCACACGGCGTGTGCCCTATTGGATAATGCGATACATCGCAAAAGGGCGGATGCCATCCGCACCTGCAATTTGGATGAAGAGGTAGCACAACCATCTCGGTTGTGTTGGGGAGGGACCCGCTCCGTCGGGTCCGAATGGATCGGCCGTAGCGAATCATGACCCTGCATGCTGGGTGGTCGCCACACGGGCTATGAATGTAGGGATTTTATCACGAAAAAATCTATCCGGATTCATCTCGGCAGAAAGGAGAGAAAATGCCTAAATCTGCAATAACTACGGTCGTATTGTCGTCAATATGTGGTAGGATAATGAGCTTGCCAGGACGGCAACGCCAAAATAGCGAGGACAATTCAGAGGCGATTGTGAACTCGAAAACAAGATATGAATTGCACATACCTGTATTGTTTGTTATCGGCTTTCTTCTCCCGTCCGTTTTCTGCGCGGAGATTCCGTCTCCGCCGTCCCCCTACGAGATCACGGGACGGGATGCGCCCTTCAACGAAATCGACACATTCGTTCTTTCCGGTTTGCAAAAGGAAAACATCGAGCCCGCCAACGTCTGTTCCGACGCCGTCTTTATTCGTCGTGTCTTTTTGGATGTGACCGGCGCGTTGCCGGATATCGAGGAGGTCCGCCGGTTTCTGGACAATCCCCGCCAGGACAAACGCGTCACGCTGATCAATCGCTTGCTGTCCGAGTCGGCCTACGCCGACTTCCGCACGCTGAAATGGTGCGACCTGCTGCGGATCAAAGCGGAATTTCCGATCAACCTCTGGCCCAACACCGTTCAGGCGTATCACCGCTGGATTTATGACGCGATGAAAAACAAGATGCCCTACGATCAGTTTGTGCGGGCGCTGTTGACCTCCAGCGGCAGCAATTTCCGCGAGCCGCCGGTCAATTTTTACCGGGCCGTTCAGGGACGCGAACCGGCCGCAGTCGCCTCCGTTGTCGCGCTGACGTTTCTGGGTGAGCGGTTCGACAAATGGCCCGTCGAGCGACGCGAGGGATTCACCGCGTTCTTCTCGCGGATCGGCTACAAAGACACCGCCGAATGGAAAGAGGAAATTGTGTATTGTCTTCCATCGGATAAGACGCTGACGGCAATGTTCCCGGATGGAACGCGCGTGACGATCCCCGCAGATAAAGACCCGCGCGTCGTCTTCGCCGACTGGTTGCTCGCCGAAGATAATCCGCGCCTGTCACGGGCGATCGTCAATCGGGTCTGGTCGTGGCTTTTGGGCCGCGGCCTGATCCACGAACCGGACGACATCCGGCCGGATAACCCCGCTGTCTATCCGAAATTGCTCGATGATCTGGCCGCCGAACTGGTCAAGGCCAAATACGATTTGAATGCCGTCTATGCGATGATCCTCAAATCGCGGACCTATCAGCAGTCTTCCATCCCTCGCAGCGACAATCCCAAAACCGAGAGGATGTTCGCCTGCTATCCGATTCGCCGCCTGGAAGCCGAAACGCTCATCGACGCGCTGTGCCGCATCACCGGCACGCGCGAAAGCTATTCCAGCCCGATCCCGGAGCCGTTCACGTTTATTCCGGACGACCAGCGATCCATCGAACTGGCCGACGGCAGCATCAGCAGTTCGTTTCTGGAATTGTTCGGCCGACCTCCGCGCGATACCGGGCTGGAATCGGAACGCAATAACGCCACCACCGAAACCCAGCGAATGCACATGTTGAACTCTACACATATTATCAATAAAATCCATAATAGCGCAAAACTCCGCGCCCTTATCAGTTCCCGGAGGAATGACCGCGCCGCCCTGATCGATTCGCTGTACCTGACGATCCTGTCGCGGTATCCGACGCCGGAAGAACGGAAAATCGCGATGAGCCATTTCGGCGCCCCGAAGTCCGATCCGACTCCCGCGGTGCAGGACCTGGCCTGGGCGATGATCAACACCAAGGAATTTCTCTACCGACACTAAAAAGATAACATCGAACAGGAACATTGAATATATACAAATTAGAAATAGAATGATGGAAATAATATGAAAAACAAAATCCACACGCTAAGCCGACGTGAGGTTCTCAAGCGGGGTCTGTTGGGAGCGGCCGGGCTCGGCCTGTACGCCGCGGCACAACCCTCCTGGGCGGCGACTCCGACACCCAAAGGAAAAGCCAAATCCGTCATTCAAATCTGGATGTGGGGAGGACCCAGCCATTTGGACACCTTCGATCCCAAGCCCGCCGCCGGATATGATTATTGCGGCCCTCTCGATAAGCCCATCGCGACGAACGTGGACGGCATCCGGATCGGCCAGTTACTGCCGTTGCTGGCCCAACAGGCCGACAAGTACGCCATCATTCGTAGCATGACCCACGGCAACAACGGCCACGAAACGGCTTCGTATATTGTGCAGACCGGGCATGAGCCGGGCCGTCAGGTCTTTCCGTGTGTGGGCGCGGTAACGGCTCTGTTCAAGGGCTATGACCACGGCTACAAGGGATTGGTTCCGCCCTATGTCGTGCTGACCCGGCCGCAGGGGCGATTCTCGGAGGCGGGTTTTCTCGGCGATAAATACAAACCCTTCGCCACCGGGGGCGATCCCAATCGCGATCCGTTCGCCGTCGAAGGAATTGTCGTGCAGGGAATTTCCGACAGCCGTCAGGAAAATCGACGCAAGCTTTTGCACAACCTCGACACGCTCGGTGCGGCGATGCCGGACAATCCGGTGTTGAAGCAATTTGACCAGAGCCAGAACAAAGCGTTTCAGATGATGTTCGGCGACGCCAGGTCGCTGTTCGATCTGACCCAAGAAACCGACGACATGCGGCAGAAATACGGCCGAAACACCTTCGGACAAAGCTGCCTGATGGCGCGGCGACTGGTCGAACATGGCGTACCGTATATCACCATCAATTACGGCGGGTGGGACACGCACAAGCAGCATTTCGAGGCGATGCGCCGCAAACTGCCCGAAATGGATCAGGGATTCAGCGCGCTGCTGGAGGATTTGTCGCAGCGCGGGCTGCTGGATACGACGATTGTGTGGTGGACCGGCGAGTTCGGCCGAACGCCGAAGATCCTGTGGGAATCGCCGTGGAACGGCGGACGCAATCATTTCGGAAAATGTTTTTGTTCCGTTCTCGCCGGCGGCGGATTCAAAGGCGGCCGTATCGTCGGCGCCTCCGACGAGACGGGAAGCGAGCCGGCGTCCCGGCCGGTCTATCCGCAGGATGTGCTTCGCAGCATGTATCGGCTGCTGGGAATCGATCCGGACGGGGCGATGCCCAATGCGCGGGGACTGGACGTGAAGGTGATGCCGGCGGCTTCGGCGGGTTCCGGCGTTCTGACCGAAATCATGTAAGAAAATCCGCGGGATACAAATATGAGATATCACTACAGTCCGGTTATAAGTTGAATAATAACAATTGGTTATCATAATCGT
>CAYLSB010000078.1:0-22070 GCA_964386005.1 uncultured Pirellulales bacterium | reverse complement strand
CCCTGGCTGTCCTGAATATGCCTGCTTATCCGGTCTATGAAATATCCGGGTTAATTGGTTTGCCAACAAGAACGTGGAAATATGCGAAAAATTGTGGTGCTACTGGATAGGGGGATTCTCTGAAGTATATGTCCAATTGCGTATTGTTAAACAACCAAACGTATGCCCGCAATCCGTCGGTTCGATGGAACTGAATTTCGATCACTTGAATCCTAATCCCCAGGGGGCTGGATTGGTTAGAGGGGCTTAATGCCTGACGACTTTGATTTTCTCCAAGGCCTCATTTGACAATCCCAAGTCAACAATCCAAAAGAATCCCGATGCCCATTATGGACCTTATTTCCTTGCTTTTTCTGACAAATATTCTATACTATATACTTTGGTATGAATTGTTTTGGAGGCAAGGTAATGAAAACGATTGTCATGGGTCCTTTTCCGCAACCGATGCCATCCTTTTCACTCCTTCCAAGCGAGGTTTCGTTATGAAATCTCGTCCGGGGATGCTTGTTCCGACGATCCTACTGTTTCTTTTCACCGTTACGGCCGACGCTGGAACATACTCGGGCGGCTCCGGCACGCCCGAGGACCCATACCGGATCAGTTCCATCGACGACTGGCACGAACTGATCGCCGCTCCTTCCGACTGGGATCAACAGTTCATCTTACTGAACGATATTGACTTTGGCGGGGCCGATTTGACGCCCGTGTCGGCGGATATCGATCCAACGAACCCCTGGTCATTTCAGGGAATCCCCTTTTGTGGCGTCTTTGACGGCAAAAGTCATGTTCTCCGCAACGCGATCCTGAACCTGCCGGACATGGATTTTGTCGGTCTTTTCGGTTGCCTCGGCGGTTCCGGCCGGATCCAAAACCTTGGAGTGGAAAATTGTGTGGTTACGGGTAATAGCGCTGTCGGCGGCCTGTGCGGGTCGAGTATCGGCACGATTCGCAACTGTTATGCCACAGGATATGTCAATGGGGGTGATTGGGAAGTCGGCGGCTTATGCGGAGAAAACGGGGGCGCGATCATCGACTGTTATGCGACCGGGGAAGTTCATGGAGCGAATTGGGAAGTCGGCGGCCTGTGTGGGGGCAATTACGGCGGCACGATCAGCGGATGTTATGCAAAGGGTACCGTTGATGGTTTGAACTATGTCGGCGGCCTGTGCGGGTTGAGCGACGGTATGATCGTCGGCTGTTACGCCGCCGGTGCGATCGGCGGCCATGAGAGCAACGCGGGCGGCCTGTGCGGAGCGAACGCGGGCACAATCAGTAACTGCTATGCCACAGGATTTGCCAACGTGTATAGCGTCGATTTTGTTGGCGGCTTGTGCGGGCAGAATTTTGGCTCGATCCGCGGCTGTTTCGCCACGGGTATCGTCAGCGGTTTGTCCTATGTCGGAGGTCTGTGCGGGGAAAACGCGGGCACAATCAGGGACTGTTACGCCACCGGCGATGTGAACGGGAGTAACGATTCGTTCTATGTCGGCGGCCTGTGCGGCGGGAATTATATGGGTACGATTTTATCCTGTTACGCTGCGGGCGTCGTCAGCAGCGCCGGCAATTTTGTCGACGACTTGTGTGGGAGAAATTTTCAGGGCGTGATCGCCGGCTGTTTCTCCGGTAGAACGGGTGAGATGAAAATCCAAACCACCTTTCTGGATGCGAATTGGGATTTTGTCGGGGAGCTTGCCAACGGAACGGCCGACATCTGGCGAATGTGTGCGGACGGAATCGATTATCCGCGGCTGGCATGGCAGTTCGCCAAAGAAGGCGATTTCGATTGTCCCGACGGCGTAGCTCTGGATGACCTGCTCTACCTTGCGAATCGCTGGCTCGCTGCAACTCCCGACACCATCGGTTGCGCCGATGCCAATTCCGATGGAAAAGTGGACCTTTCCGACTTCGCTATCCTGGCAGGAGATCGAGGTTCCTGACACGAATAGCAGTTCCTTATGTAATATATTGCCCATCTTGACGCCCCAAGTGCATGTATTCCGTATATACGATTTTGTTGGAGGTGCCCGCAATTCAAAAGCCGTAGCGAATGGCACTCGCTTTCATTTCAGATTGACGGAGAGTCCGAAGGAACATAGAATATATAACATATTTGCGCTCGTAGCTCAGCAGGATAGAGCGTCGGTTTCCTAAACCGAAGGTCGGAGGTTCGAATCCCCCCGGGCGCACTGGACAGGTCATCGTATGCCCGTCATGAAAACAGATGGATTCTAAGCAATTGGTGTCGGAGTTGAACGATCGAATGATTTTAAAAAATCCACGGATATTCAGTTGGCTTGTCTGTGGGGGAATCTTGTGGGTAACCGGCGGATGTACGCCCCAAAATGTCGAGATGGAGATTCCCTTTGCGCTGCCGGATGCGTTTTCCATGCAAGGAACGGAATCGATACCGGACCCATGGTGGCAGGCGTTCGGAGATGCCGATCTGAATCGAATAATCGATACATGTCTCCGTCAGAATCTGGACCTGAAGGCGGCATGGGATCGGCTGGATCAGGCCGAGGCGTTGGCCCGGAAAACGGATTCCTCTCTCTGGCCGTGGGTGGATGCGAAAGCCGGCCTGTCCCGCAAACGTTTGGAAACGGCTGGACAATCAGACTACAGCTCGACGTATTCGATGGGATTGGCGGCCGGATATGAAGTGGATGTGTGGTCGCAGTTGCATTCCACGCAGAGGGCGGCGTGGCTGGGCGCCGAAGCTACACAGGAAACGATCCATACCCTGGCGATTTCTCTGGCCGCCTCGGTGGCCGAGACCTGGTACCAACTGGCCCAAGCCCAGGCGCTGGCTCAAGTGACTCGGGCTCAGGTTGAAACCAATCAACAGGTATTGCAGGTCGTCACGACACAGTTCCGCAAAGGGATGGCCTCGGCGGCCGATGTTCTTCGACAGCGTCAGCTTGTCGCGGCAACGGAAGCCCTGCGAATTTCCGTCGATGAAGCCCAATCCTTATTGCAGCATCAATTGTGCATTTTGATTGGGGCAATCCCGTCTTTGTCCTGGCAGGACACGATCATCTCCCTTCCGGAATTGCGGCCTCTCCCTGATCCCGGAATCCCTTCCGATCTGTTATGGCGTCGGCCGGATGTTCGAGGAGGATATCGTATAGTGCAGGCAGCCGATTACCGGCTTGCCGCCGCCATTGCCGATCAATATCCCCGATTCAGTCTTTCCGGAACCGTTGAAACGACCGCCCCTTCGGTCCATGATCTTTTTGATGACTGGTTGGCCAACCTGATTGCCAATGCCGTTCAGCCGATGTTCGATGCCGGCCTGAGACAGGCCGAGGTCCGGCGACAGCGGGCCCTTCGTTCCGAATCTCTGCACGTGTGGGAGAGGATTATTCTGAACTCCCTAAAAGAAGTGGAGGATGCCCTTGTTCGGGAACGATACCTGACGCAAACCTCGGACAATCTGAACCGGCAACTGAGTATGGCGCGTCAGACCTCCGAGCTGAACCGAGATCGCTATATCAAAGGCCAGATCGATTATATTCGTGTATTGGAATCTCTGCAATCCCTGCAATCTCTGGAGCGGAACGTGATTCTTGCTCAATACGAAGTGATCCGGAATCGAATCAATCTGTATCGATCCCTGGCCGGAGGATGGGATATTGCCCGTCCCGAAGAAGAGGAGAAATTACCGACACTCCCAGCCGCAATAACCGTCGGAACCCAACCCGAAATAAAGGAACATCTATGAGTTTTCCTGAAAACGATGAACCGAATCTGTCGTCAACATCCCGACCGTTGGTCGTTCGATTGTTGTTGCCCACGCTCAAGTTCCTGATTTCCGCGGGGATCATCGTGGGAGGGATTCTTCTCTATCAGTACCAGATTCGGACCAGCCCGCGCGCCGACAGGATCAAATCGCAGTTTCAGGCCAAACTGGTGCAGGTCATTGCCCTGCAAAAAACAACATGTATGACCAAGGTTGACGCAATGGGTACCGTCGTGCCGGCACAACAGGTCACCTTGAGGCCGCTGGTCACGGGCCAGATCGTCGAGCTTTCGTCTCAAGTCATCCCAGGAGGAATTATCCAAAAAGGGCAATCGCTTGTGTCGATCGATTCCCGCGATTACGAGGTTCTTGTCCGACAGCGACAAGGTGAAGTGGATAAGGCCCGTGAGCGTCTCAAGGTCGAACAAGGCAACCAGGCGGTTGCCCGGCAGGAATTCGAATTGCTGGGGGACGTGGTGGATGAGGAGGACCGGGAACTGATTTTGCGGGAGCCGCAGTTGACATCGGCGCAATCCTCCCTTGATTCGGCGCAATCGGCATTGGAGAAAGCCCGACTGGATCTGGCTCGTTGTACCATTTCCGCTCCGTTCAACGCGATCGTCCGGAATAAACATGTGGATATCGGAGCGGTCGTCGGAATGAATTCCGATCTGGTGTCTCTGGTCGGAACCGATGAGGCATGGATCGAAGTGATGGTCCGAGTCGATCAGCTCCAATGGCTGGATATTCCCCAACGAAATGGACATTCGGGTTCGTCCGTTACGATTCACAATGAGAAAGTGTGGGGGAAAGATCGTACTCGCAGCGGCCGGGTGGTCCGGTTGGCAGGCGAATTGGAAAACCAGGCCCGCTGGGCACGGTTGTTGGTAGCGGTGGAGGACCCGTTTTGTCTGAAGACCGAAAACCAACATCTTCCCCAACTGTTGGTCGGAACGTACGTTCAAGTCGAGATACAGGGGCGTCCATTACCCAATGTATTTGCCGTGGAATGGTCTCATCTTCGAGACAACAACACGGTATGGATCATGGATAAGAACGGGCGATTGGAAATTCGCAAAATTGAGATCGTATTCAGCGACGAGCCGGAATGGGTATTCGTACAAAACGGACTTCAGGAAGGTGAGCTTCTTGTCATCACTGATCTGTCGGGTCCGGTACCGGGTATGCCGTTACGAGCGGCCGATGCGATCGAATCGAAATCCGCAGCCGGCGTCGCCGTTTCCGTGGATCGGGGAGATGCACAATGAATTCTCCCGCGAACGAAAAGAACACCGCCGGTCCGACCGACGTCATCGCATGGATGGTCCACAATCGGGTGACACCGAACCTGTTGATGATGGTTTTTCTGATCGGAGGCCTTTTTGTCGCATCGCGGATCAAGCAGGAGGTCTTCCCGGAGTTTGAGTTGGATATGGTCAGCATTCGCGTGGCGTATCCCGGTTCCAGTCCGGAGGAAGTGGAACAGGGCATCATTCTGGCCATCGAAGAGGGTATCCGCGCTCTGGACGGAATCAAGGAAATCACCGCGACCGCTTCGGAGGGCTTTGGAACGGTCATGGTCGAACTGGAAGAAACCGCCGATGACCAGCGCGTCTATCAGGATATCAAGCAGGAAATCGACCGAATCACCACGTTTCCCGAAGATGCCGAAGAACCCGAGGTCAGTCTGGTCATTCGTCGTCGGGAAGTGCTTCAGATACAGCTGTATGGGAATACCACGGAATGGATTCTTCGTGAACTGGCCGAACAAGTCCGTGACCGTTTGCTTCAGGATCCGGGGATTACTCAGGTGGATTTGCGCGGTGCACGAAATTATGAGATTGCGATCGAGATCGATCAGAACGAACTTCGACGATACAATCTGACTTTGGATCAGGTGGCGCAGAAGGTACGGCAAACGTCCGTGGAGATTCCCGGGGGCAGCGTCAAAACGGAGGGCGGCGATATTCTGCTCCGGGTCAGCGAACGACGCGACTGGGCAAAGCAATTCCGGTCGATTCCCTTGATTACCACCGTCGATGGATCGGTCCTGCTGTTAAAAGATGTCGCACACATTCAGGATGTGTTTGAGGAGCAGGATCGTCTGGCGACATTCAATGGGAAACGGGCGGTGGGTCTGGAGGTCTATCGGGTGGGCGATCAGACGCCCATCGGAGTTTCACGTGCGGCACGGGCCGCGATGGCCGAAATCGAAAAAGAACTGCCTCCGGGCGTGGACTGGATCATCAATCGGGATATGTCCGACATCTATCGTCAACGCCTTGAATTATTATTGAAGAATGCCTTTTTTGGCCTGGTGATTGTTGTCATATCCTTGAGTTTGTTCCTGGAGTTCCGTTTGGCCCTCTGGGTGACATTGGGTATTCCTATTTCGTTTCTGGGCTGTTTTTTGTTTCTTCCGGGATTGGACGTTACGATCAATATGATGTCCATGTTTGCTTTTATCGTGACCCTGGGAATCGTGGTGGACGATGCGATAGTTGTGGGCGAAAATGTTTATGAATATCGCCAGCGGGGCATGGATTTCATGCAGGCGGCGATCCAAGGTACCCGGGATGTCTTGCTTCCGGTGAGCTTCAGCATTCTGACCAATATCGTGGCGTTTATCCCTCTCTATTATATCCCCGGTATGATGGGGAAAATCTATCGGGTCGTTCCCCTGGTTGTCATCACGGTGTTTGCGATCTCCTGGGTGGAATCCCTTCTGATCCTGCCATGCCATCTGGGACATGCGTCCGGGCGTCATCGGGAGGGATGGATCGGAATCGTTCAGCATGTTTGCTGTACGGGTCTGGATTGGGTGATTCGTCGGCTGTATAGTCCATTCCTGGATTTGTGCATTCGTTGCAAGATCGTCACGATCGCGGTGAGTGTATTCATAATGATATCCATTCTTGGATATGTCAACAGCGGGCGTATCGGTATGATTCTGTCGCCCCGCGTGGAATCCGATAGTTCGGTCGTGACGGCGATTCTGCCCTTTGGTTCGCCTGTTTCCAGGGCGGAAGAAGTCAGTCAGAAACTGATCACGGCCGCCCAGGGAATCATCCGGGAAAACGGAGAATCGGCGCTTTCCGAAGGCGTGTTTGCGCTGATCGACGAAAACAAGGTGGAAGTGACGGTCTATTTGACGCCTCCCGGCGTCCGTCCGATCACGACCGCGACATTGACGGGGCTCTGGAGAGAGCGCGTCGGATCCATTCCCGGTCTGGAGAGTCTTCGCTTCGAGTCGGACCGGGGCGGTCCCGGATCCGGCGCCGCCTTGACGATGGAGTTGAGTCATCGAAGCATCGATGTGCTAGACCGGGCAAGCGAGGCGCTGGCCCTCCGACTGGAAAATTTTTCCAATATCAAAGACATCAGCGACGGTTACACCCCCGGAAAACGACAGTTGGATTACAGTCTCACGGAGGAAGGTCATAGTCTCGGGCTCACCCAGCAAGCTCTGGCCCGGCAGTTGCGATACGCGTTTTATGGATCCGAAGCGATACGCCAGCAGCGAGGCCGTAATGAAATCAGAATCAAGGTGCGTCTGCCTCGCGAACAACGGGTCCGCCAGTATGACCTGGAGCGATTATTGATCCGCACCCCGGAGGGGAAAGACGTACCCCTTCGACAGATCGCTCATGTTACCTCCGGACGTTCGTATACGGTGATCAACCGACGAAATGGACGGAGAACGGTTACCGTTACCGCCGACGTCGAACCCCTTTCTCAGACCAGTCAGTTGATGGCGACGCTGGATTCCGAAATCTTTCCGCAATTGATCCGTGATTTTCCGGGATTGTCGTATGCATGGGAGGGACGACAGCAGGATTTGCGGGAAAGCACGATGAGCTTGATCAACGGCCTGATCCTTTCCCTGTTGGCCATCTACGCTCTTCTGGCCATTCCGTTCCGCAGTTATTTTCAGCCGATTATCGTGATGGTCTCGGTTCCCTTCGGAATCATCGGGGCTGTCCTGGGTCACATCCTGATGGGATATTCCCTGAGTCTGATGAGCTTGATGGGGATTGTAGCTCTCTGCGGCGTCGTCGTGAACGACTCGCTGGTTCTGATCGACTATGCCAATCGCCAGAACCGAGAGGGGATCGTTCCTTATGTGGCGATCCATCAGGCGTGCCTGAGGCGATTTCGACCGATTCTGTTGACAACCCTGACCACGTTCGGGGGACTGGCGCCGATGATCTTTGAGACCTCGCGGCAGGCCCGTTTTATGATCCCCATGGCCATCTCTCTCGGATTTGGCATCGTATTTGCCACCGGAATCACCCTGATTATTGTGCCTTGTCTCTATCTGATCATTATCGATATCGTCTCTTTCATGACTCGGATGTTCGGCCGATCGAGTCCATCGAAGGAACCGGTTATTGAAAACCGTTCTTCGGGTTTATTGCCCACGCGAGACGTCTGATTCGTTTCATCGCGTATGGCCATGTCGGACCGATCACATGAGGATTCTGCGGATCAACAGCCGAACCGAATGAAGGGCGACGACGATTCCGCTGAAGGGTATTATTAAGTTTCCAAATCGAGAATAGAAAGTATCACCCTGCCCGCAGGGGACATCGGCCAGGAGAATGGTTTCGGAATTCCGCAGAGGATCCACACGGGCGATCACCCGGCCGTCAGGACCGATGACGGAGGTGATACCGTCCGTCACCGCTCGAACAACCGCATATCCCGATTCGATCGCGCGATGGATACTGCTCTGCAAATGAGGATTTCGAACCGTCTGCCAATCCATCGTCGGTACGGCCACAAGCTGGATGCCTTTCCGGCCGTACTGACGGCTCAGATCAGTAAAATTGTCATCGTGACAAATCATTCCCCCGATTTTGATCCCATCGATATCCATTTGGATCAGCCGACCGGTTCCTTTGACAAAGGGTTCGAACGGAGTCAGATGGATTTTGGTGTACTGGCCGACAAGGTCGCCTTCGGAGTTGATGAATAAAATTCGGTTCTCATTGAAGCTGCAATCATAAATGCCCACGATAACGGCGATATGATATTGTTGTGCCGTTTGGCAAAACCGGTGAATCCATTGATTTCGCTCGCTTTGCCCGAACTCAAAGGCCATCTCCGGAAAAACCGCCAGACGTGCGCCCCCTTGTCCGGCGCGCATCATCGGTTCGATAAAGCATTGCTGGAATCGTCGATCATCATCCAATTCCGACCCTTTTGAATCACGGCTGTTGAAACCGACGCCGGCAACGCGAAGGGATTCTGTCGATACGGACGGACCCAGGATGTTTCCCGTCAGGACGAATCCCAGGACGACGATCCCGCCAAGAATCGTTTGTGTACGAATCATCGGAACGGAGAACGTCGTGACGATAAGCAGAACGATTACGGTATTCACAAATCCAATTCCGCTGATTCCCGTCCATGCGGAAAATCCAATCCACAACGGCCATGCGCTCCAGCAGCGGACGATCGACTGGGCCGTTCCCCAGATGGGCAGCAGAGTATAATTGGCCCAGTCGAGCAGGCAGAATGTTGCCGCTGTGGCGAAGACTGAAGAAACCGATCGATGTCGAAGGAATAGACCTGCAGCCAGGGCCATCATCAGCATAACCATTGTCAAGTCAAGCAGCAACGCAACGGTAATTGGAACGGGCATCCGAAGCGAAACCAGTTGCGGCATCGTGTAGCCAAGCCCCATATACAACCCCAGCAGGATCATGCGGCCAAGCGGGGGACGGCGCAGGGCGATCCATCCCAGAAATCCAATCGCAAGCCATTGCAGCGGAGCCAGCCACCCGTTGAGATTGCCCGCGGCATACACAAGCCCGATTCCCAAGCCCGCCCCACGAATCTTCCACCGATCGGATATCCACATAGATACCTCCTTTCTGGCACGAATAGTTTCTATATGAACTATCTGGACGCTTTGACCGGGGATTTTTCCCATGAACGCCGCTCCAGAGTTTTCACGATCGTTTCGAGAAAGCATCGCCGAATACAATCGTGGCCGCGCACATTCGGATCCTCCAGATTGGGGCTGTACCACCAGGTCGGGTCATTCCTGCGGTAACATTTTCTCCACCAGTCGCGGCAATGGATTCCGTGTCCGAGGAAGGGAGTGTGGATATCCACAACATGGACGTTGGAAAATTCGTCGCAAAGCCCTTCGATTTTCCGATTGGTCATTGCCAGGACTTCAACGGCATCGGGCCATCGGGGAAGACCAAAGCTCTGTGGATCGCCGACTCCATCGGTGGGGTCATACAGGTTAGCCAGGAAGATTTCACAGCCGCCTGGAAATTTTGCCGTGACATTTTGCAGGACCTGCCGAAGTCGCGTTTGAATATTGTCGGTCCAGGTCTGTGCCTGAGTTGTTGTGCATCCGTACAGGGCGCCGTCGCGCGGGGCTGATCGCCCGTAATCGTGGATCAGGTCATTTCCGCCGCTGGTGATCAGGACGATGCCGAATACGTCCGGCGGATACCGCTGTATTTTGGGGAGCTGCCGTTCAAGATGATCCGAGGTGGTTGTATAATCGACCGCCATATTCAGGAGATCCAGATTGGGAAAGATGGTTTTGAGATCTTTGCCCGCCATATCCGGATACGCGGCATGGTTTTGAATCAGAAGGCCTACATAGGAAAGCGGACGCGAAGCTCCATATCCTCGGGTGATGCTGTCCCCGAGAGCCAGAACAACGATGTTTCGCTCGGACCAGGGACGGGAAAAACACCGGGCGTCGGGCGTGGGACCCGCGGGTCCCTGACCCATCGGGCGGGGCTGCAAGACCCAGTACGTCTTCCAGGCCGCATAACCCGGGATCGCAAGAATACTCCCGAACAGGATCCACAGGCACTTCCAATGAATTCGATATCGATTCCGTCTGGATGGTGCCGGTTTCATACGTCGCCCTTTCCATATCGATTATAGTTCATATATGAACTATACAAATGCAATCGCCGACTTGATCATGATCTGTCCGTGGAATCGTCAGGATCGAATCCGCTTTCGCAGGGTTTCCAGAAGAGCCATCAGGCGCATCTGTTCGTCGGGATTCAGGGCCGATGCCATCCGGGCCACCTCGCGGGCATAATGAGGTTCGACGCGACGGAGGAGATTCCTTCCTTTCCGAGTCAGCTTGATCATGTTAAACCGCCGATCCGCGATGTCGGTTCGAAGCACAAGCCCGGCGGTTTCCATCCGATCGATCAGCGATGTAATATTCGGTCGGTTGACGAGCATCATCGCGCTCAGATCGGCCTGACTAAGCCCTTCTCCGCTCTCCGCCTGATACTGGATCAGCATCATCAGGTTCAATTGCACATCCGTCAATCCATAGGGTTTGAGAAAATCAACGGCAAATTTCTTGATTTGAGCCGCGGTAAAATAGATGCTTAAAAGCGCCTCGTGTCCGGGAGTGGCGAATCCTTTATTCAGTTTGAGTTCCTCAGCCAAAGACATAACCGGCATCCGTATTCTGTTACTACTTCATCGATGAACTATGTTGCCCTGAACGGTTGGAGTCTCTATTTCAAATACGCCGTCCGTCGTTCCGAAGTTCGATGCAGGGGAAAAAAAAGAGAGATTCCCCAAAACGAATCCTGAAAGTAGTTGACTGGATCCGGGTGGATATGATACGATCTATTGAGAATAGAAACTTAGAAAAGGAATAGTCCAATGTCTGAACTGACACAAATACTGGCCTGGATGCCCGGGCCGTGGGAATTGATGGTAATTCTGGTCATTGCGGTGTTGTTGTTCGGTCGTCGTCTGCCTGAAATCGCTCGGGGTATGGGTAAGAGCATCGTCGAATTCAAAAAAGGGCTTAACGAAGCCAAAACCGAAGTAGACAAGAACGCCGAGATTAAAGAGGTCAAAAAAGAGATTCAGAGTACCATCGATTCAACATCCGATACCCTGAATCAGGATTGATCCGGAGGACAGTCCGGTCAACGTACCCGATCCGGTTTGATCCAGAGAATCGACATTCCAGGATGACAAATCAGCCATGATCAATCTGCGGCGGATCATCTTGTGGCTTGCGCTCGTGGGGATACTTCTGTTGATCTTCTTTTCCATTGGGTGCGCTTTTCTGGGGGCCGATCGCGCGCGGCGTTTCTTCAATTCCATCCCGCTGGGGGTCTATTGGGTGGCTTTTTCACTCCTGTTGGCCGGGTCCTTTGCCGTATTTCCTCGTCTATTAAAGATTCCTTCCCTCCTGTTGATCCATGCCGGAAGTCTGCTGATTCTTGTTGGAGGATTGTATGGTTCGCAGGCCGTGCATGAATTCCTCCAATCCCGTCAACCGGATCGACCGGCCATCCGCTCCGGCAAGATGATGATCTACGAAGATGAGACCGACAATCGCGTGGTAATCGACTCCGACAACGTCTCCTTCGGCAAGGATGACAAGGGACGGATCGGAATCTTCTCTTCTGAGGATGCCGACCCCGAGATGCTATCAGAAAACGATCCGCGCATAGGGCACCTTCCCTTTGCGCTGACGCTGTCTGATTTTCGGATCGAGTATTATGATCCACCGTTGGTTCTGATCGATTCCGCGGATGGCAAGAGATGGGAGATCCCTGCCGAGGTAGGCATACAGAGACCTCTCGATGATCGGGGGACAGTGACCGTCCTTGAAACCTTTCGTAATTTCAAGTTAGCCAAGGAAGCTGAAGGGTGGGTTGCTTACGACCATCCCGGTCCCGATACCAATCCCGCCGCTCGGTTACTGGTACAGTATCCGGATGGTAAGGAAGAAAAGCGATTCGCTTTTCCCCATTCGATGGGTCACGGTCGCCAAGGGGACCCGTTTCAATTTTACTATCAGCCACCCGGGATGATACGAGACTATATCAGCGATCTCGAGGTTATTCAGGATGGCCAGGTTGTCAAGAAAAAATCGATCGAGGTCAACCACCCATTGTACTATGGCGGGTATTTTTTTTATCAGGATTCCTACGATGCGGCGGGGGGGCGATATACCATTCTTCAGGTTACCTCCGCTCGGGGAATAGCACCGGTCTTCGCCGGATTCGGGGTCCTGGTTCTGGGACTTGGCTGGCATTTCTGGATTCCGCGGCGGGGAGGATACCATGGAGATTAAGCTGACAACGCAGGGGGCATTCATCTATCTGGCAATGGCCGTATGGATTGGCGCGGGGATCAGCTCGGTTCTGAAACAGAATCTTCTGAGTCGCATCCTGTTTTTCATCGGTTTTGTGACGACCGTTGTCGCATGGTTGTATCGGTGGTGGGATGTACAACATGTTCCCATGCAGAATTTGTTCGAGGTGTTTTTGACCCTGGGTATGCTGATATGGCCGATCTGGTATTGGACCTTCCGTTATCTTGGCGTTCGCTCGTTCGTTTCGGATATCGTTCTCGGTCTGATCGTCCTGGTTCCGGCGGGTTTCGTTTTTCACGCCGAACCCCAACGGCTTCCTCCCGCCCTGCAAAGCTGGTTGTTTGCGCCCCATGTCGCGATGTATATGTTTTCATACGTCCTGATGGCCAAGGCGGCCGTGCAGGCGGCTGCGGTTCTGAAACTCCGATCGCTGGAATGCGAGCAATCCGCTTATCAAATGGTGCGAATGGCTTTTCCTCTGCTGACCCTTGGTTTGCTCCTCGGTAGTGTCTGGGGCCAGCGGGCCTGGGGCGATTACTGGGGATGGGATCCCAAGGAATTGTGGTCGCTGGCTACGTGGCTGGTTTATGTCGGCTACTTCCATTTTCGATACATGTTCGGCGTTCGCCATCCCAGGATTAACGGTTTTTGGGTACAGGCGGGTTTTCTCTGTATCATCATCACCCTCCTGTGGGTTAACCTCGGCCGGATCTTTGCCGGCCTGCACAATTATGCCGGATAGAAGCATCCTGCCCTCCATCGAGTGAACTCCTGTTGAAAAACGGCCGTAGATCGTTTATAGTGATTGCATGAAATTTGAATATCATGGAATCAGTTTTCATCAATGCCCGATCGAGGTCCGGGAACGCCTGGCTCTGTCCTCGGAACAGCAGGATAAACTGCTGCGCCGCTTCGCGATGGCTCCGGCAATTACCGAGGCCCTGATTCTCTGTACCTGTAACCGCGTCGAATTGTATCTGTATGCAAAAAAAGCGTTTGATTCCCGAACCTTTATCGCCAATCAGATCTCCCGAATTTGTCCCGACGCCGTCAACGCTTGGGAAACCCATCGGAAGGAACAGATCGGCACCGAATGCATCCGGCACCTGTTTTCCGTCGCCGCCGGGCTCGATTCGCAGATGATCGGCGAAAACCAGATCGTCAACCAACTCAAGGCGGCTTATACGCAGTCCATCGAGCGACGGATGAGCAAGTTTTTCTTCCACCGTCTTTTGCATACCGCGTTCAGTACCGCCAAGGCGGTTCGAACTCAGACGAATATCAATTGCGGAGCGGTGTCCATCAGTCTGGCGGCCGTTGAGCGGGCACGAACGCAATTGAATCTCAGCGGCGCCGACGTGTTACTTGTCGGGGCCGGGGAAAATGCCGCCCTGGCCGCCAAATACCTGGCCAAGCAGCCGCTGAACTCCTTGACGATCGCAAGTCGTACGATGGAATCAGCCCGGAACCTGGCCGGGCAATATCGTAGGGCGCGTCCGATTCTCCTGGATGAGATTGAGCCGTTGCTCTCTCGCGTCGATCTGGCGATCTGTTCCACGGCGTCGGAAAAACCCGTCATCACACTGGAACGTGCCGGGACGTATCTCCAATTGCGCAGCCGGCCGTTATTGCTGATCGACATCGCCGTGCCCCGGGATGTGGAGCCGGAGATTGGAGATTTACCGCAGGTAGATTTACTGAATATCGATCATCTCAACGACCAGATTGAACGCAATCGCATGCAGCGGGAAAACGAGGTTCCCAAGGCCAAAGCCATCGTGGATGAACACACCGACCGATTTGTCCATTGGCTTGATTCACTCGAAACGGCGGATGTCATAGCGTCCCTGACTCGGAAATATATCGACTATGCCCGGCAGGAGGCCAAGCGATACGAACGCGATTTCGCCGAGGCCGACCGCGACAAGCTGTCATGTTTTGCCGAGTCGCTGGCCCGAAAAATCCTCCATGGTCCGATTCGATTTCTCAAGTCATCCGGCGATGAAGACCTTTCCAGCCGGCAGCTTCAGGCCGTCGATCTGGTCTGCCGGATGCTTCTGGAGGATGACCGACAGGGGAGCGAATCTTGAAACGCATGGTCGTCGCCACCCGGGCCAGCCGTTTGGCTCTGGCGCAGACACAGTGGATTATCGATGCTCTCATGTCGGCGCATTCTCATCTGGAAATCGAGGTTCATACCGTGACCACGCATGGCGATCGGGATTCCCATACGGAATTGTGGAAATTCTCCGGCAGCGGCTTATTCACATCGCAGGTCGAGCGGGAGGTGTTGGACGGCAAGGCGGATTTTGCCGTCCACAGCTTCAAGGATCTGCCCACGCGATTGACCGATGGTTTGTCTATCCCGGCGATCCCCCGGCGGCATTCCCCGGAAGATGTAATCGTGTGCCATCGTGCGGTTTCGGGAGTGGAAGGATTGTGGCCGGGTGCGAGGATTGGGACATCCAGCCCGCGTCGGATCGCGCTCGTGCAAAGTCTGCGGACGGATCTGGAGATCGTGACGGTTCGAGGAAATGTAGAAACAAGAGTGAAAAAAGTAACTTCCGGACAAGTCGATGCTGTGGTCATGGCCCGTGCGGGCCTGGAGCGGGTTGGATTGTCGAACCATATCTCTTCCATTCTGGATCCGATGACTTTTATCCCCGCACCGGCCCAGGGGGCTCTTGCGGTTCAATGCCGTACCGAGGATCCGGAAACGAGCGATATTCTGCGAGTCCTTGACGATCCGATGTCGCGACGGCGGGTCGAGACCGAAAGGAATGTTCTGGCCCGGCTTCATCCGGGCTGCCATGCCCCCGTCGGAATCTATGCAAATCAGATCGGGGAGGATATAATCCTTTCGGCGTTTGTCGCGGATATGTCGGCCAAACGAGTTCTTCGTCGCCGGAATCAAGGTCCGGTACATCAGTCGGTTGGGCTGGCCGGTCAATTGGCCGATGAACTGATACGAGATGGAGCCGTAGAGATTTTGTCTCAATTGGATAACCATGAATAAAGCCAAAGTGTATCTGGTGGGGGCGGGTCCCGGCGACCCGTCGCTCTTGACGCTTCGGGCGGCCGAATTGCTTGGGCAGGCCGATTGTGTGGTTTATGACGGGCTGGTCAATCCCCAGATCCTGCGTTTTGCCCGGCCGGATGCCGAGCTGGTCAGCGTTCGAAAACGAACGGGCGATATTCCTGTCACGCAGCAAGACATTCATCAGATTCTGCTGGATCAGATGCGTCGGGGCAAGACGATCGTGCGCCTCAAGGGTGGAGATCCGGGCTTATTCGGCCGATCCGCGGAGGAGGTCGCTCTGTGCCTGGAAAATCATGTACCCTTCGAGATTATTCCCGGCATCACGTCGGCGCTGGCGGCGGCGGATTATTGCGGGATCTTTCTGACCGACCGCGACGCCAGTTCTCAACTGATGTTCGTCACCGGTCAGGAAGCCGCGGACAAGACCGAGAGTCGCTTGGATTATGCGAATATGGCCTCGTTCGGAGGGACAATCGTTTTCTATATGGCGATGAGCCGCCTGGACAAGATCACGGAAGGTTTGATGGGACACGGCAAAGATCCTGCGACTCTGGCGGCCATTGTACAGCATGCCAGTACCCCTCGCCAGCGATTGCTCTTGTCCAATCTTCAGGATGTGGCCGAACAGTGCCGCCGTGAGGGAATCGAAGCTCCGGCGATTGTCATCATCGGTCCGACGGCCCGGACGGATACCCGCAAGAACTGGTTCATGTCCCAACCCCTCTTTGGTAAACGGATCGTCATTACTCGCGACCGGACGGGCAATGAACAATTCGCTTCGCTTCTTTCTGCTGAAGGGGCGGAGGCGATTGCTTTCGACACGATTCGAATTATTGATCGTACGCGGGAAACTCAGGTTCAGCAGACACTTACACAAGTATCCAACTTTGATTGGATATTCTTCACCAGCGCCAATGGTATCCGCTATGTCTTTTCGGCCCTGGCGCGGATGAATCATGATGTGCGCGCGTTGACGGGTCCGAAGATCGCCTGTATCGGCGGAGAATCGGCGTCCTGTCTGGCGGAGTTCGGCGTAAGGGCCGATTTTGTCCCGACGCGATATACCAGCCGGGCGATGGTCGAGGAATTGTCGAAACAGGAATCGCTTGCCGGAAAGAAAATCGTCCTTCTGCGGTCGGGTATTGCGCCGGACGATTTACCAAGGGCTTTGATTCAACGGGGAGCCATTGTTACGGATTGTCCGGTCTATACGGTTGAATCACAGACGAATGATCCCTCGATGTTGTTATCTCAATTGTCAAATAACCAGATCGACTGGATCACCTTTACCAGTTCTTCAACCGTTCGTTCGTTCTTTGAGCCAATTCCTCCCGACGGCGTCTGTGCTTCGAAGGTACAGATCGCTTCGATCGGGTCCGAAACCACCCGGCAACTGAAGGACCTGGGCGTTCGAGTCGATCTGGAGGCCGCCGTTCATACCGTGCGGGGAATGGTGGATGCGATGAAAGGAGCTTGTCGATGATCAATATCACCAAGCTCTACTGCGGACGTGCGGGCCAGTCCGATCCGCTTCGCTATCCCGAGCTGCGCAACGTCAAACCGATCGCCGTGTTCAACTGTACGGCCCGATGCAATCTCCGTTGCCTGCATTGCTATAGTTCCTCCGATTCCGCCTGCGGTACCGAAGAATTGTCGACCGATCAGGCCAAACGGCTTATCGATCAGATTGCCGAATACGGTTGCCCGGTGATTCTTTTCAGCGGAGGCGAACCGATGCTCCGGCGGGATCTGTTCGAACTGATCGCCTATGCCGGAGGCCATAAGCTTCGCACGGTTCTTTCCACCAACGGCACGCTGATCGATGCGGCGGCGGCACATCGGCTCAAGGGAATGAATGTCAGCTATATCGGGATATCGCTTGACGGTCCCGAGTCCCTGCACGACGCCTTTCGCGGACGATCGGGAAGTTTTCGCGAGACGATGGCGGGCATTCATCACTGTCGGGCCGTGGGTTTGCGAACCGGGCTTCGTTGTACGATAACCCGGAAAAACTACGCCCATATTGAAACGGTCTTCGACATCGCCGACCGAAATGACGTTCGACGGATTTGTTTTTATCATCTGATCCGAACCGGTCGTGCGATGGAGTTGCAGGATCAGATTCTAACGGCCGAACAGGCCCGGGATACTCTCGATCGCATTTTCGATAAAACCGAGCAGCAGGTCGTCGCCGACCGGGTGGAAGAGGTTCTCACCGTCGGCAACCATGCCGATGGTCCGTATCTCCTCATGCGGCTCAACCGATTGGGCAGTACCGCGATGGCGCAGCAGGCGCTCGATCTGTTGTTTAAATCCAGCGGCAACCGCGTCGGCCAGAATATCGCCTGCATCAGTTGGAACGGCGATGTGTATCCGGATCAATTTTGGCGGAATTATCCGTTGGGCAACGTCATGCATGCGCCGTTCGGTCGGATCTGGGACAACCTCGACGATCCCGTTCTGCGGATCCTTCGCGACAAGGACCGGTACAAAGATCCCAAATGCGCCCGTTGCCGATTCTTCGCGATCTGCAAGGGCAATTTCCGTTCGCTGTCCGGCCGTGCCGATCCGGCCGACTGGTGCAATGAACCGGAATGCTACCTTGCGGAACAGGAAATCACCTCTTCTTGAGGAGTGAATTATGGCCTTTCCCGATACACGAATGCGACGATTACGAATCCATCCAACCATGCGTCGCCTGGTACGCGAAACGACGGTGACGATCGACGACCTGGTCTATCCGATGTTTGTCTGTCCCGGCGAAAATCTCAAGGAACCCATCGCCACCCTGCGGGATTGCTTCCATGTTTCGCCGGACCGGATTGCCGCCGAAACCACGGAGGTGGCTTCGTTGGGCATCCCCGCGGTATTGCTTTTTGGTTTGCCCCGTCATAAGGATGCGAAGGGATCCGATGCCTGGGCGGCGGACAGCCCCGTAGCCCAAGCCATCCGAGCGATCAAGAAGTCCACGCCCGACCTGCTGGTGATCACCGATGTGTGCCTTTGCGCCTACACCGACCACGGCCATTGCGGGATCATCCGCGATAACCGCATCGACAACGACGCCACCTGCGGACTTCTGGCCGAGATGGCACTGGCCCATGCCCGTGCCGGGGCCGATATCATCGCCCCATCCGATATGATGGACGGCCGGATCGGCGTGATCCGTCATGCTCTGGATCGGTCCGGTTTCACCGATGTGGCGATCCTGTCCTACGCGGCCAAGTATGCATCGGCTTTCTACGGTCCGTTCCGCGATGCCGCGCACAGCGCACCGGGTTTCGGCGATCGCAAGGGCTATCAGATGGATCCGTCGGCGAAACGTCAGGCCCTGCGCGAAATCGAGCTGGATATCGACGAGGGGGCCGATATGGTGATGGTCAAGCCGGCAGTCCATTATCTCGATATTATCCATGCGACACGGGTACAATTCGAAGTCCCCATCGCCGCCTATTACGTCAGCGGCGAATACATGATGCTCCACGCCGCCGCCGATGCGGGGTATCTGGATCGCGATGTCGCCACGATGGAAACGCTGACCGCCATCAAGCGGGCTGGCGCCGATATCATCCTGACCTATTCCGCGAAAGCCGCTGCGCGAATCCTGAAATCATGACGCACGATCCTTCCCAGGCCGATTCGATTCCACATCCGCGGATCATCGCTTTCGAGGTGACGCGCCGATGTCCGCTGCGCTGCCGTCACTGCCGAGCGGCGGGGGCGAAGAATACTCCGGATGGATTGACGACCAATCAGTGCAGGCGAATCCTCGAAGGGATCGCCGATTTCCATAAACCGATCATCATTTTCACCGGGGGTGAACCGCTGGCGCGCGCGGATATCTTCGAGCTGATCGCTTCCGCGCGTTCCATGACGTTGCCTGCGGTTCTGGCCACCTGCGGTCTTGACCTCGATGCGGATACGGCATTGAAATTAAAAGAATCCGGAATATCCGCTATTTCGTTTTCCATCGACGGAGCATCGGCCCAAACGCACGACGATTTTCGACAAACACCCGGCGCCTACGACTCCGTCATGTCGGCGATTGAAGCCGTTACGTCCGCCGGTTTGCGATTTCAGATCAATACGACGATTACTCGAATGAATGTTTCCGAGGTGGATGCGATTGCCCGGTTGGCCGTCGAACGTGGCGCCGTCTGTTTCAATCCGTTCATCCTCGTTCCGGTCGGCAGGGGGGATGCGATTCGCGATTGGCTGTTGGGGCCGCGTGAGTATGAAGACTTGCTGAATCGCCTGGCGGATCTTCGCCGCGAAAGTCCCATCGAGATTCGCGTGACGTGCGGACCGCAGTTTGCGCGCGTTGCTCGTCGCAAAAAAATCCCCGGAGCCGAGATGATCCCCGGCTGCCTTGCCGCCACGGGTTTTGCCTTCATCAGTCACACAGGCGACGTTCAGACGTGTGGATTTCTCGATCAATCCGCCGGTAATCTTATGGAATACGATTATGACTTCGGTCGTCTCTGGCGGGAGTCGCCGTTGCTTGTATCCCTCCGCGGGAATGAATTTCTCGGCGCTTGCGGCGATTGTGCATATCGCACAGTCTGTCGCGGTTGTCGTGCCCGCGCCTTGGCGGTTACGGGCGATGTCCTGCATGAGGATCCAATCTGTGTTCTGGCTCACAATCGGCCGGAGCGGCCGTCTGTGGAGAGACTCGCTCCGTCGCGTCCGATTGACGGCCATGACGGAGCATGGGCCTCCGTAATGGGTGGCAGCCACCCGGATACAAGCGAATCCCTTGACGATTTCCAAAAGCGGTTGCTGACAATCCTGCAAAATCCGCTGCCGATCTGTCGCCGGCCTTTTCGGCGATTGGCGGAGATTCTCCGAAGCGATGAATCCGCGGTCCTGGAAGAAACGATCGCGTTCAAATCCGCCGGCTGGATTCGTCGCTTTCGGGGGCAGATCAATTATCGTGCCCTCGGCCGTACCGCGGTTCTTGTCGCGGCTTGCGTTCCGGAGGATCGTCTTCATGCGGTCGGGAGGGCAATTTGTCAAAGGCCCGACGTTTCGCATAACTATGTTCGCCGCCATCGATTCAACCTCTGGTTCACCCTGCAGGGCACATCCGAGTCAGATATCGACCGCCAACTCGCTGATTTGTCCTTCCAGACCGACGTTGTTTTCCATTCCCTTCCGGCTCTTCGATGGTTTAAGCTCGACGTCCGTTTCCCATTGATCGATTCGCCGGAACTCAAATCCGAAGCGACGGAATGTCTTGACCTGGAATCTACAACGACCGGTACACTGTCTTGTCTTCAGCAAACCGTCCTGACGGCCGTCCAGCGGGAACTTCCGCTGGTCGTTCGGCCGTTCGATTCCCTGGCCGACGTCGATCCTGAAATAGTCATAAAAACTCTGAATTCGCTACAATCTCTCGGCGTTCTCCGCCGTATCTCCGCCGTCGTGGATTACCGTCGTCTTGGATTCGTCGCCAATACCATGTTCGCCGCTTCTGTCCCCGACGACCAAATCGTCCCTGCCGGTCTTGACCTGGCTCGCTGTCCATGGGTCAGTCACTGTTATCACCGTCGTCTCCTCCCCGAATTGGGTTACAATCTCTTCGCCATGCTCCACGCGCGAACCGCATCCGAGATATCCCATGCCGTAAAATCCTTCGCAGCGAAATGGAATCTGTCGGATTATGCCCTCCTCGATACGGTTGCGGAATTAAAAAAACAACCGGTCATGTATCCCACGATCTGAATCCACGGAATAAGGGGGCACCGACCGAAACAGGTGGATGGAGAGGCCGGCTCCGTCATAGCCGGTAGGGCGGATGATCGGTTTCGGACTCCGAAGGAGTCCAACCCGAATAGCCACGGATGAAAATCCGTGGTGGATGATTGACTCGTCATCCCTTTTTCTTTCATCGACAACTCCGAAGGAGTTGAACGAATCCTGTAAATCCCGTGAATCCTGTCAAACAAGATATTCTTTGTGTTATAGCGACTTGGCGCCAAGATCAGTACAAGTGAGAACGTGAGAATCTCAATAGAAAATAGCCAATAGGAAATCGACAATTTGCTTGTCGTTATCCGCTTTGGCGCGGTAAAATATACGTACCACATCGAATTGCATCGGTGATGAAGGAAATTTATCGGCGCAAGCCGCAAAGGTACGAGGAAAATTCAATCGTCATAATCGGTGAA
>CAYLSB010000077.1:0-22364 GCA_964386005.1 uncultured Pirellulales bacterium | reverse complement strand
CAAATAAGGGGTCGAACCCTTTAATGCGTCTGAGGGTCTGACCCCTTTTATGACAGAGGACACACAAACGTCCCGCTTTGTGTAGGGGCACACGGCGTGTGCCCATTGAATCATGCGGTGGATCGCAAACGGATAGACAACCGCAATGTGGGCGGATGCCATCCGCCCCTACAATTTGGATGAAGAGGTAACACAGCCGTCCCGGTTGTGTTGTGGAGGGACCCGCCCCATCGGGTCCGAATCATACGGCCGTGATGGAGCACGGTCCTCTATGGCAGTTGAATTGCCGGACAATTGAATATGGACCACTGGATAGTGGATATCGAAGGAACAAATAAGGGGTCGAACCCTTTAATGCGTCTGAGGGTCTGACCCCTTTTATGACAGAGGACACACAAACGTCCCGCTTTGTGTAGGGGCACACGGCGTGTGCCCATTGAATCATGCGGTGGATCGCAAACGGATAGACAACCGCAATGTGGGCGGATGCCATCCGCACCTGCAATTTGGATGAAGAGGTAACACAGCCGTCCCGGTTGTGTTGTGAAGGGAACCCGCTCCGTCGAGTCCAAATGGACCGGCCGTGCGGAGCGTAGCCCCACTGCTGTCACGATCTTGATTCATGATGGCATCCAGTCGCATGGAGGATACGCCAAACCGAAGAATGTCCTCCATGGCCCGGGCGGACTGCGGAATCCCGCAACAGGTAAACTAACTGGTCAAACCGCAATTGCCTCTGGTACCCCCGGCCCCGATGGGCGGCATAGACCCCTTGCAGCCATGGGCTGTCAAAGACATATTCAAACATCTTTAGTATGGATAATGTAAATTGAAAAAGGAGGACGCCATGTTTTACCCATAAATGCCTGGTCATGGAATCATGGCCGTATTCGACATTGAAGAAAGGCCAATCTTGTGGATAATGCAATACGTATTCAACGAATGAAATATGAGGAGTAACGATGATGAATGTGAGTATGCAGCGATTACACGTTGTATTCGTTTTTGTTTGTATGGTTTTATCGATCGTGTTCGCAGCGGAACCGGCCGGGGAAATCACAACCGACGATGGATCGCGGATGATCCTGATTCCGGCCGGATCGTTTGTGATGGGTACGAATCTCGGCGCGCCCGACGAAACGCCGCCGCATCAGGTCGATCTGCCGGCGTATTACATTGACGCCGACGAGGTTACTGTTGAGCAGTACGCGCGATTCATCAAGGCCACCGGCACGACCCCGCCAACCGATTGGATCAACGCCCAGCCGCCATCGGGGCGCGACAAATTTCCGATCACCAACATCACCTGGTTCGACGCGATGGGCTATGTCGCCTGGGCAGGCAAGCGTCTGCCGACCGAGGCCGAATGGGAAAAAGCCGCCCGCGGATCTGACGGCCGATTGTTCCCGTGGGGCAGTGCCGACGATCCGGCCACACGCAACCTCGGCTCGGGCAAGCTGATGCCGATCGGTCAATTCGCAGCCGGCGTGTCGCCGTTTGGATGTCTCGATATGTCGGGCAATGCGTGGGAATGGACGGCCGACTGGTTCGAGGGATATCCGAATACTTCCGCGCGGAGTCCGCACTTCGGCCAACAGTACAAGGTCATCCGCGGAGGGGGAGGCGAGTATCTGTATCCCGCGGCCAACACGGGAACCTGCACGCAGCGGCTGCGGCTGGTACCGTATGGAGCCCACGACTTTATCGGTTTTCGCTGCGTCAAGGACCTGCCGGGCCAAAATCCGCCGTTCGATCCTAAAACGATTATTGCGGAGGCGGAAAGACGACTGGATGTCTCCCTTCGTTTACCGCGAACATTATCCTTCGAAACCGAGTTTGAAAAATTCAAACAATCAGGAAAGATCCCCATCACCATCGTCGGTGCTCCCGGCCAAAAGGGCTTGGTCAGAACGGGCTTTCCATTACCTGAGGGCTTATGTTTGAAACCCTTGGTAGTTGCATTGAGAGGTCCGAAAGGAAATCCTGTATTGGTCTATACCCGGACCCTGTCCAAGTGGCCGGACGGATCGGACCGATGGGTCTTGCTGGATTTTGTGGCAACAGCCGGAGAAGTTTATTCGGTCTGTCCGGCAACCCAAAGCTTTGAAAGTCTCAGTTCGAGCCATCCGACCGAGGTTATGAATTATTCCGAATACCTACGATTGTATAACCAAGCCCAAAATAAGGTGGATTCTATTCCCGGACCAATGGGATCTTTGCATGAAAACGAGACCGTCGTATTTTCGAAGAGAATGCAACTTTGGATTACCGTTGAAACGGAGTCGGGATTGCAGGAATGGAGAACGAAGGAAACGGGACCTTGGGAACAAGGGATATTTCCAGGTGGGTGTAGTTTTCACGTCCCCGGTGCGTTGATCGATACAGAAAATGAGCCTACGAAATTTCGGTATGACCTTCGAACGGCGACCGAGGAATGGGACCAGTGGACTTGTCTGCGACTGACGCTGACCCACGCGGCACCGCGGAAGCAGCCCTTTGAGACGCCGTCGCCAGTGGCGAAGGTCAGGGACATTCGCTGGATTTTTCGGCCGGAAGGCGAAATTACGGCCGTGCGGTTCGGAACCGAATCCGAGCCGGTCGATCTTCCCGTCGATGGGGAGATCGTGCTCAATCAGCCGGATGAGTTGCACTACACGATCGAGCGGCCGGGGCAAAAGCCGATCGAGGGAACGCGAAGTCCCGGCTGGTTAGCCATCAATGTGAATGGACAATGGACAATACTTGGTGTGCGGCATTTCTGGCAGAATTGTCCCAAGCAATTGTTCGTGAGCAAGGATGGCTTCGGTGTTCGACTGTGGGCCGGCGCCGAGCCGTTCGAATGGGAAGGGGGCCTGGCCAAGACCCATGAGGTGATTCTGGAGATGTCGCCTGACAAACCCGACAATATGTTCCTCGATCCGCTACGTGTGGTGATCCCGCCGGCGTGGGTCTGCGGCACAAAGGCGGCCGGTGCATTGATGCCGCGGACGACGGAATCGCTGGAGACGCTGCCCTATTGGGAAGCACGGCGGCAGATCGACATGAAGCAGTTCGTCAACGGCATGCCATTCGGCTTTCGCGATTTCGGCGACGGATACATGGGCGGGCCGTACAAAGGTAAAAACGCCTATATGGACCTCGAATATGATGTTCCGTGGAATTTCCTGATGCAGTTTTTGCGGACGGGCGACGTGTGGTACCTGAATCAGGCCGAGATCATGGCGCGACATCAGGCGGACATCGATACCGAGAACGCCTCCGGATTTCAGTGGAAGCACAGCCCGCAGCACACGACCACGCAGGCCGAACTTGGGCATGTCTTCATTCGAGGTCTTCTTTTGCATTATTTGCTGACGGGTGAAAGCCGCAGTCTGGAGACGGCCGAAAAAATCGGCGCCTGGATCGCGGGGCAACTCAATCGCGGCGAAGGGCTGGGCAACGAACGGCAGATCGGCTGGTCGCTGTACGCACTCAGCGGCCTTTATGAAGTAACGCGAAATCCGGAGATTCTCGCGGCCGCAACGACGGCGTGCAATCGACTGATCGACGGCCAATCGCCGACGGGAAAATTCAAGATCCGCTGGGACAATCGCATCGCGTTTTTCAACGGGATCGCGATGAACGGGATGTTGACGGTGCAGGAACTCAACAAGGATGCCAAACTGGCCGACGCGATCGATCGCGTGGCCCATCGCACGCTGGGTATGTATCCGGAATACGCCTGCCGTACATTAAACGCATTCAGTTGGATACTCGGCCGCAAGACCGACGGCCGATATCTCGATGCGATGGAGCGGTCGTGGATCAGCTCGATGGAATTTCTGCAGGACCGCGACAGCACAACCGAAGAAACGCACGCATGGATGTTCCCGGCCTTTGCGGCGCGATATGGGCTGTTTCCGGTGTTCGACCGGCCGCCGACGAATCTGCCGGAAGTCGCAAGCTGGAAAGCGATCCGCTTTGTCAATCCCGCGGCGGAGATGTATCTCCAGGTAGAATCCAATGAGTCGGCGCCGATCGTTCTGATCCGCGAGGGGCTCGCACAGGGCAAGGTTGCGATCGACGATATTCGCGGCAAATCAATTTCCTCAGAAACATTCGACAATAACAAACGAATGATCGAGGCACGTTCGTTGGTATTGCCCAAGCCCGGGATCTATCGGTTACGATGCGAGAGCCGCGATGCCTACGCCTGGCAAGTCCAGTGGGACGGACGGTGTAAATTGACCGTTGTAGATCCCAAGCATATACAATTGCCGAGTCTGCTACCCAGGGCTTTCGGCTGTTTGAGGCCGGGGACGAAGGAAGTGAAGATTCGATTCGAAGCGACCGGCGAAGGATTTCATAAAGCCGCGTTGTATGATCCGTCGGGGAAAATCGTTTCGACGGTCCGGAAGTTTGTCGATTTCGAGGATGTCGGCCGATATGAGGTGCTCTTGACCGCGCCGGTTTCGGGCGAGCCGAACGGCTGGTCGCTGGAAGTGTATAAGCTCAATGTGTTGTCAATCGAAGGCATGATGCCGTATTGGTCAATCGGCCGGGATGAATGGTTTATGCCGGAATGACACCCCGAGTTTTGTTAGATCCCGGAATGATAGGACCGAGCGTATAGAATAACAGATGAAGATTCGGAACCAATGGTGAATCGATGTTCGGATTGAAAAAATGGAAAAGGCGTCGAATCAGTCAAAGAGCTTTTCCCGAGTCCTGGCTCAAGATCGTCGAAGCCAATATTCCCTATTATGCGAAGTTGCCGGAGCAAGACAAAAAGGAACTGCAGCGACATATACTTGTATTCCTGAGCGAAAAGCGTTTTGAAGGCTGCGGGGGTCTGAAGATTACCGACGAGATCCGCATCACGATCGCGGCGCAGGCCTGTATATTACTTCTCCACCGCAAAACGGATTATTATCCGGGACTCTCATCCATTCTGGTTTACCCGCAGGCATACGTGGCGCCTGTGACGGAACATCTGCCGGGCGGGATTGTATCGGAAGGTGTGAGCGTTCGACTGGGTGAATCGTGGCACAGGGGATCGGTGGTTCTTTCCTGGGATGATGTGAAATGCGGCGCCGCGGATATTCACGACGGGAGCAATATCGTCTTTCATGAGTTTGCCCATCAGTTGGACGATGCAGGGGATACGGCCGGGCCAACCTCCGTTTTTCATAATCCTTCCCGGTATATCGCCTGGGCCCGTGTCTTTCAGAAAGATTTTGAGAAACTTCAACATAAGGTGAGCCGCAATCATACGACTTTTCTGGATGAATACGGAGCCACGAATCCCATGGAGTTCTTTGCCGTCGCCACGGAGTATTTTTTCGAACTGCCGCGGGAACTGCGGAACCATCATCCGGATTTGTATCGGGAACTCAAATTTTTTTATCAACAGGACCCCGCTGAACGATGAACATGAAACCCAAATATTTCAAGACGCAATCGGCGTGGCATCAATGGCTCCAGCGAAACCACGGCCGGATTAAGGAACTCTGGGTCGGATTTTATAAAAAGGATTCGGGTATACCCAGCATTACGTATCCGGAATCGCTGGATGAGGCGCTTTGTTTCGGCTGGATCGATGGGATTCGGAAACGGGTAAACGATTCGAGCTACACCACTCGATTTACACCGCGCAGAAAGAAAAGCCAGTGGAGTGCGGTCAATACCCGGCGCGTCCGGGAACTGATCCGGTTGGGGCGAATGCAACCGGCGGGACTCAAGGCCTTCCGAGACCGCGATCCGAAAAAGACGGAACAACGGGCGCGCCAACGTCAGATCGCCAAGCTTGACGCAGGGTATGAAAAGAAATTCAGGGCTCGCGGGAAAGCGTGGGCGTTTTTTCAATCGAAGCCGCCTTCCTATCAACGATTAACGATCATCTGGGTGATGAGCGCCAAAATGGAAGAAACCCGCCTTCGGCGATTGGAAACTCTGATGGACTGTTCCGAACGAGGGCAAATGATTCCGCCGCTGGCTAAACTGATGAAGTCCAAATAAGAGCAAGACAAGCGAGAATTTCATCAAAGGATTACCCAAATTCCGGAAGTCAGTCAAATTTGGGATTGGAAAATGGATACATGGGGGATTTTTGCTTTTTGGTGTTATCAAGATTATTTCGGGAATTCTACGAACAATTTATTTTGCCGGGTCGTATAATCATTGAACAGCAGAGGTGAAAGAAGAATCTCTATCAATAGACAGCACCAATCAGCCCTTGCAATTCAAAAATTAAGAATATATTGTTTACATTCGGTTCTACTATGGACCGGGAGTTTTTTAACCTGGATGGGTAATGGCAAGCTTGTGATGAAAATGGTTTGTTTTCATCCATTGGCCCCGACGGTGCAGGGAATTGTTCTTTAGGGACGCCTGCGAAAAGGAAGGCAATCGCACCGGTGCGAGACGACAAGGGATAGCGGCCGCGTTCAATGCCGAGGGCGGGAGTCAGGCAAAGAAAATCCAACCAGGGTGGGCTGCCAGACTGAAACCGTTGGGGAATCGGTCCGGCAGCTCTTTTTCATTCCAATGTTGTCGTTTCTTCGTTACTTTTCCCGCGTTTTCATTGATTCCGATCCTACAAAAACCTGGGGACGAAATTCGGATTCCGGTCTGTCATTTTGTATTAACGTGGGCTTATCGGAACAACAATATCGGGCGGGTCTTGTTTTCGATACGGGTATGGCTTAAGATACATCCGTGATGATCGTTCCGGCGGTCCGGGATGGTTATGTGGATGAGAGGATTTGAAAAAGGAGTCGGTATGAACAATCATGGGCATCGTAACGAATCAACATCATCGCGGAATTTGTCAAGGACATCGCGACGGGAATTTCTTGCCGCCGGCGGTAAGGTGCTGGCCGCATCCGCAGCGCTGCCGTCGATCCTGCCGGGTCTGTATGCCGCGGAAGACAACACCATTCGTCTGGCACTGATCGGCTGCGGGGGTCGCGGTACGGGAGCCGTGGCCAACGCCATGTCATCGGGAGGGCTCATCGTTGAAGACAAATCCGGTCGGCAAGCCGAAGGCGGCAAAGCCGTCGGCGGCCCGGTGAAATTGGTTGCTATGGCCGATCTGCGGCAAGACCGGCTCGACGGGAAGCATGAAGTTCTGAAAGAAATGCTGGGCGACGGCGTGGATGTTCCGAAGGAACGGCGATTTCTCGGCTTCGATGGATATCGTAAGGCCATCGATTGTCTCAAGCCCGGGGATGTGGCGCTCTTGACGACGCACGCGGCATTCCGGGCCGTACATTTGGAATATGCGGTACAAAAAGGCGTGAATGTTTTCATGGAGAAGGATTTCGGCGCCGATCCGGGCAGCATTCATCGGCTCATCAAGGCCGGCGAAGAGGCGCAAAAGAAAAACCTGAAGATTGCCTGCGGGCTGATGTGCAGGCACTCATCGGCGCGGCAGGCGATGATTCAAAAGATTCGCGAAGGCGCGCTGGGCGATGTCATGATGATTCGCGCGTATCGTATGGATTCCGGTTATTTCATGGGGCCGTTTCCGAAGGGCCAAAACGAGTTGCTGTGGCAATTGAGTCCCGGTCATCCGTATCAATTCTTATGGTCGTCCGGCGGCGTGTTCATCGAATTGATGATTCATCAGATCGACGAATGTTTCTGGATCAAGGACGCATGGCCGGTTTCAGCGCATGGTGTCGGCGGTCGATTTACAGGCAGTACCGATGCCAGCCAGAACCTCGACAGCTATTCGATTGAATACACATTTCCCGACGGCACCAAGGCGCTGGTCACCGGCCGTTACATACCGAAATGCTTTACGGATTTCGCGACCTTCATTCACGGAACCAAATGCGCCGCAAAATTCTCCGGCGACGTCCATGCGCCGGAGTGCCTGATTTATAAAGACCAGCATACCGAACGAAGCAATGTCGCATGGCGACCGGAAAAAGAAATGATCAATCCCTGGCAGGCCGAGTGGGATGTTCTGCTGGATGCCATCCGTAAGGATAAACCGCATAACGAGGTTCGCCGTGCGGCGCTTTCCAACCTCGGCGCGATTATGGGCCGGGCCGCGGTTCACATGGGCCGCGTGATCACTTGGGAAGAGGTGATGGCCTCGAAGTTCCAGTTCTTCGCCGGTGTCGATACGCTCACCGATTCCAGCCCCGCGCCGGTGCAGGCAGACGCCCAGGGCCGCTATCCGGCGCCGAAGCCCGGCGAGTGGGTGGAGGTATAAGCCGATCGTTTCCGCGCACTCGGCGGAGCTTCGCAAGTCCGCTTGTCTCATTGAAAGGAAACGCGAGATGCCGAAAATGGCAGTCCGCTTGGCGGCCGTATATTTGGCAATTCTTGGAATTGCATGGGGTGGCGACCAACCGGATGCGGCCGCGGATAAGCCCAGAACGATCGACGGGTATCGCGGAATCTGGTTCGACCTCGGACAGCGATCGGAGTATGGATCCAAATATTCAGGCGGTCTGGGGACGTACACGGCCAAGCATCGACCTCTCGCCGTTTATGCCCCTTCGGTTCAAAAGACCTTCTTCGTTTACGGCGGAACTACGGATCGGAATGAACGACACCTGCTGGCCATGGTCTCCTATTACGACCACCGGAACAAATGCGTGCCGAAACCCGTCGTGGTCCATGACAAGAACGGAGTGAATGATCCGCATGACAATCCCAGCATCAACATCGACGATCAAGGTTACATTTGGATCTTTGTCAGCGGCCGGGGAAGAACGCGTCCTGGATTCGTTTATCGAAGTCTCAAACCGTACAACATCGAAGGATTTGAGCAATTGAGCGAAGAAGAGTTTACCTATCCGCAACCATGGTGGATTGAGGATGTGGGTTTTATTCACTTGTTCACCCGCTACACCAACGGCCGGGAATTGTATTGGAATACAAGCGACGCCTCCGGAAAATCATGGAGCCAGCCGAAAAAACTTGCGGGTATGGGCGGCCATTACCAGATCAGCGATGAATACCGGGGAAAGATTATTACCGCCTTCAATATGCATCCGAACGGCAACGTGGACAGACGCACGAATCTCTACTTCCTTCTGACGGACGATCGCGGAATGACATGGAAAACCGTCGAGGGTGCAATCGTCCAAACCCCGTTAACGGATCCGAAGTGTGCGGCGCTGATCCGCGATTATCAAAGCGAAGGCAAACTGGTTTACCTCAAAGACATCGGTTTCAACGGGGAAGGCAGACCTGTGATTCTGTTTCTTACCAGCCAACATTATCAGCCCGGCCCATCCGGCGATCCACGCGTCTGGACGATTGCGCAGTGGACGGGAACACAATGGATCTTTCGTGAAGTAACTCGTTCTACGCACAATTATGACATGGGTTCGCTGTATATCGAGCCCGATGGGATTTGGAGTATAATCGCGCCGACGGACCCGGGGCCGCAGTATCACGGGGCGGGCGGCGAGATGGTCCTATGGAACAGCAACGATCAAGGACAGACCTGGACCCAGACAAGGAAAATCACTCGAGACAGTCTCCTCAATCATGCGTATGCCCGCCGACCACGGAATGCTCATCCCGATTTCTATGCGTTCTGGGCGGACGGGAATCCCGACATGATGTCCGAATCGCGACTGTACTTTACAAACAATACGGGGGATCAGGTATGGCGACTGCCCTACACGATGCAGGAGGAATACGTTTCACCGGAGGCCGGGTGTATAAGAAAATAATTTTTTCTATCCGTAAAATGCCGCATTACCTGCGTTGTTATCCCATTTTGACAATTCACAATCTCCAAAAAACCCGAACAAATCAAAAAATATTTTGGTTGAGAAGAAATTTTGTATCGGGAAAAATACCGATGCGCTCCGAAATCAGACCGGAAATGAGGGGTGGAGTGGAGGTGGAACGGACTCGATTTATCATACTGATATTGCGGAATATCAATAATTGTTTGCATGCAAGGATGGTTTCCATTGGAGAATAGGACAATGTAAAAGAATCATTAAGGGCATTTTTTGTGAAATATGAATGGGGGGCGTTGCGTCATACAGGGGTAGGTTTAAAATTAAGCAGAATAGATTTTCAGAAATGTACGATAATAGATTGAATCACTGTATTGACCGACTGAGATCAATGTGTTATACTACAACGATTGATTTCTGGATCCCTTTAGAAAGGAGACAGAACGATGAAACAAATGATGATCTTTCTCAGCACGGCCGGTTTGGTTTTCTTCGGCGCATTTCCTGTTTTGGCGGGTCGGTACAACTCCGCGCAGTGTCCCGAGACAGTGGCGGTTCTGCAATTGATGTATTCCGATGCGCAAAAAGACGCCCGGCAGTATCTGGCGTGTGCCCGACAGGCCGAGGATGAGGGGTATTCCGCGATCGCACAATTGTATGCGGCAATAGCGAGTTCCGAGACGGTGTTGGCCGAGAATAGCAAGCTACTGACGGCGGCGTTCGACCAGGAGGTGGACGACACTTCCGCGACGGAACCTTCGTTGCACGGAACCCGGAACAATCTGGACCTGGCGATCAATGTGGGACTGGCGGGTGTGGAGAAACGGTATTCGTTATTCATGGAGATGATTCGGCCGGAAGGAAACGCCGAGGCGATCTCCACGATCAAACAGGAATGGGATGTCAAGCTTGGCTATCTTGAATGGATGAAATCGGTGCGGTCGTCGCTGGGGCTTCTCGGAGGATTCGGGCCCAAACCGTCGGAGACGTACTCGGTATGCCAGAACTGCGGGAACATCGTTTCCGTGCCTCCTCGAGTTCAGTGCGAGATCTGTTCGGGGAAACCGGCGGATTTCCGTCCGGTGACCCGATGCTGGAAAGTTCAATATGCCATCGAAAACAATCCGATGCTCAATAAGGCCGAGAAGGGGTATGCGCGACGGTATTGCCGGGCCTTGTTTTCCGAGGAGCCGCCCGCCACGAAGACCATGCTTCCGTCGCGGATCTTCGAATCGTCTTCGTACAAGAAATGGGGGCTGGGACCACAAAAGGCCTTCGGACCCGAAGAGATCCTGTACATTTTGTCGCTGGATGAGATGGCCGTTTCATGGCAGCGATACATCGAAATCGATCTGGATTCGCTGACGGACGCCGAAAAAGAGTATCTGGCAAAAATGCATCAGAGTTACGGCCAGGGTCCGATCGACCTGTCCGCCCATCGCGGAAGTTTTTCCAAAACCTTCAACACGATTCTCGATGAAGTGGAGATTCTTTCGGGATCCAAGGCGTTGTTGGATGTGGATATGGTGTATCTGCGGCGTGCATCGGGGGAGGCGGAACCGAAATAATCTTCGGTTCCTATCGGACGGCGGGAAGCGTAAAGAGTATTTGCGTCCCTCGTCCGGATTCGGAACGAACTTCAATACGGCCGTGATTGGCGGCGAGGATCTGTCGCACGACGGCCAAACCCATGCCTCGGCCGGGGGTATTCGGATTCAGCTGCACAAACAACCTGAAGGCCTGATCGATCTGGTCCGGCGCCATTCCGATTCCGTTGTCGGCAATGCAATAGACACATTCGCCGTCGTCGATCCATCCCGTGATCTCGATTTGTCCGGGGCGCGCGGGATCAAGGAATTTGAGAGCGTTGCCGATTACATGGGAGACGACACAAGCCAACGGTTCGCGGGCGGCATGACAGGGAGGTATATCGCCCATCCGGATTTCAGCGCCGACCTGTTCGATCCAATTTCGGCATTGATCCAACTCGACGCCGATCAGCGAACGCATATCGATGCTTTCAAGAGGATACGGCCGTCGAGCGATGGACAGGTGCGAGACGGCGATCTGCAGTTCATCGAGAAATGCCAGTTGAACCCGAAGACGTTCGGCGATATCGGGCAAAGAATTGGGGGAACCTCCGACGATGGATTCGTTGATCCCGCGGAAAACAAAATCCAACTTCGACAGAGTCGCGTCAAGATCATGGGAGATGATTTCGACGAAGCGATTGAAATCATCGTGCGATTCATCCAGAGCCGACCGCATCGTTTCGAATTGGCTATCCGCATCGGCGATCGGCCGGGTTTGCAGTTGTTCCTGCAATCGGGCGATATGATCCCGGGCCTCGTTCAGGTCGTTTTGCAGGCGATCGCCGTACTGTTTCCATTGTCGTTCCGCGGCCTGACGAGCGGTTGATTGCTGTCGGATTTCATCCTGTGCGGTCTCCAAGGACTCCCGGTTCCGCGACAATTCCTCCTGTAACTGAAGGATTTGATCCTTGGCGGCGCTGGACGTGGCGGAATAATCCCGCCGGAGATCGTCGATCAGACGGGACGCTTCCTCGCCTCGGGCCTTCGCTTCCATGAGTTGACTCTGAAGGGTTTCGCGCTCCCGGATCAGCTCAATTTCCCTCTGAGCGAAACGGCGATGACGTGCATCAAGCTCATCCTGCACAAGATGCAATTGTGCGGACAGTTCGTCGATGTCGGCTTTGTGGTTGCCCCGTTCGTCGTCAAGTCGTTGCTGCAAGAATTCCTGGTCTTCGATTTCGCGGGTCAGACGGGTCTCCAGTTCCTGGATCTGGGCGGTGAGCTGCATACAGGACTGAATCGATTGTTCATCGCGATCCCGGAGCTGCAATTGAAGTTTCTGGATTGCTTCCGCGTGCGTCTGTGTCTGTTGCTGAAGTTGCTCGCGGGCCCGGTTCAGTTCGGCGATGAGGTGATCGCGAACCTGCGACAATTCGCGGAGTTTTGGATTCACTTCGGCCAGTTGGCCAAGCTGTTCGCTGAGCGATTCCCGCAGACGGTCTCGTTGATGCGTCAATTCGGCGATCGATTTTTCCTGATCGGCCTGTTGCGTCTGAATCCGGCAGACCTGGTCTTGTTTCTGATCGACGAGAACCTGAAGCTGCTGGCGCTGTTCGGAAAGTTCGTCGATGAGGGATTGCCGCTGTTGCAGGCCGATTTCCAGGGTTCGGCGGATGTCCTCGCTCCGGCGGGATCGTTGGCGGATTCGCTGAACAAGCCGAGCGCGGTGTTTGCGAAATTGCCGAAGCATTTGCTGCTGTTTGGAGATTTCGGCCTGACGTTGAAGGCGACTCGCGGCCAGTTCCTGATTTTGGATTTCGACGCGTTCCTCGAGCAGGGCTTTCCGGCGGGATGCATCGTCGAGAAGGATTTGCTGTCGGGCCTGATGTTGGAGGAGATGTTCCTTTTGCTCCTTGAGCCATTCGACCTGATCGCGTCCGATCTGGTCGAGCTGTCGGGACCGTTTGACAAGATGCTGCTCGATTTTCCTGGAGCCGGTGATATCCTGCATGGAGGCGGCGAGATGGACAGGCCTGCCGGAGTCATCACGGAGGATTTCAATGGTGTGGCGGACAAAACGAATTTTGCCGGAGGGTTTCAGGATGCGATGCTCCAGGACGATCCTGTTTTGCCCGTCGGGAGGAGCGAGCAGGAACCGCTCAACGGCCTTTCGGTCATCGGGATGGATGGCGGTCCGAAAGGCCTGAGCCGTGGGTTCGTTGGAATCGGCCGGATAGCCGAGCAGCCCATCCAAACCTGCGGAGTGGATCCAGCGATGACACGATACATCATAGCGCCAGGAGGCGATGCGGTTGAGACGACAGGTTTTCTCCAGCAGGTTTTCCGTTCGCTGAAGCGACAGATCGATCTGGCGCCGATAGGCGCCGTCGTTATCGTGCGTTTGTTTTTCTTCGCGTAACTCGTCGAGGCGACGGCACTGCGCCGTTAAATGAAGGATCAATCGGTCTTTTTCGGCGGTGGTTTTGCGGAGTCGTTCTTCGGTGATACAGAGACGCTGGATCCGTTTTTTCAGGAATTCGCGGGTTTGTTCGAGTTGCCGACGGCGTGCATAGTCCAAAGCCGACTGTTGGGCGAGCCGATCTTCGAGGATTTCGATGTGATCGTGAAGCCGCCCGGATGTTTCGGCTTCGGAGAACAGCCGCTGTTCCTGTCGGTTTTGCAGTTCGGCCTGCAGGCGAGTTTTCTCGGTGATTTGCGTGGTCAGTTTTTCGCGGAATTGTCGGCTTTCCCGCTGTTGCTCATGGGTCAATCGCGTGAGGTGTTCCTGCAGCCGGATGAGTTCCTGTTGGGTGAGATCCTTTTGGTTTTTCTGCGTATCGAGTTCGTTGCGCAGGCGGTGGATTTCTCGGTTGTCGGATTCCCGAATGGGATTGTGCGCGGGGGCATCCTGTATTACCCGGCGATGGTGGGTGGTTTCTTCAAGGAGGCGGTCCTGCGTCTCGCCGATCTTTCTGGATTGTTCCTGGTGGAGTGAATGAAGTCGGTTGTGACGGGTATGGAATTCCTGGCGGACGACCTGCTGGTCGGAAAGATCGATCACCGTCGAAAGACAGCAGGGGACGGCCGAATCCGAATCCCGGATCAGAACACTGTGAATCCGCGCGGGAAACGACTCGCCTTCGGATTTTTCAAAGACCAGTTCGATTTCGTTCTCCCGGCCGCGAAAAACGTCGCGATAATGGTTTCGAAGCTGGTCGCGCCATTCCGGCTGAACATAGATGACCAGCGGATTGCCGAGGAGATCGAGGCGGTCGATATTGAGCATGGAAGAGCCGGCCTGATTGACCTCCTTGATCATCATATCCTCAAAGACGGCGAAGTATGCGACGGGCGCCAGGTTGAAGAGATGCTGATAATTCGCGGTGACGGTCTGGATCTCTTTTTCGGTGAGGGCGATGGTTTTTGAAGCGGGAGATTGGGTTTCATTACGAGCCCTGATCATGCCGCGCAAGGCCTCGATTGCGCCGGAAGAATCATCCTGGCGAATCGCCGGGTTGACAGATTGAAATACAACAGCCATCCGTGAAATTCCACACCATCCATGATTCAACGATCTGATCCTGTTGTTTGTATCGGTCCAATAATCCACAAAACTTGAAATAACAGAGAGTTATGAACGATTGGATACACACAAATTTTTATCCGATCCAGCCGGAACGTCATAGGTCCGATAAATTCGAATCTGACGATGACTTTCCTCGGAGTGTAAATTATGATATGGTGGGAGGTGGTTTGGAGCATCCCGCGGATGGAATTCGCCGAAGGGTACGCCCGAATGGATCGGTAACGGCGGTCTCCATACCCATTCATGGCCGGAAAGGATTCTGTTTCGATGAGCGTATATTTTCAAAGCTTGTGCAGCAGCAGCGGCGGAAATTGTCTGACGCTGTGGACCGACCAAACCCGCGTGATCTTTGATTGCGGATTCGGTTCGATGAAGCGAACTCGCGCGGCGCTCTTGGCCTTTACGGAAGGTCCCGAACGCCCTCACGGCGTGATCTTATCGCACGTCCATAGCGATCACATCAGCCATTATCCGCTTCGGGTTCTCCAACAACTGGACGTCCCCGTTTATATCCATCGCGAAGCGCTGCCTCAATTGCAGGAACGACATTTCGATTATTATGCCTTTGGGGGATTGCGGATTCTCCCCTTTGGAGACGAGGGATTTTCCATCAACGAATTTCGTTTTACTCCGATCGAACTTGCCCACCATCCCGGCATGGCCACGTACGGATTTTCCGTCGAGGTCTCCCACAGTGATTCGATCATCCGGCTGGTCGTCATGACCGATTTTTGCCGGTGGAACGAGGTCGTCGATCATCTTGTGGACGCCGATTTTATCTTTGTCGAATCCAATCACGATCTCGATCTGCTTCGGAAGTATTTCAATCCCAACAGCCGATTCCACCTGAGCAATCCGCAGACGGCCGAGTTGCTATGCATGGCCAGAAAGCGGAGCCGTCGGGCGCCGGTAGCGGTCATGCTCGGTCACATCAGCCCGCAGCGCAACGACCAACGGATCGCCATCCGGGAGACGCGCAACGCATTCAAGCATCGCGATCTTCCGCTGGATTTTGAGCTGTTGGCGGCGCCGCTGCGGGAACCCTCGCCGGTTGTAACGATTCGCTGAGGGAAATCCATGATTCCATTTCCGGTGACCGACACAAAGCGCCGACAATTGATGACCCGCATGGATTCGTGTGGACTTCGGGAGAACGATATCGACGAATCCTTTATTGCGGCCGGCGGACCCGGGGGCCAGAACGTCAACAAAACGGCTGCCTGCGTTCTGTTGGTCCATCGACCAACCGGGCTATCGGTGAAAATGCAACGAAGCCGCAGCCAGCCGATGAATCGATTTCTCGCACGCCGGCGTCTGTGCGAATTGCTGGAAGAAGAACAACTCGGTCCCCATAGCCCTCGATCGCAGGAGCAACGGCGCATCCGCAAACAGAAAGACCGGCGACGTCGGCGCCATCATAAAAAAACCAACAATTCCAGAACGGATCCGGTTACGGAATGATTGGGGTCATTTTCATGTTGCGCATCGCCCCGGTTGTCCGCCAGGTCGCGATCCCCAGCGGTTTGCAGAGTTCCATCTCGAATCGTATGCCGATTTTGTGGTCCGCGGTTTCGAAGTCGATCATTCGCTTGTCGTCGATCCATGCCTCGATTTTGGCTGGGGTTACCTTCACGCGGATCGGATACCATTTTCCATTTTCGAAACTCATGCTGGTGCCGGTTTGATTGTTGGCCGCGTCGTAGTAATCGATGTTCGACAGGCCCACCAGAGTACCGCCCCATCCGCCGCAGATGAGCGTACAGGGATTCTGGCCGTAGGGAAACGTTAAGCCGCAGAAGAAGTCTTCGCCCTTGACGCGCATCGCCTCCAGCGTTAATTCGTAATTCATTCGCAGGAGGGGGCCGGTCCAGACAATGCCGGTCATGTCGTTGCCTTTCTCGAGGTAAACGGCTCCGTCTTGCAGATGGACCTTGCCGCTTTCGACATACGCGGCGGGTTTCCATTGGCCCAAGTCTTTGCCGTCGAACAGAACGATTTCATGATCGAAGGATTCGTCGGCTTCTGTTTTGGATTCTTGCACAATGGATTGAGACGTGGGGGGAGCAACGAGTGTTGGAGGCGTTGGAACGATCGTCGAATCGGGTTCGACGGTTAGTGGCTGATCAGCCGCCGGTTGAGATGGATCGGCGATCCGGTCCTGGCCGCAACCGGCAATCAGGAAGCCAATCGCCAAAACAAACCAATGAATCGATTTTTTCATCTCTTGATCTCCCTGTCTGAAAATTCCGGTTCTTGAATAGTCCGCCTCCGGGAACATGATACCGGGATTGTGAAAAAGATCAAGGCAACAAAAAACCTCTCGAAGGATACCGGCTTTCGCCTGCCTTCGAGAGGCCTTTCTCATCAACCTAACCTCGCGATCGAACTATTCTGAACACCTCCACTGAGAATCCATTTATAACGAAGCATTCGAGAGTAAGCAAGAAAAAAATTATACTACGTCGCATAATTCCACCATGGCGGTCAACGAGGCCAGCGGATCGGATTTTTTCGGGATAAATTCCTGACCCAGATAACCGTCGAATCGGGTGTTGATGATGGCCTTGATGATGGGCGGATAGTTTAGTTCCTGCGTGTCGTCCATTTCGTTACGGCCGGGGACGCCGGCGGTGTGATAATGCCCGATGTATTCGGCGTACTTTCGAATCGTCGCAATGACATCGCCTTCCTGAACCTGCATGTGGTAGATATCATAGAGCAACTTCACTCGCGGCGAGCCGACTTTCTTGCACATTTCCGCGCCCCAGGCCGTGCGGTCGCACATGTAATCCTTGTGATTAACCTTGGAGTTGAGCAGTTCCATGCAGATCGTGACCTTCTTTTCTTCCGCCAGTCCGGCCACCTGCTTGAGCGCGATCACGCAATTGTCCATGCCTTCGGCGTCGTCCATCCCCTCGCGGTTTCCTGAAAAGCAGATCACATTGCGGAATCCCGCCGCGGAGGTCTCCTCAATTCGTTTTCGGATGATAGCCAGGCATTCCTCGTGATTTTCCATGCGGTTGAGTCCTTTGGTGATCCCGTGAGTGGGGGTCATCGTACAAACCAGTCCGTGTTTCTTCAAGGCCGGCCACTGATCGGGTCCGGCCAGATCGAACCCCTTAAGGCCGATCCTGGCGGCATGGACGGCCAGCGTTTCGAAATCGACCTTGCCATAGCACCACTGACAGACCGACTGCATGATCTTTGCGTTTTTGACGCCGGGTTTTCCGTCGGCCGCGTTCAGCGACAACGTGGGCAATCCGATTGCCGCCGCACCGGCCACGCCGGCCAAAACGTCTCTTCGTGTCATACCTTCCTGCGATCGTTTCATTGCTGATCCTTTCGTTGGATTGGATTATCATCGCCAATCATTATACAGAACCAATCCTCGTCTTCAAGATTTGGTTTGTTTCAATAGTTTGAGCTTGCCTTCTATACGAATCCACACGAATTGGGTTCTTCCCGAAACTATGGAACATCGGTATTCGTACTTGGTCACGGGAGAACGCGATTTTGAAGATTGCATTTAGGTCTTTGGCCGCTATAATGTCTGCGATTTCGGTTGAGAACAAAATCCATGGAAAGGAAAACTCGATGAAGGGCAAATTTCACCATTTCGGCGTTCCAACGGCCGTTCAATCCACGAAAGAAACATTTTTAGAAGCCGCGGGAGTGTATATTTCCGATCCGGAAAACCATCCGTATTCGATTGAATTCCTTCGCTTTGCGCCCGATAGCCCGATGCCGGACGCCATCAAGAAGACGCCTCATGCGGCCTTCATCGTCCAAAGCGTGGATCAGGCCCTGAAGGGCAAGCAGGTTGTTTTGCCGCCGTTCGATGCGACACCGACGTTGCGGGTGGCCTTTATCCGCGACGGCGACGCCCTGATCGAAGTGATGGAAATGAAAGAATAACTCTTCCAAAGGATTTCCCATGGCGATGAAAAAATTCATCAATGCTCCCGATCAACTCGTCTCGGAGTTGCTGGAGGGTTTTGTCCTGGCCAACACCGCCAAGGTCAAATTAACCGGCAGTAATCTTGTTGTTCGGGCTGAACCCAAAAGTCCAGACAAAGTTGCCGTGGTGACCATCGGCGGCAGCGGTCATGAACCGGCGTTGAGCGGGTTCGTCGGTTTCGGCATGCTCGATGTTTCCGTGCCCGGCGAAATCTTCGCCGCTCCGGGACCGCCCCGCACGATCGAGGCCCTTCGCTGGGCAAACCGCAAGGCGGGCGTGTTGTTTGTCGTGCTGAATCATGCCGGCGATGTGCTCAGTTCCAATGTCGCGATGCAGATGGCCGGGAAAGAAGGCCTCAACGTCAAGACCATCCTGACGCATGAAGATATCTCGGTTCCCAGCCGTCAGGATCCCAAGGATCGCCGCGGCCTGGTCGGTTGTTTTCCGGTCATCAAGATTGCCGGCGCCGCCGCCGAAAAAGGATACTCGCTGGATCAATGTCTGGCTGTCGCCGAGCGGTTGGAACGCAATATGGCGACGCTCGCTGTTGCGGTCTCCGGAGCGACGCATCCCTGTACCGGCGAAGTGATCGCTTCGTTGCCCGAAGGCCGCATGGTTGTCGGTATGGGCCAGCACGGCGAGGCCGGTTCCGGCGAGCAGCCCCTGGCCAGCGCGGATCGAACCGCTGAAATTATGACGGAACTGTTGCTGAAGGATCTCAACGCATCGGCGGGCGACGAATTATTGGTGATGATCAACGGCGTCGGTTCGACAACCCTGATGGAGATGTATCTGGTGCTTCGCCGCGTGGATCAGGTTCTCAAGGGCAAGAAGATTCGCATGGTCCGTTCTCTCGTCGGCGAGTTTCTCACCGTGCAGGAGATGGGGGGCTTTCAGATGTTCTTTGCCCGGATGGACAAGGAACTCCTTGAACTGTGGGATGCGCCCTGCGATACTCCGGCATTGACCGTGCGGTGAGTGAAACGAAATTCTCAATATCGATATTGAATATGAGTATAGGATACAATGAGTTTGTCGCGATGCTGAACCGAGCCGTCGAGCAGATCCAGGCCAATCATCAGATCCTCTCGAAGCTTGATTCTTTCGGCGGCGACGGAGACCACGGCACGACGATGCTCCGCGCGATGACCTGCATGCAAAAGGCCATCCATGAGACTGCCACCGGATCGCTGCCCGACCTGCTGAACAATATCGGATGGGCCATCATGGGCGTCGATGGCGGCGCGACGGGACCGCTGTTGGGAAGTTTTTTTTCGGGGATGGCCGAAAAGGCCCCGGCGGACAACTGCGTCGATACCGCGATCCTTGCCGCAATGTTCGATTCCGGCCGTAATCAACTTGCCACACTTACGCAGGCCCGCGTTGGCGATAAAACGCTGGTCGATGCCGTATTTCCCGCAGTGGATGCCTTCAAGACGGCTGCTACTTCCGGGCGAGAAATCCCGGCGGCCCTGGAACTTGCGGCCAAAGCCGCTGCGGATGGCGCCGAAGCGACCACGACGATGCAGCCGCGTTTCGGCCGTGCAAAAAATCTCGGCGCCGCCGCTGTCGGACACCCCGACGCGGGTGCTACATCCATTTCGCTTATCTTCAAAGGTTTTGTTGAAGGAGTCAGTACTCATGCCTGACAAGGACTCAACCGTCGAAAAAAAAGATTTCTCTCTAAGTATCCCACAAAAGACCGAAGGGTATTTTCTCAAAGGATCGGGGCACCTCGACTGGGGCATGAAGGATCGCCTCAGTCGCATCTTCAATCCCGCCACCGGCCGTACAGTCATGCTCGCCTTCGACCATGGGTACATCATGGGCCCGACGTCCGGTCTGGAGCGGATGGACCTGGCCATCGTGCCGCTGATCGAACATGTCGATTGCCTGATGTGTACCCGCGGCGCTCTGCGGACCTGCATTCCGCCGACGACCAATAAGCCCGTCGTGATGCGCTGCAGCACCGGTGCGACCATCCTCAAGGAGCTATCCAACGAGGTCATCGGCGTCACGGTCGAAGAGGCCGTCCGCCTCAACGCCTCCGCGGTCACGACGCAGGTCTATATCGGCGGACCGTTCGAGAAGGAAACGCTGGCCAACCTGGCCTATCTGATCAATCGGGGTAACGAAATGGGTGTTCCGACCCTCGGCGTTACCGCCGTCGGCCGTGAGCTCACCCGCGACAGCCGGTATCTCGGGTTGGCCACCCGCGTCATTGCCGAACTCGGCGCTCATTTCGTGAAAACCTACTATTGCGAATCCGGATTCGATGAAGTCGTGGCGGGCTGTCCCATCCCCGTCGTTATCGCCGGCGGGAAAAAATTGCCCGAACAGGAAGCCCTGGATATGGCGTATAAAGCCATCGATCAGGGCGCTTCCGGCGTGGACATGGGCCGCAATATTTTCCTGGCCGATGATCCCGTCGCGATGACTCAGGCCGTCCATGCGGTGGTTCACGAACTGTTCAAGCCCGAAAAGGCCTTCGCGCTGTATCAGGACATCCTGTCCGACCGGGCCAAAAAGAACAAGAAGAAAAAATAAACATAAGGAGTAAACAATGACTATAAATCGAAGACAGTTGATCGGCGGAGCGATCGGGGGCCTGGCGGCTTCCGCTCTGGTTTCCACCGGCGGCTGCAGCAATCAGGAGACGGCCATGGCTTCCAAATCCAAATTGAAGATCTACGACAACGCCCACTTCTACACCGACGGCAAGTTTAACACCGATGTTGCCAAGAAGGCCTACTATGAAATGATGGCCTTTTATAGCTATCCCATCCCCGACCGCCTCCGCAGCGACGAGTTCTGGGCGATCGATTTCGGCATGGGAAAATTCGATGAAATCGGCATGGCCGGGATATTCTGGGTCAATAATGAAAAGGATAATTACTTCGGCCACGAAATTTATCTGCTTGCCGGGCAGTCGATCCCCGAACATCGTCACCTCGCGACAGGTAAGGCCGGTCCCAAACTTGAGGCCTGGCATGTCCGTCACGGTTCGATCCATATCTACGGCGAAGGCACCCCGACGTCCGGAGTCGAGGCCCGGATTCCCCCGACTCACCGCGAATGCTGCAAGGCCCGCGCCGAACAGCTCATCCTACCCGGCCAGGTTGGCACGCTGGCCGGCGCCGAGCAGTGGCACTGGATGAAGGCCGGTCCCCAGGGCGCGATCGTCACTGAATATGCCACCTTCCACGATGGCGACGGCCTGCGATTCAGCCATCCACAGGTCAAGTTCTGATCGCGGCTTGATTCACCGACTGACAAGGCAAAGGGACGCAAATCCCTTTGCCTTTTTCATTATGCAGGGTGGTATTGCCCGCGATGGAGGTATAGCGGTTGGTATCGTTATCGACGAGGAAGAAAATGTTTTTGACGCGATTAACAAGATTTACAGGATTATGATCCTCACGCAACGCCGCAACGCTGCAATGAAAAAATTATTGGACAGGATTAACAGGATTTGAATTCATAATATACTATACATATTATTAGTATTATTCCATCCTTATAATCTTGTATGTTATTCCTTAGGGATCGTAACAAAATAAGTTAATTGAATTTCCGTTTTGTGCCGATAATAA
>CAYLSB010000076.1:0-22671 GCA_964386005.1 uncultured Pirellulales bacterium | reverse complement strand
TGCGGCGAATCGATCCTGCCACCTATGGCAACGATGTGTCGAACTGGCAAGCGGCTTATCCAAGCCCGGGACAATAAGCATTGTCAATTTACGATTTTCAATTTTCAATGCAGATTCCTCACACGAAGGCGCGAAAACACAATAAAGATATAGGATATAAAGGATGGGATTTAGGTAATAAATTGGCCTCTCGCCAAGGCGGCCAAGGCACGAAGAATTATCATGGACATGATAAAAAATTCATCGCGGGGAATATAGAGGATGTGAAGAGCGGAGGAATCGTTCGGGGGATTTACCGGAAAAGGTTCCTGGCACGAATGGCACTTCCTTAAGCAATATATTGCCCATATTAACTCTTTAAATGCCCGTTTTCAGTAAAATATTAAAGGTAATGTGTTTGAAATCCATAAAACGCCTCGTTAAGGAAGCGGCATTCGTTCCTGACACCTTTGTTTGTCTGGTGGTCATGGATTAAACATCCTTACGATCATCACTTCAATAAATTTCTCCGTCGTCGCCCTGCACCTTAGCGTTGAGCACAGAAGCGATCTGTAACATCTTAGCTATGATAGGAGGATCGGGATTTTTTGTATAGATGCAACCATCGTTCCAATCCAGCCAAGCATCGGGATATCGAGAGGGAATTTCGATACGAACCCTATATTTTCCATTTTCAAAATCGGGATGAAGTTGCGAATCTGTGGCCACATACGCTAACCATTCCTCTGCACTAATCTCGGGACCAGTATCGTTCAACCAAGACTTTTTACGGGTTATGTATAGATTGTATCCCATGATAGCTGGTCTATAAATCCTTAAGAAGTCCTTTTCACGTTATTCCCATTCTCACCTTCCAGCCTACTGGATTGTCTTGCTTGCGACCTCATGGATTCAATATCTTCCAGCATTGCTTTAAATATCCACGAAAAGAAGTTGAGGTCCTTTCGTCCGTATCGTTTTGCCGTTACGGCCGTCGGATAGATCAGGATACAGCCGGGCTCTCCATGCACTGCAATATCTGTACCGATCTTATCAGATACGACCACCCATTTCATTGCTGCCTGATTGACCAGATGCTGACCTAAGGCCAAGCCAAGGGCATTGATTACATCGTTTACTTCTTCGCGATGATCGACCGGAGCGTTTGCCCAGGCCGTATAGGTATCGCCAAGTAGTTCAAGAGATGGAAGAGATTCTCGTTTCCTCGTGTATTTTTCAACCAACTGTTCGGCAAATATAAGATGGTTTTGAATCCATTGGATTTCGGCATCGTTGAGAGGAAGAATTTTGGGTTGGTCCATTTTCCCACCTGTCGTTTAGACGGCTCATTCAAATATTGGAAACTACAATGATCGATTATTTGGGTAAACTCATTATTTCAGGAAACATTAGTTGACCATCATAGAATGTAGTGTATGTGAAATTTTCAATTTCTTTCCATTCTCTCTGAGAATATTTGTGAACAGTGAATTGTAACCAGTTCATTGCGCATTTGGGGCATGATTTCAGTTGAAATTGCGAATATATATAGTCCTTTTCATGTTTATCCTTTTTGAAATTCGCATGTTTGTCGATGGCTTCCTGAGGACGGCCAGCAGACAAAAGCGAATGCAAATCGCTTACTTTTTGAGATATGATATCAGGATCGAAATCATATCTGGTTTGTTTTCCAGCATCCACAAAATATATGCTGCATCGAGTACAATAAGGTACCGATGAAAGGTGAGCATATACAGCAATACCCCCTATTGCGAATCCAAGAATCTGGAGTAAGGCATGCACATAACCCCATGAACCGAGTTCTCCTGTACTTCCGGTGGCATGGCCGCCAAAACGGAAAGAAAGGGATTCGTTACGGATTAGAAAATCAAGAAACGAATGAAAGGGAATTGATTCACGAATCAATTGCCCATCCACTTTCAATGTAATATATGACAAATAATTGATTAAAAAAAAAGTCCCAATGGATATCGCAACCATATTCATAAGTATCATGATTGTGGGTCTGACACGGAATAATCTGGCCCCCATATAATATCCTGAAGCGGCAGCAAAACCCGAGAGAATTGCCCCAACAGGGACTACAAACCAAAAAGTCCATGTATAAAAAGAAAATCCAAACTTGGTTTCGACAGCAAATAGAATAATCGCGGTCAAGATGCTCGTGATCGCACCGATTGCGGATACAGATAAATTCTGTTGAATTTTATTCATTTGAACTCCTCTAACCGGTCTCCTTTTGATGATACGGGAATGAGTATAGAGGAAAAGGGGGAAAAGGCAAGGGAAAAATCGATTGGAAAATGGATATTTGAGAATGAGATTCTGTCGCCCTGAAGGGCTTATTTTGTTAGGGCGAATTGGATTCCCACGGCTCACGCCGTGGGCTAAGGATCTTGCGCCCCTGAAGGGGCTGGGGGAAAAAACATCGGACGAGCAGGACCGATCGGACCAATCGGGCAAGAAAAATCAAATAGTAAATATCAAAGATGAGGAATCACGCTTGCGCGGGATGACATAGGAAAATTCTAAGCACGAAATTCTAAATTCTAAACAAATTCGAATAGGAAAAAGAAAATACAAAAACAAGATGAATACCGGCTTTCGCCGGCATGACAAATGGCGGATGCCATCTGCCCCTACGAAGGGCACATGCCATGTGCCCCTACATACAACCGAGACGATTGTGCGACATCTGGAATCGGGCGATACATTTGACAGCTATATTCGTCTCGGACGATCTTCAACACACCCGCGGATATCTACCAGGATGAATCGGTTTTAGATTTTGAAATCGTCCGGTTTGAACTCGAGTTTCTTGCCTGCGGCGACGGCCTCATTGACTTTCAGGACCATGGCGGCGGTCGCGAAGGCGATATCGCCCGGGCAATTCAACTTGGCGCTGCCGCGAATGGAATCGAAGAAGTTGGCCAGGTGCGGCTGGTGGTATGGGGCATCCATTTTGATCAGGATGTCGTACCTGGGAGGCCGGGGGGTTTCTCCGACATTGGAGGAACCATCCTCTTTCTTTTCCTTCTTGACCTTGAGGGGTTCAGGGGTCCGCCTGATGTAGTTCTTGTTGACCCAGGGGATCCACTTGTTCTCGTCCACCCAATCCTCGCGGTAGATTTCACCGCGGCCGGAGGCCTCGGAAATCACCAGAGATCCCTCGTCGCCCATGAACTGCTCGAAGTACCCCTGAGCGCTATTGGTGGTGATGGTCTGGTAGATCGCGCGAACGATACCCTTTTTCGTCGGGAATTCGTAAATGGCAATGACATTGTCATACCACTGGTGATCTTTCCAATAATCGACACCCCCGCCGGCCATGACCGAAAGAGGCCTGGCCTCATCGAGGAACCAGCTATAGATGTCGATCTGGTGGGAACCGAGATCGACGATGGGACCGCCGCCGAGGCCCTTGTACCATCGCCAGTTCAGGAACTGATGCATATTCGTGTAACCATATTTTTCCAGTTCGGCCTGCGGCATTTCCGATCCGGTCGGGAAACCCTGATCTTCACAGGCGGCCCGGCTGCGATTCCATTGCCCGTAGATATGCGTGATCCGATTGAGCAGATTGGCTTCCTTAATGAGCTTGTCGTAGCAATAGATATATCGGGGATTGCTGCGGCGCTGATGGCCGATCTGCAGGAGTTTGCCGGTTTCACGGGAGGTTTGAACCATCTGCCTGGCTTTATGGATATCGTTTGACATCTCTTTTTCGCAATAGACATGCAGACCATTTTTCATTGCGGCAATGGCCTGTTCGGCGTGCCAGAAATCCGGCGTGGCAATGATCACCGCATCCAGCTTTTCCTTGTCGAGCATTTCCCTGTAGTCGGAATAGGGAGTGCCGACATGGCCAAAGGGTTTGTAGGTATTCAAAATCCTGCTGACACGATTTCGATTATACTCCCAGATATCGGCCACGGCTTTAAAGCTGACATTGGCATTCTTACCCAGCCGGAGGACGGCATTCATCAGAACCTGGCCCTGCGTGCCGGCGCCGATAATGCCGACGTTCAGGACATCCTTCCCGGCCGCGGCCGCGGCGCCCTGACCGAAGGCGTTTGGAGAAAGGAAAAGACCGGCTCCGATGGCCGTTGTGGACTGAAGGAAATTTCGTCTGTTGATTTTCGTTTTCATACTTTGTACCTCCCATAATCAGATTTTTGACTTTTCGATTTTAATACCCGATGGGCTTGTCGTGAACAGGAAAGGTGCATTGGGTCAAGAAACGACATGGGCCCGAACCGTCAATCGCTATAGACAACCCGTGCGAGATGGATGAGAACAGTTTACATCGGAGGAGCTATGGCACTAACCAGCGACAGGCAGAATTTCAATCATGTCATTATGTTGCTCCTTTATATTGATTCGTATGGATTCATCGGATTGGCTCCGACATTCCGCGAGAAAAGCGAGATCGGCCTGTTCTCCGATCCACCGGTGTTTTCATCCGTCCAGACGATCCGATGGAATTGATTCTGTCAAAATTTACAGACCCTGCAGGGTGTCAAAGCTACTTGGGCGACACATGTATCGCCCCTACCCATATAGATTCGGGGCCAAGCGGGGAACGACAAACGGCCGCGACGGAGCGTGGATCTCCATTACGGAACAAAAAAGGGGTCAGGCACCCAGAACCAAATTAAGGTGTCAAACCCCTTTTATGTCTTTTTCTCAGAGAGTTTTTTTGGATCGGAGGGCGATGGCGCCGAGGGCGAGGAGGAGCAGGGTTGCGGGTTCGGGGACGATGGAGAGATCGACGTTGTCGAGGTTGACGGTTGTCCAATCGGAGACCCTGAACTGGATGACACCGTTGGCCGTCTGTGCGGGCGTGGTGAAGTAACCGGAATAGGAAAGCCAATGGCCTTCGGTATTGGGCGCGGGGGATTGCTCGTAGAGGGGGATCCATTCGGAATCGAGCCAGGTGAAGCCGGCGTTGTAATAGTCGATAGAGATACCGACGGAGCCGGCGGCGGTGCCACGGCCGCTATAGGTCAGACTGAGGAGATACGAAGTGTTTTCGCCGATAATGAATTCCTGGACGAGGGTCATCTGCGGGGTGTTACTTGCCGACCAGAGCTGAGCGCTGGGGGAACCGTCGAAGGCGTAGCCATCGCCGGGTTCGATCCAGCCGCCCTGGTTGTCGGGATCGGCGGCCCAGGTCCACCAGCCGGAAAAATCGCCGGTATTGAAATCCCCGTTGACCAGGACGTTGGCCTGCAGGGAAAACGCGGGGAGAGTTAAAGCAACGATCACCCAAATCAAACGATATGTGTTCATTTCCGATCCTCCGAGATAATATACATCATCATCCTCAAAGGCCGTATCGCCGGGCCAAGATCCGGTTATCGGCCAACTCAACTTAGACGCTCCAACACAATGAAGTTTGATGTAATCCAAATGATCCGGATTCCGACTTTCGCCGGAATGACACAAGGTCATTCTGTTCGAACATTTATATTATAGGTCCTTACGCAAGGGCCTGTCAATATAGAAATCATCTCCTGGGTTCAGGGAATATCCTGGAGCCAGCGTTCGGTCAGGGCGGTCAGGTCCTTGATGTCGCATCGGCCGTCACGGGTGATATCGGCGCCGCCGCACCAGTGGGGTGGCCGGCAATTAATCTTTCGCCAACCGGCGGCCAGCGAGGCGAAATCGAGCAGATCAACGGAACGGTCGGCATTGGTATCCCACGGCGTCAACGTCCGAAGCCATTCGACGGATGCGGAGCCGATACCGGAATCGCCGTCGGTATCCTGGATATTGCCAAGGCCGATTTCAAGCCGGTAGGAGCCGGGCGTCGAGGTCAATGTCGAAAGGTAGTTGATTCGATAGACCCGATTCGTCAGACGGAGAATCGCCAGCGGCTGGGTGACCAGATTGGCGCCGCCGTCGCGGGTCAGGACCAGATCGTGCCAGTCGAAGCTTGCCGGATTGATCGGGCGATTGAAGGTGACTTCGACGGCGTTAACCGGATCGGCCGTGAGGGTGAACCGCTCGATGAGGAGCGGATTATCGACGGCGGTGAAGGTCACGGTGTAGGTGACGGGTCCGGCGGAGGCGAAGTGATCGAACAGGTGCAGGAGTTTTTCACGATAGGGATCCTGGCCCTCTTTGCGGACCATGCGGTTGGTGATCCATGCGTTGTCCGTCAAGCGGATTGTCTTGCCATCGGAACGGGTGACGAGGGCCAGAGACAGCGAGCCATCGGCCGGGTCGGGGATGCGAAGATAATTGTATCCGGCGGCAAAGTCGGCGGTGATGTGCGTAGTGAGGTTGGTCGCGCCAATGGGCTCATCGACAACGGCTTCGACGACGGCCGTAACGGGAGCGGTTGTGCCGTCGCTGAGATAGAGGATGTCGGGCAGTGAATCGGCATCAGTTTCGTCGTTGACGAGGAAGTCGCTGATGCCGTCATCCGTGGGAACATCGGCGCGGACGGCGTGGATCAGTTCGTGGATTTCGACGCTGTCGATCAGCGAGAGACGCGGATCACCGAGACCGTCGAGATGGACATAGGAGGCGTTGTAGTCGGTAAACTCGCCCTGCAACGACGAAGTCATCAGCCATCGCGCGACGACGGTGGCGCCGGGATTGATATCGCCGAGATAGACGGCCAGTGAGGGCTTGACGGATTCGGCGCCGACCTGGCTACCGACGATGGCGAAATCGACGAGCAGGCCTTTTTCGTTGTCGAAGATTTTCGGTTGTGCGCTGGTCATGCAAACGCGGTAGGCGGCGCCGCGGCCGCGGTTGGTCATCATCAGACCGAGCGAGAAGGGTTCGGGCGCTTCGATTTCGTCGGTGAACGGATCGTCGCTATAGACGACTTTGTCGTGGAAATATTTGACGTTCAGCGAGGCATCGGGCCGGACGAGAATGTCGTCGGGGTAGAGCGGCATGGAAATCGGCAGGCCTTCCTGCGTATAGGAGAATCTTCCCCCGACATAATAGATGGTATCCGTAAACGGAGCGGCGTCAGAGGTGGGTACGATGATCCAGGTGGCGCGGGCCGTTGCACCGGCGGGGATGAGACCGTTTCCGGAAACATCGGTGACGCCCTGCAACTCCGGCGGCAGGATGACAAAGAGATCGTTGGCATCGTTGCCGTCGGCATCCTTAATCTGGATAAACACATTGAGATTGTCCATATCTGTCGGTGCGCCGTTGTTGATTTCCAACGAGGCCTCAAAGGCGGCGCGGGTGAGAACGGCTTCCTGACGGATCTGGATCTTGACCTTGGCACAGACGCCTTCGGCCTGATCGCCGAGAGCTTCCTTGAGATGACCGGCTCCATCCGCGACGGCCTCAAACAGATCGCCGAATCCCTCATCGATGCTGTCCTGTGCGGCCTCGGCGGCGGCATTGAGGCGGGCGTCGAGATGGTCGCCCGCGATAAAGTCCGTACTCCAGCCCTCGGGCACATCGGCCACCGTATAGATTTCGGCGTCATAGTAATCGAGGGTGCGGTTCCAACGGGCGCAGAAACGATCGATATCTTCGACGGTGACGGGATCGGGCAAGGGCACAATGGAGGGATTTGTGAGGTTTTCCCATTCCGTGTCGGAGATTCGGCCTCCAGCTTCCCCGGCTTTCGTGGTCGCCGCGCCGAATGCAATCATCCAATTCGAGAGATTCACCTTGCTTTGCGAAATGGCCTGGAGCCAAACCTCATCGCCGAACATGGCTACGATGGCCTGGTCATAGGCGACAAGACGATCGTTGAGTTCGAGAAGACGCAGCAGCGCCGCATCGACGGTATTTCCGCCGGGGGGCGGCGGGAATCGGCCGTCCGACGGAGGAATGACACCGAGGCAGTATTTGGCTGCAGCCAAAGCGATTTCTTTGAGCGATTCCTTCCACTGTCCTTCCTCGGGTCCGCCGCATCCTTCGCTGATTTCATTGATGGAATCGTAGGCGGCCTGGAGGCACTCGAGGTCGAAAATGCCCAAATAACTGCATCGACGAATGGCGGTACCGGCATTGAAGCCGATATTGGCGGCACATTTTATCTTACTTAAACTCGATACATTGTCGATGACCGCACCTCCAATGGCTTTGGCGAGGTTGAAGGAACACTGGTCACACGGGATTCCCAGTTCGGAGCTGGGTGGTACCGTGATATCGGGATCGCTGGAGACGAAGTAATTCGTGATTTTGTCATAGATGTTCCGGAGCGTGGTCGTAATCCCGCCGCCGCCACCTCCACCGCCGCCGGCATCATTGAGATAATCGGCCAGCTTGTGCCAGATATCGTCTTTGTCATCATCGGGAGGCGGAGGATTCGGGAAGAACTTGTTGGGTTTCTTATCCGGACATTCACGCTTGTACTCGAAACGAACGGGGACAAACTTGAGACGATTGTCGGGTCCGCAAATCAACGTATAATAGACTCCCGCCGTCGTGACTTCGCGGCAGGGTTCATCGTCGGCCGGGGGCGGAGGCATTGTCGAATCCATATCCGCTTTCGCCAGAAGCTCGCTGACGGGACGCGTGGGTCTCGAAGGCGGCGGGGTGGCACCTTTTCGCTGAACGAGAACCGGTACGACGATGGAACTTTGCGCAGGGACGGAACCAATTTCGTCCACCAGAGGCGTAAAGGTATAGCGAGAGTTGTCGCCGAAACTGAACCAGGCGTCTTCGGCGGCGATCAGGCCGTGGTTGGTGATGGTATAATCCACCTGCATTGAGCCCTCGCCGACTTTGTTGAGGTCAAAGAGCGCCGGTTCAATGGTGACGACAGGCACGGGGACATTGGTTTCAAACTTGGTTTCAAGGACGAATTCGTAATGGTCCTCGATCTCGGTAGGCACAACGGTCCATGTGTAGGTGACAAGCTGTCTCGGCAGGAATGCGGAGAGGATTTTGGTGCGACCCGGCACAATGGCGATATTGGCGGTATAGTCACGATGTTTCTCGGCCCGTACGGTGACTTCGTAATACGACTCCGGCAAATTTGTGACGAGAAGTTCGCCGGCGGAATCCGTCGTACCGGATGCGACCACCTGTTTCGAGAAGACATCCCTGACCGTAACGACGGCATCGGCAACGCGGGGAGAGCCATCGGCATAATAGGTGAACTCGTCTTCGGCTCGCAGAAGCAGATCGCCGACGGCATCAGAGACGGCCTTAAATTCAAATGGAATCGTAGCTCCGACGGTGGTTCCGGCGACCACGAGGGACCCGGTATAGGGCCCCAGAGGCAGATTGGTCCGAGGAGTTAGCGATAACCAGATTTCGGCCGAGGCGCCGGGATTGAGAGGTTCAATGGTGGCTTCGGAGGCCAGGGTCAGCCAGGAGACCTGGGGCAGATTGACCTTGAGGGGTTCGGTGACGAGCGATCCTTCGTTGAAAAGGGAAAGCTTGACCAGCGTCTGTTGCCCGCGGACCATCGACGCATGGAGCGGCGATGGGTGCGTTTTCAGACTGGCGACCAGAGCTCGCACATCGATCGCCAAGGTCGTTGTGACGGCGCCCCCCAACGGATGTTGAAGGACTATGCGCGGTTCGGCGTGTGCGATCAAATCGTCCTGTGCGCGGAAAGTGTAGGACAGCGATCCTACCTCAAGCGGCTGAAGCGTTTGCGGAGCGGTAATCTGCAGCGACCAATTGGCCGGCAGGTCAAGAACGTCGGCCTGAAGACCATCGACAACGGCATCGGTAAGATTGTAGATCGCGATTTCACCGGAAAGGTCGATCAGCGGCGCAACCGTTCTGGTGATCCGCTTATCGCCCCATTGGAATCCGACGATCGTGAACTGATCGTCGGGAGTTGTCTTGCGGTTGGCGGGATGTTCGCCAAAAACGCTGAATACGCCCGCCTCGGTCCCGAGCGGAGTGAAGAGATACTCGAAACGGCCGTTTTGATCGCTTTGAACGGCGAAGGTTCGACTGCTTCCTTTGACATCCAGACGAATATTCGCGGGGACCCGGGGGGCATCGGTACCATCAAGCCATTGTGTCCGGCCGTGGATGGCGATGGGCGTCCCTGACCTGGCCTCTGTAATGTCGGTCGATACAGCGACCGTATAGGCCGTTTGAACGGCGAGCCAATACGCTTCCGTATGAGAACCGACGGCATTCACGGCCTTGACGGTAATGGAATACGGGCTATGAATCGCATCCGGTTTATTCCAGGCAATCGCTCCTGTCGCGGCATCGATGATCATTCCTTTCGGCGCCTGGACAAACGACCATGAAACCGGAGGCGTTCCCTGTGTGAGACTGGGCGTAAAATGATAGGGAGCCAATTCAGAGATAGAAGCATCGGCGATCGCGGCAATCCGCGGAGGCAAGATGACATCGAGCTGCCATGTTTCGTCATCACTTCCCGCCGCATTCGCGGCTCGAATTGTAATGGAGTGCGGACTTCCAACTTCCGATACCGGCGTCCAGGAGACGACTCCATTGTCATGAATCACCAAACCTGCCGGGCCGGAAATCAGCGTCCATGTTACGGGAGCGGTTCCGTCAGCGAGAACAGGCCGTTTACTGATGTAGGTTCCGCCCTGAACGGCTGAGGAATCGTCCACTTCGGCAATGACGGGAATACGAATCACCGTAAGGTTGAAGCTTCGTTGAGTTGTTCCCCATGCATTGGCGGCAGAGATTGTAATGCGATGCGGATTGCCGACGGCCGTCGTTTGAGTCCAGGAGACCACACCGTTATCCGGATCCATGACCATACCGGCGGGACCTTCGAGAAGCGACCAGGTAATCGGCAATGTTCCCTTGACCAGTTGTGGCGTCGGACCCGTGTACGTCAGGCCTTCGACAATCGATGCATCGGCTATTGTCGCAATCACAGGCAGGATTCGTACGGTGATGTGCCACGTGATTTCGTGCGCCCCGGCGAGGTTCGACGCTCGGGCTTTTACGGTATGCGGACCCGCCACGGCAGGTACCACCGGCCATGAGACCAGACCCGAAGAATTAATCGTCACGCCCGCAGGCGCCTGCGTGAGCGACCATTGAACCGGCAATGTGCCTTGCGTGAGATGGAGCTGAACAGAATAGGCCGTCGTTTCAACAACAACGATATCATCGACGGCGGCGATGATCGGGATCCGAATCACATTCAGATGCCAGGTTTTTCTATCCTGTCCATATTCATTTGTGGCGATCGTCGTGAGCGTATAAGGGCTGTTATCCGCCGAGGGATTACTCCATGAGACGACACCGGTCGCCGGATGGATCTGCATTCCAGCCGGGGCTTCCGAAAGTGACCAGGTTACAGGACTTGTTCCTTTGACCAATTGCGGAGGCGGTGAAGAATAGGATGTGCCTTCGGCAACTTGTGCGTCACTGATAGTCTGGATGGATGGCGGACTCAGAACCGTCAGTGCGAATTGAGATGTCGAAGCTCCAACGGCGTTGGCGGCACGAATACGAATGGTATAAGGCGTCAGTGACGGCTGGGCTTGTGCCCATGACACGACTCCCGTTTCCGGTTCGATCTGCATTCCTGAGGGACCCGCATCCAGAGAGAACGAAATCGGCGGAGTGCCTTCAAGGACACTCGGCGCAGCGCCGGTGTACGCGATGTACTCCATAACCGAATCATTGTTCATTCCGCCCAGAATCGGCGGAGCAATGACCTCGAGGATCCACGATTCATCATCCGAACCCGCCAGATTCGATGCACGAATGGTAATCGTATGAGGACCGGCAATGGGCGTACCGGTCCAGATCACCCGACCTGTGGTGCTACTAATCGTCATTCCTGTCGGACCAGAAACCAAAGTCCATGTGACCGGTAATGTGCCGTCTTCAAGCGTTGGCGTCGGACCGAAGTAAACCTTGCCTTTCGTGATCGAGGCATCCGGAATATCGGCCAGAACGGGCGCACGGACGACATGAAGCGTCCAGGTAACCTGATCGCTGCCCCATGCGTTGGCCGCTCGAATGGTGATGCGATGAGGCGTTCCGACGGAGGTGGTATTGATCCACGAAACAACGCCGGTTTGCGAATCCATGGTCATCCCGGCGGGAGATTCAACAAGATCATACGTGATCGGTTGTGTGCCTTTGATCAAGACGGGAGATGGACCCGTATAAGGTTCACCTTCGACGATTTCCTGATTGGCAATCGCGGCCAGATTGGGCGTGATACGAACAGTAATCTGCCAGGTCTCGGTATCGACGCCGGCCGCATTCGATGCCCGAAGGGTAACCGTGTGAGGTCCTTCCAGGGCTGGAACCGTCGGCCAGCGAACCTGGCCGGTCGATGAATCGACCGTCATTCCGGACGGATGAACAGGCAGAGACCAGGTAATCGGAGGCGTACCCTGCAACAGGACAGGAAGCGGCGCAGCGTACGAAGAGCCATCCACGACTTCGGCGTCGGCGATCTCATCGATGACCGGCGGGCGAATGACGTTGAGATTAAAGTTCTTACTATCGGTACCCCATGTATTTTCCGCACGGACCGTCACCACGAAGGGACTACCCTCTTCAACGGGATTGGGCCAGGTGATGACGCCGGTTGTCGAGTGGATGGTCATACCCTCCGGTGCGCTCGTGAGCGACCATTGAATCGGCGAGGTTCCCTTAACGAGGGCCGGGGTTGTACGGGTATAGGACTGGCCTTCGTTGGCCGACTGATCGGAAAGAGGTTGAAGCAATGGGGCGCTAAGAACCGTAAGATTCCATGATTCTTCGTCGAAACCCACGGCGTTTGTCGCCCGAATAACGATCGTAAAAGCGGTAAACGAAGGAACAGGGATCGGCCACTGAACCTGGCCGGTGGATTCGTCGATGGTCATACCGGCCGGGCCATTGACGAGCGTCCATGAAACGGGAGCGGTGCCTTTACTCAGAACAGGAACGGGGCCGTTGTAGGAATCCGTGTCGAGAACGGAATCGTTGGGAATATCCTGAACCTGCGGAACGGCAAGGACTTCAAGCGTAAAGCTCTTGTCATCCGTTCCAACGGGATTTGTCGCACGAATTGTGATGGAGTGAAGTCCTACGATCGGCGTGGACCATGAGATGACTCCCGTGTTGCCGTTGATCGTCATTCCGGCGGGAGCCGAAACGAGCGACCATGTGATCGGCTGTGAACCCGCGTTTACGGCCGGGGCCGGGAAAGTCCAGGCATGATCATCCGAAGTCGTCTGATCGGCGGCGTCTTCGATTTGCGGCGGAACAATGATATTGGCGACGATGGAAGCATGAGTCGTTTCGCCGAGTCCATATACCATTTCCAGGGTGATGACATGTTGACCAAGCGAAAGGGTGGAAATGTCAAAATTCGAGGAAGTTCCCAATACGCCGTCCAGACTGCTGGACCAAGTAAAGAAGTATGGCGGCTCTGCAAAGCCGACGATCTCGGAGGTGAAACTGACAGGACTGCCCTGTTCAAAGTAGGAGTAGGATTCCGGAGTCAGGATGCGCACGGCAAACTCCGTAGTCAACAGAACTGTCAAACCATCGTTATCTGTGCCATTGGAAATGAGGGCGGATGCGGCAACCAAATGATCTCTACGAGAAATGCCGGTATAATACTGCGTGTATTGACTGGGCCAGATTTGTTCGGCGAGAAGAGTACCGTCGATACCGCTGATTTTGGCCAGCCGTCGATGAACGACGGTTCCGTCGGACATGCTGCCGGCCACAAAGAAATCGTTTTCATCGAGGGTCACTATGTCATTACAGCTTTCGCTTCGGCCGGTTGCGCTTTCATAGGTCTTGGTCCAGAGCCGCTGCCCCGCGCTGCCGGAACCATCGCGGGAATATTTGATCATCAACCAATCATAGTTGGCGCCGGAGCCGTTATTCGTTCCTTTGTTGGTGTAACCGACGACGATCGCGTTGTCCTGATCATCGAAGGCCACCGCGCGGGTATAGTCCGCAAGATTGGCTGAACCGCTGTAGGTATCATGCCAGATCATGGTGCCGTTGGCGCCATTGTACTTGCGGACATACCAGTCGAAATTACGATAATCACCCGAACCGGAAACGCCCTTGATACCGACGACAACCGCGTTACCCTGTGAATCCACCTCGACCCCGTAGGAGATGTCCGGCAGGTTCTCGTCGCTTGCGAAGTTGGCGCGGACCGGACCCCAGATCACGCCCCCATCCTTGTTGAATTTAAATGTCACCCACTGGTGTCGCGTGCTGTCCCAGTAACCGAAGGAACTTCCCGTCACAAGGATATTGTCGTCCGCATCGATCGCAACGCCGTTGGCGCTTTGCCAGGGACTCCACGCCGGATAGTTATCCTGCCAGATTTTCTGCCATAGCAACGTCTGGCCGTCGGGTGTGTACTTCTGAATAAGCCAGGCGGTGTGGTAGGAACCACTAACGTAGTTCGTAAAGGTACCCGAAATCGTACCAACGACGATCACATTATCCTGGCTGTCCACGGCGACATCGGCGAACGAATCATTGAACTCCGCTTTGCCGGATGCGGGAGGAGCATTAATGATTTTCGACCAGAGAACCTCGCCCATCGGATTGTATTTGACCAACAAGGCGTTCAGTCCTTGGCCGGATGCGCCGGTGGTATATCCGCACATGACGACATTCTGCAGACTGTCAATTGCGACGTGCGCGGCATAGTCGTTGGGCGTGGGAGCGCCGGTACCGGCGTAGATTCTGCTCCAGATGTCCGATGTGATTCCCGGAGTCTGGATCACGGTCAATACCCAGCTTTCGTCATCCGAACCGAGGGGATTCTGAGCGCGAATCGTAATCGTGTAGGGGCTGCCGGATACATCCGTGATCGGCCATGAAACGATTCCCGTGGATGAGTCGATCGTCATCCCCGTCGGACTCTGCACCAGTGAATATGTTACAGGAATCTGCGGTCCAACCAATCGCGGAGTCGGCCCGGTATAGCTGCTTCCCGTGGTGATGGAATGGTCGGCGATATCCTGAAGTTCAGGGGGATCGGAGACATAGACTGTGATGTTATCCTGCGCGACATCGTCGGCATCATCCGTGCAGGTAACGCTCAATACATGTGTGCCCGGTGAAAGGCCGGGGATACTGAGATTCTGTTCGGAACCCAGAATTCCGTCGCGATCGGATAGCCACTCAAATGAATACGGCGGCTGTCCATCGGACGCGGAAGCGGACAGGTTCAGAGTTTGGTCCGGAAGAAGGTACGATGAATCCGCCGGAGAGGTAATCGAGACGTTGAACTCCGGCGACTCGACAAAGGCCTCGGCAATGTCGTAATAGGTATTGATATAATAGTTGTCAACGATCCTTTTATACAAGAATGCCGTTGACAGAGCGGCATATTGGGCCTCCGTCAATGTAGTACTACCCTGCTGAATGAGGGACCCCGCATAGTTGTCATAACGATAGGCATACGAAACGACTCTGCCGGGAGCCATGGTGACCTCGGTACAGATCCAGCGGTTTGCGGCGATGACAATGCTGCCGGCCCAGGAATGGTCGGTCGTCATGGCTTTACCGATTGCGTACACAGAACCAAGAACATCATTGACGGCACAATAATAACCTGCGGGCGCGTACACTCGCCACTTATAGCGAAGCACAGCCCCTTCTTGAAAGGGGAAGGTACTTGCATTGCGGAGTCGAATATCTCCATGGCCGCTGGTCATGGTAACGCGCAGGTATCCTTCCGGCGTGGACGTCTTGGTATAGGTCCCCGTAATGGTTGTATGCGGTATCCACTGAGAGGGGTCCAGAGAGATATCATAGCGTGCGGCCAGAACCGGCGCACTTACGAATACCATACTCCACAAAATAAGCGAGTACTTCACAAAACCACCCTCCTTCCTGCCTGATCGTCAGGCACGGAATACAAATTCGTTTCGGTCAACGTACAGAACCGACGTGCAATGCCGGTACAAACGGACCATCATCACCTAGATATTTCCGCCGACAGTTTCCATTTCAAATGACCGGTTGGATTCTACGCATAGCCGATAAGCCGAGGTGCTGAAACAATCCATAACTAATGATTATACAAAAAACTGATGCAAAATACAAGGGTTCAATCCCCAAAGGCAGACGGATGAATGAAATAATCCGATCCCGCCGGTGATCCATTCCGTTTCCATCTTGCCAATGTATTGTATCCCTTTTTCTGGAAAGAACTTACAGAATATATACCTCACTCATATTCTTCACAATAAGGTACGATGGGGCAACGTAGGAAACGTAAACGGCGGGCTTCACGTCCGATAAGTGCGACAAAACGACGGAATAAATGTAGCAAGGATGATCAAGTATTGGATTAATGATTGCCTGTATCCTTTTGATGGAGGAGGAAGGGATTGTGTGCAGAAATTAACAAATTCAGCCGTCAGACAAATCGAAGGGGACGTGAACAATGAGGACATCGAACAGTTTTTTCATCCGTGGATTGGGGCAATGTAATCCACCGACCACATTGACAGAGGATATCACGTTCCTGGCTTGATTCTTTTTCGGGAGGTGAGTATGCAGGAAGAGGCAAATCAGGTTCCGTTCGATGTTGATTCTCATTTTGTTTCCGAACGGCCCACAAGTCCTCCACCGTGTGATCGACTTCCGGTTGACGTTGGAGGATTTGCCACAGCGTACGATCTTCGGGATCCATGACCGCAATTCCAATCCTCTGAAGAACGCCCGCGCACACAATGCCTCCGACCAGGCACAGGGGCAGGACGATCAATGACGTTGCCAATTCATAAACGACGACCAGAAACAAGTCAAACCCAAACCAGATCAACACCATCCACCATGTCGAAAGCGAAAAGCTGGTTTTCATCGGGATCAGGATAAAACAATCCACTGAGTTTGTTGGCCAGTAAAACAGACACATTCCGAGTAACCACTCAATCAGGCAACTCATGGGGAGAAAATCATGAACATTGCGATTTCCCCATAAGATATGAAGAGATAATGACAATCCGATCAGAAATATTGTAAACAATATATTCCCGATCTTGGAGCAAATAGCGATTCCAAAAACCCAGAGGTAAAATGCTGATATCACCAGATAGATCAATACAATTATTGGAGTAATCGGAATTAATCCGTCAATCGGTAAAATTGGTTGAGTTGGAACCCCATCGAAAGTATCCCCCCATTCCATCATATATGTATCAAAAGATTCCACATAACCAATACTGAGGATCACAGCTATCGGAATCAAGAAGTATGCCATCCACGGCCGTCTGTCGTACAGGATGTCATAGGAATAGGGAAGGAACATCGAAGGATCATCCCACAATGGAACGGAATAGGATCCGTTCATGTTGTTGAAGCCGCATCGGACGTTCCATAGATCTCTTACTGAGATTTGGCATCCGGATGGATTCTTTCACGGAGTTCCTGCGGATTGTTGGCATTGGTAAGGGCGGCCTCATAGCTAATTTCTCCGGCCTGGTATAAATCGAGTAAGCTGTCATCCATTGTATGCATTCCTTTTCGGCGACCGATCTGGATGACGCTGACCAACTGGTGGAATTCCCGGTCACGTATGTGTTTGCGCGCGGGTGCATCCATCAGTAATAGCTCGGTGGCCAGGACTCTGCCTTTCCGATCAACCGTGGGAATCAGCCGCTGGGCGAGAACGGCCCGCAGACAGTTGGCCAGTTGGTTGATGATCTGGGGCTGTTGCATTTCCGGATAGATGGCGACGATTCGTTCGATCGTCTGGAAACTATTGGGCGTATGACAGGTTGCGATGACAAGATGGCCCGTCTCCGCGGCCGTGAGGGCTGTGGCTGTTGTATCCAGGTCACGCATTTCGCCGACGCAGATCACATCGGGATTCTGACGAAGGACGTGGATCAGGGCCTTGTCAAATGACTTGACATCGGTATGAAGTTCCTGCTGGACGATAACAGCTTTTTTACGAGGGTGAATATACTCGACGGGATCTTCAATCGTATTGATCTTACAGCGACGTTCGCTGTTGATTACATCGATCATGTAATTCAGCGTGGTGGTTTTGCCGCTTCCGGTCGGGCCGGTTACCAGGATCAGACCGTTGGATAGGCGCGTCAGGTCATCCATTTGCGGGGGCAGACGAAGGGTATCACGATCCGGGATTTTGTCGGTTACGGGACGCAGGGCCATTTCAGGATTGTTGGCATGGTAGAGGATGGAAACGCGGAATCGACCGAAGTTTTCGTCAAACACGCTGCAACATAACTGCCAATCCCGTTCGAATACCTTTTGCTGTTCGTCGTTGAGCATGCCGTAACACAGACGTTTGGTATCGGCCTGATCCAGCGGCGGAGCATCAGCCAGAATGATCTCACCGTTGATCCGAAATAGCGGCGGCAGACCGGCCACGATGTGGATATCCGAGGCATTGGCCCGCCGAGCGAGTGACAGGATTCGAAGCATTTCAGACGATATTTCCATCGATCAGGTCCTCAATATACGGTGAAACAGCCGTGCGAGCGGATTTCGTTGAGCCCGACCGATGGCCTGATCCGCACAAGACCACTTCGGACGAAGATGTTGACATTGTTCCAGAGCGGTAATGGCTTCATCCCGGAAGCCCAGCGCTGATTGGCAACAACCCAGTTCATACCACGCTAACGCGGATTTCGGGAAATCCTGTATGGCCCGGCGCAGAAGTTCCAGGGCCGCGGAGTACTTCCGATAACGGGACAAAAGTCGTCCCGCCTCCAAACCGAATCGATTGGCATGAGATCCGGCCATAGCTAATGCCTTACTGATACAACTTTCGGCGATGCGGGGGTTTTTCTGCAACATGACTTCGGCGCGTGCCAGCCAGGCATACGGTGTCGTGTTTTCGCGGGCAACGGAATTATCCGAATATTCGATGGCTTTGTCTCGGCGTGCGCCACGCAGGCAGGCGACCGCCTTGGCGGCAATCAAGTCCGGATGTTCGGGAAATAACTCTAAAGCACGATCGGCCCAGACAAGGGTTTCCGGATATTCTTCCAACTCCAACAGCATCCATAACTGGCCGATCCAACCGGCGAAACCTGCAGCATTCTTTTCCAGGGCCCTGGAATAATCCCGAAGGGCTTCTTCGAATTCTCCTGACAGATAACGTACCAGGGCCTGACTGAGAAAATATCGTTCATCCCGAATCGGTACCCCAGTCCCCTTACCGCCGGATTTGTCGGCATCCCCAAATTCTAAACTCGAAAATCGGTTCATTCCATATTCCTGATCCAACCTCTTCGATGCAGAGGATGCCATCGTAGGACGGCTTTGGCCTCGATTTGTTGCATCGGAATCGTGCAAGCGCGAATAATCTCTTCCGGCCGAAATCGACGGCCGCCAAACTCCGCAATGATGAAATACGAATCCACTGGAATTGTAGTGGACAGATCGTGATTAATCAACCAGCTGGGTACCGGATATTTCTCGGGATCCAGTTCCACATCATTGATATAAAAACGATCCTTCTGAATTTTCAGATTTTCTCCGGCCAAAGCAATGATCTCACACACTTGAACCACGTCATGGAGTCCAACGTTCTGGTACATATTTCCTCCGGCTACCCGCCGGAGGTTGACTACGACAAGAGTACCCCGATGCAATTTTTCGGTCTCAATCAAACTGCGACGTGACAGGAGATAATCACCCACTTCAATACGATAAAAAGGAGAGAGGACTCCCGAATAAGCCCCGATGATATCGGATAACACGATTCGGCCGACTGCAACGTATAGGATATACAATCCGATGGAAACCACGACGACACCCACCATTCGAGACTGGAGACTCTCATGTTCCTGAAAAAAGCCGGCACGACAGGCAATCCATGCATGAACCCCCAACGCAAATCCCAAAAATATGAATCCCCAGAATCCTCCATAGAAAAACAAGGCCAGAAATAACAAGCCGGCCCATACCGCGATCCAGATTCGGATCGTTCGAAATTGTCCGCGAATAAGATGAGCCAAACCGGGAATACTAGAAAGGAAAATCCCGAGATAACTTTCCCCGATCCATTGATGCAACCAAACGGGTAATCCAATGCGGCTAAACGATTGGGGAAATATATTCCAATTCCGAAGGCAACGCAGCCACTCGCGAATGGGACGTTTCCATCCGGCCATGCGGGGCGGGTGAACCTTGATGGATCCCACCTCGGCGTGCAATGCCGAGCCACACTGGAAACACCGATCCAGACCGGGCATGTTCTCAAACTGGCAGCGCGGACATCGCATGAATCACTCGTGACTCTTGAGTTCCTGCTGAAGATTTATTTTGGTTTTCGTCTCCGGCTCATAGTATTCGCTGGTCAATTGCTGGTTTTCGACTCTGCCGAGAACCTTTGTCAGCCATTTGGCGTACTCCAGGCATCCTTTTCCTTTGACACCTTTGACATGTACCTTCACCTTGCCGTTCGGAGCGATTCGAATTTCGATTTCATGTTGTACCATGGTTAATCCACCCACCGACGAACATTGATTCGCACGGTCCCGTCTTCCATGACCTCTTCATTGACCACCTGAAACTGCTTGTTTTTCAGTTCGGTCATGGTCCTGTGATACGCGTAAGACTGAATCATCTTCTGTGTAAACTCATCGGCTAACTGTTTCAGTTCCGCTTTGGTCTTTCCTTTGCCACGGGCACATACTTTACATCGGCCTCGTGAATCCCGCGTTATCCGCAATTCAATTTCACCCTTGGTCAAGACAATCTGCTGATCGGTGGCCAGCGTTCCTGTGACCTGACTTTCTTCCAGCTCCACCTCAACAGCCTGCGAGGCATTGACCTCTTCGGCCATCTCCTCTTGGATACATTCCTTAACAGCCAAACCCATTCCCACGGCGGCCGCAGCTACGGCGGCCGATATAATCGGCCAAGATGCCATTACGACCGGAGCCAATACAAACACCGTACTCATCTTCGTCTCCCTTCAAACTCCTTTGGATATGTCAAATTTCAATCTGCCGTTTTCCCATGCCGGCTTTTTCATCGGCAACGCGGTTGGTTGCCGATCGTGCACGGCCCTGAGCCCAGTCCCGCAACTCATCCATACTCTCGCTCATGGTTTTGGACAATGGAACAGTCTTTTGAATGCTGCCGACAATATCCTCCGTCGCCATCGATCGCTGCTCATAGAAAACATCGAACATGGCACTGACGACCGCTTCCTGAATTTCCGCCCCGCTGAATCCAACCGAAGCTCCGGCTAATCGATCCATGTCAAATTGATCTGGATTGAGACTGCGTTTCTTCAAGTGGACGCGGAAGATCTCTTTGCGTTCCGCCGTGCTGGGTAAATCCACAAAAAAGATTTCATCGAAGCGCCCTTTACGAAGCAATTCCGGCGGAAGCGCGGTTACGTCATTGGCGGTGGCTACCACAAATACGGGGCGCGTTTTTTCCGACATCCATGTCAGAAACGTACCGAATACTCGGGCCGACGTCCCGCCATCGGTGCTTGCCCCGCTGGAACGCGTTCCGCGAAAGGCCTTGTCGATTTCATCCAGCCACAGGACTGTCGGACTGACAGACTCGGCCACCTGGATTGCCCGTCGGACATTTTCCTCCGACGATCCGACCAGACTTCCAAATACCCGGCCGATATCGAAACGCAGCAAGGGCAGTTTCCAGATATTACTGATGGCCTTTGCCATCAAGCTCTTTCCACAACCCTGAACTCCCAGGAGAAGGACGCCTTTCGGAGCCGGCAGGCCGTATTGACGCGCCTTGTCCGAAAAAGCCAGAGCCCGGCGAATCAGCCACGCCTTCAATTCATCCAGCCCCCCCACCGAGTCCAGGTTCTCCTCGGCGTCGTAATATTCCAGTAGGCCGCTTTTGCGGATGATCTGTTTCTTTTCGCCGTGGATCACATCCACGCTCTTTGCATCCAGCGATCGATTCTGTACCAGCGTCTTGGCCAACACATTTTCCGCTTCGGAGAGCGTCAAACCCAGAAGAGAATGAATGATTTGTTCCCGTAGTTTCCCATCGAGCTTGATCGTAACCTTGGGATTATCCTTGACTTCCTGAACCACACGGTCCAGCAACGCTGCCATGTCGTTTTCCTTGGGGAGGTCGAAATCGATAACCGTCAGGTCTTTTTCCAATTCCGGAGCCATCTGGAACATGGGACTAATGATAATAATGGTTTTGAAGGTATTTTTCAGCGACTCCGCGATCTCCCGGAGTCGCCGAACAACCGACATGTTCTGTCCTTTGAGAAACGGATGAAAATCTTTGAATACATAGAGTGCCGGTTCGACCTGCTCGATCAGATTATCCAGGGCGACAAGCGGATCCTGCGAAGCGGTGTCTTTTTGCTTTTGCGATTGAATGGAAGTCCCGGCCGGTACAAGCCCCATTGTCACAGACCATTCGAACACTTTTTTGTTCAATCGCGAGGCGACGCGCATGGCTTCCTGGAGAACTCGCTGCTCTTCCCAACTGACCACATAGATCAGAGGATATCGTGCCCGGATAAGAATCTCCAGCTCGCCCGCTTTTCGGGCTGTCGCGGCCTCATTCGTTGTGGTCGGTGTCTTTGTCTTGTCCGTCGGTTCTGCCATGGTTGTCCTTTTCTTTAGGTTCTTTTGTTTGCTGTTCCTGCCGTCCCAGCGTCTCGGCCAGATCCATCAGGCTCTGGTCCGGGGCCACAAAAACCAGACTGCCATCCGGCCGTATTCGGATTTCCAGGTCGCCGACTTGTTTAGCCCAAGTTACGCAGTAATGAGCCCAAAAAATATTTTTTCTGGTTTGAGTCTGCGA
>CAYLSB010000075.1:0-22912 GCA_964386005.1 uncultured Pirellulales bacterium | reverse complement strand
ATGAAGGTCAACCGGCGGAGCTTGTATGGGTTCCCCATATTGAGATGCTCGTCAAAGATTATACTTATAATGCCCTGACAAAGGTTCTGAAAGGGACATGGGGAGACGATTCGTCATTCCGAATTCAACTGATCGACCGAACGCAATACGGCTATTCTCCGGCCATCGACAACATCAAATTTACGATCATTCCTGAACCGATGTCGTTGATGCTACTTGCCTTGGGTGGCCTGTTGATTCGATGGCGATGAGATGAAAACCGGTCAAATCAATCGGGGATATTTCCGGCTGGCCAGCGGGATCTTTGACGGACTTATTCCCGATGACATGTGTAACTGGGGCGTATCGTATCATAACACGTTCACGGCGATGGGGCCGGATTTTGTGGAGTTCGAGAAAGGGGGAGCCAACGGAGAGGAAGTTATCACGATTGCGCGAGCGCGTCATGCGGCCGATCGGCATCCGCGATCAGGATTGGTCGGCCGGTTACGGACAGACCTTTGTGGTGGATGGTTTGCCGCTGATCGGTTCATGGGGAGGCGGAAGCTTTACCGCCCGGGCCACGGCCCGAGTGGGGCAATTGATGCTGCACGAAGGCCTCCGGCAAGATTGTCGTCTGTTGAGCACGGACGCCGTGCGGGCGGTTACGCGCGACGTCGGGACACCGCATAACGGCGGCATCGGATGGTGGAGCAACAACGACGGCACGATGGCCAAGCTTCCGCGCGACGCCTACTGGGGCGCGGGCGCGGGTCATCAAGTTGTGCTCGTCGTGCCGAGCCTGCAACTGATCGCCGTGCGCAACGGCCAGGCGCTCGGGGCCGACTTTAACTCCGCGATGGAACAGCAGTTCTTCAATCCGCTCATGGAATGTATTGTCAACACAATGACGGCGAAGAAAGAACCGCCTTACCCTCCCAGTCCCGTCATCAGGGAAATTCAATGGGCGCCGAAGGACACCATCATCCGGCTGGCCGAAGGATGCGACAATTGGCCGCTGACCTGGGCGGATGACGATGCTTTGTACGGCGCATACGGCGACGGCAACGGTTTTGCTCCGCAGCTCAGGGACAAGCTCAGCCTGGGCCTTGCCCGCGTGAGCGGTATGCCGCCGGATATCCGCGGTGAAAACCTGCCTGCTCCAACGCTGGAGGCCGTCGGCAACGACAAGCTCGGAAGAAAAGCCAGCGGGCTGCTCTGCGTGGATGGGATTCTGTATCTTTTGGCGCGGAATGTCGGCAATTCGCAACTCGCGTGGTCCGAAGATCATGGGGCGACGTGGACCTGGTGCGACTGGAAATTTACCCACAGCTTCGGATATCCAACCACGGAGCAACTGCTGGCTGTCACAAAGACCGGCCAGACCGAATACGGCATGGCGGCAGTCGGGCAGGGGAAAGCCACCGACGGTTCACGGCATCTTCTGGCGATGGCCGACACGTCCGACGATCGGCCGCTGTGGGTGAGCGTATGGGGCGGAGCGAATACGCTTGCCCAGGCATTGTCCGATGCCCGCCGAGAGCGATCGGGATCCGAATTAAAGAACCTGATCGCCAAGCTTCGGATTTATACTATTTCGGATCAGGATGATTCAGGATCGTGGCTGCGACGGGAATTTCCCGATTTGTTCTATATCGTCAGTCCCAGCACGACCGACTGGATGGAATACTGGCGGGCGACCTGGACGGGTATCAGCGGCGACCGGCATTACAAGAACGGGCCGCTTCACAAGTTTGAGTTGGTGGATAATCCGTGGCTGGAGGCGCATATCATCAACCATCATGGCCCATTAGGTTCTTTCTATCCCCGATTGGCCTATATCATGGAAGGCGACACGCCCTCGTTTCTGGGTCTGATTCGCAACGGCCTGGGCTGGTCGATCAGCCCGGGTTACGGCGGATGGGGCGGCCGGTACGCGCTTTATCAATCATACGGCGAGACACGACCGATCTGGACGAACAACCAGTTCAGCCGGGATACAGTAACGGCGGACAACGGGAAGACCGAAACCTCCGATCCGGCGACGATCTGGAGATGGCGCGAACATTTTCAGCACGATTTCGCCGCGCGGATGGATTGGTGTGTGGCGGATGAATACCAGAAGGCCAATCACAATCCCGTCGCAACGCTCAATGGAGATTCCTCCAAACGAATTCTCGAACTATCGGCCATGCCCGGCCAGACGATCGTGTTGTCCGCTGCAGGATCGAACGATCCCGATCGACATCCCGTGAGTATGAATTGGTTTGTGTATCCGGAGGCGGGGACCTTCGACGGCAAGGTCGATCTGGGCAGCGATCGCGGCGAAAGCACAAGTTGGGTCGTGCCCGAATTCGGAACCAAGACGCCCAAACCCGCGACAATTCATGTGATCCTGCAGGTTCAGGACAACGGATCGCCGAAGCTGTTTGCGTATCGAAGGGCGATACTCCGAATCGAGCCATAAGGCCGGGAGGATCATACGATCGCGGGAGGATCGGGCTATCGTAGAAGAGCAAGTCGAACAGAACGGATGGGTAAACAAACCGAACCATGAAAGGATCGATGGGAATGAGAAAGCAAACGGTTGGCACGAATCAGATCGTGATTCTCACTCTGGCTTTTCTCGCGCAATCCGCGGTTGTCCTGCAAGCGGCTTCAGACAATCCGTCGAAGCAGGCGGGCAAAAGCCCGGTGAAGGTCTTCATTCTCGCGGGACAGTCGAACATGCAAGGTCAGGCCGTCGCGGACTTGGATGGCAGGGATTACAACGACGGCAAGGGCACCCTGATTGCTCTGATGCGCGACCCGGCCAAAGCCGCATGGGTTCGACATCTCAAAGACGACCAGGACCGCTGGACCATCCGTGAGGATGTGTGGGTGCGCTATAAACCGGAGAATGCACCGGCCAAGACGGGTTCTCTGACGCTGGGATTTACACCCTACGAAGGTCGGCATCATTTCGGGCCGGAGTTGCAGTTCGGCCATGTCATCGGCGATGCCTTCGACAGCCAGATCCTGCTCATCAAGACCGCCTGGGGCGGCAAGAGCTTGTACGCGGACTTTCGGCCGCCGAGTTCAGGTGGTACGATCGGGCCCTACTACAATAAAATGCTTGCGGATACCCGCGAGGCGATGGCCAATCTCAAGGCCGATTTCCCCGGTTATGACGGCGGAGGTTTCGAACTGGCGGGCTTCGTTTGGTATCACGGATGGAACGATGGATGCGATCCCCAAAATGCCGTGCCTGAATATGAGCAGAACCTGGTTAATTTCATCAGGGATGTACGCAGGGACCTGAACGCTCCGCATTTGCCGTTTGTCATCGGGGAACTGACAGGACCGTGGGTACATCCGACGGAGTCACAATGGATCGGGATTCGCAAGGCCCAGGCCGCCGCCGCGGCTCGGCCGGAATTTCAGGGGACGGTTCTGTTTGTCCAGACCCACGACTTTGTCCGCTCGCCCGAGGAGTCTCCCAATCCCGGACACGGCCATCACGAGTTTGGAAACGCCGAAACCTATTTCCTCGTCGGGAATGCCTTGGGCGAAGGGATGAAAACGCTCCTCTCGCAATCGGCTTCCTCTGCCCCCGGAGTAGCCGTACCCCGACTTGTCTCGCGGGGATTGGCGGGCTATGTCAGCATGGACGTTCCGGCCCCGCCGGAAGAGTATGGGTATGGAGTCAGTCTCTACTCGACCGCCTGGCCGCTGGTGGAAAAACCGCTTCGGGATTTTCAGATCGGGCTGGCGTCGATCTGGATCGTTCCGGAAAATCGCAAGGTGGATTATCCGCTGCTGCCGACGGGGACGGTGGCCCGCGACAACTGGCCCGAAAGGGGTCCGAGCTATCGCGATGTCTTTCAGACGATCGAGGGTGGGCTGGGGTTCTGGGCCAGCACGCGATTCGGATCGACGACGGCCAAATTTAGAATGAACGGGACTGCCAATGGCTATAATCATGAAATTTCCTCGCCCGGCTGGGGTTTCGGCGACACCACGGCGCTTAAACCCGATGAGATGGGGATCGCGCAGCTCAGCCCCTGGTTGCTGGTGCCGCCGGACGGCCTGACCTTTCGTGAAGGGACCTGCGGCGAGCTGTTCGGCTATGCGTGGATGGTCCTGCCGCTGACCGAGGCCAAGGCCACGACGGCGGGATTGCCGATCCCCACCGGCAATCAGTCGTGGACGATGTTTATCAATTCCGCGAATTTCAAGGGCCCTGTGGCCTTTTACACACCCGTTACCTGGAGTCGAATTTCGCGGCGACATCCACCGGCCGTGGGGCGCGGTCTCGATAGTCGTCCAGGTCTTGTCACCGGCGGCGCCATCGAGGTCAACACCGTGCCGCGCTTTGTCAGTCAGGATTCTCAAGGGAATGTTTTCACCCGCATCCCATGTTTGCAGTTTCCGGCCGACGAACAGGGCCGAACGATCCTGATCCACAATCTGACACATTATTCCAAAGATGCGCTCTATCGTTCGGCGGAGGCCTGGCTGGCGGGATCCGATGCGGCCTCCGGAAAATTCGACGAAGCGGCATCCATGACCCCGCCCTGTAAAGCGCGGCGGTTATCCTTGCGACAGGGTTCGGAAAATCTGCCGATTCGGGGTTTCGACAACTGGGTTGAAACGGCCAGTTTCGACGAAACAACTTTCGGCCTGCAATGGAAGCCGGCGGTTTTAGAGCCCGGATCCGGCACGATGCGGAGGGGCTCATTTCCGGAGTATTGTCGGCAAGAGGGCAAGGAATGGCAGGCCATTCGTGCCGATGATTTACCCGATGAAACCGGTCTCAAAAATGCACAATTTGCATCTTCCCTCACCAATCAATCCTATACCTCGCCCGAATCCGGCGGAACCTGTTGGTCGAAACCGGGACCCAAGGCCGGACCTTTTCAGGTCAAACTATCCGACGGCAGCGTGGTAACCTATTCGTGGTACCGGTTTATCGATCAACCGTCGCTTCAGGATGCGGATCTGAGCGACGCGGAAAAGAACCGGCTCCAGGCCGTGGTCGAAAAGATCCACGCGCACTGGACGATGGACAAGGATTATATGCCCCCGCCGAAAATGGGAACACTGGCGGCGATTGATTCGGCGTTAATCGTCACGCCGCCAAAAGGGCTCGAAGTCGGATACGTTCCGATCGTAACCCGTCAATCAGAACAATGAACGACGGATATCAATGAATCACAAATCGTGGAGATTGTTATGATAAATCGTTGGATAGTCGCACTTGGCTTGTTGTTTGCGACAAACGTAAATGCTCAGATGCCCGATCCGCCGGGTCAGGTCAAGGCGGGGCAAGCGCCCGTCCATGAGGGGTATCTGTTCGCCCACATGATGGCAAACGATTATTGGCGGCTGTATTACAGTGTCAGTACGGACGGCCTGCATTGGGAACTGCTCAACGACGGCAAGCGGGTGTTCGAGGACTATCGCGGCCATGCCGATATCTGCAGCGGCCACGACGGCCGGTATTATCTCGTCGGCAATCGCGGGGATAGCAGGCCGGACATCAACTTCTGGGTCTCGGATGATCTGATCACGTGGACGAAATACGCGGACTACATACCGGACTTGAAGCGAGTGCCGGATTATCCCAAGGCCATGCAGCGGATCGGGGCGCCGAAGATTTTCTATGACACGACAAGCTCGCAATTTCTTGTAACCTGGCATACAACTCACGATCTGGGGCCGACAAATTTGCCCGAGCCGTATTGGGCAGGCCAGCGGACACTGTATGTGACTTCAAAGGATTTGAAGCAATTCTCCGATCCGCCGCGAAAGCTGTTCGCATGGAATATGGCGACGATCGACACGATCGTACGACGGATTGGCGATCGTTATTATGCTATCGTCAAGGATGAACGCTACCCCACGCTGGATTGGACGACGGGCAAATCCATTCGCATTTGCAGTGCGCCGAGTTTGCTGGGGCCGTATTCTGAGCCGGGCACGCCAATCAGCCCCAATTTTCGCGAGGCGCCGACTTTGATCCCTTCGCCGGACGGTACAGCATGGTACCTTTACTATGAACAGTACCCGGGCGTGGCGTACGGTCTTTCGGTTGCGGCTTCGCTGGAGGGCCCGTGGTTTCAACCGGCCGGCAACCAGCGACCCGACTGGGACAAATACACCATGACGCCCAAGGCACGGCACGGCTCCATGATCCCCATCAGCCGAAAACAATACGACGCGCTGCGGAAGGCCTATGTGCCGAAACCGAATCCTTGATTGCCTTGTTCTTTTGCGATAATCCTGAAGTGGAGAGGAAATGGTATTATGAAGAAATCAACCTCCTATGTATTGTGCATGCTGATATTGTGCCGGACGATCCCCGCGCCGGCCGCGGATGGAATTCATGTCGTCAAAGAACCCACCGAAAAGGCAATTCAGGCAACGATCGACACCTGTACCGCGCAGGGTGGCGGGGTTGCCAACTTGCCGCCGGGTCGTTATGTTACGGGCCCTCTGTGGCTGAAAGACGGAGTGGAACTCCGATTGGAAGCGGGCGCCACCGTGGTGATGAGCCCGGACCGAAAGGATTGGCCCGACAATGAGCGGGCCCTGGTGAACGCCAGGGGGGCCAGGTCCATCGCTATCACGGGGCGCGGCACATTCGACGGAAACGCCCAGTGGGAATATGGGCCGGTACGAGGGCAGGATCCGGAAATTGCCGAAGAGCAGGAAATCGCACGGCTGGCTGGGGTGGAAATGAAGCGGTATTACCGCAAAGGGGAGGTGCAGAAATATCTGTTCGTTCTTCAGGATTCGAAGGATGTGCGTATCGAGGGCGTCACGATTCAAAATGCGCCCCTGTGGAACGTCCGCCTTCAGGACTGCAACCGGGTCTGGATTCGCGGCATCTTTCTGTATTCTGATCTGGAGCGCGGCGTTAACTCCGACGGCATTGATATCGTCTCCTCGTCGAACATTGTTATCTCCGACTCGATCATCTGCACCGCCGACGATGCAATTTGCCTCAAGACCGATGGTTTCGGCCGTCGCGGTGACGGAGCTATCGGTCCGGTAGAAAATGTGGTAGTTAACAACTGTATCCTGACCTCGTCTTCGACGCCGATGATGATCGGCACGGAAACCCATGCCGACATCCGCCATATTCTCTTTTCCAACATCATCGTGCGCAATTCCAACAAGGTCTTTGGCATCAATGTCCAGGACGGGGCGACGGTCAGCGATGTGCGATTCGTCAATGTGAGCTTCGAGACGAATCGGCGACATTGGAACTGGTGGGGCAGCGCGGAGGTCATGAAGTTTGTGCTCAAGCAGCGAACGCCTCAGTCGCGTCTCGGCCGGATTCGCGACATCACGATCGATGGCGCCCAGGGCACCGCCCGCGGTACATCGCTGGTCGCCGGCCACACGGATCGCAAGCTGGAGAGCATCACGATCGCCAACCTGCGGGTGAAAATGCTGGCGGAGAATCTGCCGGACAAACGCGCCACGCACGGGCTGGTGTTTCAGGGTGTCGACGGATTGACGCTTCGCGGCGTGGATATTTCCTGGGACCGCGAACAATCCGAACCGAAGTGGGGCAGCGCGCTGGTGCTCCGCGATGTCTCGAACCTGATGTTGCAGGACTTCCAGGGTCAGGCAGCCGTGCCTGACATACCGGCCATTCTCAAGGAAAATGTGACGGGAAGGGGCCAACCATGAGAAGCATGATAATGCGGGGCCGCATATTGAACCTGTCGATTCCTCTATTGTTGATTGTACCCATATTGATCGCCAGGGACATCCAACCGTTTTCCTTCGACACCGTCGAGGAACGGAATTCCGCCGCGATCAACAAGGCGATTGAGCAATGCAAATCCGGTGATACACTCCATCTTCCGGCGGGGACTTATGATTTCGGAGAATCCGTCAGGATGAAAACCGGAGTCAAGCTTCTCGGCGCCGGGCAGGACAAGACTCTGATCACCTACTCGGGCGAGAAATCGGAGCCGTTTATCCTCGTCATCGACTGTGAAGATGTGGAGATCGGTCATTTGACGCTGGACGGCCGGAATCGTCCGCTGGGACAGGATGGCATCCGTGCGGGCAATTCGCGGCGATTGAATTTCCACCACCTGACCATCCGCGATCTGGCCAGGGGCAAGGCCGACTTTGTCCATGCGATCATGTTTTCCGGCAACAATCCGACGATGGAGCGAGGCGTTACCGACAGCCTCATAGCCGATTGTCGGATCGAGCGGATCGGTATCGGCGCCGAATTCGGGGGCGGAATCCGGATGGCCTGGGGCAGTATCCGCAATCGAGTGGAACGCAATGTCATTTGCGATACCGGGCGAGGCGGAATCTTCGGCGATCATTCCTCGGATCTTATCATTCGAAAAAACCGAGTCTCTGGATCCGGAGGGGAAGGATTGGGTGTCGAGATCTGGGGCGGCTGCCCGCGTTCGCTGATCGAGGACAACATCATCGATCACTGGCTCAGCGTCGATAAGGGCGACCGGTCGGCGGTGCGGCGAAATGTCGTCGGCACCGATGACGGTTCGCTCAAAGGATACGGCATTGAAATCATCGCCCGCGACGTGATCGTGACCGACAATGTGATCAAACGCGGCAACGCCATCGGCCTGTCGGTGTCCAACAAGGAAATCAAGAACAATGTCTTCTGGGGTTACAACACGATCAGCGATTGCGCCGAATGGGGCGCCCAGTTTCAAGGCGAAACCGGCGGAATCGCGCATCAGTATCTGTATCGCTGTAGTTTCAAGGCAACCGTTCACAACGATCCTCGCGTTCGATATCCACAAGCCGGTGGGCAGGGTTTTCGTTTCAACGGATCAACCCGCGAAATGGTTTTTGAAGAATGCCTCTTCCGCGATAACGGCGCCTTTGGAGTCCAGTTCGTCGGCGAGAATGTGGATTCAATCACTTTTCTTCGCTGCATCTTCAGGAACAATGCGCAGGGTTCAATAACCGGATTATCTTCGGATAAAATCGTTGAATTCAACCAATGCGTTTCAGAAGACAAGAAAGGGGTATTCCCACCCACCAAGCCGTTTTCGAGTCCGGTCCCGGAAGCCGATTTTCGGATGCCCAAGACCCTAACGGTCGGCGTGCCGGCGCAGTTTGAATGTGTCTCGAAAGCGGGAAAAGGGGATATTGTCGAGCGGCTGTGGGATTTTAATCATGGCATCGCCGACGTGTCGTCCAATCCGAAGCATACCTTCGAGACGGCGGGAAAGTACCGTGTCACGCTGGTTGTCTGGGATAGCGCCGGACGTGGTGCGCGGGCGGAAAAAATCATCGAGGTCGATGAATAACAAGGAGTGAGTCAATGATGAATACACTCACAATAAGAACGATGTATCGACTTTGGCTATTCGTTTTCCTGGTGGGTGTTACCAATTCATTGTCGGCCAGTGCGATTCGGCCGGGGGAGGTGTGGTTGGATACGGCCGGAAAACCCATTAACGCCCACGGTGCCGGAGTGATGTACCACGAGGGAATCTATTACCTGTACGGCGAGAACAAGGAAGGCAAGACATGGCTGCCGGAAAGCAACCGGAACTGGGATGGTTATCGCGTGGACGTGACAGGTATTCGCTGTTATTCGTCGAAGGATTTGCTGTCGTGGGAGGACGAGGGACTGGTCCTTAAGGCCGTTGGGGATAATCCCGTACATGATCTGCATCCGTCGAAGGTCGTCGAAAGGCCGAAGGTGGCTTTCAACGCCAAAACGAAAAAGTTCGTGATGTGGATGCACATCGACAGCCCGGATTATGCGGCCGCCCGTGCGGGGGTTGCTGTGGCCGATTCACCGACGGGTCCGTTTACGTATATGGAAAGCGTGCGGCCGGAAGGTCAGGACAGCCGCGACCAGACGCTGTTCGTCGATGACGACGGAAAGGCGTATCGAATCTATTCATCTGATAATAATGACACGACGTACATCTCCCTGCTTTCAGATGACTGGCTCAAACACTCGGGCAGGTTTGTCCGGGTGTTCGAGAAACGGCGAATGGAAGCGCAGGTGGTTTTCAAACGAGGCGGGAAATATTATTTCTTCGCTTCGGATTGTACGGGGTGGGATCCCAACCCAATGCGGGCGGCGGTAGCCGACTCGATCTGGGGGCCATGGAAGGAGTTTGGAAATCCATGCGTCGGACCCAATGCCGAGAAAACCTTTTTTGGACAAAGTACCTACGTTTTTCCCGTGGCGGGCAAGACCGACGCTTTTATCTTCATGGCGGATCGGTGGAACAAAAGCAATCTGCCGGATTCGCGATATATTTGGTTGCCGATCCGTTTCGAAGGAGAAGGTCTCAAAATCCAGTGGCGTGATTCGTGGGATTTGTCGGTTTTCGATATCCAACCGATTTCTCAAGCAGGGGTACGAATCGGTCGCGTTCGCGTCGAGGATCATTCGCTGGTCGATGACGGCGGACCGTTTCTGGGTTTGGGAGTATCGTACTTCACGGCGCTATGGCGATATCGCAATGACCGGCCGCGACTGGAGAGCGATTTGGCTTTTCTTTCGCAACAGGGATTTAACTACACCCGTGTACTTTCGATGGTTGGATGGTTCGGCGCATGGGAGGGACTGGAGATTGCCCCAGTCGCCTTCACCAGCCGCGAAGGCAAAAACGTGATGGCGTGGCCGGAGTACTGGCAGTCGCTGGCGGGACTGGTCGATCTTACGTATGACCGATTTGGGATGCGCACGCAGATCACGATCTTTGCCGATGCGCAGCTTATGCCTCGAAAGGCGGATCGGTTCGAGCATATGCGGCGAATGCTGACGGATGTCGTAGCGGGACGAGAACACAAGATCATCCTGCTGGAGGTTGCCAACGAGGCCTGGCAAAACGGTTTTCCCGGTGATGAGGGCACGGCCGATCTGCGGGAATTCACTCGGTATCTCGCAGAGCGAACCGAGGTGCCCGTCGCAACCACATCGAACCACGAAGGATCCTTCGAAGCGCTTTATCGCGACAGCGCCGCCGATATTGCGACGTGGCACTTCAGTCGTGATCGATCCGCGGACGACGGCTGGGGACCGGTCATCGACTGCCGCCGGTTGGCTCAGGTGCCGGGGTGTCCGCCGGTCAGCAGCAACGAACCGATCGGTCCGGGATCGTCGGTCGCTTCCGAGTCCGATCCGATCAAACTTGTTCTTGCGGCGGCCTACGCGTATGCATCGCGATTGCCAATGTACGTGTTTCACTGTCAGGCGGGCGTTTTCGGGAAAACGCAATTTGAAAAGACTCCGGCTATCGGGAGTTATCGTTTGATCGCGCGGATTCTGCCGAGCGATCTGCCCAATTGGAACCGTCTTGAGGGCAACGATCCGGACTCGCCGATCGGCGCCGAGGGTTGTGTGACAATGACCTGCAATATCAAGGGGAATCGGATCGTTTGTGTACCTGTGGGCATTCAGCGCACAGGGCTGACGCTGACGGCACGCAAGCCGGTGGATTTGCGCGCGATTGATCTGCTGACCGGTACGGAGTTCCGAGGTTTTCGCCTGAACACCGGCGAACGGATTGCGCCACCCGGCGAGCCGGGCGCGACGATCCTTTGCGGCGGCACAACAACGGATGCCAAGGAGTGAGTTCGTAACGGGTGTCAATCTGAAGTGGTTTGTCGATGTCGGATTGTCATTGCGTCCAACATGGTTTGGATATCGGATCGTCTAATGATCAGAGTTCGGGATTTGTCTCAATCATCACTCGATTCAGGGAACCGAAGGAGCACGAAAGATGAAACATGCGGGAATGAATTACGGTTTGACACTGCGAGTGACGGGGATCGGTTTGTTTTTGCTGACAGCCGCATGTCGCGCCGGCCTGGATATTACGGCGTCATCCACACCGTTGGCTCCGCCGAAGAATGATCCGTCGATTTTGGCCCATCATGCCCGCGACGACATCGGCGGAAACACCAGTATCCGCTTTGTGTCCAACCGGACCGTAAGCACAAACAAATATCCTCCCGAAGGGATCACGGTGTTTTCCAGGGCCGATCGCCAAAAGCCGCAACGAGACCGAGATCTGGGACAGACGTTTCTTGCCGGAGACCAACGATGCCGACTTGACGCGTTGTATCTGCGGATCGGGCACGCGGATCTGGCCGTGCTGGAAAACACACCCGGGGCCCGGATCGCGGTGCAATGGTTTCAGGTTACGGGCCGGCCGAAGCTAAATGATCACGGCACGCCGGGCTTTGCGGGCCGGTTTGATCGTACCGTTTCTCCGGAGTTGGATGATTATCTCGAAGGCGAAACGTATCTACCGTTACGGGTGGTTGAGGGCCGGCTTCCAAAAACGTTAACCAAAGGCGATTATCTCAAGTTGGATTTCACCGGCGAAGACGAATTCATTATCGAGCCGCGGCGAGGATACGCGTTTCTGTTGATGTTTCCGGATCGCGCGCCGAATCGCGGAATGACACTGGCCAACGAGTACTACGGCACCTATACCCCCGATCCAGAGAACAAGTACATCGGCCATGGTATCCGCCGCGAAGGAACGCCCGAATTCCCGGACGATTGGAGGGCCCGATTGACTCAATCCCCGGGTACGATCGGTTTCCCGGATGTCTGCACCTTTCGCGATTTGCATTTTGCGGTCTCGGTCAAACCCGTCTCGGAGACACCAACGGCGTTTCCCCTATCGATCAGCGAGAACAAGCGTTATCTGGTTGACTCGACAGGCAAGCCGTTTTTTTATCAGGCAGACACGGCGTGGATGCTGCTGCTGAAACTGGACCCTGCCCAGGCCGAAGAATATCTCATAAATCGCAAGACCAAGGGATTCAATACCGTACAGATTATGATGACCGGCTTTCTCGATATGAAGAACCTCTCGGGACAACGGCCCTTTGAGGGAGAGCACGATCTGGCACGGCCGAACGAGGCCTTTTTCGCCCACGCGGACGGCGTGATTCGGATGGCGTCCGACATGGGATTGCTCCTGGCGATTGCGCCGGCATGGTCGGGATGTTGCGGGGAAGGATGGGCGGGAACGGCGAAAAACGGTTCCCCCAAACCGCTCAATAAAAACGGCGCAGCCAAATGCCGTCAGTATGGCCGCTGGCTTGGCGAACGCTACGGGAAATTCGACAATATCCTGTGGATTCTCGGCGGGGATAATGATCCGGACAACGCCCGCGAAGAAATTCGCCAGATCGGACTCGGGCTGAAAGAAGCGGCGCCTCGGCATCTGATCACCTATCACGCCGCCTCGTCGCATTCGAGCACGGATGTCTGGCCGGCCGATGAACGCTGGCTCGACGTTTCGATGGTCTATACATATTTCCGTGGTTTCAATAAAGCGTGGAACAAGAATCAGCCGGATGTCTATGAGGTCAGCCATGCTGAGTACGCCAAATCACGGGTACGACCGTTCTTTCTGGGCGAATCCACATACGAAGGCGAGCACGAAGCGTGGGGCAGCGCGTTGCAGGCCCGCAAGCAGGCCTTTTGGTGCGTACTCGGCGGCGGTTTCGGCCATGCTTACGGATCCCCGAACTGGAATTTTCCGAAGAACTGGCGAGAGGTGATGGAGCAGCCGGGCGCCGTCAGCTTGAAGCACGTACGCGGACTCTTTGAGTCATTGCCATGGTGGACGCTGACGCCGGACGTTCAGAATACGATTGTGGTCGAGGGGCGCGGCCAATGGGCGGCCAACAACTACATAACGGCCTCCCGGACTTCCGATGGTTCACGGGCCATTGTCTATCTGCCGTCGGCCCGGCCGATTACCGTGGATTTGAGCCGTTTATCCGGATCTGTGACGGCAAAATGGTATGACCCGACCAGCGGTATGTATAGAGTTGTCGAAGAATCGCCATTTTCGAATGAAGGTCGGCGGACAATCGATCCGCCGAAAACGAATGCGGACGGCGACAGCGATTGGGTGTTGCTTCTGGTGGCGGAGGGGGTAAAGCAAACGGCCGGTTCGACAAGAACTCAGGCGGTCTTGTTGGATCCGATGGCGGAGTTCGATGCGGCGCAGCAGGCCGAGAAGGCCGGCCGCTTTGACGAAGCGCTGACGCATTACGAAAATATTTTCGATTCGACGCAACAGCCGATGAAATTCCCGTCCCGCGCGATGCTTCGGGGAAAGCTGGCGGAACTGAAGCGGAAGGTCTCGCCGAACACCGATCCGGAGAAAGCCGGACAATGGAAGGTCAAGGCATATACATTTCGGACAACAGATGTGAAATGGACCGACAATGATGGCAAAGAGCGACATGCCCGCTTCGATTTTACCGATTCGCAGATCGAGAATCTCAAGCTGGAGATGACGAACTTCGCCGCAAAAGTCTGGGACTACAGCGACGGCCATCTTCGAATCGTCTGGGATATGACGGTGATCGATAAACCCCTGACCGAATGGCACGGCTGGCCGGAGCTGGGCGTGTGCATGCCGCACTTCACCGAACTGAATCACGGGCAGGCCGACAGCATCTTTGTGTTCGCCAAGGCGGCCGGCGGTCCGGAGGACAAGCCCTGCGATCCGCTGGCGTGGGATTTGTGGGGCGGAACGATCGGCGTAACGGCCGAGACGAAAGGCGCCTGTTATATCGGATTTAACTGCGGGCCGGAACCGGCGCAGAATTCCAGCGGCGAACTGGAGCTGCATGAGTGGACTCATGCCGCCGAGATGGCCATGCGGTGGGCGCAGGCCTACGAGGACGGCGATGTGGTCGATTGGTACGGCGACGGCGGCGATTATTGCGAGACGTGGGGATTGTGGAAACGGCCGGCGGGCGATGAAACCTGGCTGGATTTTTACCAGGCGATTTTCCGCGAATGGACGACGCGCAAGATGTGGCGGGAACTGACGGTCAACGGGCACAGCGACAATCCGTGGTTGCGGCCGTATGTGCGCCAGTTTGTTGCGCTCGGGCCGTTCAACGCTGACGGCAAGGCCAATGGCGGTCTGGATGAACCGTTTATCGACGAGGCGGCCGCCAAACCAAAAGAGGGCGCGAAAGTCGGCGGTCTTGAATGGAAGAGAGCCAACTGTCCCGGCAAGTTCGCGACGTTGACGCCGGTGTTCGGTACGGTGGGCGATGGAAAGGTTTATTACCTTGCGTTCACAGCCAAGTCGGAAGAATCGCAAAATGCCCTTCTGCACAGCCAGCGCGACGGCATGTGTAAGATCTGGCAGAATGGCGAACTGATCTACACATCGAAAGTGAATCGCGAATGGTCGTCGAAATCCAATGTGCTGGACATCGCGTTGACGCAAGGGGATAATCGGTTTCTGGTCAAGCTGACGAATATCAGCGGAGACTGGTCGTTCAGTCTGAAGCTGACGGACCTGGGCGGCGATGCATTGCCTACTATACTTTTTTTGGCTCCATAATAACATGATATGTTCGCATGGAAACCACCGTGTAAGCGAAAGGAGACAGGATGAGACGAATCGTTAACGGCATGATGTTTGCGGCGGTATGCGTGTCTTCGGTATGGGCCGCCGAGCGGGCCGATACCGCGCCCGAACAATGGGGGCTATACGAAGTGGATTTGAAGGGACCGTCGGACGGAACGCCTTTTCTTGATGTGTCGTTGTCCGCCCGTTTCACGCAGGACAACCGGATTGTGAACGTTCCGGGTTTCTGGGACGGCGGCGATGTGTATCGGATCCGATTCATGCCGCCGACGCGCGGCAAATGGGAATTTGAAACCCTCAGTAATCGGTCGGAGTTGAGCGGAAAGCGAGGGTTATTCCAAGTCGGCGCGGCGACAGGGAACAACCACGGCCCGGTTCAGGTGTTCGATACGTATTACCTCCGTTACGCGGACGGCACACCCTATCACCAATTCGGCACGACCTGTTACGCGTGGGTACATCAGACGCGAGAACTGCAGGAACAGACCCTCAAGACTCTGTCGGTATCGCCCTTCAACAAAATCCGGTTCTGCGTCTTTCCAAAAGCGTACGCGTATAACCGGAATGAACCGGAGTTCTTCGCATTTCAGAAGGGCCCCGGTGGAACGTTTGAATTGAATCGGCCCGACCCGGCGTTCTGGCGACATTTCGAGCGGCAGATTCTCGCCCTCCAGGAACTCGGCATCGAGGCGGATATTATCCTATGGCATCCATACGATCGATGGGGCTTCGCCGATATGAGCGACGAGGTGGACGACCGCTATCTGCGGTACTGTATCGCGCGTCTGAGCGCCTTTCGTAATGTCTGGTGGTCGCTGGCGAATGAATATGATTTCATGACGGAACGCCCCAAGGGGCATCGCGGCAACAAGCAATGGGAAGACTGGGACCGATTCTTCGCGATCCTGCAGAAAGAGGATCCGCACCAGCGGCTGCGCGGAATTCACAACGGTTCCACGTGGTATGACCACACCAGGGACTGGGTTACGCACGCCAGTCTTCAGACCTCGGACATGAACGGCGGCCTGGGCTTTCGAGAGAAATATCGCAAGCCGGTGATATACGACGAGTGCAAATACGAAGGCGACATCCCGGAGGGCTGGGGTAATCTCACGGCGCAGCAGATGACGCAACGGTTCTGGCTCGGAACTGTCAGCGGCTGTTATGTCGGCCATGGCGAAACCTACAAACATCCCCAGGACATCCTGTGGTGGGCCAAGGGCGGCGTGTTGCATGGCCAGAGCCCCCGGCGCATCCAGTGGCTCAAGGAGCTTATGGCCCAGGCGCCCCCCTTCCATACATTACAGCCGTTGGGGAACACGCAGGGCCGCTTTCTCCTGGCAAAGCCCGGTGAATACTACCTGCTTTACTGCGTGAACCAGAAACCCGAGACCCTCCATCTCGAGGGCGACAAGTCCTACAAAGTCGATGTCATCGATCCGTGGGCCATGACCATTACTTCGATCGGATCGGCGTCGCCGGGCGACTATCGTTTTGCCGCACCGAAGCCGGATATGGCATTCCGTTTTACTCCCTATCAGCCGGGCGAAAAACCGCGACCCGAGGCGACAATCAATGCCTCGGTCACAGAAGGCCTGTCGCCTTTGACCGTAACATTCTCCGGCACGGGCGGCCGCCGGTTCCATTGGGACTTTGGCGACGGTTCCATCAGCGACGAGTCGAATCCCACACACGTCTTTCGAACGCCCGGACTTTATACCGTGACCCTGACGGTGACCGATCCGTCCGGAGACAGCACCCAGGCTTGGCTTCCGGTGTCCGTTGACCGGCATATCGACGATCCGATTGTGCGCGTCGGATTTGAACATCATGAAATCCCCGCCCTGACGTTCCACGGGACGGCTCGTCGATCCGCCGCGGGGCATCTGCATTTTCCGGAGGGCGCGCCGTGGGGTTGGGTCGAGGCCGGCGACGGCGCGCTCGACGATCTGCGCGGTCTGCGTTCGTTCACCCTGATGGGCTGGCTGAAACCGGAAAGTCTCACAACCGGCAGCGGCGGCAATCGTATCCTGTTTTGCCTGAACAAGGACCATTCGGGTATTGACCTGGTATGTCATGCCGACGGACGGATGCGTCTTTCGGTCAACCAATGGCCCGACTCCATCCAGAACGACAGTTCGCCCGGTAAGTTGAAAATCGGCCAATGGACCTTCTTCGCCGTTACCTATGATACGACGCAACCGCGCGAGACGGTGTGTTGGTATTTCAGTCCGCCCGCGGGTTCACCAATGCAGGCATCCATCATTTCCGACCGCAAAACTTCCTATAACAACGGCCCCGTGGGAGCAGACATCGGCCCGCTGGCTGTCGGCAATTTCAACAAGACCATGCGCGATTACGGCCTGGACCGCCAATTTCGCGGCGAGATATACGGCCTGAGCCTCTTCGGCAGCCGGGCGAGCGGGCGCGGTGCGCTGGATCTTGAGACCCTTCGGAAACACAGGCCATGATATTCGAAAACAAGGGTCTGCTCTCTGAGCAAATATCCATTCGCGTCGAAACCAAGTATGAAAGGAAGGCAACGAGCATGAGACGACTCGCGATGATCCTGATGTTTGCGGCGGTGTGCGTGTCTTCGGTATGGGCATCCGAACCCGCCAATAAACATTCCAATCCACGGGTGAAAGCCGTATTCGATTATTTCTATTCTTTATCCGAGAAGACTGAAAAAAAGATCCTTTCGGGTCAATTCACGAATTTCGGCAACGGTTCGAATCTGAAGATCATGGGGCAGATCCACGAGGCCACCGGTCAATGGCCGGCGATGATGGGAGCCGACTATGCGGACTTCCGGCGGGGAAGTATCACGACCAAAGTCCCCAACGCCGCGGCGATCGAATACTGGAAACAGGGCGGGCTGGTTCACATCATGGCGCACATGTATAATCCCGCCAATCCCAAGGGCGGTGGGCTCCGCGACAGGGGCGTGGATATCGCCGATGTACTCAAGGAAGGCACCGATACGCACAAGCGATGGATGGAGCAGCTCGATTTGATCGCCGAGGGATTGCTGGAACTCAAGGCGGCGGGCGTGGTGGTTCTGTGGCGGCCGTTCCATGAGATGAACGGCGGCTGGTTCTGGTGGGGAGCACAGAAACCGGAATCGTTTATCGCGGTGTGGCAGCACATGTTCGACTACTACAGTAACGCCAAGGGGCTGGATAATCTGCTGTGGGTCTATGGACCGAACCATGGCGATAAGACAGCGGCCTATTACGCGGGCGACGACTATGTCGATCTGATCGGGCTGGATGCGTACACGGATTATCTCGACCCCGAACATGTCCGGGGCTACGCGGAGATCGCCGCGCTGAACAAGCCCTTTGGATTTTCCGAGTATGGTCCGCATGCGTCGAGCAATCCGCCCGGCGATTACGATTACCGCAAATTTCTCGAAGGCGTGAAGAAAAACTTCCCGAAGACCTGTTATTTTATGAGCTGGAACGACAAGTGGAGTCTGGCGACGAACCAATATGTCAAGGAGATGCTCGACGATCCGGCGATCGCCAACCGGGAGGATCTGCCGAAGACATTATTCACCGCGCTTCCATCCGGCCAATATAAGGCGACTCTTCCGGACGCGGACAAAAGCGCTGAAGGAATTCGCGGACCACTTCGAGTCCACCCGAAGAATGGAAGATACTTTACCGACGACCGCGGCAAGGCCATCTACCTTACCGGATCCCATACCTGGAGCAACCTGAAGGACATGGGGCCCAACGATCCGCCGACGGCATTTGATTACGATGCATATCTCGATTTTCTCAGTCGCCATAATCATAATTTTATCCGGCTCTGGACATGGGAACTGACGCGGTATGGCTACGACGGCAAGACCACCTACGCCCAGCCGTTTCCGTGGCCCCGAACCGGGCCGGATAACGCTCTGGATGGCAAACCGAAATTCGATCTTTCGAAGTTGGACGACTCCTATTTCGATCGTCTTCGCCAGCGCTGTATCGCAGCGGGGAAACGGGGGATCTATGTATCGGTGATGCTCTTTGAAGGCCATGGTCTGCATGCATCGGATGCGCCATGGCGATGGGACGGGCATCCGATGAATGCGGCCAACAATATCAACGGGATCAATGGCGACGCGGACGGTGATGGACGCGGAATTGAGACGCAGATGCTGAAGATTCCGGCGGTGACGGCCCTGCAGGAATCTTATGTCCGTACAATTCTCGATACCTTGAATGATCTGGATAATGTTCTCTATGAAATCGTCAATGAATCCGGGGCGTATTCGACCGAGTGGCAATACCATTTCATTCGTTTCATTCACGATTACGAAAAAGGCAAAACGAAACAACATCCCATCGGAATGACGTTTCAGTACGCGCGCGACGACAAGCAGCGCGGCAACAACCGTACCCTGTTTGAAAGTCCCGCAGACTGGATCAGCCCCAATCCCGACGGCGGCTATCGCGACAATCCGCCCCCGGCCGACGGCGGTAAGATCATCCTCACCGATACCGATCACCTCTGGGGTATCGGCGGTAATGTCGGCTGGGTGTGGATGAGTTTTTGCCGGGGGATGAATCCGCTGTTCATGGATCCGTACAATCGCGCCCAGACCTGGACCAGCGACACCCAACCCAAAAACACCTGGACCGATCATCTCGGCGGCGTACCCAACCTGGATCCCAAGTGGGAGACGGTCCGTAAGGCGATGGGGACGACACGACGCCTGGCACAGCGGTTTGATATTGCCTCGATGAAACCGCTCAGTGATTTGGCGTCCGGCGGTTTCTGTCTGGCCGATCCGGGTATGGTCTATATCGCATACCTGCCCAATGGGCCGCAGACGACAATGGATTTATCCGCGGCGAAGGGACAATTTTCCGTCGAATGGATGAATCCGATTGACGGTACGATTTCCAATCGCACGATGATTGAAGGCGGGGAAAAGCGCCAGCTCACAATCGGTTCGGGCGGCGACTGGGTCGTGATCGTGGCACGAGCTGACAAGGCCGCAAGGGCAAAAATCCCGCCCGTGGAAGGCAACTGGAAGTTGACCTTCGAGGACGACTTTGATGGCGATAAACTGGATGGATCAAGATGGATTCCAAGTTATGAATGGGGCCAGACGCACAACTACAATGCCTACTGTGACCCGGCCAATGTTCTAATCGATAACGGTCTGTTGCGGCTGAAAGTGGAGGACAAACCTTCCCACGGAAAGAAATACACCTCGGCGGTGATCACCAGCAACAATAAGTTTTCGCAGAAGTACGGCTACTTCGAGGGCCGCTTTAAGATTCCGACGGGCAAAGGATTGTGGCCGGCGTTCTGGATGCTGCCGTATCCGCAGCACTGGCCGCCGGAGATCGACATCTTCGAGACCATCAAAGACGACCCGAAGGTCTATATGACCTATCACTGGAGCGAGGATGGCAAACACAAGTCCAGCGGCAAGAACTGGAAAGACAAGGATTTCATGTACAGCGGCGATTTCCACACATACGGGCTTCTCTGGGAACCTGACAAGATCGTCTGGTACATCGACGGCATCGAGCGGGCACGATTTGCCGACGCCAAGGCGATTGTCAATGAGCCGATGTATCTGCTGATCAACTTCGGCATCGACGCCGACTGGCCGGGACCGTGCGACGAAACGACGCCGTTTCCCAGCTACTATGAATGCGACTGGGTGAGGGTTTATCAGAAAAACTAACGATTGAAAGATGACAAATGGATCTTGGGAATTGCATTTCGTTTTTTCGTATCTGTTGGTATAGTGGCGGCGTTAAAACCAAACAATAACCTCAAATTTCGGAGGGTCGTATGGACAGGCGAGAATTTGTATCATCAACGGCGGCGGCGCTGGCGGTTCTGGCCGGCGGAGAAATTGCACAGGCACAGCAGCAGGGCGGAGGTCAGCGCGGACAGCGAGGCGAGGGAAGGGATCTCTATGAACTGCGGATGTACAGCTTCGCATCGGCGGACCAGAAGGCGCGGTTTTTGAAGTTCTTCAAGGACGTCGAGCTTCCGGCGATCCAACGTGCCCAGGTTGGCCCGGTGGGTGTTTTCAGCGTGCTGGATAAGCCCGAGGACCTGACGCTATATGTGTTAATCGTCCACAGAAATATTCGATCCGTGACAACGTTGACCAATCGGCTGGCGGAGGATGCCGAGTACCAGAATGCGGGTAAGGATTTCCTGGCTTTGTCTTCAAAGGACAAACCCTTCGAGCGAATCGACAGTGCCCTGCTGGTGGCCTTCGAAGGAATTCCGAAGCTGGAGGTTCCCGAGTCCAAGCCGCGGATCTTCGAGCTCCGCTGCTACGAAAGCCATTCGGCGACCTTCGGCCTCAAGAAGATCGATATGTTCAACAACGGCGGCGAGATCGCGATCTTCCGCCAGACGGGGTTGAAGCCCGTATTCTTCGGGCAGATGATCATCGGCAAGAATTGTCCCAACCTGACCTACATGATTACCTTTGATGATATGAAGGCCCATGACGACAACTGGAAAAAGTTCATCGACCACCCCGACTGGAAAAAACTCAGCGCCGATCCAAAGTATGCGGACACGGTTTCCAAGATCATCCGGACTTTCCTGAAGCCGGAGGATTGCTCGCAGATCTGAAGAATTACATCGGTGAAACCACGGATTTCCCAGATTCAATGTAATTGAGAATTTTGATCATTACACTATGCGGTCATCTTCACGGCCTCGACAGATAGTGTCGGGGCTGTTTTTATTGGACGTGGAGGCGGAAATATTTTCGATAAAAATCGCGATTGAGGACGAACGTCGGGGGTTTTATTTCTTACGTTTTATACAGAGCTTCGGTGGGATTGCCCGCCGGGCTATACGATACCGATAAGGAGCGTAGTATGATCCGTAAGAGCGTGTTGATCCTGATTTTGGCGGCGATGATGATCTGCCTGACGGCGTGCCAGACGATGAACGGGATGGGCTCGGCGGTGCAGGGCTTCGGCCGGGATATCTCCTGGGTGGCCAAGCAGCGGATTGCCGTTTATAGCACCGAGCCCACATATTACAGCGAGATCGGGGGCGATCGAATCTATTTCAAAAAGGTTGACGACCGGTACGTTCGTGTCGCGATGCACTGATCCCGCCGATTTCGGCGGCATGTATCCTACCTGTGATGGGACGAAAATCCCATCCGTGGATTCGGATGCTCTTCAGATACAGCGATCGAAAACCCGGAGAGGATTTGCCAATTTGGCGACCCCCGCAGGATACCCCTGCGGGGGTTCTTTTATGTCCATCTCCAGAGGCGGATCTTTTCTCGTTAGAAGCTCTAACGAAACCTCGTGAACCTCCCACCGCTGGCTCTGGATTCCGGCTTTCGCCGGAATGACAGCCTGAGTTTTGTTAGCCCAAGTTACGCAGTTGCGATCCGATATATGGGTTTTTGGTAGCGCCCGGGCCGATTGGGGGCGAAAGTCTTCACTACATTTGCGCAATTTCATCGATGCGGCGAAGCCGTTGCGGTAATGTCAGGCCTAACCCGGATATTTCATAGACCGGATAAGCAGGCATATTCAGGACAGCCAGGG
>CAYLSB010000074.1:0-23157 GCA_964386005.1 uncultured Pirellulales bacterium | reverse complement strand
TATACCACAACCTCCACCTTATACCCTGGTCCAGTTTTTGGGGAGTAGTATAGTCCTTGGCATGGCCATTCCAATCAAGGATGAGTGGGTATAGCCAGCTTGGTGGAGGGCTTTCAAAACCGGTTCAATGCGGTCCAGCGGCGGGCACATCAACAGGCCGCCGGAGGTTTGCGGATCCAGAAGCAGCATCTTGTGTTCGTAGGACAGGCCCGGAAAGAAACGGGTGAATTTCTCGACATATGTAAGATTTCGAAACGCACCGCCGAGGATACAACCCATCGCCAACAGATCAGCCGCACCGGGCAAAACGGGAACTTTTTCGGCCTCGATTCGCAAAGTCACCCGGCTGGCGTTGGCTATATGCATGGCGTGGCCGAGTAACCCGAAACCGGTGATATCGGTAGCGGCGCGAACCTCAAACTCCTGCATGATTTCGGCGCCGCGTCGGTTGAGTTGCTTCATCGAGTCCAGTGCCCGTTGGTAATCTTCGGGCCGTGCTTGACCGACTCGCCAGCCGGCCACAAGAACACCGGTGCCAAGCGGTTTGGTCAGGATCAAAGGATCCCCGGGTTGGGCTTTATCATTCGAGATGACTTTATCGGGATGCACGGTCCCCGTGACGGCCAAGCCATACTTGGCCGCCAGCGGTTGGACCACACCATTGACATTGCTGACATGATTGACAATGATCAGACGTAGATCGGGCGGCCGTTCGGCGGAGATACGCTGAATATCGACGGTACCATCTGGCAGATAAGGGAGCGTTTTGATGGCAAAGGATTGACGCTTCTGCATTGCCGTCAGCGGTCGCATGACCGCGTTGTGCTCGAGGGGGGAAATCCAAACGCATCCACCATCCAATCGAAAACCCTTCAGGACAGTGTTGATTGAGGTTGTCGCATTCGGCATGAACATTACCCGTTCACAATGGCTGGTACCGAGAATCCCCGCGAGATGATCACGGGCCCGTTCGACCGTACGGGCCACTTCCAGCGCACGCGGGTAGGCCGAACGGCCGTAGGGACCACCGAGCTCATTTAGATAACGGGCCATCTCTCGGGCAACTCCGGGCGGCTTCGGGAACGATGTCGCCGCATTGTCGAAATATCGTGAGCCATCCATTGTTTGGCTTTTCATAAGAATAGTACCGTACCGGTACCCGACAGGGTAGTAAGGATGTCATACATATTCGAAACGACTCCCACTTTGCGACGAGCCTTTTGCACAAAATAATCAAGACAGGTCCCACAGACCAAAAGGCGCACCCCCTGTTTTTCAAGATCCGCCAACGCGCCCAGAACCGGCGACCCTTCACAGGTCAGATGAATCCCGGAATTATAAAAAACGACCGCCGACGGAAGAGGCCGAAGTTCCCGCAGCGTGTTGATCGCAGCCTGGAGGAGGATTTTCCCGAGTTCTTCAGGTCCCTCTCCCATCCTCTCTCGATTGACGACCACGACGGAGGGGATTCGTGAGCGCGATTCACTTCCGGGTGCGCACCACGCCTCAGCCGGGGCCTTGATCTCAACCTGGGATTTGGTCGCACGAAGGACGAATAGTCCGTCCCGGATTCCGCTATCCGGATTGGCCTTGTGGTCTTCGAGAAACCGCCGTACATTTTCGCTGGCGGTCTGATTGTCAAGGATGACCGTCAACGACTCACCCGTCCGCATATCTTCCAGGGCCGCCTTGACCATGATCAGCGGTTTGGGACATAACATACCTCGTGCATCCACGGTTCGTTCGCTCATTCCGGACTACCCCCATCTAATCATATCGCGACATCGTCGGACCTGCAGGACTGTATTTTACCATACTGTCGCAGGATTTGGGTCAGAAAATTCATCGTGTTGTTTCCTTGGAAGCAGAACATAAGGTTGAGAAAAGCCGCATATAGGAGGAAATCTCCGTACACTCGCTTTGCTCCCGAAGAATCCGCTCCTCGGCGGCGGAACCGAGAAATCGGCAAAATGTTGGATCTTCGATCAACTGGCGTGCATGGGCAAGAAAGTCGTCTTCACTTCGGAAGAACAGGGCTTGTCGGTTTTCGTCCGCCACCGCACGATGCCCCTCGATATCCGATAAAAGACAAGATCGGCCGGATAACATGGCCTCTCGCACGGCATGTGGCATTCCCTCCGAACGACTGGCGGAAAGGAATACATCCATGGCACGGAAAAATGAATCCATTTCTGAATGCGGTATATGATCGAGGTGAAAAATCCAATCCTGATTGGACGCAGATGTTTGAAGTTGGGCCGCAATCTCGGCTTCCAGCGGTTGTCCCGCATGCATCCATATAATCTGGGGATAGTGGTGCCGCATCCGGGAGATCCAGGGCAAGACCATCAGAGGCCGTTTGACCTGACGGAGTCCACATACGGAACCGAAGACGAATGCGTCCGTCGGAATTCCAAGCCGCTGACGGAATAAGACATTCGAACGGTCCAGATGAACTCCATTGGGGATGACGACCGTCTTCTGTCTCCAGGAGAACTTCCGGGCCCAAAGACGATCTTTGGCTGCAGAACGAAATACGGCGATCGCCGCAGAGGTGTCGAGGACACGGGTCAAAGTGTCTCGGGTTACCGGATCGTCGAGCATTTCGTTGAGGTCGGTACCCCGCATTGATACGACCTGAGGCGTTTTCCATTCAGACCCTAGGATCGAAGCGGCCTTGGCGCATCGCCAGGCATGGAGAACCAGGACGACCTGTGGACGGAATCGGGCCGCCACCGCTCGGATCCGATCCGGATCGCCGATGTCGGGAAAATCCAATATTTCGACGGACGCTCCCTGATCATGAAAACCGTCGCGCAACCGGGATGCGGCGACGCTGTTCCCCTTGGGGTCAGACAGACGAAAGGGGACGCAGATGAGGATTCGCAACGATGGCCCCGTTAGACCTGAGTTATTCGGCATTCGACCACCTTTCCATCACGGCACAGGCCATCGGGCCGGCCAAATCCAGTCCCTGCAGATGGGGATAGGTCAATCTCGGTGCCGAATTCACCTCCAGAATTTGCATACCGTCCGGTGTCTCGATCAGATCCACCGTTCCGGTGACAAGGTTAACCGCCTCCAGGGCCTTGCATGCCAACTCGACCATATTGTCTCGAAACGGTACGGTCCCGGCGCGCCAAGTCATTCCGTCACCCATGATCCGTTCCTCGATACAGGCGATCGGCTGACGATTGGCGATTGCGGCAATCCAGGTTTTCTGATGGGGGATAAAGGGTTGCGCCACAAAGTGATCGTTCATCGCATCCCGTGCGTTCATGTCCCTGGCTCCGTGGATGACTCGGCTGTTATTGCCGCCCCAGCAGACTCGGGGTTTGAGGATCATCGGAAACGGGCCGTCGGGCATTTGCCCGGCCAGCCAGGTATCCGGTATCGGAAGGTTGTTCCTGCGGAGAGCAAGGTCCGTCAGCCATTTATCCTCACACACCAGGATCGTCTGTGGCGAGGGGAACAGAGTAACCCCGCTGAGCTGCAGTCGAAGGGCGCATTCCACAACCCAGGCGAGATCCTCGGGAGAACGCAGATCATACCGAAGCCAGACTCGGGGTGCCGAAATATGCGGCCTCTGACCTCTGGACAAAGACAGAATCCTGGAGACGACTCCAAGTCGATTCAGGGCGCCGACAAGTAAAGCGTCGCTGGCCGGGTCGTATTCATTCCCGTACCAGCTACAATCCAGAAGAACGACTTCCATCGCGAGAATCCTTTGGTGTGGGATATCCCTCAGCTTACCTGGTCAACAGGTCAAAACTTCCCAATCGGACTTTCGACAGCAGACGGCGAACCGACTCCGATTGAAAGGCCTGGAGTTCAACGAACCGATCGATGTCATATCGGATTCCAGGCATCGGCTCCATGCGATACGCAGGGTGGCACATCCATTCCGTGACCCCCGAACTGAGTTGTACGGCGGCATCCGCAAGGACGGCCTGTGTCCAGAATCCACCCGGACAAACGGCCCCGACGAAATGATCGCAGGTTGGAATGCCGAGCTGGCGACATCGGCTTCGGGCTGTACTGTTCCGAACTCGAACGGGACAGTGATCAAGAAGGATTGCCATGTCGAGCATCCGTTCGAAAAGATCAGGATGATAATCCGCCAGATGCTTATGAAAATTGAGAAAAGCCGGATCTTTTCCCATCCAGGAACGGAATCGATCCAATTGTGCCGCCATTTCCCGGCTTGCCTCTTCAGGATTCCATGTCTCTGCGAATCGGTGTAAATCGTTGTGGAACCGGCCGTCTGAATCGACCAGCGAGGAAACGGTTCCTGCCGGACAAAGGGGTCTTCCCAAAGTCAGATTCAAGTGAAGTCCCACGCTGATATTCGAATAGGACGGAGGTTGTACATCCCTGTCGAACAGTTGATTGACAAACGATGCCACAGCGGTTACGACCCCCATCTGAACCAGATCCAAAATGCCGGAATCGACCTCAGGACATAACCCGAAATCATCGGCGGTAATGATCAGGGCGGGACCGCTCATCGCCGGATTCCTTCATAGATCCGGGCCAGAAAATACATCCGGCCGGATTCCTCGTAAAATTCAGCCTGACCGCGTCGGCGCAGTGCGGAGAGATGTTCAAACATGCCGGGCGTCAGTTGATCAAACTCCTCCTGACTAAACGGCCTATGTTTTTCGGCCAGGGGCCGAATCCTGAAATGGCGATCCAACGCTTCCAACACCCGCGGGGGATTGGCGATACTGTTGTGATACAGGACCAGTCGCCCTCTGCGGACAAGCAACCGGGATGCCTTGTCAATCACGGCCAGTAAAAGGTCCGTCCCATCGGCGCCGCCGAAATAACGGACATTGAATGGACGAGGCGCGGGTTTGTGGGGCAATAATGCAACGACCAGATCAAGGGGACCGGATACCGGGTCCAAGAGATTGCCTTCGATGAAAGAAACATTGTCGATCCCGTTGCGCTTCGCATTTTGGCCGGCGGCTTCGAGAGCAACTCTGTCGATGTCGGTTCCGGTTACATGCCCGGCACCGGCCCGGGCACAATACAGACTGAGGACCCCGGTTCCGCATCCGGGTTCGGCGACCCGGTCCCCCGGTCGCACTTTCAGATGCCGAAGGCAGAATTCGGTCGCATGATCCGCAAGAAGGTGGACGGGGCCGACCTCCTCGATGGTTCCGTAATCGGTGGAATGTAGAACCGTTGCCGTTCCGATTTGCATCCGGTTGTCGTCATGAATCGATACTGTATCGCCTATGTCCATGCATCCCCTCGGTTGAGGAACTATCACACACACTACGGGATTCAACTGAAGGATCAGATTTGTGCCGACGGTTTCAAGTCCCGTGCCGCGCACTCAATCGGTTCCTTCCTCCCCTAATCTGTTTGGGCAGACGCCGATTTGGCGTCGCAGGTTGTCCTCCGAAACAAAAACAGAGTCTTGACCGTTTGGGGTTTGCCCTCGACCTCCAGAAGCGGATACGCCAGGAAGTTAATCGGACCGGAGACCGGCCCTGGCTCGACTACCAGATCCCGGCCACGGGAAAACTCAAACCGGTTGGCCGGATGGTGACCAAAGTAATACATGCTCAGAGAACTGAATTTGTCGGCTTCGCTGATATCCACTGGCCACCATTTTCCGTCGGCATAGAATTCGGCCCAACAATGGTATCCATCTGTTCCGCCGTCGTTCCGATCGGAAGGAATCGCGGCGCCAATGGAAAAACGGGCGGGAATGCCGATGGATCGGGCCAGACCAATGAAATAGGCGTGGTAGTCGGTACAATTCCCGTATCGAGAATCACAGGCGAAAACCGCGTCGCCTTTGCCCCAGCCATCCCCGAACTTCATGTATCGCAATTCTCCGATGACATGGTCATAGAGCGCACGGGCCCGCATCAAGTCGCCATGGAGTCCCTGGATGGCTTTTTCGGCGATCGCCTTGATCTTATCATCAACCGGAACTTTGCTTTCGGGCCGAAGGTAACGGGCTACAACAGCAGGATCGTCCTTGTAAGCTCCTTTCTCCATTCGTTGAACATCGTATACAATCTCCAGCTGTTTGCCGCCGTCTTCCGAGGTCAACTCCAGAAACAAGATCTGATTGCCGTGGATTTTGTCCACGAGTTTCTTTTGCTTGCCTGGGGCTTGAATGGACTTGACCGTGACAGTCTGAAAAGCGTCTGATTGTGCCAGCGGAATCCAGCACCGCGCCGATCCGACAATCGAAGGTAACATGGCCTGATAACGGAACTCAAATGCATCCCGTCCGGTCAGGACCCCCAGGATCGCCTGAGATGCGTCCTCGACCGGCGCACGAACCCAAACCTTGTCATCGTTTTGTTTCCACACATAGTACGGCTGGCCATTGAGTTTGTGAACTGTTGTTTCGGTGACGGTCATCGAACCCGGGTCACCCTCCAGAAAAAAGTCAATGTCGTAGAACTGACCGTCGGAACTGGCCATGTCCACACAGGCGAAATGCCGTTGGGGAGCCAAAGAAGCCAGATATTCGACATGAACCCGTACCAGTTTGAGTTTCAAGTCCTTGCCTTCGAAGGGAACAGTGAAATAGCCGTTGCCTTTTTCTACCTGCTCGGCGATATGCTTCTCGATCCCGGCTTGGATATCCCCGGTTACGATTGAAGGGACATACGTCTGGCTCGATTGGGATTTCTCCGGCGGTTGTTTACCACAACCTGATACAAAAAGGATGGCCGCCAAAACGACGGAAAAACGGCAAGCGATTGCGTATGTATTGACGAGGCGGCTGCGACGGTCCATGGCCAAGCCTTCCTTTCGATCTCCTCTTCATTTTATGATTTCAAAACACACATCCAATATGCTCCCGCAGAATCAGCTTATCGATACCCATCGCGCGGGTTGGTTACCCTGAATACAATATCCCTTCGGAGAGGGATCACGTGCAGGATCTCAATGCTGGAAACTACCTGTGTTTTTGGATCCGACCAGCAGAACAGATCAATGAGCCGGGTGATCCTTGGGCTTTTCGGCGGCTGGCTTTTCAGAGGCGGGTTTTTCCGCGCCGGTTGTCTCTTTTTTTTCCGGATCGGCCGTTTGGGGAGCGGGAGCGTTCTGTTTGGTCCCGCAACCGCTCAATTCGATTGAAGCGAGAAACAGAACAGCCATTGTGAGGATCAGGATCGTTTTTTTCATGGATTTGATTCCTTTCGATTCTCAATCTTGACAGATTCCTGCACACACCCCGATTGCTTGTGCGAGAATAACGCCGATCAAGATACACGGCAAAGACAATGATGTCAAGATCATTCCGGACGCTATTTGGATGCTATCCGCCGTATCAGATTTTGCCGGCCCGACTTGGTCGGGGATTTTTTATCCACCCGTCGTACCAGGTGTATTAACATCGGAACAATAAAATAGACCCAAAAGGGATTAGTCATTTCATGCTTAGACAAAGAACATACGGTAGACTTATAAACGGATACAGTACATTGAAAACGGGCTAAAATTTTTTTCGGGATGCTTTATTCAGCAATCAAGCCACATTTACTCGGATTCATTTTGGCAAACTTGGGCTCTGTGGTAACAAAATGGAGTCAGGGATTCATGCAGAAAAGCCCCTAAGATTCGGGCATCTATGGGCCTCCTGTTACAATGCTTTGCATAGAAGGAATAGGGCGGTTGGGAGGACATCCGCCGCCTGTAATTCCTTCCCGTAACTATTTTCAGTATATGCGGCCGGCCAGAGCCGAAATTCTGCAAGTTTCTGTCCGGTGACGCATGTCCACAATACACGGGTCGGTGTTAATGTTGCCGGCAGCTCACGGCGATTTAAACAAAATAGTTCTGGATAATACTCAGGCAATTTTCCTTCTTACGTGCTGATCAATCCAATCATTACCGGCCGACGAATTCTAGCCTCGTACAGGACATTCTCGGTTCGCCGATGACGCTTACGGTTCGATTGGTTTGCCGAAGACCGTGAATTCCATAATCCCCAGATTCATGCTGCCGACTCTGGGCCAGTCGGTTATGGTCAGACGCACGAATCGGCAGGCCGAGGGAGGGATTTCATGAAAATCTACATACTTTGTAACTCTATTTTCTGTATTATCCAGAACTGTTGCGTAGTTATTGCCATCAGTGGAGGCCTCGATTTTGTACCGATGTGCGACTGTTGTGTTAAGCCGCTCGGTTGTCACGCGCTGTTCTCCAGACCCCAAGCCGAGACGGTCGCGGCCTGCCGTAAATTCAATTCGGCAGGAGTCTATCATGAAAAGTTGAACAGCATCAAATTCGGTTGCCGGTCCCAAATCCAGGGTCAGGGAGGGTTGTTTGTCGTCTTCGGCAGGTTCCCACCATGTCCCGTTCGAATTGTCGATTGCATAAGCGGCGTCACGGCCGGAACGCTGGCTGGAAAAGGTACTGCGCGAGTTCATGGCACGCAGTTTGTTGATGGTCAAGGCAAGGGAGCCGGAATCGCCCTTCTGAACTGGATCCTCCACCATACCAGGTGCCCATTGAGGCGTTTCACTGGGGCCGCGCACGAAGAGATTGCCATTCGTATCAAAACCGACAGCGTCCATGCCGATACGACGACCGCCGGGCGGATTGGCCAGAACGATGGTATAGAACTGCCAGAAGTAGCCGTCCGGACCCCTGACGACACAACCGTGACCGGGGCCGGTCACGACCCCGGCGGTCTTGCGTAGGATGGGATTTTCCGGTGCGTATGCGAACGGTCCCATTGGATGCTTAGAGGTATAAACTCCGGTGGCATAGCTGAGCCATTGTGTGCCGGATGCTGAGTATTCAAGGTAATACATGTCACCCTGTTTGATCATCCAGGGTCCCTCGATCCATGTCACCTCTGAATACTCGTTCATATCGCCATAGCGTTCCCATCGATGGGACTTGTCAAAGCCAAACAGGCGTTTCGGAGCAGCCGCAAAGCGAGTCAGATCGTTCGGATTCAATGGAACCACATAGATGCCTTCGGCTCCTCTGCCGGGAAAATACAGATAGGGTTGGTCATGATCGATGAAGAAGTGCACATCGAATGCTCCGGTCCAGGTTCGGCCGTTATTGGCAGTCCCGGTCCACGGCTGTCCATTATGGTCTCTCCAGTCTCCGACCGGTTCGTAAGGGCCCAATATGTCCTTTGCACGGTAGAGGGGTGCGCCATTACCCGACATGTAAAAGGTGTCTTTGTACTTCACGACATCGGGGGCAACGGGCACGTGCCCCTGAACTGGACGGTATTGCCAGTTCACCATGTCTTGCGAAACCCAGGAACCCCCGCCGGTACAGAACATATAATACCGGTTGTCTTCCTGCACAACGGTGACATCGCCAAGATTGATGCCTCTAGGTGAGCCGTCTTGGGAAGACGCTTCCAAGGGCAGAGGATTGCAGTAGCGGAGTGATTGACCGATAACCGGTGCACCGGGCTTGGCCATAGCGGATGGAAGACAAAAACACATTACTGCGGTTACCCCGACAACTTTAAAGAAAGTGATCAGAATATTGTCTTTTAAGAGCTGAGCCGTCATTCTCCGGCAAAGGTTCTGATGATCGATCTTAGCCGTCATGTCTTTACATCCTCTTTACAATAAGACGGCCAGAGATCCCCTTGGGGGATGTAAAAGCAACTCTTAACCGTCAATGTGATTGTTGTCTATCTTCAGTAGAACCAGTTCTAAGGTAGATTCTTCTTTTCAACTTTCCGATCTGGCATCTGCGAAACTCCTCAGGGCTCACCCATGAATCAGGTTTGTTCGTTTTTTTCTCGCTGCCTACTCCCCTTCATATACACTATAGTCAATATGGATTTGTAACGTATTTGCGGAAAGATTTTTAAGGTCTGTTGTGTCATTTTCAGTCAATCGAAACTGACCTATTCAGAGTTCCCCATTACGGCTAATCCCATCGGAAAAGCAAGTGGAACATTAATAGGAACAATTTCCTTAACCACGAAACCGATAATGACCTGACGGTTAATAGAACCGTTGAATGTCATGCTGGGAATTTCTGCAACGCCTGATGCAAATTTATAACCGGCAGCGCCCGTACCTCCAGTCGTCGCGTCACCAAACTGTTGGTCAAAACCCTCAGTAAAATCATTGTTGGGTGTGTACGAGTTCATATTGCCACATGTAGCTGCAACAAAAACCATATCCCCGTCTTCTGTAGAAAGCGCATCCGTCATAATTGGATTATTTCCGGTCGTGCTTGCAGAATCGCTGTCTCCGATCAAACTCGTCTGGTCAACATCCTCAAGGAATACGCTGGTATATACGACTACACCGGGCGTGGTACTCCAAACAGGAATGAACGTATTGCTGGTTGCGGCGTCTATACCGGCCTCATCCAGAATGAATGCTGTGACATTGGCCGTATAACTCGTACCGACCACCTGGTCGATGATTTTCGTCATCGGTCGCCCGCCGTACGTCACAGAATCCAGTGTTACCGTGCCGCTGGAATGTTCAGCGTGTGCAAAAAACAGCAATGCACGATTTTGGCCCGGTTCCACACTGTGTGTTGTACCGGTTGTCCAATCTCCAAGGATATCCAACTCATACGAGGGCGGGCCGGTGGTAACCGATACCTCGTTGGACCATTCGGTCTCATTCAGGAAGGGGTAGCTGTCGCGTGCTTTAACCCTGAAAGTATACTGTGTATACGGATTGAGCTTGGGGGTCGTGTAACTCGGGCTTGCCTGCCAGTCACTGCTCACCCTGTCGTCTGTTGTACATTCGAAATAATACCCAACAGGCGGACTAACAGCATCGGTAGCCGTTGCCGCCGTCATTGTTATATTGGAATCAGTTACTCTGGGTTCGCCGCTGATGGCCCATTCCATCGGATCCGGACTCGGTGGTTCCGTATCATTCGTATGAATCCATCGAGCACCGCGAACGTACATTGCGAGGCCGTAGACTCCATTTTGACAGGTCATATAGAGCGTTTTTCCTGCAGGTCCTCCGAATGTCACATTCAGGATGGGGGGCGTATCAATAAATTCAAGCAAATGACCATCGGGCGAGACAATCCAGATCCCGCCTAAACCGCTGAAGTATAAATTACCGAACTCATCGATGGTCATTCCGTCGGGAACATTGCCGGGATCGGGCGGATTGGTCGGCTTGAAAAATACTGAACCGGCATCGAGCATTCCGTCCGTAGCGATATTAAAGACCCACCATTGCAATCCACTGCTTTCGGCGACATACAGTTTACTTCCATCAAGGCTTGATATAACGCCGTTCGGCTTGTTCAGGAAATTATTCAGCCGCGTTACAGTGCCATCGGGTTCGAGCAGAAATACTCCCTGCTGTGAAATGGGAGCTCCACCCCAGTCCGGCGTTGTAAAGTATATATTTCCATTTGCAAGTTGACAGAGATCATTCGGCATGAGTGTAAATCCATCTGATGTGTCAGCCAACACAACAGGATCTCCGGGGCCGTCTGGATCGATACGGAGGCTTCTTATCTGTTTTGTACTTTCGTCGGCAGTGAGTAATCGGCCGTCAATTGATAAAAACGTACCGTTCGTTTGAGGGGAAGGATTCAGCCAGGGGGTTACATTTCCGGGTGAGTCGAGCCGTAATATCTGGTACGGTGCATTTCGTCTGGAGAAATACAGCTTGTTATCGCCGGGATTCCACGTTGGCCCTTCGAAGGAAACACCCGGGGCAGAATACACTGCTTCGAGTGTTGCTCCGGGCTGAATCAAGTAGGGAATAAGGATACTAAGCCAGTCGTCGCACAGGACGGACAGATCGAGTTCATTGATGATACCGTCACAGGGGTTCGAGATGTCACAAGCCGCATTCCAATTGAAATCGCCGGGCTGGCTGGCCCAGGCCGCGGCAAAAACGGCGAAATCCTTATTATTAACAACATTGTCTTTAACGACATCTCCGACAAGACCTGGTTCCGTGACCAATTCAATGCCCGTTCCGTTGAGCGGATCGAGGTTTCGGCTGTACTGCTTGTCAGTGGCGTTATTCCAATGTTCATGCACTCCCAGGCTTTGAGTGAGTCCTCCGGTATTGGCTGGATCGTAATTTGTTCCCGAAGGAGCACCGGGGATAAGAGCCGCTTCATGCAGATAATCCGATGAACCGGACTTCTGTGGGTATCCGTTAATATCAGATGGACTGGCGTCCCATTCATTATCCATAAAATCGAAGGCTACCGAATCAGCTGCAACAGGATCCTGCGAGAGGAAGATACTACTCGGCCAGTTGTTGTTGAAAGGTGCCATATCCCATCGGATCGGGTGAGAATCCCAGCTTCGACCAGAATAGAGGCCGTCAATCAAGGTCAACATCGTTTTACCTCCGAGTTTTGGATGTCCCAACAAGTCAACAATCGCCCGGTAGTGTCCCATTCCGGGAGTTTCAGTTGCTCTTGTATAGTGCATATCATAATAACCGGAGGCGTTTGGTGCTCTCATCAAAGAGCCGAAATGATTTTTACCGGATAGTGTTATTCCAGCGTCGTTATGGCTTTTAAGCACCGGAAAGTTTATAAAGTAATCTGATTGAGCAAAATGTGTCGGGATATAGTCCTGAGTCTTGCCTTCCACGCGAGAACGAATTGGGTCGCTCCAGTAAAAGGGAGCGTTGTAGTCGAGTGAAACCTGCGTTCTACCCGAGAGTGAGTAACCACTTTTTGACAAGTAGACCACGCCAGGACATTCTGCATGAACCATATTGTACCAGTGATTGGGCATCACCATCAGAGGATCGCCTATGCTTATATCACCAGGGTTTATGCCTGCGATGTCGATGAGCTGTTTGAGAAGGGCTATCGCGAGCTGAGGTGAACTGTCGATCTGGTCGAGAAGGCTGGAAGGTTTCTCTCCATTTGAGGGATTGCTGTACATCAAAACGAAATTCACTTTTATGGCAATTTTTTCACCTTCCCTATAGCCGACGTACCCTCTGCCCATTTGCTGATTGAAGTTTTTAAATATGGCGTCCCATGCCTCGGCATCAGTGGCTTTTCCGCTTACGGCCCGAAGAGCCTTTGAGAGCATCTCATTTACGACGGTCAGATCCGTACAGACGTTCTCATGCCAGTACGGGGCACTTGTATCACCATCCGAACCAGTCCAGCTTGTGGCATCGGGATCATGAATCCATGCCACACGTCCGGGGAAAATCCCCTTCGCTTTTCCTACTGGGCTATTGGAAACGATTGGCTCATGCGCATACGTTACTTTTTGGTCGGTATTGCTCATGGCTGCCCAGATAAAAGCGATACTGACTGCGATACAGGTTACTGCCAGAATATAACGTCCCTGCTTGCGCAGATGTTTCGCCCTTCGGTACGCCGCGGTTGAACCGGCCAGGCCAAGCAACCAGACCACGAAGGCTGATGCCAAAGGAAATGCCGCCCGCTGACATGGGTATGTAGCTCGTGACGGCTTAGGGATTACTCGTATTAAAAACCAGAGCAGGGCTGTTAATCCCGTAATCGGAAACAGCCATCTCAGCCAGTGATAATTGTTTTGGGGTTTAATTACTTTGCCAGTTTTTGGGCAGACTAAGGGAGCGCGGTTTTTGTTTGAGAACATCATTTTACGACACCTATAGCCTTTCTGCCATCTGCTTCGGCTGTGGTTGCCTTCCTCCACAGTTGTTGTAGATACAACGTAGATTAAAGGGTACACCTTCTTAGATAACCAATACTACGATGAGTTATCGTGATTACAAGTATATCTACAATCATTGCCGTGTCTACTCAGCAAATCTCTATGCCGTTGATCGCCGGATTCCCATTCTCCTTGGGGTTTTAGGGACGTCAGATCCAAATCTATTTGATTGAAGAATCTCGCCGTATGTCCCTCAAAGTCCAAGAATAGCCCCCTTGTCCCCCTGTTGAATCGCATTGATGATCCGCGTCACGTCGGTCATGACACCATCTCATACGAACAGTAGATAGTCCTGCCGAGGGGAAGCTTAGAAATTCGCCTCCCCTATGCTCTCCCTTGGCCGGAAACAGGATAGGGGAAAGTGAGGGCAAAGTCAAGAAAAGAGATGATTCGTTACTCTCTGTCAAGCACGGGGTTGGCACCCGAAAAGCCGTGCGTGAAACTGATAAGCTTGAGCCCGGAAATGAATACCGGTCATTGAATCCGTTTATCCCCGACGAAAAAGGCACAGCCCTCATTATGGCCTGCCATTCGGGTGTGGACAAACTCTTCTCGGTCAAGTTCATCACCTTATTCGACAACAATCGAAACCTGGGTCTGCCGTTGATCCAGGCAATGGTCATCCTGTCGGATGCCATCTCGGGGATTCCTTTGGCCATCATGGACGGCGGGGCCCTCACGGCCATCCGTACCGGTGCAGCTTCCGGTGCGGCCACCGATATGCTGGCCCGTCCCGATGCCCATCTGGCCGTGATCTTCGGCGCCGGCGTACAGGCGAGGACACAACTCGAGGCCGTCTGCTCGGTACGGCCGATTCGACAGGCGAAGGTCTTTGATAGGGGCAAGCCGAATCTGGGTATCTACCTGAAGGGACACGCAGGAGATGATGTTCAAGTGAACCGGATCGGAAGGCCAGAAGAATTCATCGAGAAACCCGCACTATCGGTGGGGCTGCTATGTCAACCGGACCTTCTGCGGGATATCGCCAAACAACGAACCATGAAAGGCCGGGGATTGTTGGCGCGGTTTCTCTGGTCTATGCCGCGATCCATCGTTGGGAACCGTGATATCCATCCAAGATCCATCGACGATAGGACCAAAACGGCATACAGTAACGCCATCTGGGGTCTGTTGTCTGTCGGGTTACCGGATGAGGGCCCATATATCCTGCGGCCGGATCGGGACGCGGGGGTATTGCTGGATGTATTCCGGGGCGATATGGAGGGCCGTCTTATCGGCGATTGCGAACCCTTTCAAGACTGGGCGGGCAAGCTGGCCGGGCTGGTCTGTCGTCTGGCCGCAGTGATTCATGGCTACACCCATCCGGCCGACTATTTCACCAAACCCATCGATGCGGCCGCGATGGATTCGGCGATTCAGATTGCGAGCTATGCCATCGAACACGCTCGATATGTCTTTGGAGCGTTGGGAGCCGATCCGACAGTAGCGGTTGCCAGAAAGATAGCCGGTCTGCTGGCCGAATACGGCACGAGCATATCCCGGCGGGAAATCTACGAGCGGGTCAAGGGATTGGCGGATGTTCAATCATCGGATGATCTTGTGGAACCGTTGCGGATACTATGTGAGCATGGATATATCCGGCCGATCATCGAAAAGGACAAGGGGCGCGGCAGGCCGTCTGAACCATACGAAATCAATCCCGGACTACCGGGAATACGTTCGCAAAATTCGCAATAATCGGATGAGGGGGTATTTTTGCGAATTATGCGAATACCTATGCAGGATATTTGGGCAAGGAATTCAATCCGATGAAACTGACACTACGACAATCACGGTTTGTGGACGAATATTTCCAAACCGGGAATGGAACCCAGGCGGCGATTAAGGCTGGGTATGCAAACGATCCGAATTCGGCCGCTGTGCAGAGTTATCGGCTGCTAAGAAATGCTAAGGTAATTGCCGAGATAACCCGAAAAAAAGCGGAAATTGAACAGATAAACGGTATTGATCAAACGCAGTGTGCCAAGATGTATCAGGAAATCTATGATGATGCGATGCAGAAACATAAATTCCGGCAGGCGATAAAGGCGGTAGATTGTCTTTGCCTATTGTTTGGGTTGATCGAAAAATGCCGGGGTAAGCGGAAACGATGAGATGTGCTGACCCTGGGTGGCGGAATAAGGGGGGCGGTCAAATCCCTGGACCGCACAATAATCCTGACCGTTGTCCTATCCCAAGCAATTTTTCACGGATTAAGAATGTCCTATGCGAAAAAACATCCTATCGGCGGGTCCTTCCCAGAAGGATCGGAATATACGAGATCAAGACCCCAAAAGACTCCCAGATAGTTATTGTGTTAGGTCAGGTATGACAGTATTGAGGTAAAGGAAACACGCAGGCGATATTCCGGGCTATTGATGATGATACACTGTATGATTGCTGGAAGGACCCATAGACTGAAGGGACTGAACAATGGAAGCGGATATCAGACGGATGTTGAACCTGACTGATCGGGAGATCAAGGACGAGTTGGAGAAGCTGGATCGGGAGATAGCCGCGGCACGAGCGGCGACCCTTCCCAAATTCCATGGGGCCGTCGATCCGATCGGGGCGGCGGTTCTTCAGGGTATCCAATACCTCAAGTGTAATACCTGCCGTCGGGTGTATGCCCTGAAGAAAATTCAGATCCGGCGGGGTACGGGCGGAAAGTTGTATGCCGTATGCGAACAATGTTATGAGCGATAGGACTGGGCAGGGATCATTAGCGATACCCGAATAAAATCTGACAGTCCGGTGAAAATAATTTTGAAAATAATTCCGAGATAATACTTGACAGTTGGTAAGCTATAAGGTAAAGTATCAGTATGAAGGGCAGAAGCAAAATCGAAATCATCTTGCGGGCCGAGTTGGCAGATACCAGCGAAAGCCGCTATTCCATTTCCCACAAGACCGGGATTGCCGAGCCGGTTTTATGTAGATTTGTGGCTGGTACGCGGGGGCTGTCGATTGAATCGGCTGAGCGACTGTTGGAACATTTCGGCTATTCGCTAAGCAAGAGCAAGAGGGTTAAGCCATGAATCCTGAAATCTGTGCCGTTCATCGATGTTTACAACTGGCGGATATTACCTACCGGGGCAAGCCGATCTGCGGAGATCACTGGGAAAAGCATTGTCTGGGCAAGGCTGGATTCAGTCTCAAAGACATTGCGGTCTACAAACCCAAATATCGTAAGATGAAGAAATGAAACTCATAGCAATAAAGTCGGTTTTGTTCCGGTGGTCCCATTATGTCGCGGCATTGATTGTGTACATTGGGGTGATTGCGTTGCTGTTGTTGGTGATATACGGAATCGAGATGGCAATTGTAAATATGATAGAGAGGTAATTTAATGGCAAGCATAACGACAGATCCCAGCGGGTCTAAACGGATTCAAGTTGTGATCAGCGGCGGCAAGCGGGTATCGATCCGCGTAGGCAAGACAAGCAAAAGAGATGCGGAATCCTTCCGCGTCCATATCGAGAACCTGGTCGGATGGAAATTCTTTGGGCTGTCCCTGCCGGATGAGACAGCAGCTTGGTTGAACGGCCGTGGTACTTTCCTTCGGAGTAAGTTGGAAAAGACCGGGATCGTCGATCCGATCGGGCAGAAGTCCAATAAGACGATCATCCGTTTGGGGGATTTCATTCATGGGTATATCGACAAGCGGAAAGACATTAAACCGGGGACTCGTACCTGTTTGAATCTGGTCAAGGGACGGATGATCCGATTCTTTGGTGAGGACCGGGACATTGAATCCATTACTGAACAGGACGCAGAAGATTTTAAGCAATCCTTGATCGGAAAAGAGAAGCTGGCCGAGAACACGGCCAGACGATCCGTTTCGATCGCGCGGCAATTCTTTCGGGCGGCTGTTAAGGGTCGTCTGTTGGAGGCAAATCCGTTCGATGGAATCCCTGTATCCCTGAAGGAAGTCCGGGACCGGCATATCTTCCTGAATCACGATGATTCGATGAAGGTTTTGGAAAGCTGTCCGGATTCGCAATGGCGATTGATATTCGCCTTGTGTCGATGGGGTGGGCTGCGGTGTCCGTCTGAGGTGTTATCCCTGAAGTGGGAACATATTGACTGGGAACGGAATCGGATTCGGGTCGTAAGTCCGAAAACAGAAAGACATGATGGACACGATAGTCGGGTTATTCCTTTATTCCCTGAACTGTTGAAACCACTTCAGGAAGTGTACGACCAGGCCACAGAGGGAACAGAGTGGGTTATCACACGGTATCGTTTGGACAATTCAAACCTGCGGACACAGTTTCAGCGGATACTGGTCAACGCAGGAATCAAACCGTGGCCGAAGCCTTTTCAGAATCTTCGATCGACGCGGGAAACCGAACTGATGGAACGGTTCCCAATTCACGTCGTTTGTGCATGGATCGGGAATTCGGTATTGATTGCGAAAAAATCCTACCTTCAGATTCGCGATGAAGATTACGACAAAGCTTGTACCAGAATTGCACAGTCTGTGCACAGCCAAGATCAATCTGTGCAAAATCCGGCGCAGAACATTCCCGAACAGACCAGCACAAACATGACCGCTTTGAGAGAATTGATTTCGCAAGTCTTTACAGATTCAGGACTTATCCGTGATCCTCCGAAACCTTCAAAAATGGACCAAATATGTAGGAATCGGGGTGAAAGGATTCGAACCTTCGGCCTCCTGGACCCAAACCAGGCGCTCTAGCCAAGCTGAGCTACACCCCGAAACTGTACTTTACTCAATCGAGGGGCAAAAGGCAAGGAAAAGCCAAAATAGTCAAGCTCTTACCCCATTTACTGGTTCAGCTTGAACCAGGCGAAGGCGAAGATCGAACTTGTCAGCGGTTTGTTTCATGCATACAATCTGCTCTCCAAAGCCGAATGGTTGAGTGATCATTGAAGGCCCTTTCTTGGCACCGGGTTGTCGGCAACAGCTACGATGCGGGAAGGGGCTTGTGTTGTCAAGGTTTATTACGGGAATTACTGGGCCTATTATGTCCTTTTCAGGTTGTACCCCCTGCCCATAGCTTCCGGATCTCCTGGTAGCGTTGGCCGGTCCTACATCGGATCCTTCTCAGGGGGATACGATGTTCCTTGGCTATCCCAGAGATGAGGAAAGCGACACTTGACGCGAGAACCTGAAAACAGTATAATAATAACCGGAAATCCAAATACTCATGGCGGACAGGGCGGCGTAGAACAGTATCCTCAGGAGAGTGATTTTCGTTTCAATAGGAACCTACCTATGTAGGAAGTAATGGGGCTGAGGGATGATGGATTCAAATAATGATACTCCGGCTTGGATGGGAATGACGCAAATCAGCGGGACACAATCCAGGATACGGCCCGCCGTATGTTTTATACGGATCGTATGCTTGATACTGACTGTATCGACAACGGTATCGGCCGACACATCCCTCTATCCCATTGGGGATTTGAATGGGGATCGAAAGGTGGATATCCGCGATTTACAGATCTTCGTCGATCAATGGCTGGATGATTACTGCCGGGTGCCGGGTTGCGAAGCGGATTTGAATGGGACTTCGGGCGTTAACGCGGAAGACTTTGCCATAGTGGCCGAGAACTGGGGACATGACTGGGGTCGTCTTATCATCAGCGAATTCATGGCGAGTAATGCCAGCGCCTTACCGCTCGATGCGGGTGAACTACTCGATCAGGATGGCGATTCTTCCGATTGGATCGAAATCTACAATCCAACCAATCAGAAGATTGCATTGGGGGGCTTGTATCTCACCGATGACAAAGACGACCTTGAGAAATGGGAGTTTCCAGAAAATGCTTCGATCGAATCGAGGGATTTTTTAATTGTCTTTGCTTCCAACAAGAATCTTTCAGGGAGCGAACTTCATACGAATTTCGAACTCGACGCCGACGGCGGCTATGTGGCGATCGTCGAAAATGACGGCAAAAAGGTGATCTCGGAATATGAGTATCCACCCCAATTAACCGATATTTCATACGGTATGAGTCAACATTCGAGGGCTTTCATTGCCAGGGGTGATACGGCTTCGTATCATGTGCCGATCGCCGCCGATTCGGATACCCCATGGACGACTCAATCCTTCGATGACCAGTCCTGGAGTACGGCAAAAACCGGACTGGGTTTTGTCCGGGCCATAACGGATATGGCGGATGTCACAGTTCCCGGCGACTTTGTTCAGGGTGTTCCGAACGACGGGGATTGGCCCGGCAATGAGTCGCCGCCTTTGGCGATTGATAATAATGTAAGCGCGAAGTATCTGCATTTCAAGGGTGATTTTGATCCCGGCGATCCTCCCGGCGGAGCGGGTTTTCAGGTCACCCCTTCGATGGGTTCGACGATTGTCACCGGCTTGACATTCACCACGGCCAATGATGCCGCGGAGCGGGATCCGACATCGTTTGCCCTCTATGGTTCCAACGCGAGCATCAACGGACCTTATACCCTGATCGCTACGGGAAACATCGTTGATTTCAGCCAGGCAACCGCATGGCCGCGTTTCACCAAGAACACCACTCCGATCACATTTTCGAACGAGACCGCCTACGATCACTATCAATTATTATTCCCGTCCATTCGCAACGCGGCATCTGCGGTTGCAATGCAGATTGGAGAAGTGGAGTTGTTGGGAGGCGCCGCCGGATCCGCCGCTTCGAATATCAAGGAAGAGATGTTGAACATCAATACTTCGTTATGGGTACGGTTGACATTTGAACTCTCCGCCGACGAGATCGGAGCATTCGACATCCTGTCATTGCGCATGAAGTACGAAGACGGATTTGTGGCGTATCTGAATGGCGTTGAAGTAGCCCGGCGGAATTTCACCGGTGTTCCTCAATGGAATTCCCAAGCCGATTCGGACCGCCCCGATGACTCTGCAGAAGATTTTGTGAACCTGGATATATCCGACTCGATGTACCTGTTGACTTCGGGTACAAATGTACTGGCAATCCGGGCTTGTAACGATGCGATTTCCAATGAGAACTTTTTTATCAATCCGGAATTATCCGCCGCCACGATTACAGGAATTCGACAGTATTTCCGGCAGGCTACCCCGGGAAAATTGAATGGATCCGGAGCCATGGATATTGTCGGCGACACAAAATTCAGCGTCAATCGCGGCTTTTACGACGCCCCGTTCCACGTCGAGATCACAACCGATACCGAAAACGCAACAATCCATTATACCCTTGACGGCAGCGCTCCTTCCGAGACTATCGGATTCGTTTATACCGCTCCTGTATATATAACCGGAACGACCTGTCTTCGCGCCATGGCATTCAAACCCGGCTGGTTATCGACTAATGTGGATACACATACATATATATTCCTTGATTACGTGATTCGCCAGCCGGCCGATCCACCCGGTTTCCCAACTGTATGGGGCGGCACGACGGCGGATTACGCCATGGACCAGCGCATTGTGAATGATTCGCGATACAGTTCGCTGATGCGGGATTCATTGTTATCGCTTCCGACTCTCTCTATCGTTACGGACATCAATCATCTGTTTGGGCCTACCGGTATTTATGAAAATCCCCTTATGGAAGGACCGGCCTGGGAAAAACCGGCTTCCATCGAGTGGATCAACCCGGATGGTTCGACTGGATTTCATATCAATGCGGGACTCCGTGCTTATGGCGGGGCCTTTCGACGAATGGATTTGACGCGAAAGAAAACATTCCGTCTGTTGTTTAAGCGCGAATATGGAGCCGGCAAGTTGAATTACCCCTTCTTCGAGGCGGAGGATGCGACTACCCGTTTTGATACGATCATCCTGCGGGCAGGATCCAACGACGGCTGGAACAACTGGGGAGGCGCGAATACTCAGTACATCATGGATGAATATATGCGGAGGACTCAGTTGGCTCTCGGCGGGCGTTCCGCCCACGGGCGGTTCGTTCACCTGTATGTGAACGGTCTGTATTGGGGCTTGTACAACCCGGTCGAGCGGCCGGAAATGTCCTTCGCCGCCACCTACTTTGGGGGAGAAAAATCAGAATGGGATGCGATCAACGCAGGTGATCCTGTCGGTGAAAGCACCTCAACAACCTGGAACTCCATGCTAAGCCAGATTCGCCTTGGCATGGGATCCATCGAAGCATATCAGAAAATCCAGGGCAAGAATCCCGATGGAACCGATAATCCTTCGTATAACGATCTTCTGGATGTCGATAACTACATCGATTACCTGTTCTCCAACTTCTGGGGAGGAACGGGAGACTGGGGCGGACGGAACTGGTATGTCGCCTGCCGGCGGCCGCCAAACGCTTCGGGATTTAAGTTCTTCAACTGGGATATGGAAGGCGCCATTATCATCTGGTCCAGTCTCAATGCGAATGTCACCAATGTCTCAGAGGCCATTCAGGAACCTTACCAGACATTACGTCAAAACCCGGAATTCCGCTTGCTCTTTGCGGATCATGTCCAGCGACATTTGTTCAACGATGGTCCCGCTACTTCCGCTTCATCGCGGGCGCGCTATAAGGAACTTGCCGATGAAGTCGAACTGGCGATTATCGCCGAATCGGCACGTTGGGGCGACCAAGCAAGCGGTACTCCCTATACCCAGGCGGATTGGCAGTCGAAACGGGATTACGTTCTGAACACCTATATGCCCCAACGTCCGGCCATTGTTCTGGATCAGTTGAAAGCGGTTCAATTATATCCGCAGGTCTCGGCGCCCCAATTCCGGATCGACGGATCCGTTCAGCATGGCGGCTATGTTCCCACCCATGCGTCGTTGTCGATGACGGTTCCCGACTCATCCGCGTACACCGATGTTATCCTTGTTCCGGAACGGTCGCCCGTTCGCGTCCATATTCCGCTGAACGATTCGCTGGGGCTTTCCTGGACGGCGAGAACCTTTACCCCGGATTCCGCCTGGACGGACGGGAGCACAAGCACCGGCGTGGGATATGAGAGGGACAGCGGCTACGAAAACTGGATCGGCACGGATGTGAATACCCAGATGGCCAGCTCAACCTCGGCGTATTGCCGCATCCAATTTACCTACGACGGCTCCGAGGTGTTTGAGAAACTGCTGCTTCGGATGCGTTACGACGATGGGTTCATCGCGTATTTGAATGGCACGCAGGTGTACCGGACCGACAACATCACCGCGACCACGCCGCCTTCGGCCCGTGCCAATAACCACGAGGCCTCTTCCATGTTCGAGGAATTTGATATTACGGCGTATCTGAACAAGCTCGTGGTGGGAACCAATGTCCTGGCGATTCACGGGATCAACTACAGTCTTGGAAGTTCCGACTTCATCGTTCAGCCCATTTTGGTCGGCCAGATTCTGGAAACCAATCCCGGTACGGCGCCGGTTTTATACACCACCGATAGCACGGATCCGCGGATGATCGGTGGCAGCCAAAGTCTCAGTGCGATTCCGTATTCCGGGCCGATTTCCCTGACGCAGAGCATCCGGTTCAAATCCCGCACGCTGACCGGCGGCCAGTGGTCGGCGTTGAGCGAGGCGGTGTATGGGGTGGGTCCGGTCAAGGAGAATCTT
>CAYLSB010000073.1:0-23298 GCA_964386005.1 uncultured Pirellulales bacterium | reverse complement strand
GCAACTAAATCTGAAAAACCAATTATATGTAGTTTCTTTGGAGGAACACGATGCGTATATGCCTAAATTTTTATAAAAAACAAAATGTACCCCATTTTTTTTACCCAAAAATACCCGAAATTGCCTTTTTTTTACAAATCGGTAGGCTGGCGTCGTGTATCTTTTCATGTGGGACTGGGTATGGAATGTGTATAAGCTGTTTAATCTGATCATTCCCGTATATCTGGTTTACAGACTCGCCTGTCCCTTGCGGTATCCGTATCTTCCTTTGGAAAATGATCCGATGGATATCCGCGTACAACCGGATGGAAATATCACATGTCCATTTTGATCAATTCATGGAAAGCGTCCAGGTCCGGTTTCTTGTATCGGATCAAATGTGCGATGGCGCGGAAATACAGCAAGTCCTTCCAGGACTCGGAACGATGGACGGAAAATCAGTTTCGGGACTATCAACAACGACAATTGGAGCGAATGGTCCTCCATTGCGTGGAACATGTTCCGTACTATCGCAGCCGAAGGGATTTGTATATGAGAAACGGCAAACCCCTTCCCTTGAGCGAAATGCCGATTCTTTCCAAACAGGAATTTCGGAAAAACACGGCGATATTTTATGCCGATTCCGGAGTGGGACGATGTCGATTTCATAAGACCAGCGGAACCAGCGGTACCCCATTGGTCCTCCGGGCGAGCCATCGAACCCACAGCATGGCGACCGCGGGGCTTCTCCGACAGCGAAATTGGTATGGATTGCGCCTTCCGTATCGGACCGCATGTTTAACGGGTTTTTTTAATCCCGCCATGGCGACGTCCCAAGAGATTGCCTGGCGCGATTACATATCGAATCGGCTCTTTCTGAGTATTTATCAGATCAGCGATTCCCGGGCCGCCGAATATGCCGACCGGCTCGACCAGTTCAAGCCGGACGAACTGTTTGGATACGCTTCCACGTTGTATTTGTTGGCGCAGGCGTTTCAACGGAACCATATCCAGCCCGTCCGATCCATTAAGGTGGTCTGTTCGACGGCGGAAGTTATGTATCCAAACTGGAGAGATTGCATCCGGCAGGTTTTCGGAGCGCCCGTTGCCGACCAGTATGGAAGCCAGGAACTCCAGTGTCTTGTCACGCAGTGTCCCCACGGAACGATGCATATCAATCCCGAATTCGGCATCATCGAGGTCGTGGATGACGATGTTGCGCCCGTGCCACCCGACCAGGAAGGGGAATTGCTGCTGACCGGTCTTGCCAATGAGGCCATGCCCCTGATCCGGTATCAGATCGGCGACCGATCCGCGCTGGTGAACCTGCCAAAAACCTGCCCCTGCGGTCTCGGCTGGCCGGCCATCCGACCCATCAGCGGAAGAAGCGATGATGCCATCATCACTCCGGATGGAAGACGACTGAGATATCTTATCTTTCATTGTATTAAGGGAGTTGAAGGAATCGTCGAATCGCAATTTATCCAGGACCGCGAGGATCATATCAAGATCCTGCTGGTGGTCGATACGCGATACTCTCCCTCTTCCGAGGCGGCGATCATTTCCACTCTTCGCCAGAGGGCGCTATTCGATTTCAAGGTCGATGTCGAATATGTCGAGTCGATTCCCCGGGGAAGCCGGGGAAAGTGTAAGACCGTGATCAATCGGCTCAACAGGGAGCAAGACAAGAAATCATGATGCGCGTCCTGGTGACTCTTGAACAGCGATTTATGCGGGATTCGAAGGGCGCTATATATGCCAACAGCGTATTCAATTATCCGTTCTTCGCCCGTTATCTGGATGGATTTGACGAAGTCGTGATTTGTGCGCGAGTCTGCCGGGGGGAGGGCCCCTGGCCATCCTCCTATCGTGCCGATGGTCCGCGGATTCGCTTTAACGAGATTCCGTATTATATCGGCCCCGTTGAGTATCTGAAAAAGCGGAGGTGGGTTCGAACGGCAATTGCCGAAGCCGTATCGGCCGCCGATGCGTTTATCCTTCGGATTCCCGGGATGATGGGTTTTTTGGTTGGACGGGAACTGATCCACCGAAAAATCCCGTATGGGGTTGAAGTCGTCGGCGATCCCTGGGATGCCCTTGGGGCCTGTTCCGGCCGAAGTTGGATGAAGCCCTTGTTACGGCTGGATGGGTACTGGAAGATGAAACGCCTCTGTGCCGGCGCATCGGTCGCGGCGTATGTCACCGAATGTACCCTGCAAAAACGCTATCCTCCGGGGAATTGGTCCACATCCTATTCCAGTGTCGAACTGGCCGCCGACCACATCCTGAGCGTCGAACAAATGGGCAAACGCCTGGAGTTTATGAAAGAACCGTTTCAGAATCAACGCGATTTCCGTGTCTGCAACGTCGGATCGATGGAAGCGATGTACAAGGCGCAGGACACCCTCATCGAAGCGATGGCTCTCTGTCGGAACAAGGGATTGCCGATCCAACTGACTCTGGCGGGAGACGGCCGGTACCGAGGCGTTTTTGAGCGGAAGGCCGTGGAATTGGGGATCGCTGATCATGTCCATTTCGTGGGAAATCTGCCCGCGGAAGAGGTCCGCACGCTGCTCGACAGCTCGGATCTGTTTGTCCTGCCGTCGCTCACCGAAGGTTTGCCGCGGGTGTTGATCGAGGCAATGGCTCGGGGTTTGCCCTGCCTGGCCACCGATGTCGGCGGAATTCCGGAACTTCTTTCATCCGCCTGTCTTTTTCCCCCTCGCAGGGCGGACCGTTTGGCGGAAAAAATCGAAGGATGCATCGGCAAGTACGACGATCTCGGAAAAGCGGCCGTAAAAAACCGTTCTCGGGCCGCCGACTATTCCACGGATCGTTTGCGCAAAAAACGACGTGAATGTTATCAGCAACTGCGAAATCGAATGGAATCCGGATCGGAAACGATCCGTCCTTCTCCAAACGGCTAATGTTTCAGGATACCCTGTATGCGATCCTTTCTTCGACAACTGTACTATCAATTCCGTTATATTCTTCCGATATGGCTGGCGCAGCTTTTGACCAATTGGCTTCCGGAGAACCGAATCACCATCCGGATTCGCGGGATGTTCATCGCTCCATTCCTGGGGCGATGCGGAAAGAATCTACAATTGGCTCGATCCGTCACCTTTCTGAATCCTCACGGGATCCTGTTGGGCAATGATATCTACGTCGCGACGGGATGTTGGCTGGATGGCATCGGAGGACTGACCATCGAAGACGAAGTGAAGATAAGTCCGTTTGTGGTGGTAACCACCAGTAGCCATTGTTTCAAGGACAATTCGGTACGATTTGGCGGATCGAGATCGGCCCCGACCAAAATCGGCAAGGGATCCTGGCTGGCCGCGCATGTCGTTGTGGCGGCCGGAGTGTCAATTGGATCCGGTGTGATCGTTGGCGGCAACAGCGTCGTTTCCAGGGATCTGTCGGACAACATCTTTGCGGCCGGAGCTCCGGCAAAAGCGATCGGACCTCGCATCGATCAAGAGCCAACGTTGTTTGAACGGTTCTAATTTGATTATAAACCGGAAATCCATTTGTTTCATTTCAACTTCCCCGCGAATGCTTTGGCTGTTTTACCGGGGCCTCATGGCACAGCTGCATCGCGTTTTTGCGGCGTGTTCGGCGGTCACGCCGTACATGCCGGAATTGGACGAGTTGGTCCGGTATTGTTCGTGTACATCCCATGTCGTGCCGATCTCCCGGGCGGTCTCTCCTTTCAGGGATCTCGTTTCGATTTTCAAGATCGCCCGGTATATTCGCAAGAATCGGTTCACCGTTGTCCATGCCCATACGCCCAAGGGCGGACTGGTTGGCGTCGTGGCGGCACGACTGGCCGGAACGCCCGTTCGTGTTTATACAATGCATGGGCTCCCGCTCGAAACGGCAACGGGTTTGAAATATGGGCTCCTGTGGCTCGCTGACCGATGGGTCTGCCATTGTGCGACTCGGGTTCTGGCGGTCAGCCCGAGTTTGCGTCGGCAGGTGATCGCCCGCGGCCTGTGCCCGCCCGATAAAATCGCTGTGTTGGGAAAGGGGACCGCTTGTGGAATCGATCCGGAATATTTCAAACGGACGGATGAGATGCAACGGATGGGATGTCAGATCCGGGATCGGCACCGAATCGATTCCGATGCGGTGGTTCTTGGATATATCGGACGAATTGGTCCTGAAAAAGGCATCAACGAACTGGTTGACGCTTTCACTCGTCTGGTGCAGCATCACAATATCTGGTTGTTCGTAATCGGAGAAGAAGAAAAACTCCACGGGATTCTCCGGGAAACCACGCAGCGCGAAATGAAATCGAATCCTCGAATCATCCAACTGGACCATATCCAGGATGTACGGCCTTACTATGCGGCCCTGGACATCGTTGTCCTTCCGACATTACGAGAAGGGATTTCGATGGTGCTGCTGGAGGCGGCCGCCATGAATATCCCCACCGTGGCTACGCGGGTTACGGGTTGTGTCGATGCGATCGAGGATCAGGTTACCGGATTGTTGGTCGATGGCAATCGGCCCGAGCAACTGGTGAATGCCCTCTCTCAGCTCATCCGAGACCCGGCCGGGCGAAACGAAATGGGGCGACAGGGACGTCAACGCGTCCAACAATACTTTGCCGGCGAATCTCTGATCGCCGAACATTTGAAATTCTACGAACAACTCCTTTCGCAAACGTGAGATCATGCGACCCAAAATCGGCATTGTGACTACCGTTTCATTGTCCGTGAAACTCTTTTATCCGGATCAGCTTCGCGCATTACGCGATGCGGGATTTGACATTACGGTTCTATGTGCCCCCGATCCGGAACTGCCCTCCCTGTTGCCGGACGGAGTCCGGTATCTGAGCGTGGACTTTACCCGTTCCATGAATCCATGGAAGGACTTGAAATGCCTGCTGCAGCTCTGGCGCATCTTTCGCCGTGAACGATTCGACATCCTCCAGTACAGCACCCCCAAGGCGTCGTTGCTTGGTTCGCTGGCCGCCTGGCTTGCCCGCTGTCCCATCCGGATTTACATCCTCTGGGGACTGTATTACATTGGTACGGCCGGCTTCAATCGTTGGCTGCTGAAGACCTTCGAGAAAATCATCTGCCGGATCAGCACGCACATCCTGCCAATCTCTCATGACATGATCCGTTTTGTTGAATCCGAAGGCCTGGCCCCTCAACGGAAATGTGAGGTCATGTTGCAGGGAAGCGCCTGTGGCGTTGACTTGGATCGTGTCGATCCTGAAACATGGACTCCGTATCGGGATCCAATCAGGGATCAATATCAAATTCCTCGAGACGCCGTCGTAATCGGAACCGTGGCACGCCTTACCGGGGATAAGGGGATCAACGAGTTGGTTCAGGCCTTTGATCGGATTAGCACAACAGACTCCCTCGTGTATCTTTTGCTTGTCGGAGATCAGGAATTGAAAGACCGGCTCCAGCCCGCGACGGAACAGATCATTGTCCGAAATCTCCGAATCCGTGCGGTCGGATGGCAGAACAATCCCCTGCCGTTTTATGCCGCGATGGATATTTTTTGTCTGCCTACCTATCGGGAAGGATTTGGCGAGGTTAATCTCGAAGCGCAGGCGATGGAATTGCCGGTGGTCTCCACCAACACGGTGGGTCCGCGGGAATCGGTCGAAGACGGCATTACCGGTTTTCTCGTTGAACCCCGGAATTCGGAAGCCCTTGTGGAGCCCCTGCGGAAATTGATCGCTCGGCCGGACCTTCGAACCCTGATGGGAAAAGCCGGAAGGCGGAGAGTCCGCGAACAGTTTGACCGAAAAGAAATGATTAAAGCCGTCATTCGGCATCGAAAAGCTCTCTTGCAGGAATAATCCGTATCCAATCGAACGACTCCGAGGTTTCAAAGATGGATTTCGTAATCCTAACCAATGACAACATTTTTTCGTTCATCGTGCTGAAAGAGTTTCTTGAGAAATATAAAGACCGGATACAATTGATCGTGTTCTCGTCGGCGTTAATTGGTAAACGCGGAACGTGGGAATCCATCAAATGGTCGTTGATCCATACGGGATTTCGGCACACGGTTTTCAAGCTGTCCGTGTATGGCGTCTTCCGGTTGATGCGGACCCTCGTCTCCGTGTTTCCGTTTTTGCCGAATCATTATTCCTCGCTGTTGTGGACGAAGAGACATCATCTGAACTATTGGATTACGGATCATGTCAATTCCAAAGAGACGATCGAAATAATTCGACAAGCGAAACCCGACCTTCTGATTTCCGTAAGCATGAACCAAATCGTGAAACGGGACATTTTGGATATCCCTTCCAAAGGCAGCGTGAATGTGCACTGCGCGCCGCTGCCCAGATATGCCGGTATGAGCCCGTATGTCTGGGCCCTGGCCAACAAGGAGGCCTTTTCCGCTTCCACCATTCATTTCATGGAAGAAGGGCTCGACGAGGGAGATATCATCGATCAGGAAAAGGTAACGATTCGGAAATCGGATTCCGCGTTTTCCCTTTTTTATCGGTGTTGCACGGTCGCTTCCAGGCAGTTGCTGCGGGTCGTTGAGTCGTTTGAAGAAAACAATGTTTCTTCTTCGCCGCAGGATCTTTCGCAGAAATCCTACTTTTCGTGGCCGGATAAGGAATGCATTCGGGCGGTAAAAGCGAATGGACATCGACTGGCGACGCTCCGGGATTTTTGGCTGGCGATTGTGAAACAAAAATCGCGTCTATGATGGCTTGTGAATTGAAGAAGGGATCGTCACGCTCGAATTTCAATCGGCGGGCCGGGATGCTCCGTCACGGTGAATCAGCACCCGATTCCGTTGAGGATCCCGCCCGGTTCTTTTGCACCGCACCGCGAATTCCCTCCATTCGCAGATAGCCCTTTTTCCAGATCACCAGAGCCGATACGATACTGACGCCGATATAGACGATCAACGCATATCGCGTCCGGATTTGGCTCATCGCCAGTCCGATCAGGGCGTAGATACCCGCCAAGAAGTAACACATCCGCACGGTCTGCCACAAGCTCATTCCCCGATCCATCATCTGGTCATAAATGTGACCGCGGTCGGAGACAAACAAGGGTTTACGATTGAACAATCGCCTCACCATGGCCGTGGCGGTGTCGAGAATCGGCAGGCCAAAAACGACGATCGAGGCCATCCACCAGCGCGGGACTCCTTCGGCAAACAGGATCATCAGCGCCGCCACGGTAAACCCCAGCAACATGCTGCCCGCATCGCCCATGAAGATCTTGGCCGGATGGCGATTGAACGGCAGAAATCCAAACACCCCTCCGACCAGCGCCAGGCAAACGATTACTCGCACCGGATCGCCCGTCCGACTGAAATCCCAGGTACTCAGATGGACGGCGAGAATCAACATGGCCAGAGTGATGATCGCCGTCACCCCGCCGCACAGTCCGTCGAGCCCGTCGAGAAGATTCAGTGAATTGGTCGCTCCCAACACAAAAAAGACCACCACGGGAACACCCAGTACCATTTCGAAACCTTCCGGTATCGTCAGACCAAGAAGGGTGAAGAAGTAATGCAACGCCGGCCTCACCCCGGCGAGAATCAATGCGATTGAAGCGACGATCTGCCCCAGGATTTTACGGCCGGGTTTCAAATCGAAGAGATCATCCACCAGGCCGACAAAACAGGCGATCGCCGCGCCGGCCAAAATCCCGATCAGCCAGCGAAACGCCTCCGCAAAATACTCTTCCTGATGAATCCCGTACAGACCGGTCAGGATCCCGACAAGCAATCCCACCAGAATCCCGACGCCGCCCAGATAGGCGATGGGTTCCCGATGGGTCTTGACGGTATCGTTGGGCCGATCGACGATGCCGAACTTCAGCGCGATCGTCTTGCACAACCATGTCGCCGCCAGGCCCCACACGAACGACGAAATCAGGACCGGCCAGAACTGAATGACCCAGCCGATGGGGCGTTTGTTTCCGACAAACTGATCAAATATCATTCTCCCGTTCCTCTCAGCCCTTGATCCAAACCTCGTGATCGTATCGCAGCATCGTCAAACCGTCTTCGAATCCGTCGAAATGAATGACGGGACGCGCGCCGATCAATTCCTGAAGAATCCATCGGGGAAAATCCGCGCCGCCGCGGATCGACAGCGGAGCGCCCCCGCCGAATCGGGGATTGACCTCGACGATCTTGATCACGCCGTCCGGACGTCGAATCAACTGGATGGTGATCACTCCGGGACCGGCTCCGAGAACCTCCACCAGTTCGGCCACGCGTTCCATGATCACCCCGTCTTTGACGATCCGGGCCTTACTGACCTCGCCGCTGCGAACCTCGATTCGGCGCCGCGGAACCACGCACCGGATCCGCATCCGGAAATCCACATACACATCGCAGGTGAATTCCTCTCCCTCGATATATTCCTGAACGATACAGTTGGGAATCCGTTTTCCGAAGAAGGACAACTCCTCGCGGTTTCGGGCGATGGCGTTTCCCCGACTGGCGTATCCATCCCAGGGTTTCAGAAAGCAGGGATATCGAAGGTGTTTATCTTTCAGTGCGGCGGGAAGAGATCGGGTTTGCGGGGTATCAAACCCATGATGTATCCAAAAATCACAGGCCTTTCGTTTATCCTGACAAATGGCGATTACCTCCGGGCGGGATACCAAAACCTGACAACCCAGTCGCTCAAACCGATCGCGGTGGGCCGCGAATAGCTTCAGATCCAAATCCACCGTTGGAACCAACAGATGGACTCGATAATCGCGAACGATTTTCAACAGCTTGCAAAGATAACCCTCTTTTCGGACCGGCGGAACCAGGAAAGACCGATCACACATCTGCAATGCAGGACTCAAGACAGAGGCATCGGCCCCGATCATCTTGGCCCTCAAATTCAATCGATCCGCCGCATCGCGGAACGCCTGCAACAACGATACACGTCGCCCGATACAGGTAAACAGAATGGTAATCCGCCTTGTGGAATTTGCCTTTTTCATGTCGATCCGTGCGATCCATTTCCTTATAGGTTCATTCGATGACTCTACCATAGTACCGATAATCTGTCCAGTTTCATATCGTCCGGCTTGACAACGCGGTCCAATCTCCGTATCGTCAGGAATATATCGGTTAGAACGGATTCCGGATTGACGTTTCTTTTGTTCACGAACGCGGCATATACGGTGGCTATGACCTATGGATTGATCAAACGATGCTTCGATTTGATCGCGGCTGGAGCGGCCGCGGTGATCCTGTCGCCTCTCATGGTGATCGTATGGCTGTGGATCCGGCTCGGTAGCCCCGGCCCGGCGGTGTTCCGGCAGGAACGTGCCGGTAAGGACGGCAAACCCTTCATCCTGTTGAAATTCCGAACCATGAAAACCGATGTGGATCCCTTTGGACCCAGTCCGAAATCCGGCCGAGACCCCCGCCTGACGCGAATCGGAAAATGGCTCCGAGAAACATCTTTGGATGAACTTCCTCAGCTCTTCAACGTAGTAAAAGGAGAAATGAGCGTGGTGGGTCCGCGCCCATTGTATCGTTCGCAGATGGCCGAATGGAATCCGGTTCAACGGAGGCGTCTGCTCGTAAAACCCGGCCTGACCGGTTTGGCGCAAATTTCCGGCCGGGCCCAATTGACTCTCGAAGAAAAACTGGCCCTGGATGTTGAATATGTGGATCGGCATTCCCTGATTTTGGATGCCTGGATCCTCGGACAAACCATCCTCCAGATATTCCGACGTAGGAATATCTATGAAAAACGCTATTCGAAAAACCACGATACGCGAAATCAAACGGATCCGAAACCGTGATTCGCAAAGGAGATGGCTATGGGAGTTCGACGCATCAGTCAGTTGGAGCAGGTGGCCAATCTGAGTCCACCCGAACGACAATCCATGGACCGCGTCGCGCGGTGTTTCCCTTTTTGCAGCAACGATTACTACCTTTCTCTGATCGACTGGTCGGATCCGAACGATCCGATCCGTCGAGCCATTCTTCCCGACCCCGGCGAATTGCAGGAATGGGGATCTCTCGACCCCTCCGACGAAATCCGTTTTACCGTTCTTCCCGGAATGGAGCATAAATACAATTCCACGGTCATTATTTTGACCACCAACCGTTGCGAAGGGATCTGCCGGTATTGTTTCCGCAAACGCGTCTTTCTCGGCAAGCGACAGGAAGTCCTCCGGGATATCCCCGCCATGACCGAATACATTTCCCGGCATACGGAGATAACCAATGTCCTTCTTACCGGAGGCGACCCCCTCACTTTGCCGACGTCCGCACTCGAATCATTGATAAAACCCATCCGAAAAATCGATCATGTCCAGATCATTCGGATCGGAACCAAAATGCCCGTATTCAATCCGTTCCGTATTCTCGAAGATCCTTCCCTTCCGGACATGATCCGGGCGTACAGTCTTCTACGAAAAAAACTGTACATCATGACCCACTTTACCCACCCCAGAGAATTGACCCCGCCCGCCGTCGAGGCGGTCGAACTCCTCCGGCAAAGCGGAGCGGTTGTCAACAATCAGTGCCCCCTGATCCGCGGAATCAACGACAATCCGGATACTTTGGCTGAATTATTTCGGCAACTATCGTTTTGCGGGATTATTCCCTATTACCTGTTTCAGTGCCGCCCGACGCTCGGCAACCGCGACTATTCCGTGCCGATCGAAACGGCCTATTCCATCATCGAACAGGCCAAGTCCCGGATTTCCGGCGTGGCCAAGCGGTTCCGCTATGTCATGTCGCACGCCTCCGGCAAGATTGAAATCCTGGCGATGGACGACGACCGGATCTACATGAAATACCATCGGGCCGCACAGGATTCCGACAGCGGCAAGTTTATGATCTTTCCCCGAAACCCTCAGGCGTATTGGCTGGATGATTATGTTCCCGCCGCCATGAACTCGTCGGCGTGAACGGATGAATCCTATGCCGGATCGCCGAATCTGCTCATGATAAAATCGCGAAACGACGCCCGAATCGCAGCGAAGATCGCCGGTCTGTCGATCGTCCTTTTGTGGAGTACCGCTTGCGCCCTGGAACCCTCGCAAATCCTGGTCATCGCCAACGATACCAACCGGGCCTCCACTCGTATCGCCGAGTATTATGCCGACAAACGACAAATTCCGCCGGAGCAGATTCTTCGGTTACCGTTACAGCAACCTCTGCTGGATTCGATCGACCGCCAGGCCTATCTGGATGCGATCGCGGACCCGGTTCGTCAATTTCTTAGGCAATCCCGGAATTCCGGCACGATCAAATGCCTGGTCACGGTTTATGGAATTCCGTATAAAATTCGGCCGACCGGACCGGCCAAGGAAGACGTGATCTTGACGGGTGATCTTCAGCGGATCCATGAAAATCGCAGCGAATTGCTTCGTCGAATCGCCTTGCGATTGGAGGATGCCGAATTGAAGAGGGTGGCGGTCGATCCACAGAAACCACCCGCCATGTCGGTTCTTCTTCAGGATTTGCCCGCCCGTTTCGACAACGCTCTTGCGCTCCTTGAGGCCGGTCCGGATCGTGGAAAACAATCCGCCTTGAAATCCGAATGGCTTGCATTATATATCGAGGCATTTGGGAAACCGGCCGGATGGAAAAAAGCGATGGCAATGGGCTTGGATTCGACCCCCACACGGGAAGAACAGCTTCTGCTTCAGGAAGACTCTCGACGCCTGCAGAAGGCCCGTGATGAACAGTGGACGGTCCGGCAGAAATTCGACGCCCGATTGATGGATTCTCTCGAACGGCTCGCGGGTTTGACGGGTTTGCTGACGGTCCTCGAATCCGACCTGGATCGTCTCAAGGGAAAAGAAACCGGCGGTTCGCTGGACAGCGAGTTGGCCCTGATACAATTCGACGATTATCCTCTCTATCGTTGGCAGCCAAATGAACTGAAAAATCCAACCTCCGGCTTTGGAACCCGGACCCTCATGGTCTCGCGTCTGGACGGTCCCGAGGAGTCTCTCATTCTGGGTCTGGTGGATAAAGCCCTGTCGGCCGAGAAGTCGGGCCTCAAAGGCACGGCGTATTTTGATTGCCGATACGCCAATCCCGCCGGAGATGCGTTATTTTTCCAGTACGACCGATCCATCCGTGCGGCGGCCGCCCTCGTACGGAAACACACCGACCTCCATGTCGTCGAAGATCATCGAGCCGAACTGTTTCCGCCGGGTTCCTGTCCCGCGGCGGCATTGTATTGCGGCTGGTATAGTCTGCGAAAATACGTGGACGCGTTCGATTTCGTTCCGGGCGCCGTGGGATATCATATCGCCAGTTTTGAGGCCTCCGATCTGCGGAATCCCGCTTCTACCGAATGGGTCTCGGCGATGCTCCGGGATGGGATTACGGCGACGCTGGGTCCGGTCAATGAACCGTACCTGTCGGCGTTTCCGCTTCCGGACGATTTTTTTGGTGAATTGATCCATGGCCGGTGTCTCGCCGAAGCCTATTATCGATCCAACCCGTTTAATTCGTGGCAGATGCTCTTGATCGGCGATCCGTTGTATCGGCCGTTCCCTCCAAAAGCGGACGCGCCGGTGACCGGCGAAGCACAAATCCGCTGACCATCACCGCCGAAAGGATGGCCGTCATGGCCGCCAGATTATCCGCCCACATCAACGGCTTATCCCCGATCAACAATCCATATCCTTTCACCGTCGCCAGAAGGAGTGCGGCCGGAAAAACCATCCGATACATCCACGAGAGCCGATCGGGTCGGAGCCAAGCCCATCGGCGCTGGGCGTATTGGATCCAGACCAAGGTGAAAACCGAATAGCCGATAAAATGGATGGCGATATTCAAGTCCGTCAGTCGGATGTTCTGGCCGATCCGCGATAGATTGGCAAAACAAAAGAGCACGATCGACCCGATCACCAGAGAAGCGGACCAGAATTCAAAAATCGATAGGATGACCAACCCGACGATTACCCCGCCGAGATCGGCCAGGAGATCCCAGTGGTTCATAGTCCGACCCATGCGTCCCTGAAGCCATTCGTCGAACAGGCCATATCCGAGAATCGCCGCGACGATCAGCCAGGCCCTCGCTCGGCGCCAATCCACTCGATGATAAGGGCTGATCGACAGCCAGACGAAGAAGACAAGGACCATATACGCCAAGAGATGCATGGTCTTATCGCTCATGCCCGACTGGCGGGCGATATCCGGGATCGGTATATGGGTGCACAGAAACAAAACCGGCCAATATAGACCCAGACATAATACAATATATTTATGGCGACGCAACACAGTCGTGGGTTTCCTGTCCGTATCGAATCCGTTCATTTCCTTCCATGGGAATCATCGGTTCACGGGGGGGACCGACTCCAATCAAATCCCCGGCGTTTGCGGCGAACCGGTACCTCCGGCTGTTGTCGGAACTGCGGGGGCGGCAATCCCGGGATCGGATGGGAATACATCGTAGTCCGCGCCATATTGCCTCAGATAAAACAGCGAAAACGATCGGGAGAAGCAGCGGATCGGAAGAAGAACGACGGCGCCGATATACGGTATCATTAACAGAATGAAACCTATGCAGCAGGTACCCATGCCGAACACGACGACAATCAGGAATATGACAATGCCCAGAAGGATCTTGAACAGCCAATACAACACAAATCGGCCGAAATGATCTTTCAGTAAGGACCAGAAAACCTTCCAGGCCACAAAACACATCAGTCCCCGTCGTGCCATAATGGGAACCACGAAATCCTCGGTCATCGAGATGATCAACCAGAAGATGATCGCCGTTGGAATGCCGATGATCACCGAAGCCGCGATGACCATAATCAGGGCCATACCGGTATCCCCGCCGGACTGGTTCAAGATCAGAAAGGCGCCGATCCCCACGGCGGCAACAAGTCCCAGGACAACCATTCCAAGAATCCAGATCACCAGGCGAAACCGAAACAGACTATTGCCCAGCGGACGGAACTGGGTCCATGGATACTTCACCAAAGCCCGATTGGTGACCACGCAATACAAAAATATGAATTTGCCTCGGCTGCTGATCCATAAGATCAGTACGCTCAGGAGCAAACCCACAATCACGGCGGTAATGGCGATCGGAAGAATATGCGGATTGGTCCGAATAAACTCCTGAACTTGGTGAAAACCCCGTTTGTCAAAATTGAAATTAAAATTGAAATGGGGACCTCCCCCTTTTCCCAGGGAAGCCAGCCAGGCTCCGAAACCCATCAGAAACCATTTGCCCAAATCGAATGGATCGAAGAGGATTCGTCCAACATGTCGCAGGGCCTGGCTCATCGGATGGATCAAACCAATCGGGCGAAACGTCGTATCGTTCATTGTTGCCTCCTGGGTGGAATCGGTATCCCCGGATTGGGGGTCGTGTTCACAAACGGATGGGAATTCCCCGTCCGGCCAGATACTCTTTGACTTGTCGAATGGAAAACTGTCCATAATGAAAAATCGACGCCGCCAGAACCGCGTCGGCGTTTCCGGAATCGAGCACTTCGCCCAGACTCTCCAGCGTTCCGGCTCCTCCGGAGGCGATCACGGGGATATTCACCGCGTCGGCCACGGCCCGCGTCAGTTCGATATCATAGCCGGCCTGAGTCCCGTCGGCATCCATGCTGGTCAGAAGGATCTCCCCGGCGCCCAACCGCTCCGCCCGCGCCGCCCATTCGACGGCGTCAATATCCGTCGGCTCCGAACCGGCCTTGACGGTGACGATCCACCCCGCTCCGGTCGTGCGCCGGCGGGCATCAATCGCCAGCACGACGCACTGGCTGCCGAACCGTTCGGCCGATTCGCTGAGGATGGAAGGATTCTGAACCGCGGCCGTATTGAGAGAACATTTGTCGGCGCCGCTGCGCAACAGAAGATCGATCTGATCGGAGGTGCGGATTCCGCCCCCTACGGTGAAGGGAATGAACACATTCTCCGCCACCCGCTCCACAAGATCGACAATCGTCTTTTGTGAACGTATCGTCGCCGTAATATCCAGAAACACCAGTTCATCGGCGCCTTCGTCGCTGTACCGTTTTCCCAGTTCCACCGGATCGCCGGCATCGCGAAGGTTCAGGAAGTTGATCCCCTTGACGACGCGATTGTCTTTCACATCCAGGCAGGGAATAATCCGCTTGGTCAGCATCGCGACGCCCTCCGGCAGATCGCCTCGAAATTTCGAAGAACCTGCATCCCCGCCGGACCGCTTTTTTCCGGGTGAAACTGAAGGCCGTAGATGTTGCCCTTCTGCACCGCCGCCGCCATCGGCCTACCGTAATCCGTAAACGCGATCATCGCCGCCGGGTCGCTGACCCGGGCGTGATACGAATGCGCAAAATAAAAATGCTCTTCCCCCCGGAGCCCCGCGAATAACTCCATCCCCTCCGACGGACGAACGACATTCCATCCCATATGCGGCACGGTCTGATCGTTCGGGATCGGAACGACCTGCCCTTCCACCATTCCCAGCCCGTTATGTTCGCCCAACTCGCAGCTATGATCAAACAACAATTGATACCCCACGCAGATACCCAGCAACGGCTTGCCGGAATGCGCGATCCGACGAACCGCTTCCGCGGTTGCGCCCAGCGCCTGCATCGCAAAACCGAATGCGGCAACCCCCGGCAGAATAATCCCGTCGGCTTTCTCGATCAATCCGGAATCGGCCGATAACGCATCCTCGATTCCCAGATAATCCAGCGCATTACGAACGCTCTTGACATTGCCCACGTTGTAATCAATTACGACGATCATCGTCTGTCAGATCTTCTCAAACTGCGCCAAAACATAATCCCGCGCCGCCGCGACTTCATCGATCGTTAGGTGTTCCACGGCCAGATAAATCTCGCGATCCAGTTGAGCCAACAATCGCAGGTATAAGGGGTAATTGAGAACGCCCTTCCCGGCGGCGGGCAAATCGGTATCGTCAACGTCCGATCTGCCCTTCACATCCTTGGCATGCGCCAGCACGGTCTGTTGTCCGACCCGCCGAAAGATATCCCGCAGCGTCGCATCCATTCTGCTCAGGTCGTCCTTGCGAAAATAATTGCACGGATCCATGACCAGTTTGAGGGCGGGCGACTGGATATCGCGAAACAATCGTTCCGCCCGTTCGGCGGAATGGACGACATTTTTCCAATAGCATTCAATGGAAAGAATCGCGCCGGTCTTTTCCGCCATTCGGACGAATTTCTCCAGGGATTTCCGGCATTCCTGGTACCCTCGTTCCGTTGCATTCTCCGGCGAATCCTCCCATTCCGATTTTGGATGGAACGATCCCGTTTCAGTGGAGATGTTGTTGCAGCTGAAGCGTTTCCAGTTATCAATCAGAAACCGCATTCGTTGTTCGCCGCGTTTTCGGCTGTCAGGATTCGGTGCGACGACATTGTAATAACCGTACAGGCCGACCACCTTGATCTCGTTGCGATCAAGACACCCGGTTATCGTTTTCGCCGCGTCCCAGTCCGGCGCCAAAGGATCAAAGCGAACGTCAGCAAAGGTATTCTCCAGCACAACGCCGCGAAAACCGTCGGCCTTGATTCGCTTGACGGCATCTTCGAGCGGCAACCCCGCATACACGCCGGTAAACACAGCCAACTTGAGATTTTTCTTCGCCTTGACCCTAAGGTCCTCGGCCGCCCAGCCGGCCAGAGGAACGCCGAAACTGATGGCTCCGGCGAGCTTCAGGCATTCGCGTCGCGTAACCAGTCCGGTTTGTTTTTTCATGGTTTCTCCGTAAAGGAATCCACACCCCTGGCTGACGGAATCACACAAGGAATATTTTACCGGAGAGGGCGGGATTCGAACCCGCGGTTCCGTAAACGGAACACTGGTTTTCGAAACCAGCTCGATCAGCCACTCCGACACCTCTCCAGGTGTTTATAATATAAAGAGTTACGTTGTTTCTGTAAAATTACTTTTTCCGGACGACTACCATGATTTGTCGAATTATAACCGATATTTTCAGTATCGCAATGGCGAATATTTGCGAAATCATTCGAATACGAAGGAGTGGGAAGGAACGAGTCGGGTCGGTTTCCCGGAACCCGGAGCGTTCAATCAAACCGGGGCACTCCTGGAACCAAGGTAGTAGGAGAGCATGAGTTTCAGGGTACCCGATCCGGTGAGAAAATTGAAACCAGGGATTTGTTGTATCGTCGAATTCATTTGTCCTCATTTCGACCATGATGATTTCTACGAGGCGGTTCCCCCGGTCCCAAGAAGGAGTTGTGCTACGTGGAGTATCAAATTTGATTTGCCGATCCGCTGATGTTTATGCCCCCCGCGGCGGGTGGCCTTTCGTATCGGGAAGATACTCCCGCAATGACTTGTGTTTCGTCTCCGGTACCAATTCATCCCATTCGATCAGCGGCTTGATTTTGTCCACCGGGCGTGCGGTTTCTAACCGTAGTGTTACGATTTGCTGCGGACGAACCGGAAATGAGTAAGACGGTCCCCCGGATAGATTCCGCATGGGATTGCCCAACAAGTCGGTCATCGCGGCCCTTTCGTGCGGCAGATGGATCGTGACTTCGGCATTGCCGGCGACGCCGAGACTTTCGACAAGTCGCACCTCGATTTCGGCACCTTCGCGACGCATGACTTCGACGATGAGGTTGTCGGAGGTTTTAATAAACGACATCGGCTCCGCCGATCCGCAGCCGGTCACGTTGACCGGCGGACAGTTGTATTCCCATGCCAGGTGGGGTACACGGGCGGTGGTCCAGTCGGTGTCATGGGCCACGATGGCGTATTCAAACGTGTGACGACCTTTTCCGCTGAGCCAGGGATTGACATAACCGTAGTATGTTTCCGTAGCGTTATACAGGTAGATGATCGGAGTGTTGCCATTGATCTCGCGGCCGCTCAGTCCACGGTCGAGCAAGGCGACGCCGCCCTTGCCGGGCGTGGAGTAATCGCTCCAGCGCACCGCAGGCACGATGCCCTGGATGGCATTGTCGTCGCGGGAGAACCCGAATGGAATGCCGCGCCGAATTTCGGTGGGTGTCTGTCCCAACGGAAATTCGGCGATCAAGACGCTGAGGTTCGGCAGATCGCTTACTTCGGTGGTAAACTCAATACGCGGATGGGTTTTGTTGAAACGAATGACACGGCGGCATGCGTGGAAATCGCTTCGCACCTCCACCGTAACGGCAAGCGAGCTGTCCCTGGCTGTAATCACCGGTTTGAAATCGCTGGAACATCCAATCCGAGGACGTTGGGGGCGATCGTCGCAGAAATCGCCCGGGTCGCCTTGGCCGACGCGTTGTTCAGTGACCAGAACATTGGATGGACCGCCCAGCATTTCGCGGCCGGAAGGTTTGACCTTCAGACTCACAATCGCCCCGGTCTCCGAATCGATGCGGGCGGAGTAGAACGGCGTTTCGATGCTTTCCGGCGGCGACATTTCGTTCGTGATCTCGGGCGCGGAAGCCGGGCCTATGCCGCATGCCGGGAGTTGCGGAAAATCGCTGCGCTGCCAGTTGAGCGGATTGAAGACCATGACGCTGTCGCCGGTGCCGGCGAGTTTGTGGAGGGCCTCGGCGGATGCAGCGGCGCTTTGTTTCTCGACCCATTCAAAACGGTCCCTGGCATCCCAAGAGGTTTCATGCTCGAAAACCATTCCCCCGGCAGCTCCCCAGAGGGTATTGCGGTCCATATTGAGCAGCATCTGGAGCCAGGAGTGATAGAACGGCTGTACCGGATAGTCATAATCGGCCTTCAGACTCGCGATGGTCGCAAGCGTCTCGGCCGCCTGCAGCGCGTGTTCATCCTTTCGATACCATGTTTTCACCCGCGGGTTCTGGATCCAGAACGAATCGAAGGTGTACCCCGTGCCGCCCCGGACAACCGGAATGTCCAGATGGGTCGGCTCCAGGGCGTCCACGTATTTCGCCAGCGTCGTAAAGCGTACCGTCGAATCCGGGCGGAACTGCTTCCACTGATCGAGAAACTCCGAGGGAATCTCGCGTCGCGGCGGGGCCGGCGAGTAGTCGCCCTTGCCGCCAAGGAAAAGGACCGGCGCGCCGGCGGGTGTGATTTTGGCCTTTCCGGAAATCTGACCGGCGACCGCCGTCAGATCCTTCGTTGTCAATTTCGCCGAAGCCCCCATAACCGTGGAGAAATCGGAGTAGTGAGTCGGACTGAGCGTCAGAATCCGCGAGCCATCGGGCGAGTCCGACCAGAACATCGACTTGCCTGTCCGGTTGCAGCGGCAGTAAACCAGAGCGTCGAGATTCAAAAGGCGACAGAGCTGGGGCATCTGGTCATGAACGCCGCACGTGTCGATTGTCCATCCGAATCGCGGGCGCACCCCCAGTATCTGTTCTTGCCACCGCAGGCCCTCAATACCCATTTTGGCCAGCGCTTCTCCCCCGGAAAGACTGACTGTGGATTCGAGGAAAAACGCGTTGACCGCTTCAACGCGGCCCTGTTTGACGCGTGACGTTAATTCGGCGAACCTTTCCGGGGCGAAGTTGAGGATGGCGATCATGTTGTTACACTCCGAGAGCACGAACTCATAGTGCGGATCGTCGCGGACGCGGTCGAGATGGTCGAGGTAGGAGTTGGCGCAGTAGTTGCGTTCGACGGACCAGTTGGCCAGCCATCCGCAACTTGCCGGGTGGAAATTCGGGACGACAAAGGAGGGCGGAAGGGGAGTGATCAGAATCTTGACGTCCCCCTTGAGCGGCGTCAGGCGGATTTGTTTCACATTCATCGGAGCCGTCGTGAAGGGCCCCGCCGAGAGCGTCACCGTGTAACGCCCTCTGGCCAGATTGACACTGCCCAGCGGCATCATCCGGTAGTCATACCAGCCCCCCGTGGATTGGGTAGTGCCGGTAAGTATCCGGTCGCCGATTTGCAGGGCGAACTTCCCGCCGTGATTCGGTGCGCAGGAGTGTTCTATCTCGACATTCGCGGTGCCCGCCTCCTCGACGATCAGCTCCCACTGTAGAATCGCCTTGGGATCGATCCAATAGCCGATGAAATCTCCGTCGTCATAGTACTGTGCGCCACCCGTAATGGACGCATCGCCGGCAGTCAGACTCACCGACGGGCTTTGGGCAGGACACGGCCGGCTCAGGCACGGCAGCAGGATCAGCGAGGTCAATGTTGTCACGATTGGATTTTTGCGATGCGTTTTCATGGTATTCGCTTTCCTGGATCATAATCGCTGCAACTCGTAACTCGTTCAACAATCCGGTGTTGCAAGAGACCTCAACGAATGGGGTTTACGCCGATGTTCTTTTCACGGCCAATGGAGATTGGGATCGTATCGTTTTCCCGGTCTCTTGTATCGGTTTCGCGGAGGAAGTTGTGAAAGCCCTTCCGGAAAATTCCTGGATCGCGTCAAACATCGCAATAATATTCTCGGGGGGTACTTCCGGTAGAATATTGTGAATGGGATTGAAAACAAAACCTCCGCCGGGCGCGAAAATCTCCAACCGCTCTTTGACATGATCCTTCACTTGTTGGGGAGTCCTTCGATTCAAGACGGTTCGAGTATCGCACCCTCCACCCCAGAACGTGATCGAACGGCCAAATTCTCTCTTGAGCCGAACCGGATCCATCCCGGCACAGTTTGTCTGCACCGGATTGATGATATCATAACCCGCCTCGATCAGGTCGGGCAACAGGGCATAGATGGATCCGCAACAATGCAGGAAGGTTTTCATCCGGCTGTGTTTCTTTACAAAATCGCAGAGTTGTCGGTGGCGGGGCTTGAATATCCTTCGATAGATTTCCGGCGCCATGAAAGGCCCGCTGTCCATTCCCAAATCATCACCGAACCGGAGAATATCGACCACATCACCCACGGAGCGGCAAACCTGATCCAGAGTCGCAAGGTGGATTTCCAACAGCGCATCCAGAAGGGCTTCAACATGGACCGGATCCGTATAGATATCCATCAGGAAATTGTCCATTCGCCGCAGGAAGGTACCCCATTCGAACAGGTTGCACCCGCAGACAACCATCAATGCACGATCCGTTCGTTGCCGAAGATCCAGTGTTTTCCTGCGCAACTGATCCCAGAAATCCGGCTCGCCCGCCCTGTCCCAGGGGCTGTGCACAAAAGCGGCCCACAAGACTTTTTTCATCTGTTCCGGAAGATTTGAAAACGAATCAGGATAACCGTCCAAATATGGAAAATGAGTTTGATCAAAAAAAGTTCCTTGGGCCGGCATTTTGGCGATTGGGGTACCATCGTCCGAAATCGCGGTCCGGGATCCATCGGCCTCCCGGCGAGGATGAAACCATGCCGGGTACTGGGCGGGTTTTCCGTTAGACAAGGTGATATCATACCAATCGGATTCGGCGATATTGAAGGCCCGGCCGATGTCCACCACATCAATCCCGAAATGATCGAGAATTTCCGCTTCCGGCTGGGCGAGTTGTTGAACCACGTCATATATCCGAGTATGTCCGGAGGTTATCCCGAGGGCCTTTTTCAAATTGCTATAGGCAATTGCGGAGATTCCCGAACTGGGCGTCGAACCCAGATCCATTGGAACCCTGTCGGGTTCTTTATGTTCGATGGCAATGAATAATCGTTCTCTTGGCATCATGATATCCATCCGTTATTTGGGTCCCTTGCCAACTTCATACAGTTGTACTTCCCAGAGGGTGGGACCATCCACGGATTCGAGAATATTCAGTCTGAAAAACTGTGCTTTGATGGGTTCAAATTCAATGACCTTGTCCTGACCAATCGTTGTTCCGGAATGGATTGTTTTCCACACATCCCCCAATCCGGCCTGTAACTCGAAGCGATTGACCCGGTTCCATTCACGTTCGTCAATCAGGACACGATGGATACTTTTCACGCTACCCAGATCCACCTGAAGCCACGCGGCGGTAATCCCTGCGTCGGTAGCCCACCGGGTATCCGGATCGTCATCCAATGCCTTGTCGGGTCCATAGGATTTGTTGTTCTGAAAAACATTGGAGGCCGACGCTTTCTTTCCAAAAGCGGCCGATTGACTCGGAGCTGTCAGTGAAATGGGATGAATTGCATAAGCCGGACTGTCCAGCGTCAGCTCAATAACGGTGGCGATCGGATCCCGATTTTCAATGGGAACCTCAATTTCAAGGAAATCAGATGTCTGACGCCTTGTCATTGTTCCGCCGGTGTGAATGACAGATTGAGTAACCTTTGCGGGCAGAACGGGTATTTTGAAGATACTTTCCTGAGGCCAATTCATGATAAACAGAAACACGCGGTTTTCTTTACACGTGGATGCTCCCCATTTGCCCGGCTTATAGGGTCCGCCGCGGGTACCATAAATCGCATCGGAATATTTTCGAATCCACTGTCCCATTTCCCTCAGCCGCTCGACCTGTCGTGGTTCAATCCGGCCGTCGGGCATAGGGCCGACATTGAAAAGCAAATTCCCGTCACCACCGACAGTGTATAGAAGGGTCTGAATACATTCCTTCAGGGATTTCATTTTATCGTTCGGTTTCCATGCCCATTGCTGGCAGAGAGTCATGCAGGTTTCCCAGGGACGCTCACGATCAAAACCCCCGACATGCTGTTCGGGAGTACTGAAATCGCCTTCGGCGCCGGTTCGATTGTTAACCACAATACTCGGTTGAAGGGAGCGGCACAGATCAATGAGGATTTGTCCTCGCTGGGCGTCAAATTCCTGGGGAACATCATACCATAGAGTGATCAGTGGCCCATAATTCTTGAGCAATTCCGTCGTCTGTGCTTTGATATATTCCGTATATCGATCCAGATTATACTCCTTGCGGCGCACTTTTCCCCCCGGACTGGTCAATGGAAAATCGGGATGATGCCAGTCGCAGGTTGAATGGTAGGTGCCCAGTTCAATGCCCTGTTTTTTACAGGCGTCCGCCAGCTCTTTCAAGACATCGCGCCCGAACGGCGAATTCATGATGTTGAAATCCGTCTGTTTGGTGTCCCACAGGCAAAAGCCGTCGTGATGCTTGGTCGTCAGCACAATGTATCGGGCTCCCATGGCCTTGGCAACCTGCGCCCACTCATCCGCATCGAATAGAACCGGATTGAATCGTTTATAGAGTTGATCATACTCTTCGATGGGCGTCTGCTGTCCTCGAGACCATCCGATTTCATATCCGGTCAGACTGACCGGCCCCCAGTGAATAAACATCCCCAACCGGAGATCCTGCCAGTGCTTCAGCGCCGCCGGATCCACGTTACTTGCTGCCGAGGCAATCCCGAGGATACAGACAAATGCCGTCGAAGCCATTATCCAACAACGATCAAAACGCTTGGTTCTCACCATCTGCAATCTCCCTTCTGCATATTCAGCAATAATATATATACATTATTTATTTTAATTCTCTTGTCCCGGGCTTGGATTGGCCGCTTGCCAGTTCGACACATCGTTGCCATAGGTG
>CAYLSB010000072.1:0-23363 GCA_964386005.1 uncultured Pirellulales bacterium | reverse complement strand
CAATGTGGGCGGATGCCATCCGCACCTGCAATTTGGATGAAGAGGTAGCACAACCGTTCCGGTTGCATCTTGGGCTTGCCACGGAGTCCAACTGTTTTACTATTGTGGATTTGGATTTGTTGAGGTGATGAATCAGTACGGAGGAGAGGGACATGTTGAAGTCGTCGTGTGATATCGTTCGGAAAGGTTTGATTCTTTTGAAAGGTCGAACTCGTAATTTGTGGATTCAGAAATATCGCGGAATTCATGAAATCGGATTTTGGATTATTTTGCACTGAAATCCATAAACCCATCTTGCATTTTCGTCAACCTTCATTACAATGAGATCGTCGTAATTTCGGATGGCCGATCGGCCGTTCTTGTCGCCTCGGATGGATGGTATTTCCGACAGCGTTTGAACTTTTTCGACATCCGCGGCGTAGAAATCGCATGGCGTACGGAAACCGCTTCGACCCGAGGGATTCCCCGCCGGGCAAAGCCGACCTGCCGCCGTCACGATACGGAAAGGATTGAATCATGCACCCGATAGTTGTGCGCGTGCTTCGGATAGCCCGGCTTCGATGGGATGTGGATTTGCTGGTCAATCTTCTCGGCGTGGTCGCGGCCATATTCGGCGGTCTCGTCACCGCCATGATCATCGCCCAGCGACTCTTCGCCGTCATTCTATTCAGCGCAGCCGTCAACGGCTCGCTGCTTGTCGCCGCCGTGGCTCTGCTTGGGGTACTCTGGTTCTTGCGACGCCCCACGCGTATGCAGGTGGCGCTCGAAGTGGATGAGCGGCTCCGCCTCCGCGAACGCATCAGCACCGTCTTTGCCTTGCAGCATCGCGACGATCCGTTCGCCCAGGCCGCCATCGATGAAGCCATCACCAAAGCGCAAACGATTACCGTTGCGCCGCATTTCCCCATCCGCCCGCGAAAACGGCCGTGGGGGTTCGGCGTCTCCAGTTGGATCGTCGTGCTGCTCATCGCCCTGCTGCTGCCGCAGTACGACCTGCTCGGCCGTCTCCGCGAGCGGAAGGAACAAGAGCAGCTTGTCCAGCAGCAACAGCAGGTCAAGACCGAGATCCGCCAGACCACGCAACTCGTCGAGCAATCGCTCAAGCAGCTCGGCGACAGCAAGCTCGAAGAGGATCTCGCGGCCCTCAAGGATGCCGCCGCGGCGGCCAACCCGGAGGAAATGAAACGTCAGGCAATCCTGAAACTCGGAAATCTTTCGGACCAGCTCAAGCAGATGCAATCCGCCCTCAAGCCCGAAACCCTGGAGGCGATGCAGTCGATGCTGCGACAGCTCAAGCCCGCCGCCGATCCCTTCTCGCAGAAATTCCAACAGGAACTGGCCAAAGGCAATTTTCAGCAGGCCGCCGATCTTCTCCGCCAGTTCCAAAAAGATATCGTCGAAGGCAAGCTCACGGAAGAGCAGAAAAAAATGCTGGCCGAACAATTGAATAATCTGGCGAAACAATTGCAGGAAATGGCCAACCGCAACAGCGAACTGGAGAAAGCCCTCGAACAAGCCGGCCTCGATAAGAGTCTGGCCAAGCTCGATCCGCAGCAGCTTCAAAAGGCCCTGCAGAATCTGAATCTCACACCCGAACAGATTCAACAGCTTCTTCAAAAGGCCTCCGCCTGTCAAAGCGCCTGCAACAAAGCGGGGTTGCTGGGCGGCGCCATGGCCGCCGCGGGAGCCAACGGGGCCGGTATGTCCGCGGAGGATATGGCCGAACTTGCCGCACAACTCGGCGCGCTGGATTCCCTGGCACAACAGATGAAACTGTCCGACGCGGCGCTGCAGCAAATCTACGATGCGATGGCCTGTCTCGGCGAAGGTATGTGTCAGGGCCAGGGCGGACAATGCCCCTGGAAGGAGGGCATATCCAACAAACGCGGCTCCGGAACCGGCGGACCCGGAAAGGGCCAGGGTTTCCGCGACAGCGATACGGAAGGCCAGACGGGAACCAAATCCGCCCGCGTAAACAGTCCCAGCGGTACCGGACCGGTTGTGGCAAGCTGGTATTTCAAAGGCGCCCAAGTCAAAGGCGAAGCTCAGCGGGAATTTTCGGAGGCAGTCCAATCCGGCGGATCGGCCGCGGAGGAAGCGATCAGCGATAACCAGATTCCAAAAAAGTACGAGGATTCCGTCAAAAAATATTTCGGGCAGCTTGAGGAGATGGGGGACAACTAAGAACTTACTTCAGGGAGGATATTCATGTCTCTTTCACGTATCGCAGCAGGGATCGGCGTCGTTGCAGCGGCACTTTTCGTCGCCGCGGGCGGCTGTAAACAGAACGCGGAATCGCCGAAGGTCGTCGTCTATTGTTCGGTCGATCAGGAAGTTTCCGAACCCATCCTGGCTCGATTTGAACAGTCGTCGGGCATCAAGGTCATGGCCCGATACGACACCGAGGCCAGCAAAACCGTCGGACTGGTTCAAAAGCTCCGTGCCGAAGCGGCCCATCCCGCGGCGGATGTCTTCTGGTCCGGCGAAATTTTCTACACGATTCGACTGGCCGAGGAAAACCTGCTGGAACCGTATCAAAGCGACGTGACAACCAAATGGCCGAAACAATTCGCCGATCCCTCGGGGCGATGGTATGGCCTGGCCCTTCGCGGCCGGGCGATCGCGTATCACTCGCAGCGAGTGGGCGACGCCGAGGCGCCGAAATCAATTGAAGAATTACTGGATGCAAAATGGAAAGGTCGTGTCGTCATGGCCCGACCCAGTCGCGGCACCACCGGAGGCGATGTCGCCAGTTGGTTCGTGGAATACGGCCCGCAAAAGGCGGCGGAAATCCTCCAGGCCCTCAAGACCAACGAGGTTCGGCTCGTCGAGGGCAACAGTACCGCCGTGCGAATGGTCGGCTCCGGCCAGGCCGATCTCTGTCTGACCGACACCGACGACGTGTACGCCGGAATCCGCAACGGCTGGCCCGTCAAGATGAACCCGCTGGGACGTAACGGCAAGGGCACGCTGGCGATTCCCAATACCGTCGCGAAGATTCGCAAAGGGCCCAATCCCGATGCCGCCGGCAAGCTGATGGATTTTCTACTGGGCGGCGAATGCGAAAAAATGCTGCTGGCCAGCGACTCGCACAATTGGCCGGTGGGATTTGCCCCGGATGATTCGCAAAAGGCATTCGCGATCAACAACCCGGCCCCCGTGGATTTTGCCGCGGTCGCCGCGGCGATGCCGGATGCCTTGAAAGCGGTCGAGGAGATTTTCGATTGAAGCGAGGGGTATTGTCATTTTTCTTGGATTCGTTGGCCATGGCTCTTTGGCTATGCCTGATCGGTCTGCCGTTGGCGGCGCTCTTGGTGGAACGACCCGCCGATGCATCGAAATCTCCTCCGGGACGGTTGTTGGCCGTCTGGATTGATTCGATCGGCTTGTCCGCCTTGATCGCGCTGGCCGCATGTACCGTCGGCCTTGCGGCGGGCCGCGTACTTGCCTACGCCCCCTCTTCGGGAGGACTGATCCTGACGCTGATGATCCTGCCGCTGGTTTTACCGCAGCATGTACTGTACTACGCATGGTCGCTGATCGCCAGCCCGACAACCGCGATGGGCCGCTGGCTCGCCGCCGATATGCAGCGGGCGCGATTTGTCTCTGGATCCATCGGCACAATCGTACAGGTTAGTTGGTACTGGCCGTTGGCGGCGCTGTTTTGTTCGCAGGGCTGGCGTCGGATCGACGCCGACCTGGTCGATTGTGCCCGTCTCGATGCCGACCGTTTCACCATCGTCCGACGGATCGTCGTCCCCCTGCTGGCCAAACCGGCGGCGATTGCGATGGGACTATGCTTTGTCCTATCCCTATCTGATTTTGCCACATTTCATCTTGCCGGTATCCGTACGATCGGTACCGAACTGGCCCTGATCTACGAAACCACGGGTTCCTCGGCGATGCCGCTGGGGTATTCGATTCCCTCCGTATTGATTGCGATGGCGATGGCGATCGTGCTCGGTCAATCCGGCCGGGGGATTCACCGTTCCCCTTCGTGGCGTCCGCGACGAGTCGGCGTCGTGTCGTGGGTGGTAACCGATATGGTATGGTTATTTTCGTTGATCGCGCCGGCGGCGATTCTTCTGGGTTCCGTCCGTGAAGAGGGCGTCTTTCGTCGATATTTCGCTCTGCATATCGACGACCTCGCCGGATCGTTTATCATCGCTCTGCTCACGGGCCTGATCGCCCTGCTCCTCGCGGCGGGAATCTTGCATCTCCAGCGCCGCGGCGCTTTGATCGGTCGCGCGGCGCAATGGATGGAAACCGCCGTTTACCTGGCGATGTTTCTGCCGGGTTCGTTGGTGGCGGCGGGATTGCTTTCACTGATTTCGCTTCGATCGGAAGCGGATATCCTGCGACAAAGTTCTCTCATCGTTTCATTCGGACAGGCGGCGCGGTATGGCGGAGTAGCGATGATGTTGCTGCACCTGCTGGATCAATCTCGCCTCCGCGATCTCGATGAAATGGCACAGGTCGATGGAGCGGGTGTGCTTCGCCGTTGGCGGCACGTGGTGTGGCCGTTCGCAGGACCCGTCGTTGCCGGAACGGTCCTGATTGTGATAATGTTCAGCATGACGGAGCTGTCGGCGACGATGATTCTGCTGCCGGCGGGTGTCCCGAATTTCGCGCAGCGGCTTCTTAACCAAATGCATTATGCACGCGACCAGGAAGTGATCGCCTCGTGCGTGATCCTGATGGGATTTTTTGGCGGCCTGGGCTGGCTGGCGACGCGTTTTCTGCGTCGCGGCACGATTCGCTCGATCGCGAGGGCCTCCATATTATTTCTATTGGCGATTCTCATTGTAGGTTGTTATGGTCGCGGAGCGACGGAATCGCCGAAGGTACTCGGCCAGTTCGGCCGCACGGGAAGGGCCGATGGCGATTTCATCTATCCGCGCGGAATCGCCGCCGATAGTTCCCGGTTGTACGTCGTCGATAAAACGGGGCGGATTCAGTGGTTTACCCCCAAAGGTCAATGGCAGGGTCTGACACAAATGCCGATCATCGACACGGGCAAACCGGTGGGTCTCACCGTCGCTCCCGACGGCAATCTCTACGTGGCCGATACGCATTATCATCGCGTCGCTGTTTTTTCTCCGGAAGGTCAACTCCTCAAGACCTTCGGCGAGTTCGGCGAGAAAGACGGGCAATTCATCTATCCGACGGATATCGCCTTTGCGCCGGATGGACGCCTCTTCGTCTCCGAGTACGGCGGCAACGATCGAATCAGCGTCTTCGACAACGATCATAAATTCCTGACCAGCTTCGGCACGATCGGAAGCGAACCGGGCCAGTTTTCCCGGCCTCAGGCGATGTGCATCGACGCCCAACGCGCTATTCTGTATATTGCCGATTCGTGCAATCATCGAATCGCCGTGTACGATCTCCACGGCAAACCGCTGACTTTCATCGGCCGGATGGGCCGCGGTCCGGGCGAGCTTCGTTACCCGTATGGATTGTCTCTTTGCCCCAACGGCGATCTGGTCGTATGCGAGTACGGCAACAATCGGATTCAGGTATTCGATCCGCAGGGAAACAGCCGCGCAACCTTCGGTACAGCGGGCCGGGCATCCGGACAACTGGCGTACCCATGGAGCGTATTTGTGGATGATCATCGACGGGCGTATATCGTCGATGCGGGAAACGATCGAATTCAGATATGGCAACTGTAATCGGATCCATCTCGATTTATTTCGGCCAGCCGTGGTGGCTGGCGCTGTCGCTGTTGCTCGTGCCGGCGGTATGGCTGGGCGTGCGCTCGATGACATCCGTGGGAACGGTTCGTCGCACGCTGGCGATGACGCTGCGCTGCGTCGGGATTCTGCTTTTGGTCATCCTGCTGGCCCGGCTGAAGATCGCACAGCAAAATGAGCACGTCACCGTCGTCGCGGTAATTGATCGCAGTCAGTCGATTCCCCCGGCGCTTCTGGACAGCGCCTTGTTGGATCTGGAAAAACGGCTGATCACGGCACAACCCCAGACTCCGGAAACAATCTCGCGCGACCGGCTGGCGGTGGTGGATATCGCGGAAGCGGCCAGCATCTCCGCTCTCGGCGCTAACGCGATGGAGATCCGCAAACGCAATACCACCCTGATGGGAACGCAATCCCGGCTGGCCGACGGGGTGCAGATGGCGATGGCGATCGCCCCGCCGGATACGGCGACGCGGATCATCCTGTTGAGCGACGGGAACGAAACGGCCGGCAATCTCAAGGAGGCCGCACGGATCGCCGCCAGCAATGGCATCCCGATCGATGTGATGCCCATCGAATACGAACATGCCAGCGAAGTGGTATTTCAGCGCGTGGCGGCGCCGGTGCGGGCCCGAAGCGGCGAAACCATCGCGCTGCGTTTTATTCTTCACAGTACGACAGCCGGCCGAGGACGGCTCCTTGTCACGATGAACGATAAGCCCGTGGATCTTTCACCCGCCGACGACGAGGTCGGCGCCCGGATTGAACTGCAGCCGGGAACGAATGTCAAAACCGTCGAACTGCCCGTGGGATCGCGGGGGATGCATGAATTCAAGGCGTTCTACATTCCGGACGATTCTGGGGATGACGGGATTTCGGAAAACAATCAGGCGACCGCGATGACGTTTGTCGCCGGTCCGGGGCATATCCTGATCGTAGATTCGGAAGGTACGGCCGGACAAATGCTGGCTGAGATGATGAGTCGCCGCCAGATCGACGCGCGACGGATTCCGGCCGAGGAACTGCCGGACAACCTCGCGCGGCTGATGGACGCCGACGCGGTGCTCTTGATCAACACGGACGCAAGCCAATTCACTTTTCAACAACAGGAGATGCTGGCGCGGTATGTCACCGAACTGGGCGGCGGACTGGTCATGACCGGCGGAGATCGCTCGTTCGGCGCCGGCGGCTGGATCGGCTCGCCCGTGGCGCAGGTATTGCCGGTGGATTGCGATCCGCCGCAGAAAAAACAGATGCCCAAAGGCGCGCTGGTGCTGATCATGCACGCCTGCGAAATGCCCAACGGCAACCTGTGGGGCAAACGCGTCGCGGGCGCCGCGGTGAGGGCTCTGAGCCGTCAGGATCTGGCGGGCGTTCTCAATTACGGCTGGCGATCCGGTTCGGATAACTGGGTCTATCCGCTGTCGGAGGTGGGCGACAAAACGGCGGTGATCAACGCGATTGATCAGATGCAAATGGGCGACATGCCCGACTTTGGTCCGCACATGCAGGGAGCATACGATGCGCTGACCCAATGCGACGCCGCACAAAAGCACGTCATCCTCATCAGCGACGGCGATCCGCAGATGCCGCCGCTTCCTTTGCTGATGAAATTCAAGGAAGCGGGAATCACCGCGACGGGCGTGGCGGTGTTTCCGCATTCGGCCAATGATGTCCAGAGCTTGATGGCAATCGCGCAGACGACGGGCGGACGATTTTACAACGTGGCCGATCCCCAGCAATTGCCGCAGATTTTCATCAAGGAAGCGCAGGTCGTTCGTCGCGCTTTGATTCTGGAGGAGACGTTCAATCCCAAAATGGCCAACGTCATCAGCGAGATCATTCGCGGCATCGATTCGACGCCGCCGCTGGACGGTTATGTGTTGACCGGTCCCAAGGGGGGACTGGCCCAGACGATCCTGACCAGCCATCAGGATGATCCAATTCTCGCGGCCGGGCAGGCGGGGCTGGGACGATGCGCGGCCTTCACCAGCGCGCTGGACAGCCGATGGGCGGCGCAATGGCTGGGCTGGGATGGATTCGAATCCTTATGGGCCCAGATGATCCGTTGGGTCGGAAAACCCGCCCAGGGCGGCGATTGCGAGGTCACCGCGGACGTGCAGGGCCAGGAAGTCACCGTGCAGATCGAAGCGGCCGACGAGAAGGGACAATTCACCGGACTTTCGCAGGTGGAGGCGCAGGTGATTTCGCCGGATGTGCGGTCTTCGCCGATGGAGCTGATCCAAACCGGGCCGGGACAATATCAGGGTCGGTTTCAGGCGGACCGCGCGGGAAGCTACGTGGTGAACCTGCGGTATCGCACGGCGGGCGGAGAATCGATGCGGCTGATGCAGACTCCGGTAACGGTTCCGTTTGCGCCGGAGTTTCGCGATCTTCGGGACAATCGGCCGCTCATGGAAGAGGTCGGCCGGATCACCGGCGGACGGATTGTCAATCTCCGGGATCCGCAAACAGACTTATTCGATAAGGCGGGACTCAAATATCCACAAACACAACTTCCAATCACGCCCTGGTTGATGGGGGCGTGGATGTCGGTATTTCTGCTGGATGTGGCGGTACGGCGCGTGGCGGTGGATGTCGCGGCGATGCGGCGCAAAGTCGTCGGATGGGTGATGAGAAAAACCACCCGGGCCAAACCCGACGACACCCTGAACCGGCTCAAACAGACCCATCTGAAAATGCAGAATCAACTGAAAAGCCGCATAAGCGAGCAGGCCGGTCGGCGATATGAAAGCGCATCTCCGACGGCGACGGAACTGCCGACCCTGGAATTCAAACCGCCGAGCCCGGCGCAATCCGCGGAACCGGCAAAGATCAAACCCCAGGCGGAACAATCTCCGCCCCAGACTGCCGAACATATTCAACAACTTCTCAAGGCCAAACGAAAGGCATACGGACCGGATAGCCGGCACAATAAACCTTCCGATCCCAGACAGGAGAAATAAACATGAGCGAGTCAATCCAAGAAGTCCAGAATGAATGCCGATGGTTTCGCGGGATGTTCCAATCGCTGCGAACGGAAATCGGCAAGGTGATCGTCGGCCATGGAGATATCGTCGATGACGTGCTGATCGGCCTGTTCTGCGGCGGGCACATCCTGCTGGAAGGCGTACCGGGCCTGGGCAAAACCCTGCTGGTTCGAACGCTGAGTTCGGCCTTGTCGCTTACGTTTCGGCGGATTCAGTTCACGCCGGACCTGATGCCCGCCGACATCATCGGGACCAACATTGTGCTGGAGGATCCCTCCACGGGACGGCGGCAATTTCAGTTTCAGCCGGGTCCGATCTTCGGACAGATCATTCTGGCCGATGAGATCAATCGGGCCACGCCCAAGACGCAGTCGGCGATGCTGGAGGCCATGCAGGAACATTCGGTGACCAGCGGAGGGACCGTCCATCGGCTGAGCGAACCGTTTTTGGTCCTGGCAACGCAGAATCCGATTGAACAGGAAGGGACGTACCCCTTGCCGGAAGCGCAACTTGACCGGTTCTTCTTCAAGCTATGGGTTCCGTATAGCAGCCGCGAGGAACTCAAGTCGATCCTGGACCGAACAACGACGCAGCAGAATCCGCAGGCCAAAGCGGTCGTCGATGCCGCGCAGATCCTCAAGGCGCAGGAGCTGGTCAAGAAGGTGGTCGTGGCCGATCACGTGCAGGACTACGCGATTCGGCTGGCGCTGGCCACGCATCCGGGAGGGGAATTCGCCCCGCCGATCACCACGCAGTACATCCGCTACGGTTCGTCGCCGCGCGGCGTCCAGGCGCTGATCCTGTCGGGCAAGGTGCGGGCGATGCTGGATGAGCGCTATCACGTGGGTTTCGATGACATCGCGAATTCGTTCCTGTCGGCGATGCGGCACCGGATCCTGCTGAACTTCGAGGGACAGGCCGAGGGAATCCAAAACGACGACATGTTAGCCAAGATTCTGGAAGCGACGCCGAAAGCGATCGAAAAATAATATCACAAATGGGCAGGCGCGGGGGCCTGCCCCTACAGAAACAACCAGGATAAAGTGGATCATGAGCGAAACGCAGGTCATTTCGGGAAAACGCAAAGGGCTGGCCCAACTGCTGGAGCCGTCCTTCATGGCCCGGCTGGATTCGCTGGATATCCTGAGCCATCGCATTCTTCGGGGACGCCTGCACGGTCAGCGAAGGTCCAAGCAGCGGGGCCAGAGCGTCGAGTTCGCCGATCACCGGGGATATGTCGAAGGGGATGATCTTCGGTTCGTGGACTGGAACATCTACGGACGACTGGAACAGTTGTTTGTCAAGCTGTTCCTGGAGGAACAGGACCTGACGGTGCATATCCTGATGGATTCGACCGGCTCGACGGCTTTGCCGGACGAGGGCAAGGCGCTGTATATCCAACGGTTAACGGCGGCGCTGGCGTATGTGGCGCTGGTCGGCAACAATCGCGTAACGCTTAGTTCATTCGGCGACGGGCTCACAGGACAAATCGCCAATATGCGCGGGCGGGCGTATCTGCCGCGAATGGCCGAATTTTTGCTGAGCCGACAGACGGAAGGCCCCGGCGATTTTGATCGGGCGTGCAAACAGGCGGCGGCAAGCCGGATGGGCAGCGGCGTGATGATCGTGGTGTCGGATTTCCTTTTCAAGGAAGGATACGAGAGCGGCTTGCGGCGACTGATCAGTCCGAGTTATGAATTGTATGCGATTCAGGCGCTGAGCAAACAAGAGACACAGCCGACCATTGCCGGGGATATCAAACTGGTGGACGTGGAAGACGGCGACACCGCCGAGATCACCGTCAGCGCGGCGCTGCTGAAATATTACCGGCAGACGCTGGCGGCCTACTGCAACGAGCTGAAGGAATTCTGCGTTCGGCGCGGAGGAAATTATGTGCCGGCGGAGACAACCACGCCGATCGAAACGCTGGTGTTGAATACGCTGCGCCGGATTCGGCTGATTCGATAGAGGGATATCATGGAGTGGATAAGTCCATATTTGGGTTTGATGGCGGGCGCCGTCGGCGCGGGATTGCTGATCGCGCTGTATTTTCTCAAGCTCAAGCGGACCGAGCAATTGATCTCGTGCACGCTGCTGTGGAAGCGGGCGGTGCAGGACCTGCAGGTCAACGCGCCGTTTCAGCGGCTGCGGCGGAACCTGCTGTTGCTGTTGCAGCTTCTGGCGATGCTGGCGATGGCGTTGGCGCTGGCGGGTCCGGTGATGTCGCTGGTTCGCGGACCGGGAAAACCCTACGTGATCCTGATCGATCGGTCGGCCAGCATGCGGGCGACGGATGTGGCGCCAAACCGCCTGGAAGAGGCCAAGCGGCAGGCGCGGGCCTTTGTGGAAACGCTGCGGAACCGAGCGACATTCTCCCTGCAGGATACGGCGGATCAGGCGATGGTGATCGCCTTTGACGACCGGTGCAAGGTGATGAGCAATTTCACGTCGGACAAACGCCAGTTGCTGGCGGCGATCGATGCGATCGAGCCGGGGGACGGGCGGAGTCAACTGGCCGAATCGCTGATGGTGGCGCGGGCGTTCGCTCAATCGGCGGGCGAAGAGGCCAACAACCGAAGCGCGAAGGACCCCGCGGAACTGATCCTCTTCAGCGACGGGCGTATCGCCGACCAGGATCAGATCGCCGTCGGGGCCGACGAACTGCGGTATTATCCGATCGGTACGGCGGGGGACAATGTGGCCGTTACGGCCATGCAGGCGAGACGATCGTACGAAAATCCGGAACAGGTGTCCGTGTTCGCAACTCTGTCCAACTTCGGCACGACCGCGATTCCCTGCCAGGTCCAGATCGCCGTCAACGAGAACGTGCGACAGGTGCAGAGCCGGACCCTCCCTCCGATGACGACCGAAGGCGAGCCGCCGAAACCGAAACCCGGTCGAACGACGATCCAGTTCGAACTGACCCATGCGGGCGCGGGCGTCGTGGAATTGCGGCACACGGCCAGCGATGTTCTCGAAGTGGATAACGCGGCCTGGGCGATCGTACTGCCGCCGCGGAACGTTCGCGTCCTGCTGGTTACGGCGGGGAACCCGGCGGTGGAATCGGCGCTGAAGGCCTGCCCGATCGAACGGCTGGAGATCTGCACGGGCGAGCAGTTCGACGCGATGGATCCCGCGGCGATGAACGCGCAGCCGATTTACGATGTCATTATACTGGATGGACATACGCCAAAAGTATTGCCCCGCGCGGCCTATATCGTATTTGGAAAACCCCCGGAGGGAATCGACGTCGCGACGGCAACCGAACCGCTGACCAACCAGTCCATCATGGATTGGCGCGGACAACACGCCATCCTTCGATACGTCAACCTTGTCAATCTATTCGTCGGCAAGGCATGGCGGATGACGGCGCCGCGCGACGCGCAGGTTCTGGCCGAGTTTCGCGACAGTCCCGCCATCCTGACGCTGCGGCGCGGAGGAAATCAATTTCTCTTGGTGGGATTTGACGTGCTGGAAACCAACTGGCCGTTCGAACCGGGTTTTATTCTGTTCTGGTATAATGCGCTGGACTATCTGGGATCGCAGACGGGCGATCCCACCCGGGTGAACCTTTCGACGGGAGATCCGATCGTGGCGGACGGACTGGAACCCGAGACGAAGGCCCTGATTCGCGGACCGGACGGGAAAACGTCGGCGTTATCGAGCGGAAGCGGCGGAACCCTTCGCTGGCCACAAACGGATCGGGCGGGCGTCTATACAATGGAGCTGTCCTCCAGGGATATCCGGGCCTTTGCGGTGAATCTACTGGATGAGCGGGAAAGCGAAATCGCCCCGGTCCGGGAGATGATTCTGGCGGGACAACCCGTCGCAGCGCCGGATTCACCGGTCGGGCGGGCGAACACGGCCCTGTGGCCGTGGATTGTCCTGGTTGTACTGGGAATTGTATGTGGAGAATGGTGGGTATATAACTCGAAGATTCGTCTTTGACGGCAAGCAAAGGAGCGCTCATGATTCGCAAACGGATCGGATGGACAATCGGGATCGTCTGGCTGTGCCTGTGCGGGGCATCGCCGGGCAAGGAAGAGCCGTTCAACGTCGATGTATTTTTCGGCTGGGGCGGCTGTTATCGACCGATGGAATGGACGCCGGTGGAGATCAACATCCAGGGCAATCTGACCGAGGCGTTCGAAGGCGTTTTGTCGCTTTCCGCGCGGCAGGATGAATTGAACACAATGAATCTGGTTCATCCGTTTGTGCTGACGCCGGATCTGCCGCTGCACATTCCGCTGGTGACCAAACTGGCTTTCGCGGCCGACAAATGCACCGTCCGGATCGAAGGCCGGCGCGGCCGGCTTTTTTGGAACAACACGTATAATCTGTGGGATTTTTCCGGGGAAGATCAACTCCTGACCTCGCTGGGAGTTTCCGATGTATTGATCGGCGTCATCGGTCAGCGAAGATTCGGAATCCTGCAGGCGAATCGGCAGGCGATCAGCAGCAACGGTATCCAGTCGGGCCGGCTTTTCGTGCAGGACAAGATCCCGCGCAACTCGCCGTGGGACTGGACGGGCTATGTTTCGCTGGATTTGCTGGTACTGTATGATCCGGTGTGGAGCGAATTTCATCCGGAACAAATCCGGGGCATCTGCGATTGGGTCGGAAACGGGGGAATGCTGTTGCTGGTGCTGGGAACCAACCCCCTGCCGGCGGATCACCCGATTGCGGGTCTGTTGCCGGTCAAGCCGGGCGCGGCGACAAACCTGGCGTTATCAACGGATATCCTGGCCGAGTGGGATTTGAATCCGGCGCAGGATGAAGCGATCATGGGATATCCGATCGCGGAATCGACGAATTATTCCGTATGGAAATATGACGGAAAAACCGAGGCGGGATATCTGTTTTCCGTGGGCCCGGTCGGATTCGGTCGGGTGGGCGTCCTGGCGTTTGATCCGGGAAATCTATCCGACCGGCAGAAAACGTCCACATCGGCATTCTGGGTTGATCGGTATAATGCGATGGTCGGAGACCCGGAGATTCCCTCCGTCGAGGCGGATCGGCGACCGCGATCCCCCGGCCGATCGGGATCGTCCAACGACGGAATCTATCGACAGATTCCGCGCGGGCGGCGTTTGGAATGGGTGGAGGATGTGGAGAAGGCCCTCAAGGAGGACACCCGGGCCATGATGATGCAGCGGTTCGAGACGGGTTATCAGCAATCGGCGGGCAACGCGGTGATGGAACACCTGTATAACATCGCGCAGATGCGGCCGTTGAGCATCTGGTGGGTGATCGGATTGCTGATTCTGCTGGCGGTTCTGCTGGGACCGGTGGATTATCTGGTGCTGAAGAAACTCGAACGGCAACCCCTGACCTGGGTGACGTCCGCGGGGTGGATTGCGTTATTTACCGTGGGGGCCTATTACGGGGTACAAATGCTGCGAGGCGGATCGATGCAGGTGCGTACGGTTTCGGTGATCGACGGCATCGCCGGGCAAGGCGGCGGACGCGGATGTTTCTATACGGGAATCTTCGCGCCGCGGAGCGCGGATTATCCGCTGGACCAATTGGACGCGCTGAAGAAGAAACGACAATGGTGGTCGGGAATCTCGCCGACGCAGGAAAGCATCTGGTCATATCAGCAGCAGACGGCCGGTCGTAATCTGTATTGCACGCAGTATGACGGAGCCAATGTGCCGTACTCCGTTCCGATCAACATCTGGACGATCCAGTGTCTGCTCAATGAGACGGCGGAAACGCAACTGCCGATCGAGGCGGCGCTGACGCGCGAAAACGGCGCCGACAAGCTGACGATTACCAACCGTTCCGAATACAAACTGACGGAAGGTTACGTTCAGCTTGGCCCGACGCATCGGATGGCGTTTCACGCCGTGGGACCGGGACAGACCAAGGAATTCGTCGCCGAGCGGCGGACTCCGGAAAGCTGGGATGCCCAGGTTCCTCAGACAATATCGCGCTATTCCGGCCGCAACATGCCCCTTTCGGATGTGGCGGCCTTCAGCTCGCCGGGCACCCTGGCACGGACACAGGGAATCCTGCGGTACCTGCACGAAGGCGCGGCGGTGGTGTGCGCGAAGTTTGAGGACCCGAAGATTCCATTCGCTTTCCGAGACCGAACGTATCCGGAACATCATGTGCAGTGGGTTCGACAGGTTATTATCCCTCGACAACAGAAAGAACAGGTGGAACCATGATCGAAATCAAAGGACTATGCAAATATTACGGCGATCTGGCGGCGCTGGTGGACCTGCACCTGTCGATCCGCGCCGGCGACATCTTCGGATTCATCGGGCCCAACGGGGCCGGCAAGACGACGACGATGCGAATCCTGGCTACGCTGCTGGAGCCGACGCGCGGACAGGCGTTCATCGACGGACAGGATGTGACGCAACACGGGCGCGACGTTCGCCGCAAGGTGGGATACATGCCGGACTTCATGGGCGTGTACGACGACCTGAAGGTATTCGAATACCTGGAGTTTTTCGCGGCGGCATTCAACATCGAACGATCCAAGCGCAAGGGGATCGTCGAGGGCGTGCTGGAACTGACCGACCTGATGGGCAAGAAGGCGGCCGTGGTGGACAGCTTGTCACGCGGGATGCAGCAGCGGCTGGGTCTGGCACGGGTGCTGATCCACGATCCGAAGGTCTTGATTCTCGACGAACCGGCCAGCGGGCTGGATCCGCGGGCACGGATCGAGATTCGGGAGTTGCTGCGCGAACTGAAACGGATGGGAAAAACCATCATGATCTCCAGCCATATTTTGAGCGAACTGGAGGAAATCTGCGACCACATCGGGATTATCGAGAGGGGCCATCTCGTCTTCAGCGGGACGATGGAGGAGATTCGCCGCCGGGTGGGCGTACAGTGCAAGGTGAAGGTGCGGGTGATGGATCGGGTGGAGCGGGCCGTGGAGCTTCTGAGCGTGCTGCCGGAGATCAAGGAAGTGCTTCTCGACGGCCCGTACCTGTCGGTGACGTTCCACGAGGGACACGAAGGCGATGGAGTCATCGCCCGGACACTGGTTCACGGCGGGCTGGACGTGGTGTCGATCGAGCCCGAGCAGGTCAAGCTGGATACGGCGTTTTTACAGTTGACGCAGGGCATCGTGCATTGAACCGGACGCGGGTTCGGCATCGTCGCGAAGGATATAGGATATAGGGGATAGGATTTAGAATTGATTGGGATGGTTTGACTCCGGTGCAGATTGCAGCGATGACAACCCGGTTGAATCCCGTCGGATGGATGGGGCCGATCTTCGACAAGGAACTCCGCGTCGCCAGTCGGAGAAAACGGACGTATTGGCTGCGACTTGCATACATCGGCGCGATGGGATTTTTCCTGATTCCGATCTGGGCGGAAATGATCCATTATTCGGACTGGGGGATGATGAACAGTCTATCCGTCAGCGATGAGGCAATCAATATCACCCTTCGCCTAATTCTTTTCCAGTTTGTCGGCCTGCAGATTCTTGCGGCCATTTTTCTGTCTTCCTCGATCAGCGAGGAGATCACGCGGCGGACCCTGGGAGCCCTGTGGACTACGCCCATCCGTGGATTCGAGATTATCATCGGAAAGCTGTCAAGCAAGCTGGCTATCCTGGTCCAGTTATTGGCAATCAGTCTGCCGTTTTTAATGATGCTCCGCATGTTCGGCGGAATTCCGTGGGGATTGATTGTCGGCGGATGTGCGATGGTTCTGGCAACAGTAATTCTCATCGGATCACTGAGTTTGTTCCTTTCGGTCTTTTTCCGGAAACCGCATGTGGTTTTGGTTTGGATTGTGTTGATCCTGTTTCTGGCATTCATATTGATTCCGGCCATTCTGGGATTATTTTTGGAGATTCTGTGGCCCCATGGTACAAGCTGGAGGGGGTGGGATACCGTTTTTATCCTGACCAATCCCTATTTTTGTATGATCGATTTTATGGACTCGATATCCATGGGTATGTATCCGTTTCCCTGGGGAAGTATTATTATCCAGCTTGGCATAAGTTTCTTGTTACTGATTGTGGCTTCCAAAGCGATACGAAGACGTGGTTTGCGCGCCATGTCCGAATTGCCCAAACGGGAAGAGTTTCACCCGGAACGGTATCACCCCAAGGTCGTGTTTCTGTTTCGGCCGTGGTTTGCACACATGCTGATCAAACGACTGCTGGGACCGGGAATGATCTGGAAGGAAAGCGTCAGTCCCTTTTTCCGGTCTCGGCACCGAATGTTGTGGATGATCCTGATGGCTATCGGCATTGCGATTGTCGTATGGACATTAATCGTGCTGACCATTTATGACATGTGGAAGGTCATTGATAACAATATTCAAATGGTTCTTGTTTTGACAGGTTTTACATTGGGCGTGTTATTGACTTCGATTACTTCTGTTACTGTCATTACCAGCGAAATCGAAGGACGATCCTGGCCGATCCTGATGACAACGCCGTTATCCAATGATCATATCCTTGGAGGCAAGATTTACGGAGTCTTGCGACGAAGCGGATGGGTTTGGATGGGGCTGCTCCTCTGGGGATTGATCAGTTACTGGCAGAAGACACTGGAATGGACCACGGTAGGTTTTTGGATTCCAATATTGGCTGCCACAGTCTGGTTTATCATATCCATGGGGTTCTATCTGTCCCTTCGATATCAAAGGGCTATGCCGGCAATCCTTGTCAACCTGGTTACCTTGTTTGTCCTTTGGATCATCCTCCCCTATGCCATGCAATACACAGATCATATTTTGGATGTAATAACTGACGCATTGGAAAGAACCGGATCTTTATTCGTCGGCGTTCTGGAATGGATCTTTGATCCAATTCCATTTGGTCGATGTATTGCATGGTGCAGCGAATATATCGAAAACGGAAATCCATTCCATCTTATGATGTCAACGGTTGATCGACATGGAATCTATTTCTATCGCGATTATCGTCAACATCACATTATGGGTTATATGATATTTACCATCGCATTGTATGGGCTTGGGGGACAGTTTTTTTGCGTGAAGGCACGGAAGTTGATGCGTCAACGGGTATTTGGATGAGGGGGTATGGGATGACGCAGGTACGAATGGACAGCGTGCTGGACTGGATCACGATGCAGGCGATCGCGGGGCCGATCTTCGAGAAGGAGCTGCTGGTCGCCAGTCGGAGAATGCGATATTATCTTTTGCGGATCGCCTTTATCACGGTGATCGGCGGTATGGTATTGTTGTCGTGGATGGCGACGATCCGGCCGGGCGGATCGCGGATCGTGACGGCGTCGCGGATGTCGGAGGTATCGCGCTATGTGACGACGGCGCTGGTGATATTCGAGTTTATCATCCTTCCCTTGTTGGCGGCGGTGATGCTGGGCAGCGCCATCAACGAGGAGATTCGCAAAGGAACGCTGGCCACGCTGTTGACGACGCCGATTACACACGGGCAGTTGGTGGCGGGCAAGCTGCTGAGCCGCCTGCTGCAATTGGCCCTGCTGATGGCGATGAGTCTGCCGCTGCTGGCGATCCTGCGGGTATTCGGCGGCGTGCCGTGGGATGCGGTGTGGCCGGCGGTCATCGTAATTTTGACGACGACCGTTTTGGCGGGATCGGTCAGTCTGTGTTTTTCGGTTTCGTGCAAACACGCCCACCAGTCCATTCTCCGGACGATCGGGATTTTCTGGCTTGTGTATTGGGTCGGCGGCCTGTTGTCCATACTGATTCCGCAATGGATTCAGCAAGGGTATATTCCGTCCTGGTTTTCGACTGTGGGGTGGCTGTTGACCTTGCTCAATCCATATACCGCATTCGCCGATACGATCCGAGGTCTTCTCCCGATGACCGGAAGACTCCCTTTTCTGCCATGGTTCTGGCATTGCGCGGCCTCGGCGGCGATCTCGGCGGGGATTTTGTTATGGACGTCCCTGCGGGTGCGCAAGGCGATGATCCGGCAGGCCTTCGATCCGAGCCGTGTTGGACTATCGGGAAAGGGATGGAAAGCAAGAGAGCACTCCCTTCCGATACGAACGGTTATCGGGGCGCCGGTCACCTGGAAGGATCTTCGAAGCACGATACGAGACAAGAGCCGTTATCCCAAATTGGCCTTTGCATTTGCAGGGATTCTTCTCGTGGCGTATTATGCGGCAGGGCTTTGGTTTCGCGCATGGAAAGAACCGGCGTATCATATCGCATTTGTCGAAATCGTTTTGTTGCTTGGATTGATGCGGATGACGATCGACGCGGCCGGAACCATCGCGAGGGAAAAGGAAGGTCGAACGCTGACGATGTTGCTGATGACTCCGATGACAGACGGCCAGATCCTTCGACAGAAAGCGATGGCCATCGTGCGCAAGTCGCTTCCGGTCTGGGGGATTCTGGCGGGGCACCTGCTGGTCTTCTCGGCACTGGGATATCTGCATCCGCTGGCCATACCGGGTACGGTGATCACGATTGCTTCGGTTGCGATGTTCCTGATGGGACTGGGATTCTTTTTCAGTTCGATTTGCCGCAGTTCCACCGCGGCGATCACCTGGAGCTGCGCGATTCCGCTGGTGAGTTGGTTCATGAATCCGTTTCTGCTGTTCGCCAATCCGGGGTTGTGGATCGGATTCATTCTATCCGACCACATGGCATGGAACCACGGCGGATATTTTCAGGTCACGGTTTTTCTTGTTCTTACCCTCGTCTATAGTTTATTGGGGGCCGTATTGGCGGCGATTTCGATCCCGATGATGCGAAATCGGTTGTTCAGCACCCTTGCATAAAGGAACGGCATGGCCTTGCTCGATACACAACGATTGTTCGGCGGCTGGAGTTTGTGGAACCTGACGGGTCCGATCTTCGACAAGGAACTTCGGGTTTCGAGTCGGCGATTCCGAATGTATTTGCTTCGGTTCGGCTATTTGGCCGCGATGACGGCCTTCATCGCGGTGGTGTGGGCTGGCGGGACGGCGGATTTTCGCCGGGGCGGAAGTCTGGCGGTCCAGATCGCGCAATTGTCCGTCGCGGGCACGATCATCATCACGGCCATCGTGGTGTTTCAGTTTCTGGCGACACAGTTCCTGGCGGTGATTCTGATGAGCACGTCGATCAGCGACGAAATCTATCACCGCACGCTGGGCGTACTGATGACCACGCCGATCAACGGTTTTCAGATCGTGATGGGCAAACTCCTGAGCAATCTGATCCAGATTCTGATCCTGATCGGGATCAGCGTGCCGCTGCTTTCGGTGGTGCGGGTATTCGGGGGGGTGCCCTGGAGCTATGTGCTGTCGAGCTTGTGCATCACGCTGACGGCGATTCTCTTTGCCGGTTCGCTGACGCTGTATTTTTCGATCAGCGGGCGGAGATCCTACGCGGTGATTCTCAAAACGATTCTTGTGCTGGGCGTTTTGTATGGTTTCGTTCCGGGTCTGACGGTATGGCTGTTGTATCATCGAATCAGTCTGAATGAGCTTATGCCGATCGTGATTCTTCCCAATCCGATCCTGACCATGTACTGCAGTTCGATGCAGGTGGTGGACCCCAGCGCGATGGCGGGATTTCCATTTTATTTTAGCTGGTGGCCGAACTGCCTGATCCTGCTGGCGCTATCCACGGTGATTTTGGCGCAATCGGTGCGTGTGGTCCGTGTGGTCGCCCTGCGACAGGCGGTGGGACAAAGTACGGCATTGTTTCCGGAGTTGCCTTTTGTCCGTAAAAAACATCCGACGGCAGAGGCGGATATGGAGGCGGACGGCCGGGATATTCGGGAGGTGACCGGGTCTCCCGTGATCTGGAAAGAGCTGAGAGCGCCGATCATTCAGGGCGGAAGAAAAGCGGGCATCGCCGGGCTGGCGATCTCGATCGCTGCGCTGGCCTTCACCTATGGAATGGGCTATAAGGACGACCTGCTGGATGAAGACAATACGCACATGTCGTATCTGGTTATATTTGTATTCATGGGTCTGGTATCGGCGATCGTGCTTCCGGCGACGACCATCACGTCGGAGAAGGAGACCCGGAGCTGGCCGCTGCTTCTGGCGACGATCCTGGACGACTGGCAGATCCTGCTGGGCAAGGCGGCGGGAGTTCTGCGCCGGTGTTTGCCGGTGTGGATCTTCGTGGCGGCTCACACGTGCCTGTTTGTCCTGGCGGGCTATATCCATCCGGTGGCTCTGGTGCATCTGGCGCTGATCGGAATCGGCATGAGCGTGTTTGTAACCGGAAGCGGACTTTACTTCAGCACGCTGTTTCACCGAACCACGGCGGCGGTGGTGGCGAACCTGGCGCTGGCAATCGCGCTATGGGTCGTGTTGCCGGTGGTGATGCAGTTTGCGACGTTAATCACGCACCGGGAGGACCTGCTCACCTGGTCGCTGAAACTCAATCCGATCGCCCAGACCGCGGTGATCGCCAAGGCCGACAGCGGCGAAGATCACGCCAACGACGAGCTGAGGGATCTTCGATATCTCTGGACGCGAACGCATCGAACGCGTTTCTGGCCAACCACAGGGATGCTGGCGGCAAGCACGGCGGGTTATTCGATCATCGGGGGCATTTTCGCCTGGCGGGCCAAACGGCGTTTGCGGCGAAACCTATTCCATTGAGGTTAACGAGTATGACATCGATCGCGGATGGATTGCTGGATTGGCTGACGTTGCGGCCGGTAACGGGGCCGATCTTCGACAAGGAACTTCGGGTCACCAGTCGGAGACGGAGGTACTATGTTCTTCGATTTGTGTATCTGATACTGCTGTTGATCTTTCTTGCGATGATCTGGATGGAAGAAGTTCGTTATAATTCGACCTCGCTGATGACCATCTCGCGGATGTCGGTCGCGGGGCAGATGATCACATCGGTAATCGTGTGGTTTCAATTTATCGGCCTCCAGGTGGTGGCGGTGATCATGCTGAGCACGGCGATCAGCGAAGAGGTGGTTCATCGGACGCTGGGGGTGTTGATGACCACGCCGATTACCAGCTTTCAAATCGTCTTCGGCAAGCTGCTGAGCCGGCTGTGGCAACTGCTGCTGTTATTGGGGATCAGTCTGCCGGTGCTGGCGGTAATTCGAGTGTTCGGTGGAATCCCCTGGGGATTCCTGGCGGCCGGGCTTTCGATCACGTTGACGACGGTGCTGTTCGTGGGATCGCTGACGATGCTTTTCTCGATCTATTTTCGTCGGTCGTACGGGGTGATCCTGATCACCGTCATTACGGTAGGCGTTCTTTTCGGACTGGTTCCACTGATCGCAGGGTTGTCGCTGATGCACACGGTCAATGGGGACAAGTTCGTTGAATTTTTCGGAATGATCAATCCCTATTTCTGCCAGATGATCAATACCATCGCATCGCTCGAGCCGCGCGGGATGGGCAAGATCGTGTACGGAACCGGGTACTGGCTGATCCATTGCGGAATCATGCTGGGGGTGACCTTTCTGCTCCTGCTGTTCAGCGTATGGCGGGTGCGCAGGGTGGCGATGCGGCAGATCACGGGCGAGCAGCCGGTTTTGCGATCTCCATCGGATACGGCCGGAGGGACAACGAGCCGGGAAACCAAAATGCGAACCGTTCACGGCCGGCCGGTCTTCTGGAAGGAATGCCGACAATCCCTGTTCGGACGGCATCGGGTCGCCGGCTGGATTGTCGTCCTTTTGGGATTGGGGCTGCTCGGGGTTACGTATGTACTATTGGAAGATTCGAACGATTTGAAAGACAGCGATTGCCAGGCCATGTTCGGGATTGTTTTTCTTTCGCTGGGCCTTTTGGTCACGGCGGTACTGCCGTCAACGTGCATCACCAGCGAAAAAGAAAGCGGAGCGATGCCGCTGTTATTGACGACGACGCTGAGCGATTGGGAGATCACGTGGGGAAAATATCTCGGCGCCGTTCGACGATGCCTTCCGGTGTGGGGACTTCTCATGGGGCATTTGATTTTGTTTGTGTTTGTAGGATATCTTGAGTTCTGGGTTCTTCCGCTGATCGGACTTCTGGTGACGTGGATCGTGATTCTGCTGTCGGCCAGCGGATTGTATTTCAGCGTACGGTTCAAACACACCACGACGGCGGTGATCATGAACATCGGCACCTGGGCGGCCGTATGGGGACTGATTCCGCTGATTTTGGTCTTTATCATTATCGCAGGCAATACCAGCGACAACATGATGGAAGCATTCGCCGATTGGATTCCGTTCGTTCAATGCGCCGTTCTGATCGACGGCTCTCGTTCCGTAACCCAGTACCACTGGATCGGCCTGCGGGGCATGAATTTGATGGAAACGCTGATCTGGATGATGATATTCACGGGAGTCTATTCGATGATCGGCAGCGTGTTTTTTCTGCGGGCCAGGGCACAGCTTCGCAGAACGGCCATGCGATGAATCGGCGGAGGATGAGGCGATGATTGTCGGAATGATGCAGGCACAGTTGCGACTCTATGGGATCGGTTCGCTGAAGGACAAGCGGCGGATCGTCAAGAGCGTCGTCGAGCGGATCCAGAGCCGGTTCAATGTGTCGATCTCGGAGATCGAGGCGCAGGACAGCAAGGTGCACGCCGTGATCGGAGTGTCGGTGGCGGGGAACGATTCGCAGTTCATTCAGCGGCAGATGGAAACGGTCGAGGGATTTCTGCACGGCGACGGCCGATTCGTCGTCGGCCGGATCGACCGCGAAATCTTTCACTGGGATACGGAGTGAGATTTGTATAATTAAGCTTCTTTCCGTACATTTTTAATGAATTTTTTGACGGTGTC
>CAYLSB010000071.1:0-23539 GCA_964386005.1 uncultured Pirellulales bacterium | reverse complement strand
TGGGTTGTATATAACTTCCTTTCCTTTGTCAAGAGAGAAGCCTAATCATACAACAGATGGATGGCATCCTTAGTTTGAAGTGCGCCGTATTTCCACATCAATTCTCTCGCCTTGATACCTACTTCTCTGTCAACATCATGAATTTTTATAAACGAATTATCAAAAAACTCTTGTATTGTTTTTTCTGCGCTTCTGCCGAGAGCGGGCTTACCTTTCATTTTTATCACTTCGATGAAAGTAATCGCGGAAGTTACTATGAGCAATTTTCCTGCTTCGGCTTTTTGTATCGTGCCGCGACAAAGCCTAATTTTGTCTTTTTCGTTGTTCAACAAAGCGAGGAAACAATTAGAATCCCAATAGATAATTATTTTCGTCATAGCTAATCCGAGTATAGACCTATCAGATCTTTAAATTTCGGAAGTTTACTGTCGGGAGGGAATACTCGTAAGTGTTCGATCTCAATGTTTTTCGGCTCGCCATTTCTTTGATAACTTATCAAACCATATGCAGCCACCCGTTGCTTGAGAGACTTGATCACGTCATTATAAATATTGTCACCAAAAAAACATTTGATTCGTCTTCCTGTTAACGTTTCGTCGATTCCAAAGTTTAATCTTCCACTTAATTCAAGGGCCAATAATTGTCCCTCGACTGTTCCATGCGCTCTTGTTTTGGCACCCAGAAGCTCATCAACATAAGAAACACTGGAGGGAGATATGTCATTCCACTTATTACTAATTCCAATTTTTATGGAGTTTATTCCCTGTTCTCCTAATCCGATTATTGCGCCCAATTCATAAATATTTTCCAACGCGTTGTCAGAAAAATAGGCGGGTCGTTTTTTATTTTTACTTATCTGATGTATACCTTGATGGATTGCACGTACAGTTTTATTAACAACGGAAAGTCCTCCATCGATCGGCCTTGCAGTAGCACATAAACCGATACTTCCGGGAATAACAGATATGACCCATTTTACCCCTTTGCGCTTACCGGAAACATTGGCCGCTACTTCATTGATCAATCCGAAAAAAGTTTTAGTACAACGACTAAATTTTTCTGCCGTAATTTCAGGTCCATCAATTTTCAGAATAACTGTATTTTGACATTTTGTGTCTGCCATATTGACCTCAATTTAGGAAAAGAGTCCCGATACAGAAGTCTTTTTCCTTCTTATATGCTATGCATAAAGAAGTTTTAGATTTGGTCTCCTACATCCCTCGTATTATTTCTAAGATCGAACTCGCTCAGATATCTATATTAAAATACACATCATCATCTACATACTGTTTTTACTCTGTTATGCAACAAAATGTTTGCTAAATTATTTACCCGATCGATTATGAGACCTAAAATCATCCATAGTTATAGTAGAATTCATATCGACATTTTTGATGATAGAGCTTTTGAGATTCTTGCCCGTCAATTGAATCATAGTTTTCTGCTAACAATACCATGTCTTTAAAACAAAGCAACCTTATGCGTATTATTTTTGGTTGTGCTGACGTTTCCACTTCCACTCTTCCACCGCACAGAACAGGCACGGCACGATAAACAGCGTGATCAAGCTCACCGCCATTCCGCCGACCGCCGGAATCGCCATCGGCTGCATCACATCCGAGCCGCGCCCCGTCGCCCAGAAGATCGGCATCAGGCCGAAAACTGTCGTCGCCGTCGTCATCAGGCACGGCCGGATCCGTTTCAATCCCGCCGTAAGCACCGCCTCGCGAATGTCATTCACCGATCGGAATGTCGCCGTCCGAAAGACGCCTTCCAGATAGGTGGACATGACCACCCCGTCGTCATCCACCACGCCGAAGAGGACCAAAAATCCCACCCACACCGCCACCGACAGATTCGCCCCCCACCTAGACAGCAGTATAAATCCTCCCGACGCCGAGACCAGCACGCCGAAATAAATAATCAGCGCCACCCACCACCGTTCAAAACCCAGATACAGCATCACGAACATAATGAATAAACACGCCGGCACAAGGATGCTCATCCTCTTGGTCGCCCGCACCTGGTTTTCAAACTGCCCGCTCCATTCCCAATAATACCCCGCCGGCAGCTTCAGCGTTCCGTCGCGAAGCGCACCCCGCAGCACGCGCTCGGCGTCCTCCACAACGCTCACCTCGTCGCGGTCGCGCGTATTCATCGTCACGTAACCCACCAGCAGCCCCCGCTCGCCCTTGATCTCCTGCGGACCCAGCACGCTGCGGATCGTCACCACCTGCGAAAGCGGAATCTGCGCGCCGCCGGTGCTCGGGATCAGGATCGTTTCCAGTTCCGGAATGTCCTCGCGAAACTCGCGCAGATAGCGAACGCGGATCGGATAGCGCTGGCGGCCCTCGACCGATTCGGTGATGGTGTTTCCGCCGATGGCGATCTCGATGACATCCTGCACGTCGCGGATGTTCACGCCGTACCGGGCGATGCGGTCGCGGTCGATCTCGAATTCCAGGTACGGCTTTCCGACGATGCGGTCGGCCACGATATCCGTCGCACCGGGAACGTGCTGAAGCAGTTGCTCGATCTCCAGACCGATCCGCTCGATCTGGCGCAGGTCGTCGCCGTAAATTTTTACGCCCATCATCGCGCGGAATCCCGTCTGCAGCATCACCAGCCGCGTCTGGATCGGCTGCAAAAATGTCGGAAGTACCCCCGGAATGGCGGTTTTTTCCTGAAGCTCGGTTAGGATTTCGTTTTTGGTGATTGTGCGATACTCCGGCCGAATCCGGGCGAGCGGTTTTTTCAGCCAGCCCGGCCAGTTCGAGTAAAAGCGTTTGACGGGAATCTGCCGCCATTCGGAAGTGGGCTTCAGCAAAATGATGGTTTCGATCATCCCGATCGGCGCCGGGTCCAGCGCCGTTTCCGCACGGCCGAGCTTGCCCACAACCGACGCGACTTCCGGTACGCTGGCAATCGCCATATCCTGTCGCGCGTTGACTTCAATGGCCGGCCCAAGCCCCGCCTGCGGCAACAGCGACGGCATATACAAAAACGATCCTTCATCCAGCGGCGGCATGAATTCCCGCCCGATCCCCGCAAGGATTCGATGATCCCTTACAACCTGAAGGCCCTGCTCGATTTCGCGCATCCGTTCGGCCGGGTCCTGTCTTCGCCACAAAATCCTCCGATGTGTCGAGCCATCCTTATGTCGCACGATCTGTCGTCGCAATTGCCCGAACTCGACCAGAGGCCGAGTCACATCCGCATCCGCGGCCGCATACATCTCGCGTTTCAGTTCCGGCGAGGCCTTCTCCCGCGCCAGGGTATTGATCGCCCAGCCGACCGGCGCCAGCGTCCGTCCAATCCCCAGCCACAGCGTCATGCCGATAAACAGAACCGACAACGGCGCGATCATAAATGTTTTCTTGTGCGCCAGGATCCATCGAAGCGTCGGCGTATAGACCCGCGCGATCCCGCGCGAAACTACGTTTTCTTCCAGCGGCAAAAATCGCTCGCGCGTCATGCGGACAAACGCCAGCACGACGATCACGCCGACGACAACCGCCATCGGCCATCCGCTGTATCGACTTCCCGCAAGGACCCGCGACATCAGCGCGTGCGCGGCGACCGTGGAACCCAGCCCCAGAGCCCCGGCGATTCCCCACGTCGTTCGTTTCGACCACGTGACCGGGCGGAACAGATAATAGCACATCAGCGGCACCACCGTCACCGCCAGAATCACGCTGGCGCCGATGGCGAAGGTCTTGGTGAACGCCAGCGGCCGGAAGAGTTTCCCTTCCTGATCGGTCAGGAAGAAAACCGGAATGAACGACACCAGCGTGTTCGATACCGCCGTCAGGATCGCCCCGCCGACTTCGGTAGCGCCCTCGTAAACCTTCTGGAAATGGCTCTTGGACGAATCGCCCGTCGCGATATGCCGGTAGATGTTCTCCGTCATGATGATGCCCATGTCGGCCACGTCGCCGATGGCGATTGCCAGTCCCGCCAGCGACATGATGTTGGAATCGATGCCGCAATAAAACATCCCGATAAAGCACAGCGCCACCGACAGCGGCAGCGTGACCAGCACCGCCGCGGCGCTGCGAAGATGCAGCAGAAAGATCAGGATCACGGCTCCCGCCATCAGCACCTCTTCCGTCAGAGCTTCTTTCAGCGTGTCCAGCGTTTCTTTGACGATATCGGTGCGATCGTAGAACGGAACGATCCGCACCTGCGAAATCCGGCCGTCCGCAAGCGTTTTTTTCGGCAGGCCCGGCTCCAGTTGTCGGATCTTGTCCTTGACACGCTCGACGACCGCCAGCGGATTTTCCCCGTAGCGCATCAGCACCACTCCCCCGACCGCTTCGACGCCGCCTTTGTCCAGGGCTCCGCGGCGGAAATCCGGTCCCAAGCTCACCGTCGCAACGTTCCGTACCTGGATGGGCGTTCCCTCTTCCTGGCGGATGACGACCTTTTCCAGGTCCTCGATATTCTGGATAAAGCCGATACCGCGGATGAAATACTCGATGCCGTTCTTTTCCACGACCTTGGCGCCCACGTCGATATTCGACTTGCTCACGGCCTCATACACGTCCATCAGCGTCACGCGATGCGCGCGAAGCTTGTCGGGATGCACGTCGATCTGGTACTGCTTGACGAATCCGCCGACGCCGGCCACCTCGGATACGCCCGGTACGGCGTTGAGCTGGTAGCGAATGTACCAGTCCTGAATCGATCGCCGTTCCGCCAGGTCGAATCCCTCGGCCTCGACGGTGTACCAATAGACCTGTCCCAGCGCGGTGGCGTCCGGCCCGAGCGCAGGGACGACGCCGGCGGGCAGCCGCTGCTGGGTTACGTTCATTCGCTCCAGAACCCGCGACCGGGCCCAGTAGTAATCGACCTTGTCTTCGAAGATCACAAAGACCATCGAAAAGCCGAATCCCGACATCGAGCGGATGGTCTTGACGCCGGGCGTCCCGGTCAGGCCGGTCGTCAGCGGATAGGTCACCTGGTTATCGACATCCTGCGGCGAGCGGCCGGGCCAGTCGGCAAATACGATCACTTGTTTCTCGCCGATATCCGGAATCGCGTCCACCGGCGTATGTGTCAGGGCGTAGTAACCCACCGCGACGACGGCCGCCACAAACAGCAGCATCAGAAAGCCGTTCTTCAGGCACCAGCGTATCAGGGTGTCGGTCATGGGCGGGTATCCTTCGATTCGTTCATCGGCATCGCGTGTTGGGAATGATCCTGCACGGGACTGGCCATGCCTTCGGCGTTGAACAGACTCGGCAGACCGCGAATCTGGAACTGGCTATCGAGGAGAAATCCCCCGCGGATCACGACCTTGTCGCCTTCCTTCAGGCCCGTAAGGACGGGATAGCCGTCGTCGGTTCGCGGGCCGGTCTCGATTTCCACCGGAACGTAAAGTCCCTTTCCTTTCTCCACATACACCAGTTTTCGCACGCCGCTATCCAGCACCGCGGTGATCGGCACCGTCAGCATCATTCGATCGTCGGCATCCGTCGCCGTCGGCTTCGGCGGAATCTGCACCAGCGCCATCATGCAATCCGGACACGAACCGCTTTGCTCCCGAATCACCTCCGGATGCATCGGGCAGGTCCATTTGCCGGTGTTGTCGGGTGGAATCTGTACGAGATCCATTTTGCATTCCGGACAAGATCCCGGTCCATCTCGAATCACCTCCGGGTGCATCGGGCAGGTCCATTTGCCGGTGTTGTTCGGCGCCGCCGGTTTCGCCGTTATCGGCGCCGACGGGATCTGAATCAACGGCATCTGGCATTCGGGACACGATCCATCCTGCGGTAGCAAGACCAGCGGGTGCATCGGACAGGTCCACATTCCTTCGACGCCGGTGGGCGCCGGGCTGCCGTCGGCCATGAGTTCCGCGCGGATCGTCGCGCTGACGAACATGCCGGGTTTAAGTTTCCTGTCGGCGTTGTCGAAGGTCAGCAGTACCTTGATGGTGCGCGTCCGCTCATTCAGGATTGGATTGATAAACCACACCCGGCCGGTGAAGGTATCGCCGGGCCAGGCCTCGGACCTCGCCGAGACGGTCTGGCCGTACTGAATCCACGGGAGTTCGGATTCGTAAATATCCAGCGAAACCCACACCGATTCCAGATTGGCCAGGCGATAGAGAATATCACCCGGTTTGACGGCGCTGTTGAGAACAACCCTCTTTTCGATGACGGTCCCCCGGATCGGCGAATACAGCGTCAGCCGTTCCTGGATCTTCCTCGTTTTTATGAGTTCTTCGATCTGATTTTGCGTTAATCCAAGGTATCGGAGCTTTCGCGCGGTAAGGTCCGCGATACTGGATGCGGAGGTGCTGCCGAGACCCACCAGCAATTCCTGCTGCGCGGCGATCAGGCCGGGGCTATAGATTTCCACGAGATGGTCGTCGGTTTTGACTTCGATGCCGGTGTAATCGACAAACAATCGCTCGACATACCCCTCCACCCGAACGATGATGTCGGCCATCGCGGTCTCGTTGTATTCGACCTTGCCGACGGCGCGAATTTCGCGAGCGAGTTTCCGTCGCCGAACCGCCATCGTTTCCACGCCGGCCATCGCGCGGGCGTGATCGGAAAGCTCCAGGACGGGTTCGCCGCCCATTCCGGATGATTCAGCGCCGACGGCACGGATCAGCGGCATCGAACACAGGGGGCACGATCCCGGCTGCGATAGGCGAATCTGCGGATGCATCGAGCAGGTCCAGACTTCGTTGGACGGTGCGGCCGTCCGCGCCGCCGAGGATTCCGCCGACGGCGACAGAACGCCGCGGATCGCGTATCCCGCGGCGAGCGCGACGATCGCGACGACGAGGATCATAATGAATGAATAGCCGTATTGTCTATATTTTCTTGTTTCGGTCATACGAACCTCACGGTTTGGATGTAGCGGAGGTGGCTGGTTCAGCCGTCGTGCCGGACATCGGGAAGGAAGACGCCGGCAACGGCCCTCCGGCGATCATCTCCAGCTCGGCGAGCGTCTTGGCGATGTCGGCGCCGAGCTGTTCGTATTCGAGCTGAAACTGCAGGATACTTCGCTGGGCGTCGATCAAACTGAGGAAATCGACCGCGCCGGCCTGGTAGGCGATTTCGGAGGCCGCCAGCATCTCGCGGGCCTTGGGCAAGACGGTTTCGCGATACAGCCGCATTCGTCGATCGGCGTCGGTGAATTCATAGAGCAGTTGTTTGAGGGTCGAGCCGAGCGTGTTTTCGAGCTGGATCTTGTCGTGCAGGGCCGCAATGCGCTCGGCCCGCGCGGCGCGGCGGGCGGCCGAATTGCTCTCCGACCAGATCGGCAGCGTGATCGAGATCATCGCCATCAACGGATCGTCGCTTCCGGACCTGCCCATGCCGCCGGACGGTTCGGGCATATCCTTGAAGCCGATGCCAAGCTCGAAGCGCGGTTTGGATCGGCTGTCGGCGACGGTTTCGCGGTTCCGCATCGCGACGATGCGATGCTGCAGCGAAGCCAGATCGGGATTCTGTTTACGAAGATGATTCAATAGAGGTACGAAATCCAGATTGATCGGAGGCAACGGTTCGGGCTTTGGCCAGGGCAAGGACGACTCCGACGGCCGATTGAGGATCGCGTTGAGCTTGGCGACGACGGCCGGCCGCAACTGTTCCAGACCTTTCAGACGATCTTCGAGCATGGCGACTTCGATCTGCGCGCGAATGATATCCGGATGGGCCGCCGTAGCGGTGGCGTAGCGGATGCGGGCGATCTGCTCGAAATGGCGGACCAGTTCGACGCTTTCGGTTGTTATCTCGACCGAACGGGCCAGAAACGCGAAGGTGTAGAAGCCGTCCTTGACATCGCGATACAGCGACAGCCGCGCGGACTCGTATTCCTTGCGGGCGGCGCCGGCCATCGCGGAGGCCTCGGCAGTGCGGGCCTCGACGACGCCGAACCAGGGAAATTCCTGCGTCAGGAAGATCGTTTGTTCCTGCGATGATCCGCTATTCTCGATGCCTTCGACCTGATAAGACAACTTTGGATCCTCCAGAGCGCGTGCCTGCGGGATCTGCTCGGCGGCCATTCGCCAGGCGTGGTAGGCGGATTTGAGCTTCGGATTATTCTCGGCCGCGACGCGGAGATAGTCGGTCAGCGTCGAAATCTCATTGGGATCGGCCGCAGCCAATAGAGGATTGACCGTTGCCAAACAAACAAATAACAAAATAAACCTACTTGTCATAATACCCCCTCTTTCATTGATCTGCTATTCCTATTATTATGCTATACTATCGATCCTTCCGTATTGTTTCAAGTATAATGGAATTCATCATCAAGAGTTTCCTATTCAATTGTCCGGCGATTCAACTGCCCTGGAGGGCCGTGCTCCGTCATGGTCGTATGATTCGGACTCGACATAGCGAGTCCCTCCAGAACACCGCCGGGACGGTTGTGCTACCTCTTCATCCAAATTGTAGGGGCGGATGGCATCCGCCCACATTGCGGTTGTCTATCCGTTTGCGATCCACCGCATGATTCAATGGGCACACGCCGTGTGCCCCAACGAAAAAACATGTGACCCTCCTTTAGTTAGAACGCTGTTGCGTAAAGTGTCCCAAGACAAAAGGTATCCAGAATCGTAAGTCGTTATGGAATAAAGAATAACCGTTTTTGAGTACCAGCAAGAAAGTGACAAAACCCTGTTGCACAAATTGTCCTATGTTACCATTTTCAATCTACTATTTTCTATTTTCAATTTGTATAAATTTTTGTGAATACTTGGATTACGTTTAGCATAGATTGTTAGTGGGATATATCGACGGATAGGCGGTTTTTGGGGCATCCTTGAAAAATCTGAGGAAAATAATTTAAAAAAGCAAAATGGGCAATATGAAAGAGTGATTGTGAGATAATATAGTAAATATAGAGATGGTTTGGATCGGAGGGGAAACCGTATTTTCGCATAGGAAATCTGTTTTGGCCTACTGATCTTGGTTGTGAGAGCTATTTCCTCTGAGCAATCTCTTCAGCGATTTTTTCCAAACATGTATCCAAACATGAGTTGCCGAGTCCAAGAGATTGCCTATTAATTGTGGAATCGGTTCGCAGAGACGGCGAATCCATGCGATATCATACGGGCAATCACGGGGGAATGGTTCTACAAAGGGCACACGCCGTGTGCCCCTACATAAATTGAGACGGTTGTGTGTCCTCTGTCATAAAAGGGGTCAGACCCTCAACCCCATCAAAGGGTCAACCCCCTTTTATGGTTACCTGATATCCACTATCCAGTGGTCCGTATTCAATTGTCCGGCAATTCATCCACCTCACTTCGTTCGGTGGCTGCCACCCAACTTCCGATCGCATCGCTGAGTAACCGCTCGGTGGCTGCCACACGACTTTCAATCGAAAAAGGTGTCAAACCCTGAACCGATTGAAAGGGTTCGACACCTTTTTTATACATAAGGGCACACGCCGTGTGCCCCTACATCATCCACCTGGCGTTGCTCGGTGACTGCCAACCTCTAACAGAAAGATTCCGGCTTTCGCCGGAGCGGCGCATGCCGACCCTTCGTTGTTTTTCGAGGGCCAATTCTGTTATTGGCGATCTATAATAGTTAGTCGGCCAGTTCGCGGACCCAGATGTTGCGGAAGTGGACGGGGTTGCCGTGATCCTGGATCTGAAGCGGCCCTGTATCGCCGTGCGGTTGATACTCGGCGCGGCGTTTATGGAAGGTGGTTCCCTTGATTTCATAATTGTCGTGAACAAGCACGCCATTGTGCAGAATGGTTACCGTGGCGGGTCGCTCGACCTTTCCATCCTTGAAGATCGGCCGATGGAAGACGATGTCGTAGCTTTGCCACTGTCCGGGTCCGCGGCTGACGTTGACCAAGGGGGGCTGCTGGCCGTACACCGCCGCGGCCTGTCCATCGGGGTATGTATCGTTATTGAACGAATCGAGGACTTGGATCTCGTACTTGCCCATTAGAAACACGCCGCTATTGCCGCGGCCCTGACTACTGCCTTTGACTTCGGAAGGCGTTTGCCACTCGATGTGCAGTTGCATGCTTCCGAATTGCTTTTTGGTGCTGATGTAACCGGCCTTGTCCACGGACTCCAGGGTTCCATTGACCAGCTTCCATTTGGTGGGTTTTCCGTCGGCGCCGATCCATTCGTCGAGGTTCTTGCCGTCAAAGAGGACGATCGCATCCGACGGGGCGGTTCCCGGCTTATCGGCCGTGGACCAATCGCCCGGGGTCACCACTTTGGGCCGCGGTCGGTTCATGTCGTGAACCTCCCATACCTGTTCAGCCGTATATCCGATCGCGCAAACAATTGCCAGTGCCGTCATCATTCCGATCCACCATTTCATCATCATCCCTTTCAATATTATTTTTATGTTCGTATTGATCCATGACGAAAACCGATTGCATTTTATACCATAAAAATCGACGAAAACAATCCGCCCCGCATTTTTGCCGGTTCGTCCATCCCATAGGATACCAACAGGCCATTCTGAACGGATACCACTATCTGACGTATGAGTCGATGTGCGGGGAATATTTCGAATGAAAAGGGAAATATATATCGCCATATCCGTTCGCAAGATGGTTAATCAAATACGCAATCTGGCGTTGACTCATCGGACCCGATGGATTATGGTGTGGTGGTTGTTCCGGCGGAGAGGATAAGAGTTTGTGTATGCATAATTGGAAAGAGCATTGGAAGGATAGAGTATGCGAAAGGCCTTCACATTAATTGAACTTCTTGTGGTCATTGCCATTATCGCTATCTTGTTAGCTATTGTAGTCCCCGCATTGGGCAAGGCCAAGGAACTTGCCAAAAATATCATCTGCAAAAACCATGTCAAACAACAGTGTATGGGGACGATTTTGTACGCAGAGGAAAATGGCGGGCGTGTTCCGACTACCAACAGCGGGTATTGGTTTTGGGATGTTAGTTTTTGGGCAACCAACGAGATTTCCCGTGAAGCCGGAATCGATTACAAAGTTTTTTTCTGCCCCTCGAACCGGCTGAAAAAATCCGAGGATGCCCGATACTGGCAGTATTCGTGGGTTTACAGTTGGGGTGTCAATCTCATGCAACCCCAGCAACTTCGAAATGAATCGGTGCTGACTCCCGACCAACAAAGGGCCCAATATCGCGTTTTGCCGTATATTTATATGTTTGACCGATACACACAAGATGCGGCGGGTAATATTGTTTCGAGAATGTACAGAGATTTCCCAACACTTCTCACCGGCGAAGATGCTGTTTGGATCACAAAATTGCCTGAGGTACGAAATTCCGGGGCGACCATCATGATTATGGATGCGGTGATCAGCGATGCCGCGGATAACCAGAATTTCAGCGATATTCGGACGGGAGGAGCTTACCCGAACTTTGGCATAGCGGATTCGACCAATCACCTTTCGAAACGACGTTCCGCCAGTACGGCCACCACCAGTTTTCTGCCGAAGGGAGGAAATATCGGCTTTGTCGATGGTCATGTGGATTGGCGAAAATTCGAATCCATGCAGCATCGTTTAACCTTTGGACAATGGTTCTGGTGGTGATCGGGATCAATGTCTGTATCATGTATGATGATTTTTGGGTGCGTGTTGAGATGCGATCTATTGATCATCGCATCGAGGCGCACAAGGGTTGGGAATCATCGATTGTCCCTGTCGAGGGGATGAGAGTTCCCTATCGTGTTTCAATCCGGTATGCAGGATTGCATTCTCTTTCACGATGGAAGAGAGTGGTTTGAGGAAGGCGGCGGGTATGAGAGAGAAGGATCACAGACCAAGTCGAGGAGGTTCTATCGACCCATCCATTGAGTAGGCAGCAGGGTTACGTTGCGCATTCGGTGCCCGAATCATTTTCATAACCTTTTTTAGGAGTAGGTAACATGAAAAGCAAAGCGCTGATGTCCTTTTTGATTTGTATGTTGCTTGCCGTCCCTCTTATGGCCGCAGGCGTCACGGACCATTTTGAAACACCCCGTGACTTCCTGACGGAGGGAACGTCGGGAACCATCTGGGATGGTTTCATCGGTCGGGGGAAATACGAGGTGGTCGATCAGATGAATGCCAGCATGACCACGGCCGGGGTTCTTCGATTGCAATCGACCAACGGTCGCTGGCAGGATCCGTTTCCTCCAAGCGGCAACCTGGGGCCCCTGCTGTATAAGAACGTTAAAGGGGACTTTATCGCATCGGTCAAGGTCGCGGCCTACGAAGGCACGGCGGGAAATGAGGTCTGGTATAACGCCGGGGGATTGATGGCCCGTGTAGGCAATGTGGATTTCGCCGGAGCGGGCGAGGATTGGATCGCCGTAACCTACTTTCCGGAATTCAACGTGGGCGTGAAGGTGGACAACACCAATGACGGTTCTCGTGCGGAACAGGGTATCGCCGGGACCGGGTGGGGTGCGGATCCCTATCTGCAGATCGAACGAAGAGGCAACCTGTTCTATTGCCGGACCAGTTCCAACGGAATGACCTGGACGAATCTTGGCGGCAGTCCTTTCGATCGTTCGGATATGGATGGATTGCCGGTCCAGGTCGGCATGTGGCAATGCACCTATATCGCGACTCAGGGGTATATGGAGTTCGATGATTTCCACCTGATCTCCGATGTGGCGGCGGCCAAGAGAACCTCTCCCGTTTTCGAACAGGGGGCAACGACGGGCGCGCTGACTCTGAATCTGACGTCCGGAGCCCCGACGGCGGATGTGGCGATTACGGCTTTCGTGGCCAAACCGGCTTCCGCTGATCCGAACGATCCAAACTCGATCGTCATGGTCACGAATTCGGTCACCTTTACGCCGGCCGACTGGGATACGCCCAAGACCATGACCTATCAGGCGATCGACGACGATCTGCCCACAGGTCCGAAGGAACAGCCGATCCTTTTCAAAGTAACCAGCACGGATCTGACATACGACGGGGGAATCATGCCTTCGGTTTCCGTGCGAGTGATTGATAACGATGCACCGGATGTGATCCTAACAACCTCCGACAGTTATATCAACGTGGCGGAAGGCGGAGTTGTCGATACCCTTTCCGTGGCTTTATCGTTTCCTCCGACGGCCGATGTAACGGTGGCTTTCGTAGGTTCCGGCGTCACGGTGACTCCGGCGCAGTTGGTTTTCACGCCGGCCAATTATGCGGCGTATCAGACGGCAACGGTCACGGCGAACGATGACGGCATTCTTGAGTGGGATCCCCATTCGGGCGCCGTCCAGGCAACGGTGACCAGCGCCGACGCGGGGTATAACGCACTTGCGCTTCCGGCGGAAGCCGTGATCATCGGCGAAAATGAGTGCGGGGCCTGGGGAATTCTTTCGTGGGACCGCAATAAGGATTGCGTCGTCAATCTGACCGACTTTGCCGAATTGGCCGGCATTTGGATGGGATGTTCGGTCCCCTATCAGGATGGCTGTGTGGATGCCCGGTAAGAACCGGATTCAAAGAGCATTCGAGAATGCCTCCAAAACAATACGATACGATATCAGGAGAGAAGTCATGAATAAGAATGCATTTCTTACATTATGGATAATCATGGTGTTCTTGACCGGTTACGCCTGGTCGGAGATGATCGTGGATTTGAATGCGAACGATCTTCCGGAAGGCCCCATCCGAATATGGCCGAACGCGGGTACCCTGGGCGATTCGTTTCATCTGGCCGATGCCGATCCCGACCCGGCTCACAGCCGTCCCACGGCGGACCCCGACGCAACGGTGGAAATCGTCAACGGGAAAAAATGCGTGACTTTTACCGGCCAGCAGGCGTTTGAATACAATACGGCCGGTTATACACCGCCGGATCAATTGATCGGCAACAAGTCTTTCACAATCGCCTTCTGGGTTTTGAATCCCTCGATTGACAACGCGGAAGAATCGATGGGCGGTTGGGCCCGGCGGGGCGATCCGTGCGGTTCAGCGGCTCATTTCAATTATGGCAATAGCGCCGGCAGCGGCGCCGTGGTCCATTGGTGCTATGATGCTGGATTCAGCGGAGGCGTTCCTGAACTCGGCCAGTGGCACCATATCGCCTATACCTATGATGCTGTTACCCTGAAAGAAGTCATTTATGTGGACGGGGGTATTTCAGTTTCCACGGTGATCCCCGCTCCCGGATTCGATTTCAAGGCGGACAAACCCTTGCGTATCGGTTGTGCCCAGACGTGGGTTTGGCCGGACCGAAATCGATTTTTCAGCGGTTCGATGGCGTCCGTCCAGATCTACGACGAGGCCCTGTCGGCCAGGGAAGTCGGCCTCCTTTCAGGTTCCGTCGGATCCGTCAACCCCGAAGAGTTGACTCTCACTGAAGGGGGTTTGATGTCGGGCACCATTACGGTTGAATTGTTCGAAAGTCCGGACGGCGCCCCGACTCAGGATGTCCAAGTTACCCTGGCGATTCAGAACCAGTCTCCGCGTCTTCAGCTCGACGGCACATCCGCGGCCGGAGCTTCGCGGATCCTGACGTTCCCGGCGGCCAGCTACACGACTCCTCAGACCGTGAACGTAACGTTGATCGATGATACGATCATTCAATCGGCCGAAGTCATTCAGATTACGGCATCGATAACGGGTGGCGATCCGAAATATGTCGGACAAGTCATGGCTCCCAATTCCACCTCGATTACCCTGATCGATAACGAGAGAAAAGACAATGCGGTCCCGGCCGTCTATCGTGATGGTTTCCTGATTGACGATTACTCCATCGCGCGGGATTATCTGGCGTATGGAACCACCGACACGCCTTATGATGGATTGATGAATACTCAGAATGCCGTGAGAAAGACGGATGCCAACATTTCGAAGCCGGGATCCGTTCACCTGGAATCCTACAACGCCAACTGGGGCGAAAACAACAATTCGGGGCCGTTCCTCTATAAGAATGTGTCCGGTGATTTTATCGTGGAGACGTATGTATCCGGCTACGCCGGGGATTCCGTAACACCGGTGTATCACAACGATTGCGGTCTGATGATCCGCAACCCGGATACGACCCAAGGAGAAAACAATCTCCAAAATTCGTACTTTCCGATCTGGACCTGCGGAAATATGATTCGGTACAATGTCAACGGAGGACGGTCGGAACCGGAATCCGAGAATTTGAGAAACGCCTGGAATGCCGACAAGTATCTTCGGATCGAGCGTCGCGGCGCCGATTTCTATTGCAGCCATAGCATGAACGGCGTCAATTGGATGGCGTTTCCGAGCAGCCCGTTCCGCTTTCCCACCCTGAATGTCGAGACGCTTCAGGTGGGATTCCAGCAGGCCACGTATACTACGACGACGGGTTGGGCCGAATTCGACTATTTTAAGATCAAGCTTCCCAACGGCACTCTATCCGGCACCATGGATCTGTATGAGGCCCTGGAATCGACGGGGGAACTTCAGGTGGCTCTGGCGCCGCCGGCGGGATACCCGGCGCCTCTGGATGATGTCATCGTGACGTTGACGCCGGTTGCGGTATCGGGCGCCGGAGCGGATGCCAATGATATCAAGCTGGGCGCGGCGGAAAAAGCGCAACCGGTCACCCTGACTTTCCCGCAAGGCACTTGGGATCAACCCCAAACGGTTACGGTTCAGGCCATCTCGGACGACACCCCCGAAGGCATTCAGGTTATGTCGGTTCAGTATTCGGTCAGCAGCGCCGATCCGAACTGGAACGGCTCGATGCTCAACAACACCTTGACGATCAAGGTCTATGACGGCAATCCGGGGCTTGTTCTGGTTGAAACCAACGGCAGTACTCGTGTATATGAAGGCGGCGCTTCCGATACGATCGAAATCGCGTTGCAGTCCATGCCGTCCGCGGATGTAACCGTGGATATTACCGATAACGACACGGTCAATCCGCAGGTGACCTTCACTCCGGCCCAGATCGTCTTCACGGCGGCGAACTGGAACCAGAAACAAACCGTCGCCCTCACGGCCATTGACGATACGCTGCTGGAAGGGGATCCCCACTGGGATTCCTTCCGGATTACGGCGAACAACGGCGCCGAATATAACTCGACGGACACCGTGATACCGGAAACCTGGTTCCAGATTCATGACAACGAATGCGGGGCCTGGGGCACATTGTGGGCGGACATCAACAGCGATTGTATTGTCGATATAAGCGACATGGCGCAATTCTTTGCCCAATGGCTGGATTGCACCCGTCCGAATGATCCGGCCTGTGTGGACATTCGGTAATTGATTTTCCGCGGGAACACGGGGACCCGGGGGCCATCCCCGGGTCCCTTGTTATCTCCGACAGAGGTTTCCTTAGAATCGCCGTCGAGGAATGCGGTTCTGCTCCTGCAATGGGGATATGGATATCTCAGGGATGCTCCATTACAATACGGCCGTTTCTCTCCAAAGATTCGAGGATTTCGGGAGTTACCTATGAGACGATATGGCGCCATGGATATACGATGCACACGCATTGTCCTGATCGTGTGTGTAGCGACGGTTTTTGTCGGAGCGGAACCTCCGGCGCGTATCGAAGTGGATGCCGGCCATGTCCGTCATCGGGTTTCTCGGTACCTGACCGGAGCCTGTATCGAGGATGTCAATCACGAAATCTACGGCGGTCTTTACAGCCAGATGATTTTCGGCGAAAGTTTTCAGGAACCTTCGCCCGTCATACCGCCGAAAGGATTTTCGGCCTTCGGAGGAAGATGGCAGATCGACAAAGGCGGAGACCTTTGGGCAGAAAGCGGCGACGGTCCCAAGTTGATCAGTCAATCCCCGGCATTCGATAGCGGGGAAGCGGGTGTCGAGGTATTCCTGCCGGGAACGGTTTCCGGAAACGCCGGGTTGCTCGTGAAGGTGAGCCATCCCGGCATGGGCGCCGACACCTTCGATGGATACGAAATCTCGCTGGACAATGCCCGGCAGATCGTACGGCTGGGACGGCATCGACACAACTGGGAACTCCTTGAAGATATGGCTTGCGAAGTCCCCGTCGATCAGTGGATTCGGCTTGGAGTGAAAATGACCGACAACACAATCGAAGTATTTGTCGGCGGCAAATCCATGATTCGGTACCCAGAGCGCGAGCGTCCACTTCGATCGGGTTCGGTGGGTTTACGGGTATGGCAACGCGAGGCGAAGTTTCGGAATTTCCATGTCAAGGTGGACGACTCGGTTACCCCTCTTCCTTTCGAACGCCATGGCGGCGAAATGGCCGATGTCAGCGGCATGTGGCGGGTTGTCAAGCGGGATTCGGCGATTGGGCGCTGGAGGATGGAAACAGATCGGCCCTTTACAGGCCGACAAAGCCAGCGCATTGATTTTGCCGGCGGTGAAGGCGAGGTCGGGATCGAAAACCAGGGCTTGAATCGATGGGGCATGTATTTTGTCGAGAGAAAATCCTACGATGGGTATGTATGGGTGAAAGCGTCCGAGCCGGTCAGTCTATTCGTCGGCATGGAAAACCGCGAAGGATCGAAGGTCTATTGCGAATCAGAACTTTCGGTACCCAATAGCGATTGGAAACGGATCGACTTTTCGCTTGTACCCAATGCGACAGATACGGCGGGACGTTTTGTATTGAAACTCAAGCGGCCGGGTTCCGTGGTTGTGGGACATGTGTTTCTTCATCCCGGCGAGTGGGGCCGGTTCAAAGGCCTTCCAGTGCGTAAAGATGTATCCGAAGCGCTCATCGATCAGGGTATCACGATCCTTCGTTACGGAGGATCGATGATCAATCATCCGGAGTATCGCTGGAAGAACATGATCGGCCCGCGCGATCGGCGTCCGCCCTATCGAGGCACGTGGTATCCGTATTCCTCGAATGGATGGGGCATCATTGACTTTCTCGATTTCTGCGAAGCGGCGGGCTTTCTTTGTATTCCCACATTCCATATAGACGAGACGCCGCAGGATATGGCCGATTTTATTGAATATGTAAACGGCCCCGCAGACAGCCCATGGGGACGCAAGCGAGCGGAGGACGGGCACTCTGCCCCCTATAAGCTGCGCTATTTGCAGTTGGGCAATGAAGAACGGGTGGACGACGGGTATTATCAGCGTTTCAAGGCGCTGGCGGAGACGATCTGGCGGAGGGATTCGGAAATCATTCTTGTCGTCGGCGACTTTATTTACGGTCAGCCCATTTCGGATCCGTTCCAATTCCAGGGGGCTGCCTCCGGAATAACCACGTTGGCCGCCCAACAGAAAATCCTGCAAATGGCCAGGCAACATGACCGGGAGGTCTGGTTCGATATTCATGTCGGTACCGATGGTCCGCGGCCGGACGAAACCTTTTCCGGAATGTTTTCCTTTGCCGATGCGCTGGGCCGAATCGCCGACGGCGCCAAACATCGTGTCGTCGTTTTCGAATTCAATGCCGGGAATCACTCCCACAAACGTGCTCTGGCAAATGCGCTGGCCATTCAGGCCATCGAACGAGACGGCCGTATTCCCGTAGCGCTTTCCGCCAACTGCCTCCAGCCCGACGGCCAGAACGATAACGGCTGGGATCAGGGACTGCTGTTTCTCAATCCTTCCCGAGTCTGGCTCCAGCCGGCCGGTTATGTTACCCGTATGATATCCCGTTCTTTTCAGCCGGTTGTTGTGGACAGTATCGTTCATAGCCCTGACGGCGTACTGGATGTAAGCGCAAAACGCAGCGAGGATGGCAAGACGTTGGTTCTGTCCGCGGTGAATCTTGCCGATGATGATCTTGTGACAACCATTCAATTGAAGAATTTTTCCTGCACACAATCCACGGCATCTGTGGATGAATTATCCGGACAGCTTAATGCGAAAAATTCGGCGGAACAACCGAATCGGCTTGTCTCAACACACCGAGAGTGGAAGCATGAATTCAAAGATGGAATTACGCCGTTTGTTTTCAAACCGAATTCCTTTACGATTTTGCGGTTTGAGTAAAGAATCCGGTTCTGGTTGTACGAAATTTGACGACAACTGACAAAACAAAAGATACACGGTTTTTTGGGATCTATAGAATTCGGAAGAAAGGAAATCCTCCATGAAAAACAGAATATGGCTTGCTATCGTGATGATGATCAGTGCGGTTTTAGCCCAGTTGAATACAAATTCTTCATCGGCTGCATCCGGGGATTCCTCCGCGGCGATCAATCTCGCCGCCGTGGCCGTGCCTTCCAGCTCGTATGTTTCCGGGGATACGACCTTGGCGGCATTGAATGACGGCTTTGATCCGCGCCATTCGGCCGACAATCGCCGCGGCTCGTATGGGAACTGGAACCGGACGGGAACACAATGGGTCCAGTACGAATGGAGTCGGCCGATCAGCACGAACAAAATCGATGTGTACTGGTGGAATGACAATCAGGGAGTTCGTAATCCAAAGGCCTGTCGATTATTGTTCTGGGATGGCAGTCAGTTTGCCCCGGTGAAAAATCCTTCGGGATTGGGCGTCGCGAAAAATCAATACAACACGACAACCTTCGACGAAGTACAGACCGGCAAGTTTCGGCTTGAGATCGATTCGGACGGATCTTTCTCGACCGGAATTCTGGAATGGAAGGTCTATGATTCGGGCAAATCGCCTGATTTTCCCCCTTCGGTCTCGGCAGGGATTGATCGCACGGTTGTCCTCGGAGCCAAGACGTATTTGAATGGTTCGTTGAAAACACTCAAGCCCGTTGCGGAAACTAATCTACTCTGGAGCAAGGAATCCGGTCCGGGAAATGTTTCTTTTGGCAATCCGAATGCTCCAGTAACGACGGCCGCATTCTCCGCGCCGGGCCGCTATGTTCTGAAACTGACCGCCGGCGAAGGTTCATTGAGCGCGTCATCCACTGTACATGTCAGCGCGATAACGCCCGCTCCCGAAACTCCATTCCAACCGATCCGCACAAAATACTACACGATCGACAACCCTGTCTGGAATGGAAGGGCCAAAGCGATCATCGTGAATTGGATTCCTCACTGCATCGCCAGGATCAATGATCCGGCCTTAAAAGAAGGCGGCATCAATAACTTCATCGACGCCGCCAACCAACTTCAGGGCAAGCCCCACGAAAAACACCGTGGGTATGTTTTCTCCAATGCCTGGGTCCATAATACCATCGAGGCCATCTGCATTGCGGTGATGATCGATCCAAAGGGCGATCCGGAAATCATCAAAGCCCAACAGGACATGAAGGCGACCCTGGAGGATTGGATTCCCAAAATTCTTGCCGCTCAGGAAACCGATGGATACCTGCATACTTCGTACACCATCAGCGGCCGTAAACGCTGGTCGCAAAAGGGCGACCATGAAGGATATACAGCCGGGTATTTTCTCGAAGCGGCGATTGCCCATCATGTCATGACCGGCGGCGCTGATCTGCGATTGTACAATGCCGCCAAAAAACTGGCGGATTGCTGGGATGCCAACCTGGGTCCGGCCCCGAAGCAATATTGGTATGACGGCCATCAGGCGATGGAAATGGCGCTGGTCCGGTTCGGCCGGTTTGTCAACGAGGTGGAAGGCGCCGGCAAGGGTGATAAGTATGTCAAGCTGGCCAAATTCCTGCTGGATAGCCGCAAGAATGGCGAAGAATATGATCAGAGCCACTTGCCGGTCACGCAGCAATACGAGGCCGTGGGCCACGCCGTTCGCGCCGTTTATTCGTACACGGGCATGAGTTACATTGCCATCGAGACCGGGGATCTCGACTATCAAAGCGCCGTGATGTCGCTCTGGGATAATATGATCAACAAGAAATACTATGTCACCGGAGGAGTCGGCAGCGGCGAGACCTCCGAAGGATTCGGCCCCAACTATTCGCTCCGTCAAAGCGGGTATTGCGAGGCCTGTTCCAGTTGCGGCGAGGTCTTCTTCCAGCACAATCTGAACCTGATGTGGCAGGATGCCCGTTATGCGGACCTTGCGGAAGAAACTCTGTACAATGCCCTGCTCGGGTCGATCGACCTGCAAGGTAAAAACTTTTATTATGACAATGCCCTGGATTCGCGCGGCAGTCGTTATGATTGGCACGTCTGTCCGTGCTGCGTGGGGAATATTCCCCGCACGCTGCTGATGCTTCCAACATGGATGTATTCCCGCAGTACCGATGGAATCGTGATCAGTCAATTCATCGGCAGCAAGGTAATGGTCGAAAACGTTGCAGGAACAAATGTGGAGTTGATTCAAGTTTCGGATTATCCCTGGAATGGAAATGCATCGATCATAATCAATCCGGCGACCGAAAAGAATTTCAGCATTCGGATTCGCGTGCCCGATCGCAGCGTCAGCGAGATTTACACACGTTCCCCGGCATCGAATGGAATCAGTTCCATGGCTGTCAACGGTTCTGCCATCACACCGAAGATTGAAAATGGCTATGCCGTGATCGCACGAACATGGAAGGCCGGAGATACGATTGATCTTGTGCTTCCCATGAAGGTCCAGCGGATCAAGGCCATTGACAAAGTCGCCGCGACTCGCGGCCGTGCGGCGCTGCAATACGGCCCCATGATCTACTGTGTGGAAAGGGCCGATCAGGAGCTGAACAAGATCCTGAATCCGGATGCGGAACTAACGACGGAATGGAAAGCCGATCTGCTGGAGGGAATCATGGTTATCAAGGGAACATGGGCAGACGGTTCTCCCCTGACAGCCATTCCTTATTACATTCGCGATAATCGGAATTCCGCTGATGCCCAACGGCGTTCTCTGAATTCGATCGTCTGGCTGAAGGATCAATAAAAGATGGATAAAGCTTGTTGTATTCAAACTATTCATCAAATTATGATCGACAAGGCCGCTATGCAAGGCGGCCTTTTCATTTGGAGATTTGCATTGAAATATTTCGACAAGGTATTTCTATATTCCAGATCTAATAATCTCTAATTAATGGATCCGATATCCGTAGTGAACCTATGTATCCATAGGATTTCAATCTCATTCGATCCATGGTATAGTGTATCAGATTCAAACCGTTTCGAGATTCTACACGACAGATTCAGGAGATCGGCCTGTGAAGGTTTTAATCTTATCCGTGGGCGCCGGCAGCGGACACAACCGCGCGGCGCAAGCCGTCGAAAAGGCGTTTCGGAAATTTTCCAGCGCCGAACAGGTCGAGTATTTTGATGTGCTGAGTCTGACCAACACGGCGTTTAAGGATATCTATTCCAAGGGTTTCATCCAAGCCGTTCAGAAAGCGCCAAACCTGTGGAACTGGGCGTTCGATAAAACCAATGTGCCCTGGCAAGGCGGCGACCTGCGTGAATGGTTCGAACGGATTAACACGCGATCACTCAAAAAGAAGATTCTCGACTTTGTCCCGACCATCACTGTTTGTACGCACTTCATGCCGGCGGCGATTGCATCGCGGATGATCCAAAAGGGATCGCTCGACACACATTTGTCCGTAGTCGTGACGGATTATTACGTCCATGCCAGTTGGCTGACCCAGCCCTATTGCCGATACTTCGTGGCTCATGAGGAAGGCCGGGTACAACTCGATGCCTACGGGATCGTTCCCGAACGGATCACCGTAAGCGGTATCCCCATCGATCCTGTTTTCTCGGAACGGAAAGATTGTGCCGTCGTTCGTCACCAACTCGGTCTTTCTCCGGACCGACCCGTTATCCTCTTGTCGGCCGGGGCAGCAGGAACGCTCGGAGGGATGGAAATCCTTGATCTTCTCGGGACGATTCGCACACCTGTCAACTGCGTGATTGTCTGCGGCCGCAATGCCAAGCTCAAATTCGCACTGGAAAAAGCCGTCGAGTCTCGCCCGAAAGGGAACCTTCGATACACCGTCGTTGGGTACACCGAACAGATGGATGACTATATGGCCGCGGCGGATTTGTTCATCGGCAAACCCGGCGGGCTTACGACCTCGGAGTGTCTGGCACGAGGGCTTCCGATGATTATCTGGGATCCGATCCCCGGCCAGGAGGTCTATAACTGCGTCTATCTGCTCGAACACGGCGCCGCGGTGGCTCCCACGGCCGGATCGACGCTGGGCTTCAAAGTCGATGCCATCCTGCAGACTCCCGGCCGGCTTGAGGCGATGAAGCAGGCCGCCCTCGCCGCTGGTAAACCTGCCGCTGCTCGAACCATCGTCCAAACGCTACTCGATCATTTCCGTCAGCCGCCGTTGAAAGTATATACAAAACCCTGATCCAGCCGATTTCGATCCATTCGCTTGCTTTTTCCCGCGCCGGTTCGTATAGTATGTGTATGGCTCTTTAACAACTCGGGGGCGAAAGGCTTCGACCGGACAGGTTGACGGTCAGGTGGCGTGCCCAGGATGTCGGTTGGCCTGGCTAAACATCCGACACAAATTTTAAGCGATAACTATCAGTTACGCATGGCTGCCTAAATAGGCGGCCCGTTCCGCCGATCCGCTCCCGCCGGGTCGGTCCGAACGCCACTATGCGGGATGGCCCAACGGCGCGTCCGCTGCCCGAGGGCGAGACCTTAGCGGACTGGCCGAGTGGGGCGCGTGTCGTTCGGCACCCCATGAGGCGACAGCGCAACGATCGACTACGCACGTAGAGGCCTGTCCTGAAATGTCACGGGACGGGGGTTCGAATCCCCCCGCCTCCATTCACCTTAAGTCATTGTAGAATAAGGACTTAGGTTTTTGAAAAACACGTTTTATAT
>CAYLSB010000070.1:0-23835 GCA_964386005.1 uncultured Pirellulales bacterium | reverse complement strand
TATACCACAACCTCCACCTTATTCCCTGGTCCAGTTTTTGGGGAGTAGTATAGTTCGTTCCCCAACTCTTCGAATCATTATACCAGATTCTGAATATCATTCAAGCCAACGACAACCACTCAGAGAAGAATTCTCCCCACCCTCGAAATCGCCCTTGCGAACATTTGACAATCGGCTGGGCGGCCTCTATGCTGTGTGCCCAATAGAATGAAATGATACGAGGATTCCCATGAAGCAGCGATACGAATACAAGTTTGTACGGATGGGCGAGGGCTGGCTGGGCGTAAGCCGCAGGGCCATGAGGGAGTATCAGCCGATTATCGACCAATACGCCCGCGAGGGCTGGCGGCTGGTTCAGATATTTGCACCCGGCAGCGGCGCCTATGGTATTGCCAAGTACATCGAGTTGATCCTGGAACGGCCGGTCGAGGGAGCATGAGCGCGATCCCGGCCGAGCGGCGACAACTCAAGATCGGCTCGCTGACGCTGGATGTGCCGTTTTACCAGGCGGCGCTGAGCGGTTATACCGACCGCGCGATGCGCCTGCTGGCCAAACGTTTCGGGGCCCCCTTGACCTTTACGGGTGTTCTGCTGGATAAGATCGCGCTGCATCCCAAGGCCGTGCGGACCCTGCAGTTTCTGCCGGATGACGACGAACACCCCGTCGGGGCGCAGGTGCTCGGATCGGATCCGGCCACGATGGCCGCGGCGGCGGCGGCGTTTGTCAACAGCGGATTTGACCTGATCGACCTGAACTTCGCCTGTCCGGCGGCGAAGGTACTGCGGCGCGGGCGCGGCGGGCAACTCATGAATCATCCGTCGGTCGTGGCCGAGGCGCTGGCGCGTACCCGCGACGCCGTCAAGTGCCCGGTGATGATGAAGCTGCGGACCGGTTGGGATGACAGCGAAGAATCGCGGGAGAATTTATGGGAGATTTGCCGACGCATCGCGGCGATCGGCCCGGACGCCGTATGTATCCACGGAAGAAGCGTGGCCAAACTCTACCGCGGCAAGGCCGACTGGTCGATTATGTCCGAAGTAAAGCGACAATATCCTAATCTGACGATCATCGGCAGCGGCGATGTGATGACCACCGACGATGTGATTGAGCGGTTGACCCACAGCGGTTTGGACGGTGTCGTGATCGCACGCGGCGCTGTCGGCAACCCCTGGATCTTCCGCGACGCCCGGGCCTTGGTCGAAGGAAAGCCACTGCCCGAATCTCCGACCCTGATGGAACAGGGCCAGATCATCATGGAGCATTTCCGCATGATCATTCAGTTGAAACCGGATCGCAAGGGGATCATGTATTTCCGCAAGTTCCTGGCCGGATACGCCCGCCTTCATCCGCGGCGCAAGGCCGTCCTGATGGCCCTGATCAGCGCAAAAACCCGCCAGGAATTGACCGATGCCATCTATACCTGCTACATGACGGCCGACTAATCCATACCTATTTGCTTCGGTATAAATCGCGATTTTCCGGATTTTCATCCCACCGGTGTAACCGGAGGTTTCCCTCTTGCGTACAACGGGGTGTAATTGCTCCGGCCGGGAAAAATGAGCAAAAAAACAAACGCGAATATGATACAATACCCAACAAAAGGAGTACAAGATGAAAACGGTACGATTGGCAATCCTGATCGGCGTCGTTGTATCGGCGAGCGTCCTTGCGGCGCCGCTGAATAAGACGACCGTCAGCGGAAAAGCGGAATGGGTCCTTCACGCCGATATGGAGGCCTTGCTCAAGACCAAGCTGGCCCAACTGATCCGGGCGGAACTGGCCGAGCAAGGCATCGAGCAGAAACTGGCCGATTTCAAGACTTTTTTCTCATTTCACCCGCTCGACGATATCCGGAATATCACCGTCTATGGCCAGGGCAAGGAACCGACCAAGGGCATTGTCCTGGTCCAGGGAAATTTCGATCAGTCCAAGCTGGACGCCATGGTTCGGATGAATCCAACTTTTCAATCTTCCGATTACGGGAAATACGCGATCGATAGCTGGATCGATGAAAAGAATCATGCCGGTCAGCGGATCTTCGGCGTCTGGCACGGAACCGATCGTCTATTGCTCAGCCAGGGCGAGGACACCGTCAAGACCGCCCTCGATGTTCTCGACGGCAAGGCCGATACGGCCGTCGGCAAAACGCTCGTCGGCGAAATCCCCAAGGGGGCCTTTTTGACCATCTTTGCGGAAAAGATCAGCGAAATTGTCAAAGGCGATCAAAATGCGGCGGTGTTGCAGCAAGCCGAACGTCTGAATCTATCTGCGGGTGAAAAAGACGGCCGCAGTTTTATCACCGGCGCCCTGGTCGCCAAGTCGGCCATGGAATCGACGAATATCGCCCAGGCGATGCAGGGAATGCTCGCCTTCGCCAAGCTGGCCACGCAGGAAAAAATGCCCCGGCTGAATGAGTTGGCCAATGCGATCAAGGTCGTCGCGGAGAATGAGTCGGTCGGCCTGCATTTCGAATGGGACAGCGCCGACCTGATGTCGATCCTCAAACAAGTCAGCGATCTCAAAATACAATTGGATGCGGCTCAGCAGAAAGTAAGCAAAGCCCTGCGGTAAAGCGGCACTGAAGCGAAAGGCAGATGACATCGATGGCGGTTCGTCCGATCATGGCCCAAAAGGTCCGAACGATTGCTACGGAGGAAGAACTGGTCCGTGCGGCTCAAAACGGCTGCACGGACAGCTTCCGTGAACTGGTCGGACGGTTCGGATCGAGATTAACCGCCTTTCTGCATCGCCGAACCGGATGCACGCAGGACGCCGAGGACCTGACCCAGGAAACGCTGATCCGCGCCTATCGCAATCTCGAATCGTATCGCAATCACTGCCGGTTTTCGACGTGGATCTATACGATCGCGTCGAATCTGGCGGTTAGCCATTTGCGAAAGCGGCGAACGACGGTGCCGGTGGATGACACGGATTTCGTATGCGATTTCGATCCGTCGATGCCGCTGCAAGAGGCCGAACGGCGAAAGCGAATCTGGGATCTGGCGCGGACACTCCCGAAGAACCAGGCCGAAGCGCTGGAGTTACGATACCTTGAAGATATGGCCGTCGAGGATATCGCGCGGGTCATGAACAAGACGCGGATTCACGTCAAGGTCCTGCTGCACCGGGCGCGAATGAATATGGCGGCGAAGCTTCAGGAACTACCGGACGAAACGTCCTCGGCGAATGAAACCGTTATCGTGGATTGGAATACGTGAGAAAGGCCGGGTGAAATATGGTATGCGGATGGAATCAATGGCGGATATCGAACGCAATGGACGAGGGCAAACCGTTATCCCCGGCGATCAAGAAGCATCTGTTGGGTTGCCCGAAATGCCGGGCCTTTTTCAAGACCGCTCTGCGGGTCGAGGAGGTCCTTCTGGATTCATCGCATCGCATGGCCCATCGAATAACGGACGAGGCGATCGACCGAATGGTTTCGGCGGCGATGGACAGCACCGCCGCACGGATATCTTCGCGACAAGTTTGGAAACGATATGCTGCGACAGCCGTGGCGGCCTGTCTGATCGTTGCAGCATCCCTGATGATCCCGTTGATCCGGCAGTCGGATTCGTTCGACGATTCCGGTTTTGTACGCAACAATCCGGTTGCATCGCTTCAATTGATCCTGACGGATCTGCGCCCGGCGATCACGACCCTGCCGATTCCTTCGTCCCCGACAGCGTTGCCTGCTTATCTGGCCTCGCCGTATCAGCGGGAGCTGAATCTGTTGAGTCGCGACACCGACTCGGCCGTGAAATTCGTCGCTTCCTGTGCGGGGATCAATCTTTCCGACCGGCGACTGATACCGGAGATGAATTTTTAATCGGGTCGCCTCGATCGAACATTTCATAACCGGCGGATTCCGATGGATCACGACACCATCGAATCGTGCAAACGGCCATGAAGAACCGCGCACGTTGATCGTGGAAAATCCGGAGGGAATTGCTTGCACCGCGGGGGGGCTCTGACTACAATAAACCAATGCAGATTGCGTTCTTGAAGGCGCCGAAAAACAAAGCGTTCCATCACGATTCGGGAGACGTGCGAGGTTCGGCTGTATAAAGATTGTAAGGTACGTTGGGAGAGTTTGCCTGCGGAAAGGAGAAAAGATGCGATATGTTTACATGGCCCTGATCGTTCTTGTCACAGCGATTGTTGTCACGTTTAAATACCAGAATCTGGAAACGGTTACCGTTTCTTTTCTTTCAGCAAGCATTACCCTGCCGCTTTCCGTGTTCACCCTGCTGATCTACTTTCTCGGCATGTTCACGGGTAGTTTCGTGGTTACGTTGATCCGGTCATGGATTCTCGGGGCGTCTCAAAGGCCGTCCAATCCTTCCGCGAAAACCAAGCCCGAATAATCCGGCGGCACGATGGAAATCGTGGTCGCGTTGTTGGCTCTGGAAGCCGGCCTGATCATGCCGCACTTTTTTGTCGCGATCGTGTTCAGCGCCGTGCTCTCGTCCATGATCATGGGTCCGTGGATGTCGAAATCCCTGATGCGTCGGGCGGTTACCGCGGCGGAGTTCCTGGATCCGGAGTCGGTGATATCGGGACTTGCGGCTACCACACGGATGTCTGCCATCGAGGAGCTTGCGGCCTGCATTGCCCGATACCCGGATGCGGCGCTCCAGGGCGGAATCGCGCAAGAGGCGATGGTACGCGAGCGGGAATTTGGCACGGCCATCGGCGACGGCGTGGCGATACCCCATCTGCGCATCGAGGGCCCGAAGAGTCCAATTGTGGCCTTCGGAAGATCGAAGGATGGAATCGACTGGAACGCTCCGGACGGTATGCCGGTCCACTACGTTTTTTTCCTGAGGACTCCCGAGGGGACCGCCGACCCCCATGTTCAAATCCTCGCTTCCGTCGCCCAAATCATGCAATCGCCTGAAAACCGCCATCGGCTTGCCTCCGCTCCAGACTCGGCATCGCTGGTTGCGACACTGAAGACCTTATTGTGCCGCGGAATACGGCAGCAGGAGCCCAACAAGCCGGATGCGGACGGAGTAGAATAGCCGTATTCAATACAAAAAGTCACTAACCAAATTTGAATCCCGATACGATCTCCGTATGGATGAGAGGACAGATATGAAACGCAGCACAGGGTATCTGGCATTTTGGGAGATGGTCCTTATCCTGGGATCGATTCCCGTGTTTCGGAGGGTATGGATATTGTTGGATTGCATCGAATTCATGAACCGATCGGCGGGCCTCTTGTTGTCGTTTGTGTCGGGTATCGTGCTCTGCGTTATGGCATTGGTAGCGTTGAATAGACCCGCGAATACATAGCGAAGAATCCCGGTTTCAAATCGATTTGCTCTGGTTTTGGTTCTCCGTATCCGCCTCCGGTTCATTTTGATGGTTTATGGATCGCCCTGATTACGATTCGATGGATCAGGAGAGCCGCCAAAATGGCCGCGATCAATTCGATAAGGCGCCGTACGAGAATTCCGGTAATGGCCGAGATCGTGTCGGGCTGAATCAGTTGCCGCAGTTCGACGGTCGCCGCTTGAAGTTCGCGGGCGGCCTCGGTCACGGCGGCGGCGGTCGCTTGATAGTCCTGGATATTGAACGTCGAGGGCGGCGACCCTTCCGGTCGCCGAAACTGAGCGGCCTCGGCGACCGTTTCTCCTGTGGCCTGCGCCGCCCGCTTCCACGCATCGGCCGTCTCCTGAATCCGAACGACCAACGATTCAATCGAGCTTGACACCTTTTCGGTTTTATCCAGAATCGCCTGGATACTCTCAGCGGTCTTTCCCGTTTGGGCCAGCGTGGTTTGCACATTCGTCTGCTTCTGATCGATCTCCTCCAGCAGAATGCCGATCTGTTCGCGCAACCGCTCCGGCAGTTGTTCGGAGGTCTTGGCCAGACGCTCGCCGCTTTCCGATATTCGGGCGAAACTGGCTGACAGCGATTGGGCCAGTTCCGTCTCTTCCATCTCGTACAACAGCATCAGCAATTGCCAGCGGGACGATTCCGGCAGTTCGGCGACAATATCGGAAAACCGTGCCGCGGTATCGGTGAACCGACTCACCGCCGACGCCGTCCGGTCCACGCCTTCCATCGCACGAAACGGCGACATCGGGATGCCGATTATCGCCATAAACGGATTGGCCCCGTTTTTCCGGACGGACGAAACAGACATCACAAGATCGGAATAATTCGATCGGATCGGATTGTTCCGGGCAAATTCATAGATCTCCCGCCGGGTCGTCGGATACAAATCCTCGGGAAGGAACATCCGACCGATGGCTTCGATCCTCGATTCGATATCCCCGACCGTATCGACCATGGTTCTCTGGCGGTCTCCATACATTCGTGACCCGTTTCCCTCCTCCAGGCAAATCCGCAATCGAATGCAGAATGTCCACACGTCCAGAAACGCCACGATGGGATCTTCCTGCTGCAGCATGGCGTTGAGTCCCTGCCAGGTTCGAATCCGCATTTGCAGCGACGCCATCTGAACCGTCTTAATGTCAATCTGGCGTTCGAGCTCATCGGCCGTCGAATCCATATGGGACTTGAAATAATCGGCAAATCCGTTTAACTGATCCCGCAGTTCTTCCCGGGAGATCATCCCCCGTGTCGGCACCGTGCCCCGTCCCAGCGTACGCTGTCCGATCGCCGAACATCCCGTCAGGGTCAGAACACACAAAGCCAAAGCCGCGGATTTCGGAATCTGAATTCGTATCGAATGGATCATGCTGCATTTCCCTCGTACTTTCTATGGGTTTCCTGTTTCCGATTTCGTATGAACCCGAATTCACATAACGGATCGGTTGATAAGGGACTGTACGTTTTGATGGCCGGCATGTCAACTGCCAATCGGCGGAGAAAGGGGATCGCCTACCCGAAAGACGAGAAACGGAATACGGCACAAAACGATCTCTTCCATCGATACCTCCCGCAACACCCAGGATGCCGGAAATATTTTTTGAAGGGAGCAATATGGGATGGGACTTATTGGGGGCAAGCGGATCCGATCCCTTTTCCTTTCAAAATCTTCCCGGATTTTCCGTAATATCCGTTCACGATGTGCATCTATGATGATAATTGGCCTTGTTATTCCTTTGCGCTGAGGGTATATTTTACCTTTGGGTGGAATGAAACAGGATGGATATCGATATCAACCGGACCACAGAAACACCGGCAGGAAAACTGGAAAGGAATGGGCGTGCGGAAATATTTTAAGATAACGATCTTCGTCGTTATTGTATTGACGCTGGTCGGTTCAGGAGTGACCAAATATTTCATTCGTAAATTCACCCGGAAAGAGCAGGTCACCGCCGTCCGGATCGAGGAGGTCAAGCCGGGCGATCTGACGGAATTTATCACCGCTCCCGGCGAGATCGAGCCGAAAACCAAGGTCAATATCAGCGCCAAGGTCGCCGCGAGAATCATCGAGCTTCCCTACGAAGAAGGCGACATCGTTACGGCCGGCAATCCCGGCGCCGATCCTCCGGTTTCCGCTTCCGTCCTGATCCGCCTGGATTCCAAAGACCTCGAAAGCCGCCTTCGTTCCATCCAGGCCCGCTACAAGGCCCAACAGGCACAGCTTGATGTTTCGAAAACAACCATCGCCGCTCAGAAGGCCAACCTCGAAGGCACCAGGGCCACGCTCGCCCAGGCCCAGCGCGACTTCGAACGGCAACAACAACTCCTGGCCACCAACGATATCAGCCAAAACGTTTTCGATCAGGCCAAACAGAGACTGGACGAGTTCACGGCGCAATTCACCGCGGCGGAACAAAATATTATCGCTCTTGAACAGGGTCTTCTTGTCGCCCGGCACAATCTGGAAAGCGGGGCCGCCGAGATCGAAGAGGCCAGGGAGGCCGTCGGTTATACCACCATTCGTTCTCCGCTGGACGGAACGATCACACGAATCAATGCCAAGGTCGGCGAGGTGGTGATGACCGGCACGATGAACAATCCCGGCACGATCATTATGGTCGTCGCGGATCTTTCAAAGATGCTGCTGGTCGCCCAGATCGACGAATCCGATATCGGAAAAGTAAAACTCGGCCAGGAGGCCGAGATCCGCGTCAAGGCCTTCTGGGATGAAAAATTCAAGGGCGTCGTGGAGAAGATCGCGCTGACCAACGACTCCTCGATGACGCGGACGAAATATTACCGCACGGAAATCCTCATGCAGGGCGATGTCAAAAAACTGTATTCCGGCCTGACGGCGGATGTGGATATTTTTACCAATAAACATACAAATATCATCAAGGTTCCCAGTCAATCCGTTCTCGGTCGCAAGGTGGACGATCTTCCGCTGGCCATTCGCGAAAACAATCCGAACGTCGATCGGAACAAAAACGACGTGATGGTCGTCTATCGGATCCTCGACGGGAAAACGGTGGTTACGCCCGTGACCATCGGCCCGGGCGACATGACGCACATCATCGTCAAATCCGGCCTCGCCGAAGGCGATAAAATCGTCGTCGGGCCGTACAAGATCCTCGAGGGACTCAAACACGACCAGAAGGTTCGGGACGAACGCGAGGTGGAAAAAGAAAAGAAAGAAAAGGAGGCAAAAGCCAAATCTGACGAGACATCCGCATCGGCGAAAGAGGAGACAAAACCGTGACCTCGGATTCCGTCACCATCCGCCTGCGAGATATTCACCGATATTATTCCGTCGGTTCCGAGACGATTCGCGCGCTCAATGGCGTCGATCTGGAGATTCATCGCAACGAATATGTCGCCATTATGGGCGCCAGCGGATCGGGGAAAAGCACCCTGATGAATCTGTTGGGCTGCCTGGACCGCGCCACCGGCGGCCTCTATGAGCTGGACGGCCGGGATACCACCAAACTGTCCAACGCCAGTTTGGCCCAGATCCGCAACGAAAAAATCGGTTTTGTGTTTCAGTCCTTCGAGCTGCTGCCCCGGTTGTCGGCGCTGAAGAATGCCGAGTTGCCCCTGTTGTATTCCCGCCATCCTGTCTGGTCCCGTCGCGACAAAGCCCGCCGCGCCCTCGAGCATGTGGGATTGACCGACCGCATGACCCACAGGCCCAACCAACTCTCCGGCGGCGAAAAGCAGCGCGTCGCCGTCGCCCGCGCCTTGATCTCCAATCCCAGCATCCTGCTGGCCGACGAGCCCACCGGCAACCTCGACAGCAAAACCAGCGAGGAGATTCTCGGTTTGTTTCGCCATCTGCATCAGGAGGGCCAAACCATCATCATGGTCACCCACGAAATGGATGTCGCCTGTCACGCCCGTCGGATCATCCGCATGAAAGACGGTAAAATCATCAGCGATCTGCCGACCGAACGGGATGCCGCCTGGAAACAAGTGCATCCGGAGGCCGCCCGATGAAACAATTTCTGCTGTTTCCGTTGCTCTTCATCCAACTGATCGTCCAAAGTATCCGACTGGCCATGGCGCAGATCTGGGCCAACAAAACCCGTTCGATCTTAACCACGCTGGGCATTATCATCGGGGTGGCGTCGGTGACGGCCGTCATTGCCGCTCTCAGCGGCCTCAAAGCCAAGATCATGCAGGATGTTCAGACGTTCGGTACCAATAAAATCTTCTGCTGGCCTACCTGGCCGGATTCCGGTCCGATGAAACGCGCCTCCTGGCAGGTCATCCGCTTCCTGCCCGACCAGTTCGAAGGCCTTCTGGATCATTGTCCGTCCGTCAAGTGTTTTACCAAGATTACCTCCATCAACGAATCGGTCCGCTATCAGGATCAATCTCTCGAAAGCGTCCGTGTCTATGGCGTCGAAACACCTTGGCATGAAATCGAATCGCGAAAACCCATTGAAGGCGGCACGTTCTCCGTGGTGGACGAAACCCAGGGCCGCATGGTCTGCTTGGTCGATCCGGGCCTGCGCGACAAACTCCGTATGGATCGCGATTGTGTCGGCGCTTTTCTCAATATCGGCGATTTCACGTACCGTGTGGTGGGCGTCGTCGAAAAGCAACCCAGCTTTGCCATGATCGGCGGCAGCGGCCGCGGGGAAGAATACGAAGTATTTATACCCTTTAAGACTCTTTACAGAAATAACGAACGATGGTTTTCGGTCATGGCCGCCAGCCGCTCGCCCGAAGTCTCCGAAGAGGCCAAGGCCGAACTGACCTTCTTCCTCCGCCAGAAGCGAAATCTCAAACCCGGTCTGCCCAACACGTTCAACATTGAAACCGTTGCCAGCGGCATTAAAACCTTTCAGACCATCGCCGCGCGCTTCACCATGGTCGCCGGCGGCGTCGTGGGCATCTCGCTATTGGTCGGGGGGATCGGCATCATGAACATCATGCTCGTCTCCGTCTCGGAGCGGACCCGCGAGATCGGCCTGCGCAAAGCCGTCGGAGCAAGGAACTCGGACATTCTCACGCAGTTTCTGATCGAAGCGGTGGTCCTGTGTTGTATCGGAGGCCTGCTGGGCGTGGGGCTGGGGCAGTTCATGACTTCGATGATCGCCAAAATCCCGCAGGCCAATCTGGACAAGGCCTACATCCCCCTGTGGGCCGTTCTGATGTCCATCGGTTTTTCGGGGATGGTCGGCGTTTTCTTCGGCATGTTTCCGGCGGTCAAAGCCGCCAATCTCGACCCCATTGAGGCATTACGACATGAATAATAGATATTGTATAAGTATAATTCTGTATATAGTGGCTACGGTCCTCACGGCGGCTCTTGTGGGTTGTTCCTCGATTTCGGACGAAGATTCCTTCTACGAAATGAAAATCCCGCAGGAAAAACTCAAGCAGATCGAGCCGATGAACCTCGACGCCCTCAAATCGGAACCGGCCAAACCGGATGAACCGGTGACCCTGCCCAAGGCCGAAGAAAGCGCCGGTGAGATGATCATTTCTTTGGAGCAGGCCAGAGTTTTGGCGGTGGAAAACAATCTGGACCTCAAGGCCCAGTTGATGGCTCCGGGCATTTCCGAAGCGGCCTTGCGGGCCGAACAGGCCAAGTTCGAGGCCGCGTTCGTGTCAAATATCCGTTATGGAAAAACCGACCAACCGGCTGCAACAGCTCTGGCTATTGCCGGATCCCAGTACGATAATGGTTATGTCGATCTCGGCGTACAGATACCCCTCCAAACCGGGGGGACTATCAATCTGAATTTTGCCGACAACCGGACATTGACGAACTTCACCAGCACGGCCTTTAATCCGGTCTATAACGAGAACATTACCTTCTCGATCAGTCAGCCCTTGTTGAGAAATGCCGGCAAGCGATTCAACCTTCACAGCATCCGCCTGACTCAGTACAACAAAGCCATCACCGACAACCTCACCAAGCTGGAAGTCATCCGCGTCATCGCCGCGGCCGATCGGGCCTACTGGCGATTGTATGCGGCAAGGCGAGAATTACAGGTTCGCCAGCAACAGCACGAGTTGGCCCTTACACAACTGGAAAGGGCCAAGCGAATGGTCAATGCCGGACAGGCGGCTCAGGTGGAAATCGTCCGTGCCGAGGCCGGCGTCGCACGACAACTGGCGGCGATCATCACCGCCGAAAACGCCCTCCGCGACCGCCAGAGGGAATTCAAGCGCCTCGTGAACAAGCCCGGGCTGGCCATCGATAGTATCACGATCCCGATACCGTCCAATGAACCCGATCCGGTTCATTATGAGCTTGAGGCGCAGGCGATGACCACACGTGCGATGGAAAATCGCTGGGAATTGCTGGACCTGGAACTCAAGCTCGCCCAGGACGCCAGCACCATCGACGCAATGAAAAACCAAACGTTGCCTCTGGTCACGCTGGAGTATTCCTACAATATCAACGGGGTCGGCCCCACTCGCGCCGGCGCGATGGATATGCTCAGCGATAAGAACTTCGAAACGCACGGGCTTGGGGCACGACTCTATGTGCCGCTGGGTAACGAGACCGCCAAAAACAATCTCCGTCAGGCCATTTTCGTTCGGCGACAGCGATTGATCAGCCGGGATTCACGCAAACAACTCATCCAACAGGAAGTCCTTACGGCCCTGGATCAACTGGAAGCCAACTGGCAGCAGATTCTTGCGGCCAGGCAGTCCGCCATTCTCGAAGGTCGACTCTATGAAGCCGAAATTCGCCAGTTCGAACAGGGTCTGAGGACCAGCACCGATGTGTTCACCGCTCAGACCTCCTTCGCCGATGCTCAATCCGCCGAAATCGCCGCCCTGGTCAACTACGAAATCTCCCTCGTTGATATCGCCTATGCCACCGGAACGCTCCTGGGAGCGGCCAAAGTGGAATGGCAGCCCCAGACCCCGGATATCGGCTGGTAACGCTTCCGATCTGATTCCACATGCCCGTTATGCGATCAGCATCGAGTCGGGATTGAGGTTGTCCTTTTCAATCGACTTGAAATAGTTGACCGTCCCAACCCGCATCTCAAGGGTTGCATCGTCATCGCAAACGAAAATCGCATGCGGATGCATTTGCACGCAGGATACCGTCCACATGTGGTTGACGCCTTCCTCGATTCCCGCCGACACCGCCCGGGCTTTGCCCGATCCGTTGGCCAGGATCATCACATTTCGGGCGTCCATCACCGTCCCCACGCCGACGGTTAGAGCCGTCCGCGGAACCCGGCTTAGATCATTGTCGAAGAATCGTGCATTCGCCAGAACCGTGGACTCATTGAGCGTTTTGACCCGGGTCCGGCTGCTCAGCGACGACCCCGGTTCGTTGAATGCCAGATGCCCGTCGGGTCCGATGCCTCCGACAAACAGCTCGATACCGCCGAACCGCTTGATCGCCTGCTCATACTGATCGCACTCGGCCCAGAGGTCCTTGGCCATGCCGTTGAGAATGTGGACGTTCTGTTTGGGAATATCGATATGACGGAATAGATTATCCCACATAAAGGCATGGTAACTTTGCGGGTGATCCTTGGTCAGCCCGACATACTCGTCCATATTGAAGGTCACGACATTGGCGAAGCTGATCGTTCCGGCCTTATGGAGTTGGATGAGGTTCTGGTACAGTCCGATCGGCGTCGATCCCGTCGGAAGTCCCATGACAAACGGCCGGTCCTTCGTGGGATTGAACTGGCGAATGGAATACGTGACATAGGCCGCCGCCCAGCGGCTCATCGTGGCGTAATCGGGCTGAATGATAACACGCATGGTTCTCCCCTTCGATAAGGTTTAGGTGAAATGTTCGAGCCGTGCAAAAAGCTCCTGTACGGTTTTTTTCTTGGCCTTCAGCTTGGCATCCAGTTCCCGGATAAAATCGTTGCTTTGATCCGTGCCCCGGATCGCCTCGAAATCCAGATCCCGTTCTTTTTCGCCGCCGTCGATGCCGAAACCGATCCGCGAGGTCAATCCGAATTCCTTGCAGGCGTCTTCGCGGCGCATCCGATCCAGTTTCTCCACGGCCGTGATCCACTCGTGAATCAGGCCGATGACATCCTCGGCGGTAAACTGATCGGTCGTCTTGCCGATATGGGCCTCGATCGCATCGAGAACCCACGTCCACTGGTAATCTTCGTACCGTTGATAGATCTCGGACAGACGGTTGTGCACCTCCGCCTGCGACGTAACCACTCCCGATTCGATATCCGTCAAGAACCGTTCAAGGACGGATACCGGTGCCAGCAATCCCGCCAGGTCCAGCCACTCGCCCGATCCATCGGTCGTGCGGCGAACCAGACTGTCCCGAAGCTGTTGGATCGTCGTAACGTCGTTCTGCCGAAGATGCTGTACAAAGATATTGCCGAGATACCGGATCCGGCCCAGGCGGTAAAACTCAATCCCGTTCTCCAGCGATGACCGCTTGATCTTGACGCCGTTATAGAAATAAAACTGCGAAGTTCGTCCGGACGTGTCTCGCAACTCCGCCAATATCGTACTGCCCTTGATCATCTTCTGAACCGTGAACGGGGTCAGGAGGTTGAAGAGGATAAAATCCAGTTTCCGCGGATCCTTCCGTCGGTCGCGCTTCGGCCACTTACGGCTGTCGCGGACGGTGCCCACGCTCCGTAAATTCACCCCGGGAATGCACACGCTTTCGTCCTCGGATTCGATCAGGTAGGAATAGGGCAGATCCGATGTGTCGCTGTTGCCGTAGTGCCGACCCATCACCATCGTAAACGGACCCACCTTGGCCGGCCAGAGCATATACGAATCCGAAGTCGTCTTCGAACCTCGCTCGACAACACCCTGATGAACCGGACCCAGTTTATACATATGATTACTCTGATTGGATCCGCTTCCGGCGTTCAGGAACGAATAGATCCCCGCGATCAGCAGCGTGGACTTGTGGTGCGTCACCGTGTACGGACCGGCGAAGATCGAACACGCTTCGCCGTGAAAGCCGCCGCAGTTGGCGAAAAACACGGAGTTCTCCGCCGAGTACTGCTTGGACAGTTGTGTGCCCTGACCGACGAAACAGTGCGCCAGGATCGAGTTGTCTCCGACCTCCGACCCCGACGACAAGATGAAATCCCGCGCGATGACATTCACGCCGATTCGTGTGGGGTCCTCCGGACAACTATTGATGGAACCATTGTCCAGCAAACTGGCTCCTTCGATCACGGCGCAGGGCCCCACACGCAGGTTGGTCAGCAATTGACAGTTATTCAGCCGTGCCCCGGCCCCGATCCATCCCCGGGCCGAGCGGATGGAATCGACATACTGGGCGATCATCGATCGAAGCTTCTCGATCAGGACCGGCCGATGCCGGTACAGGGCCAACACGTAGGCCACATGGGACGACAGACCGTCATAGATCGGGATCTCGCGGCCGCCCATTTCGTTGATGACAGCCACCTCGACCCCGTTGCCGAAAGTCGATTCGCCCTCCACCGCCAACAGAGAGACATGGTCGATCAGGACCTCGCTTTCAATGTCATAATTGGCGATATAGTTTTCGATGTTATTGATGAACACATTATCCCCGATCCGGCAATTGTGGATCGTGGCGTTGTAAATGCCGGCCTTGCGGCAAACACCGCCGTAGAGACGAACGGTCTTATCCATTCGTCCCATCGTAACCAACCCGCTAAAATGGGTGTTATGAACGCGGTCGGTATCGAATGGCTGGACAACACGGACCTGGGACCAGTCCTCGGCACGACAAGACTGGGCCTGAAGTCGCTGAATCTGTTCGGCAGTCAGATTTTCCGGATTCGTCGTTGACATTGTCGGTCTCTATTTGGCCAATTGATATGTATCCTCTGCGATTGCCAATTCTTCATTGGTGGCAATGACAATGACCTTTACCGTACTGGTATCGGCTTGAATATCCTCTTCCTTGGCCAGTTTTGAGGCATTTTTTGCCTCATCGATCCGAATCCCGATCTGATCGAGTCCCTCGCAGACGCCGGAGCGGATGTGAGGGCAGTTTTCCCCGATACCTCCGGTGAAAACGACGGCATCCAGACGTCCCAGCACGGCCGCATACGCCCCGATATACTTCTTGATCCGATAACAAAAGATATCGATGGCCAGTTTGGCGCGGGTATCCCCTTTGTCTGCAAGCCCGGTCAGGTTCCGCATGTCGTTGCTCGTGCCGGAAATCCCCAAAAGTCCGCCCTGCTTGTTGCACATCGCGTTCAGTTCGTCGATGCTGTAACCCTTGTCAGAAAGATAAAACAGAATCGCCGGATCCAGGTCGCCCGTTCGAGTCCCCATCACGACTCCTTCCAGCGGCGTTAGCCCCATCGACGTATCGACGCTCTTTCCGTTGTGCACCGCCGTGATGGAGCATCCGTTGCCGAGATGACAGGTGATCAGATTGGATCGATCGGACGGTCGGGCCAGAAGCACCGACGCCCGACGGGCAACGTACCGATGCGATGTGCCGTGGAATCCATATCGACGAACTCGATATTTTTCATAGATTTCGTACGGTAAAGCGTACAGGTACGCCACCGGCGGAATGGTCGTGTGAAACGCCGTGTCGAAGCAGGCGATTTGTTTGGCCTGGGGAAGTTTGTGCATGGCCGCGGCAATGCCGGTCAGGTTCGGCGGATTATGAAGCGGAGCGAGGTCGGCGAATTTTTCGATCGAGGCGATCACGCGGTGATCGATGGCCACCGAACCGGTGAATTCCTCGCCGCCGTGAACGACCCGATGGCCGACCGCCGTAATCTCGGATATCTCCTTCAGCACCGCGGTATCCGGCGCGACCAGCGCCGCAAGAATCAGATCCATCGCCGACTCATGATCGGAAATGGTTTGCTCGTCTTGATGGGTTTTCCCATCGGAAGTTAGGATCAATCGAGAATTGGCCTCGCCGATCCGCTCGACCATCCCTTTGGCAACCACCGACGCCGCGGGCATCTCGAACAACTGAAACTTGATCGAAGAACTACCCGCGTTAATCACAAGAATCTTCATGAATGCCTGAACCTTTCCATGCCACACACAAGAAAAATTCGCTCAACCCACGGAAACGAATCGGATGATTATACCGATCTCGGTCTTTCGCCACAAGAACTACCTCGGATTACCGCAAACTCGTTTGGATCGTCGGAATCCGAATTCCCTTGACGACGCCCGTTGTCGAATGGGACTGGACGAATGGAACAGATTCGCGATGGACGAAAGTCCGTCAATCGACTACGATAATGCCGAGTTGGACAATCAAATGAATCGGCGCGGAACGGCGGCGCCGAATTCGATCGATTTCATTCAGGAAGGAGCATGGATCTATGAATCGAATGATAGCCATCGTTCTTTATTTGGCGGCTCCGACATTGTTTGCCGAATCCTCCGTCAAGGTCTGGCAGGATCAACTCACCCTGCCCTCCTACCGCGTGGACAAACCGGATCCCAATCCGATGTTCTACAAGGGCGAATCGTATCAGGGCGCCAAGAAGATGATCTATCCGTATCCGCTGATCGACGGCCTCACCGGCATCCGCGAACCGGCCGATTGGACGGCTTTACACCTCGAAAATGAATACCTCAAGCTGGTCGTCCTTCCGGAAATCGGAGGTCGTCTTTTTTCCGCCACCGACAAAACCAACGGCTATGACTTCCTCTATCGCCAGAATGTCATCAAGCCCGCGCTCATCGGAATGCTCGGCGCCTGGATCTCCGGCGGCATCGAGTGGTGCGTCTTCCACCATCATCGCAACACCACCCACATGCCCGTCGACTACTGCCTTGTGGAAAATCCCGATGGCAGTAAAACGATCTGGATCGCCGAGACTGAACGTCGTCACCGCATGCGCTGGACCATTGCCCTGACCTTGGCACCGGGTAAATCGTACTTCCAGGCCGATGTCACCTTGTTCAACCGCCGTCCCCTTCCCAACTCCATTCTCTATTGGGCCAATGTCGCCGTCGCCGTCAACGACGACTATCAGGTCGTCTTCCCCCCCAGCGTCCAGATGGCCACCTACCACTCCAAGAACGACTTCGCCTATTGGCCTATCGGGCAGGGCCGTTATCGCGGGACCGACTACACCGGCATCGACCAGAGCTGGTGGAAAAACCACCCCAAACCCGTCTCCTTTTTCGCCTGGAACAATCCCGAAGATTTCATGGGCGGCTATGATCACGGCCGCAATGCCGGAATTGTCCACATCGGCAACCACCACATCGTCTGCGGCGCCAAACTCTGGGAATGGGGCCCCGATAACATCTGGGATACTAAGGTCCTCACCGACTCCGATGGTCCCTACGCTGAATTGATGGTCGGATCCTTTTCCGACAACCAGCCCGATTACAGTTGGATCAAACCCGGGGAGGTCAAACACTTTCGCCAGTACTGGTATCCCGTCCGCGATATCGGCGGTTTCAAGAACGCCACTCTCGATGCGGCCGTCAATCTCGAACTCAAGGATGGAAAGACCAACCTCGGCTTTCACGCGACTTCCGCATTTCCCAAAGCAACCGCCCTGCTGACCGCCAAAGGGAAACCCATCCTCGAAAAGACCATCAACATCGCCCCCGATAAGCCATTCGTCGAGTCGATTGCCGTCGATGCCGCAATCCAGCCGACCGATCTGAAGGCCACGCTCAAATCCGCCGACGGTAAAATCCTCGTGGAGTTTCAACCAAAACAACTCCCCGATCCAGGTCCCCTGCCCGCCGAAGTCAAGACCCCTCCGATACCGAAGGACATCAAGACTGTCGAAGAGCTATACCTCACCGGCCTGCGGATCGAGCAGATCCACAATCCCGGCGTCAATCCGATGGATTACTTCAATGAGGCACTGGCCCGCGACCCAGGCGACACGCGGACCAATACCATCCTCGGCATTCATGCCCTTCGAAAGATGCAGCCCGATCTGGCCGAAAAGTACCTACGAACCGCACTCGCGCGACTGACAGCCGAGTACACCCGCCCAAGCAACACGGAGGCGTACTACTATCTCGGCATGGCCCTCAAGGCCCAGAAGAAACTGGATGAGGCCGCCAGCGCATTCTACCGTGCAACATGGGACTACGCCTTCCACTCGGCCGGATACTTTCAACTGGCGACATTATCTTGCCGAAAAGGCGACTATCCCGCCGCCCTCGAACAGATTGACCAGTCCCTCTCGACCAACGCCCTCAACACCCGCGCCCAAGTCCTAAAGGCGACGATCCTTCGCAAACATAATCGCCTGCCGGAGGCCATTGATATCGCCGAGAAGGCCCTGGCGGCCGATCCTCTCGACTTCGGCGCCATGAACGAACGTTTCATGGCCCTGACGGCCCTGAGCCGCCGCGACGCCGCCGACAAGAGTTTCGTGCAGATCACCACCGCCATGCGCGGCGACCCCCAGTCCTATCTGGAATTGGCGACCGACTATATGGATTGCAATCTCTGGGACGACGCAAGGCAAGTCCTCTCCCGCATCTCCGACTCCACCTACCCGATGGTCTGGTACTACATGGGCTTTCTGTGCCAGAAGAACAAGGCACCCTCCTGCGCCGCCGTCTCCTGGAAACACGCCGCATCTCTGCCGCCGGACTATTGCTTCCCCTTCCGCGGCGAATCCGCAACTGTCCTGCGGGCCGCCATCGAAACCAATCCCAACGACGCCCGCGCCTGGTACTACCTCGGTAATCTTCTCTACGACCTCCAGCCCGACAAAGCCATCGAGGCATGGGAAAAGGCCCGTCGCCTCGACGACCGCTTTGCCCTCGTCCATCGCAATCTCGGCTGGGCCTACTTCCGCACCAACAAGGACACTCCCGCCGCCATCGCCAGCTATGAAAAGGCCATCGCAAGCCACAATGCCGACCCCCGTTACTACGTCGAGCTCGACGACCTCTACGATCGCGCCAATGCCGCCCCCGACAAGCGACTGGCCATGATCCTGATCAACCCCATGCTGGCGGAGACGAACAAACCCATGCTCATCCGCCAGATCGCCCTCCGCGTCACCGCCGGCGACTACGACAAGGCCATCGCCCTAATGACCTCCAACCAGTTCTTCATCGCCGAAGGCGGCGGCCGGGAATTGTCCAACGCATGGATCGACGCCCACCTGTTGCGTGGAAGAAAATGGCTGGCCGAAAAATCCTTCGACAAGGCCCTGGCCGACTGTGCCGCCGCGGCCGCTTTCCCCGAAAACCTTTCGCAGGAATCCAGCCGGGACGAAGACCGTATGCCGCAGATCGACTGCGAAACCGCTTTGGCCTTTTCCGCCGCAGGGCAAAAAGAGAAGGCGATGGAAATCTTTACGAGGTTGACCGACCGGAAAATCCGTGACGATGACGCGGAAAAACGAATCGTCCAGGCGATGGCGTGGAAACAACTCGGCGACGCGGCAAAGGCCGATGCGATTCTCGATGATCTCATCGCCAGGCTTTCCGCGCGTCTGGCCGGCGGCGACGGAACCGCCGATTTTTTCGCCAAGTTCGGCGAGCAGCAGACCCGTGCCAAACGCAAGGCCGATACCCACTATGCCCTCGGCCTGGCCCGGATGCACCAAGGTCAATCCGCCGACGCAAAGGAACATTTCAAACAGGCCCTGACCTTCAACGCCTCCCATGCCTGGACAAGATATTATCTATCTCAAATAGATAAATAATATATCGAAATACCGAAATTATATTTCCGGATACACCCACGGCTTTCGATACTCGCGCCGGAGGTACTTGTTGGCATCGGGATCATCGAGGATGACCTGTTTTTCGCCGTCCCAGCGCACACTCCGCCCGATCCGCATCGAAAGCATCCCCAACAGCGACAGGTTTGTGGACCGCTGGCCGATCTCGATATCACAGACCGGTTTTGACCTGTCCTTGACGCATTTCAAAAAGTCCGCGAACAATTCCTTGATATTCTGGTCGTCGGGTTTATGGAGCTGTGGATTCTCGTGGACAATCGGCTCGCCGCGACTGGAAGGGTAAAAGGTCCAGCCATCCTGCCAGCCCATGTGAAAGGTTCCCTTGGTCCCGTAGAAATACACGCCGACATTGTGTTTTTCCGCTTCGTTGGCCGCATACAGTCGATGCTCCCATACGGCCGTGAATGAATCGAACTCGAACTGCACCACCTGTGTATCCGGCGCATCCGAATTGTCCGCGAGAATATGTCGCGCCCCCATCGACGAAACCCGTTTGGGATATTTCTCCTCCGTCCACCACAGGATCTGGTCCATCCAGTGAATTCCCCAATCGCCGAGTTGCCCATTGGCAAAATCGAGGAACCGTCGAAATCCCTTGGGGTGAATCGCCGGATTGAACGGCCGCAGAGGCGCCGGGCCGCACCAGAAGTCCCAATCGAGTCCCGACGGCGTTTCCGCATCCGGCGCCGGTTTTCCCGGCCCGCCCCCGTAATGCACGAACGCCCGCACCATCCCGATCGTTCCGGCCTTGCCCTCCCTGAGGAACTTCATCCCCGACAGGTTATGCGGCGACACCCGCCGATGCGTGCCCACCTGCACCACGCACCCGTTATCGCGAGCGGCTTTGACCATCGCTCGGCCTTCATGAATCGTATGGCAGATCGGCTTTTCCACATATACATCGGCTCCCGCCTTCGCCGCCGCGATCGTAATCAGCGGGTGCCAGTGATCGGGCGTGCCGACGATGACGATCTGCGGTTTTTCCTTCTCCAGCAACTCCCGAAAATCCGTGTACCGCTTCGGCGTTGACCCCGAAAGCGTCTCGATCTCGCCGCCCGCCTTGTCCAGTGCCCGCTCATCCACATCGCAGATCGCGACCATCCGGCATTGCCCGGACGCCATCGCCTCGCGCGTAATGTTCATCCCCCACCAGCCGGTCCCGATCGTCGCCGTCCGGTACGATTCGCCCGTCTTGGCGTACAACATGCTCGGCAGCGCTATCGCCGCGCTCGACACCATCGTTCCCTTTAAAAAACTCCGCCGATCCATAGGCAAACCTCCAATTCCTTATATTGTAGTTATAATATTTATATTATATCTTATATATTTGATCTTTTATTTTTCCCCTAAATAGTATCCCGTTACCGGCGATTGTTCGTATCCCATCGACCGATGCGCCACTTCGGCACGATAGACCGGATCCTGCATCAAACACGCGCGGCGATCCTTCGCCGGAATCGTCGTCGTGTGGATCCGCAATTCTCCCGGCAGTGAAACCACCAATTCCTCCCGCCAATCGCCGAACAAATCCGCCATCAGCAGAACCGCGCCTTCGATCCCCTCGTCCACGGCGGGTCCCTTATACTTGACGATCGAAAGTCGACGTCCCCAACCGCCGCCCTCGATCGACTCTCGCAACAGATCTCCATCCCAGAAGATCCAGTTTCGGCAGCCCGGCACATCGGGACCCTGTCCCAGAAGCTTACCCGTCGCCGACAACAGAAATTTTTCACGCGATCCGCCCTTGGAATCCTCCGCTGCAAAACATTCCAATCCCGGATGCGCCGCATCGATATCCGCAACCATCGCATCGCCGATATGTTTCGTCGGCCGTCCCAATGACCAGATTGTCTTGCCCGTTCGCGCCTCGACCAGGCAAATCCCCATTCCATCATCATGCCACGGCTCGATCCCGTACAAAATCTCCATCCCCGGCCGCGAAGGATCGATATCCGTAACGAAGCATTTGTCCGGGTGCCCCAGGCCCACCGAATACAGCGCCGTTCCGTTATCATCCACCACGACGGAACCGAGGATGACCTCGTCGCGGCCGTCCTCATCCACATCCGCCGAATGCATCCCGTGTGCCCCCTGACTGCGGATAATCGGCTCCTCGTCATCCCCCTCCCAATGCCACAACCGCTTCAATGCGTTGCCGTGATACTGATACGCATCCAGTACCATCAGCTTGTACGTCCCACGGGCCACAAGAAGGCACGGCGTCTTGCCGTCAAGAAATGCGACACCGATCTGATTCCGGTTGATCCGATTGTAATCGCCCAGTCGCGGATCTCGCCCCGGCCAATCCGCTCGTGTGATTTCCTTGCCGGTCATTCCGTCGAGAATCGAAACCCACTCCCGGCCGCTTCGTACCCGACCATCCGATTCCCTGGCGTCGTGCGGTCCGGTCTTGACGGCCACTTCGGCCTTGCCGTCCCCGTCAAAATCATACACCACAAACGGCGAATACCAGATCCCCGGTTCAATCCCGGGCCCCAAATCGACCTGCCACAAAAACGTGCCGTCGCTACGATAGGCCTCCAGCTTGTAGGTTAATCCCTGCGTATTCGGACGTCCCGCCGGATCGATCCCCTCCAACGGTTGCTTGATCACAAAATCGTAGGATCCATCTCCGTCCAGATCGCCGATCCCCATCCGCTGCGGCCGGTAATTCCCCTGTAGCTTGATCAACCGGTAATTCAATGCGGCGGAATCGGCCTTGACGACCGCCTCGGCCGACGGAGCGATTTGCTCCCCATCGACGATGGCGTTTACCCGATACCGAATCTCGGCCGTGGACGCTTCGATGGGAAGGGCCGCATCCAGATAATCCGTTGTTGTCCGTATCGGTGCGGAATTGATCTTCGCGGCCCCATCGCCTCCGATCTCGCGATACACATCAAACACCGTCGATACCGGATCGTTCTTGAGCAACCGCCAGCTAAGATAAACCTTCCCATCCGACCGTCGCACGGCCGCAAGTCCCCGATCCGGTTTCTCCTCGATCCTCTTTTCAGCCCACCCGGCAACCTTCGGTTTCTCGACATGTTTGGGATTCAGGACAGGCACAAAATAGGCCCGTTCCTTCGGATCCTGTGCGAACGCGGGAAATACCAGAACGATCACCGCCGCCGCATTCACGAAGATTCTGTTCATGGCAACCGTCTCCGATATCCGTTGAGTCATCCATCTTCGAACGACGCCATCCTACAACAACCTTCTCCGAAGGTCAAGGACAAGGAACCGTGCTTAAATACATATATCATACCTATAATATAAAGAGACAAAAAAGGGGTCTGACACCTTAAATCGGTTCGGGTGTCTGACCCCTTTTTTCCGATGTGGATGATGTAGGGGCACACGGCGTGTGCCCTTTGGATTGTGCGACAACGAAAGGCCGAACGGCCTCCGCCCTTTTCTCCTTCCCGCCAACAAAAACAGGGGTCGAATCCTTTAATGCGTCTGAGGGTTTGACCCCTTTATGACGTGTCATTCCGGGCTTGACCCGGAATCCATTTTGTTTTGAAATTATCTCTTTTGCTATTCGATATTGTTTAGAATTTAGTGCTTCGAATTTCTGTTTGAGGGTGGCAGCCACCGAACATCGTGAGGTGGATGATGTCGGGCCACGCTCTGTCGTGGCCGGTAGGGGCACACGGCGTGTGCCCTTTGGATTGTGCGACAACGAAAGGCCGAACGGCCTCCGCCCTTTTCTCCTTCCCGCCAACAAAAACAGGGGTCGAATCCTTTAATGCGTCTGAGGGTTTGACCCCTTTATGACGTGTCATTCCGGGCTTGACCCGGAATCCATTTTGTTTTGAAATTATCTCTTTTGCTATTCGATATTGTTTAGAA
>CAYLSB010000069.1:0-24155 GCA_964386005.1 uncultured Pirellulales bacterium | reverse complement strand
AACTTCCACCTTATCCAACGGGAAATTTGGTCTTGACAATGGGGAGGGGGTTACTCCGAAGGAGATTGAGTTGCTGACGGGTAACCGGCTTAATATTCCAACACAATCGAATGTGGTCTATGAAAAGTATGAGTGGCAAGGTATTCATTTTACGACTTTCAACTGTTTTGAGTTGGCAGATATCCATCACAGAGCTTTATTCAAATCATTGATTGATATGATGATAGCTTGTGAGTATAACTCCGATATTTCATATTTTTCGAACATTGCTGAATCCGTTTCAAGGGATTTACATTGTTATTTTACACAGACAAATAGTTCGGACTTTGGTGATTCCCGGATTGTAAGTCCGTCCAGCCGGGACAAGATGGATATCGTGAAAGTCAAGGGAGGCGAAAATACGACTATTCTTACGGCCAGTCTTGATTTGAAGTCATTGAGAGAGCATCAATACCGACAATACTCGTTACAGAAGAATTCTCCTCATGGCTTCAAACCAACTCCACCGAATTATGATGTCGAGAAACTCAGGGAGAGGATGTAGTATTATCAATGGCCTCACAGAACTATACAGAACGAACCTTCGAAGAACACATTGAAGATGAACTCTTGACTTCGGGTTATCGAAAGAGGAAGCCCGAAGACTACAATGTCGATCTGTGTCTGATCCCCGACGAGGTTTTGGGCTTTCTCAGGGATACTCAACCCAAAGCCCTGGAAGAACTGCAAAAGCAGTATGGGGCTGAGACCGACAGCAAGATCCTGTATCATCTGGCAGAGGAGATCAACAAGAACGGATCGTTGGAGGTGCTTCGTAAGGGGTTCAAGGACAGAGGTCAAAAGCTGGGATTTGCCATCTTCAAACCCGCCAGCAAGATGAATCCCGAACACCAACGGGCTTACCAGCAGAACCGATTTACGGTCGTCCGTCAGGTTCGATACAGCAAGGTCAACGAAAACTCCATCGATATGGTGATCTTTCTCAATGGGATTCCCATCATTACGATGGAACTGAAGAATTCCCTGACGGGACAGTTCGTCGAACAGGCGACCCGCCAATACAAGCAGGATCGAGACCCAAGGGAACCTTTGTTTGCATTCAAGCGGGTCCTGGTGCATTTTGCCGTGGGTAATGAGAAGGTCTTTATGGCTACACGGCTCAGCGGGGATAAGACCCGTTTCCTGCCGTTCAATAAGGGAACCGAAAATCCCGTCAATCCCAAGGGGCATAAGACAGCGTATCTGTGGGAAGATATCCTGCAGCCGGATACCCTATTGGATCTGATCGGGAACTACCTGTGTATCCAGGTCAATGCTGAAAAGTATTTCGATGCCCAAAAGGGACTCTCCGAACGAAAGACCGAAACCCTGATCTTCCCCCGATATCACCAGTTGGATTGTGTCCGTGAAGTGTTGGATGGGGTTTATACCGATGGGGTGGGAAGTTCCTATCTGATCCAGCACTCGGCTGGTTCGGGGAAGAGCAATTCCATTGCGTGGCTTGCCCATAAGCTGGCAAGTTTCTATCGGAAGGATTCCGATAAGGATCGGCTCTTTGATTCCATCGTTGTCGTAACGGATCGGAGAATCCTTGACCGTCAGTTACAGAACACGATCAAGCAGTTTGAGCAGACACGAGGGGTGGTCAACCCGATTGATATGAATTCGGCTCAACTAAAAAAGGCACTGGAGGCAGGCAAGGATATCATCATTTCCACAATCCAGAAGTTCCCGATGATTTCGGAGACGATTAGCAACCTTCAAGGGCATTCATTTGCCGTGATTGTCGATGAGGCACATACCAGCCAATCGGGGGAATCGGCAAAGCACCTCAAGAAGGTCTTATCGGTCAACCTGGAGCTGGCAGAGAGGGAAGACGAGGACGATTTCGACCTGGAAGATGAGATCCTCAAGGAGATTCGATCCAGGGGCAAGCAATCTCATATTTCTTACTTTGCCTTTACAGCAACACCCAAGGGAAAGACCCTGGAACTGTTTGGACGAAAAAATCGGGAGGGGAAATTCCAGGCATACCACACCTATACGATGAGACAGGCGATCGAGGAGGGGTTTATCCTGGATGTGCTGGAAAACTACACCACCTATGAACGGTATTTTCGGTTGCTCAAGTCTGTGGACTGGGATGCGGAATACGACAAAAAGAAAGCCCAGAGGTTGCTGGTCTCGTATGTGGATCTCCAGCCCCATGCCATCGAGATGAAGACCCGGATCATGCTGGAGCATTTTCAGTCAGTCACTGCCAATGCCATCCAGGGCAAAGGCAGAGCGATGGTGGTGACTCGTTCCAGGTTGCACGCGATCAAGTTCTTCCTGATGTTCCAACGGGTGATCCAGGAAATGAGTCTCCCGTATATTCCGTTGGTGGCGTTTTCGGGAACCGTCAGGGATCCCGATTCGGGAAAAGAATACACTGAAGGAGGTTTGAACTGCCTGGCTCCCAAGGTGAAGATCGAAGATGCATTGAAGATGCCTGGGTATCGGATTTTGATCGTAGCTAACAAGTATCAGACAGGGTTCGATGAACCAAACCTGCATACAATGTATGTGGATAAGAAGTTGGGTGGAGTCAATGCCGTTCAGACCCTGAGTCGATTGAATCGGACTGCCAGCGGTAAGACCAATACGGTGATCATCGACTTTGTGAATGAAGCGGAGGAAATCCAGAAGGCATTCGAACCGTATTATCAGAAGACCTTCCTGGAGGAAGAAACCGATCCCAACAAGCTCCATACCCTAGAAGCAGAGCTGACGAAATTTGAGGTGTATCGCAAGGACGATATCGAAGAGTTCTGCAAGGTGTTTTTCAATCCTAAGGAACCCCAGGAGAAGCTTCAGCCGATCCTGGATCGGGTGGTGGAGGTGTGGAAGACCAAGAAGGATCTGGATCAAGAGGATTTTCGATCCACCCTACAGACCTATATTCGACTCTATGGGTTTGTGTCTCAGTTGATTACCTTCCAGGATGTGGAGCTGGAGAAGTTATATGTCTTCGGTCGGAGTCTGAATCGAAAGTTACCCAAGCGACGAGTGGAGTTGCCAACAGAGGTGATCGATGCGGTGGATCTGGAGTCCTTCCGATTGGATCAGACCTTCGAAGGCAGTGTCACCCTGACCAAGAAGAACGGATCTGCCAAAGGGATCTCGACGGGGGCTCCGAAACATGGGCACGAAGAAATCGATTGGCTCTCCCATATCATCGAAGTCCTGAACAAAACCTATGGCCTGAATCTAACGGATGACGACCATGTGGATATCCAACGGGTTCGGGATAAGATCGATGCCCATGAGGAATTGCGGCAAGTGGCTCTATCCGATAACAGCCGAGAGAATGTCAAATACAAGTTCGAAAAGGTTCTCGATGCCTTGCTCTTGGATTATGTAACTTCGAAGACAGAACTGTATCGTAAACTATCCGAACCCAAGGTCAATCGGCTGCTCAAGTCAAAATGGTTCGAGGAGTATTACCAGAATAGGGAATCGAAATCAGAGTCGTGAACGAAATATCTGAATTCCTGGAAAATATGAGATAACTGGATTATGCGAGACATGACTTTTAATCGGATTGTATGGTTTCTGATTGTTCTCGTATTTGTATTTCTGACACTGAAAGCAAATATCACGGTCGCTCTCCTCTGCTTGTCAATTAGTCTTGGTGTAATCAGCATTTCCATGTTGTTAAACAAATACCGTGTTGTATTATCTCGACAACTGTTTGGGACGGCCTTATTGACATCCTGTCTTTCGGCGGCAATTCTGGGAGGGATTGAATACTTCGCAGGAAGTATTCTCGTTTCGCTGGTCTTCTGGGGAATCTTTTGGCTGATTTTTCGACAACAGAGACCTCCTGTCAAGGTTCGGTCGGTCGTTTCCAAACAAGCAGATCTCCCATCAGTCCAATTTTCAAAAAACCAGCCCAAACCCTATTTTGCCGGAAAAGGATCTCACCTCGATGTGGGAGGCTATCTTCTACAAGATCCTATGATTTATGTCGTTGACAGCCGAGAATATGGGAATTTTGATGCCAGCTTGTTATGCCTGAAACGCACGATTTCACCTCCTCGCAAAGATCAAGCTCAAACATTACCTTACTGGCCTCGTCTGAGCGATTGTGAACCTCATCAGGTTGCTCACTATCTCCATTGGCTTCAGGATGGACGAAACGATCCGAACATCGAATTAGGATATGTGTTCATCTATTTTTATGGACTGGAAAGACGGGCTCTGGTTGATCGTAAAGATATCCTCGAAATCGGTAATGAGGTTTTGAGGTTGTTGAAAATTTACGGTTCATCAAGATCGTTCCGACAATATGCAACGGGGATGTTCATTCACCTGATTATGTTGGGTTTATTGCGTCCGACCGAAAAGATCATGGACGCATTGCTTCAGTTCCAGCAAGGTTATTTATCTGACACCCTAAGAGAGATGATTCTCGGAGTCTTGGCCAATCATAACCAAGTATTACCTGCGAAGTGGGCAATCCATTTTGCCCGTCAAGACGAGCGATCCAGGAGAAGCGTGGTAGTGGATCGGGCAGAGGAGGAGTTTGGAAAACTATTTCAGACTCGTTATGATAGCCAACTCAAAGGAAAGATGGTTCCTCAAAAAGGTTCTGGATTACAAAAGATCCGGTATCAGGCAGCCTCGCCGTCGCTAGGTCGGGGAAATGATCTGGTTTCAGATGCCGAATGGACCAAGATAATCGGATGGAAAACTCAGTTTGCACCCGTTGTGCAATTGTATAATGGTTGTATTGAGGAATTACGGAGTTATACTCGAAAGGTCTCTTCACAGGAACCCAGTATCGCCTTCGAATATCTTCCGCCCGACTTACAGAAAGAATTAAAGCATCCCCAACAAGCCGATTGGGATCACCTTTTGGAGGTTTACTCCGGTAAGTCGAGGGTTTGTTTGATTCCGGTCGGAAAAGTCGCTTCGATCCGTGGGCTGGAATGCAAACAACGCCTTCCATTAGGTCAGGCCAAATCGCTGGCTCAATTTGTGGAAAGTCTTGGATCTTCGATGGAACCTGATCCACGGTATACTCAGAAAACACTTCAGTGGGAAGAATCGGTTTCGATATTGCATCTCCCGGATAAACCATATCAGCCACAAGGCCCAGGTTACCAATTGACCGGCTTTTTGTTGCCACTGGCACTCGAAGTCTCCGAGGCAGAGGGGGAAATGGATGAGGCAGAGCGGCGGGTGATTAATGATTTCTTCCAGGAAAGGTTCATGTTAAGTCGGAACGATTGTCTCCGATTGGATGCCTTGATCGAAGTGATTCGGCAGAACGGTATATCCCTTGCCGGGATTAAGAAAAAGATCACAACCTTATTCAACGAGACCCAGCGAAAGGCTATTGGACGATTTCTTGTGATGATCGCGGGAACAGTCAATGGGATTTGCACCAAAGAACTCAAGTCTTTGGAAAAAACTATCGGATATTTGTCACTGGAAAAAGAGGTGTTGACTGGGCTGATACAGGAACTGGGGTATTCCATTCCTGAAGAATCCCGGCTTGTCGTAAAAGGAAAAACGGAGACCGGGGCAGAGATTATTCCACCCCGTCAGGTGGTTCTGGACTTGGATAAGATCCGACAGATCCATCAGGAAAGCATCGAAGCATCTCGAATGCTTCTTGAGGCGATGAGTGCAAAATCCGAAGGCACCTCCATTTTTTCATCATCCACAGATCATTCGGATGGGGGCGGACACACAGTGGTATTGAATAACGGAGATGGCAATTCAATCGCTACGATGTTAATTTCAAGGAATGTGAAACCATTTTACACCGAGCTTATTTCCAAAACAGAGTGGCCACGGAACGATTTGTATTCCCTTGCCCAAAAACACAATGTTACCGTTTCGGCAGCCATTGAAGAGATCAATGGATGGTCGGATGAAACCTTAGGAGATTTCCTGGTGGAAGAGGGGGATACTACGGTCATTCGACGGGAGCTCCTGGCACAGATGGGAGATAATTATGGAAATTAAACCCAGAGAGCGGACGGCAATTCTACAGAGTTTAGCGGCGGGAGTCGTTCCGAAGATTGGATTGCATCATATTCAAGTGGGTCGGAAAAATGAACTGCAAGCATTATTGGCTGATTTGAATACCCTGGAAGATGGAGGTTCGTCGATTCGGTTTATCATCGGACGGTATGGAAGTGGAAAGAGCTTCTTTTTGAACCTGGTTCGGACCGTGGCAATTGAACGGAAATTTGTCATTGTTCAGGCGGATATTACGGTAGATCGAAGGTTGCATGGGGTCAATGGAATTGCCAGGGCTCTGTACTCTGAATTAGTCCAAAACATGTCCACGCGTGCTAAGCCTGAAGGAGGGGCGATGCCCGGTATTATTGAACGGTTTGTGATTGATGTAAACAACGAAGTGCAAGGAAAATCAGAATTTACAGTGTTGGAAGAGGTCGTGAAACGAAAGCTCCAGTCCCTGATGGATGTGACCCATGGAATCCATTTCATCCGGGTGTTGGCGAAGTATGTCGAGGGATTTGCATCGGGAAATGACAATCTGATGAATGCCGCAACCCGTTGGCTAAAAGGGGAATATGGTACGAAAACGGAAGCCCGGCAAGATTTGGATGTGCGAGATATTATCGAAGACACCCATCTTTATGACATGCTGAAACTTTGGGGGAAATTTCTTCGAATAGCCGGATATGCGGGGCTATTTGTAAACTTGGACGAAATGGTCGTTCTTTCTGAAAGACTAAATAATACGGTGGCCAGGAACAAGAATTATGAAGTCATTTTACACATTTTGAATGATTGTTTACAGGGTCATGTGGAAGGATTGGGATTTTGCCTTGCAGGTACGGAGGAATTCCTGTCGGATCGTCGAAGGGGAATGTTCAGTTATGAAGCCCTGGCTACCCGTCTGGCGGATAATCCTTTTTCCGGACAAGGGATGGTTGACACCAAGGGACCCGTAATTCGGTTGGAACCCCTGAGCCGTGAAGATTTATATGTTCTCCTGAATCGAATTATTACCGTATATTCCAGTGACCCAAAACAAAAAACCGTCATGGATGACAAGGGGGTCGTTCAATTCATGAATTTTTGCGAACAGCGGCTTGGGGCGGAATATTTTTTAACCCCACGGGATGCGGTTCAGAAATTTGTTGGGCTATTAAATATCATGGAGCAGAATCCCGACAAAGATATTTCATATTTCTTGAAGCTTCAGGATACCGAAGATACCACTTCAACTCCTGAGAAAGCCGACGATAGTAAACCCGATACGGATCCATTGACTCGTTTTAAGTTGTAATACGAATGGCTTCAGCATTTTCCAGACTACATCGTGATATCCAAAAGCATTTATGGGATATGAACTGGACTCAGTTATATCCCTTTCAAGTTCATTCTATTGATGCGTGGTTCGATTCGAAATCCGATATAATCCTGATGGCAAAAACAGCCGCCGGGAAGACGGAAGCTGCGTTTTTGCCTATATTATCATCCATCGCAGAGGATCATGGAGCTGGATCAATACGAGTATTGTATGTTGGACCCTTGAAAGCCCTGATCAACGACCAATTCCGCCGTCTTGAAGAGTTGTGTAAAAGATCTGAGATCCCCGTTCATCGCTGGCATGGAGATGTGGATAGCCAGAAGAAAAAGAAACTTCTGAAATCCCCTTCAGGAATTCTTCTGATTACGCCGGAATCCCTCCAGTCTTTGTTAATGAGTACAGGACTGGATGCCAGAAGGGTGTTTAATGAGTTGGATGTTGTCGTAATCGATGAGTTGCATGTTTTCCTTGATAATGAACGAGGACGGCAATTGTGCTGTCTTCTGAATCGGGTAGATGATCTTCGTAAAGACTTGCCGAGAAGCCGCAGGGTTGGATTATCAGCAACGATTGGAGACCCTCAAGTTGCTTGCCAGTGGTTATCCGGGGCCTTATCTGACAGTACCTCCATTATACGGTCATCGACAACCCAAGATATCGAACTCTTGGTAAAGACATTGGTCGAAGATGTTCCCGACGATGATTCCGATAGCATGGAAGATGGAAGAGAAGGGTCGAATGTCATATCGATCGCCAACCATCTGATCGACCACTGTTCCGGGAATACCAATCTGGTCTTCTGCAATCGAAAAATGGATATTGAGTATTTAGCCGATATCCTGATTCGGCTGACCCGCCAGAAAAAGATCCCCGATCAATTTATTGTTCATCATGGATCATTGAGCCGACAGATTCGGGAAAATGCCGAGCAGGAATTAAAATCAGGTCGCCCTTGTACGGCCATTTGTAGCAGCACATTGGAGTTGGGAATCGACATCGGACATGTCGATGCTGTTGGGCAAATTGGTCCGCCCCATAGTGTCAGTGCTCTAAAACAAAGAATGGGACGGAGTGGTCGAAAAGAAGGCAAGCCCTCCCGGTTGTATTTTTATGTCCCGTTAAAAAAATGTCCCAAGGATGCTCCCCTTCCTCAGCGATTGTATCCTGAGTTAGTTCAGGCCCTATCCATGGTTTTGCTTATGACAGGACAGGAAGGATTTACGGAATGGACCGAACCCCCTGAACCTGTCCAGCGAGACTTCAGCACGATGATTCAGCAAATCATGAGCGTTATCGTGGAAAGGGGAGGAATCCGAGCCGAAGACATATATCGCCTCATGAATTTACCTCATGTCTTCGGGCCTGTCAGTGCCGATGAATTTAGTGCTCTTTTGAAAGACCTTGGATCGAATGATCTGATCGAACAAACTCCGTCAGGGGATCTGATTCTCGGATTAGAGGGTGAGAAGGTTACTTCGCACTATGATTTCTTCGCTGCGTTTGAAACCCCGGTTACCTACAAGGTGTTTTCCGGTGATGGATTAATCGGTGAGGTCGAAGGGCTTGAGGGGTTTTATCAGCCGGGGAGTTTTATGCTTCTCGGCGGAAAACGGTGGAAAATACTATCGGTGAATGACCGCCAGATGAAAATCCATGTCGAAAGAGCGTATGGGAAAAAAATGGTCTATTGGCGTGGAGTCGGTGGGCATATTCATGGAATGATCCGACAGACAATGTATGAGATTCTTTATAAGGGGGTATCTCCTGCGTGGCTTGAACCCAAAACAAAAATGGTTCTCGACTGGGCAATCACTGAATTCCAAAGTCACCGCCTCGGAGAAAAGACCCTCGTACGGGAAAATAACCAAATACACCTGTTTACCTGGGCAGGAAGTCGAGCAAATCACGCCTTGTATATGCTGTTCCGTTCTGCCGGATTCTTACATGGAGAAGTTCAAGATCAGGATATCGCAATCACAATCAAAAAGGATGGGGTTGACGAATCGCAAGTGATCTCTATTTTGGATGAGAGTCTTCGGAATCCACCTGAAGCAGAACATCTATGTGAGGCTGTATTTGGTGATGATATCCCTCCTGTAGGAAAGTATGGGAAATATCTGTCAAATCGCTTATGTATGAAAGCATACTGTGATAAATATTGTAATATTCAAGAAATGCTATTGGTGGTACAGAAACTGATCGATGGATGTTAAACACCATTAACACGGCTATCCCCCATGAAAGGGATCGTTAACAAGATTCAGTTGATGGAATAATTGAGTGTTCGGGATTGGACTTCATATCGAAATAGAAGGTGACTTGGATATTGATTCCCACGAAGTCGATATCGAGTGTCCTCGTTGTCATTTCAGTAATCCTATCTGGATCAAACAAGCCCGTTTACGAGACACGATTATCTGTCGAGGGTGCAAGAGCAATATCCGACTGGATGATGGGATGAATACCGTTCGAAAAGCTCGAAATCAGTTTCTAAGACAAATGAAAGAGTTCCAATCCCAGATAGACAAGATTAACCGGCAGTTTAGGTGACATTATGGAAGACAAACAACTACAGGCAATACGATATAAACTCCAGAAACGGGTTCGGCGACTCAATTCGTCAGACCATAATCAGTTCGCTTTCCTTCTTCGACAGTTCTTCGTTTATTTCAATTCGTCCTCCTTACTCAGCGGTGTCCGAGATGATCTGGTAGCCAGAACTCAAAAGTATCAAATCCAGAATTCCGTGGAAGCCATTCTGAAGGAAAGCAAGGATCTATACGGTGAAAACGAAGAAGAGGCGGCTGCGATCGGTTATGAAATGCTTCAGCGGGTCGTAAAACAAACCGGATCAGAAGATATTGTCATGCAATGCCGTCGTTTTTCAACAGGATTGAGCGAAAGCCTTGAAATATTTCGAACCAAGTATCTTGAACCGTTTTATGAATATATGGACGAGCATATAGACGATCAGCATATCATTCTTTACCTTTTGGAAAAATACAAGCATCGTTGTGAATGGTTTCATTCTAAACGCTTACGGGAAATGATATTGGACGATACGACTCAAGGCGAAAGAAGGGTCGCCTTGGATCTCTATGAATATCTTCATAACGCTGGAATCGATTTTCATATCGAGCCCAGATCCGCTTCGGGAATTCCCGACTTTATTACAGAGCAAATCGGGGATGACCGGATCGTGGCGGATACCAAATTGTTTTCATCAGAGAAAGGCAAAGGTAAATCCTATATCATCAGTGGATACAACCAGATCTACACCTATATGTGTGATTATAATGAAGCATTCGGCTATCTGATTATCTTCAACCTGGATAATACCGATCTTCGTATTCTGTTCCCTCCGACGAGCTCCCACTTTCCATCGTATACCTACAACAACAAGACCGTATACTTTGTTGTAATTGACATATACGATCATCCGGAATCAGCCAGTAAGCGGGGGAGAAAAGAAGCCATTACCCTGTCCGATACCGATCTGGTTCGTACTCCAACGGATTCTTAGTCCACATGTAGGATATTTCAATGGCTTTACTGGCTACATTTATCGGCATCAATAAGCATGTTGATCCGAGAATCTCGGATTTGTCAGGGGCTAAAAATGATGCCCTTGCTTTATGGGCTTTGTTTACCGACTCGATTCCTGACATGCAATCATCGCTTCTGTTGGATGAGCAGGCAACCCAAGAAGCCATTATTCAATCCTTTAATAAAACACTGGGGTCGGCAACAAACGAAGATACGGTTATCGCCTTTTTCGCAGGTCATGGCACACCCGACCACCAACTTGTTCCATACAATGCCGATTGTGGGAATCTTGACTCTACGACCATACCGATGTATGAGATATCAAGGCATTTAGCGTCTTCTCATGCCTCATCCATTGTATTTATTCTTGACTGTTGTTTCAGCGGGGGTGCAACGGCTCGCGTCTTATCGGATATTCCGAAACCGCGAGGAAAGATGACAACCGTTGAGGTATTACAGGGGAAAGGTCGGGTTATTATCGCCGCATCAAGAGATGACCAGCCAGCCTACGAACACAAAGGTCATGGTTTATTAACGAAAGCCCTGATCCAAGTATTGATCGATAACAAGGAAGGGGTTGAGATCGGGCATGTTACGGATTATGTGTTAGCAAATGTTCGAACTGAAGCAGCCCGATTCAATTGGAATCAGACGCCGGTCGTTTTTAATCTGATCGAGGGTGGGCTGAAATTCCCCCCGATCCAGCCTGGGGAAAATTATTATCAGGTATTCCCCGACTTTACAAACGTTACGATATCAAAAGATCTGATTGACCTTTCCAAGTTCGGTGTTCCGAGTAAGATCATCGATCTGTGGAAGAGCCAATTCTCCGATGGACTTAATCCTCTTCAAATAGAGGCTGTGAATACCTATCGTATCCTGGATGGAGATTCTCTTCTGGTTGTTGCACCGACAAGTTCAGGAAAAACATTCATTGGTGAAATGGCATCTGTAAAAGCGATAGCCGACGGCAATAAAGTAGTGTTTTTAATGCCATATCGTGCACTGACAAATGAAAAGTATGAGGATTTTCAAACGCTATACGGAGATCGTCTTGGAATTCGAGTTATCCGTTGCACAGGAGATTATACCGACGACACAAAGAACTTCATCCTGGGTCGTTATGAAATTGCCTTGCTCACCTTCGAGATGTTTTTGCGTCTCTCGGTCGTTGCCCCCTCCTTATTAAGCCGAATCGGATTGATCGTGCTGGATGAAGCCCATTTCATCGGTGATCCGACAAGAGGCATTAATGTTGAACTTCTCCTGACCAATTTGATTTCCTATCGTAAGCAAGGAATCGAACCACAGATCATCGCATTGTCCGCCGTCATCGGAGATGTGAATCACTTCCATGAATGGCTTGAATGCAAAATCCTGTGTTCGTATGATCGCCCGGTTCCGTTAATTGAAGGGGTCTTGGACCGGTCAGGGCTTTTTCAATACATTGACAAAGATGTTCAAGAGGCAACCAGGCAACTGCTTCCCAGGACAAGTATATTTCCACATGGCAAGGAATCCAGCCGCCAAGACATGATTATCCCCTTGGTGAAATTGTTGGTTTCCGAGGATAATCAAATCATAATCTTCCGCAATACGCGGGGAGCTACTGTCGGTTGTGCTTCTTATCTAGCGAATGAGCTGGATTTTCCCCCCGCCAATAGTGTATTGAACAACATATCGGATCAAGATCCTTCCCGAACAACGACCAAACTCAAAGCCGTGTTGACTAAGGGCATTGCATTCCATAATTCGGATCTGACACGAGACGAACGTAGAGCGGTAGAATTGGGATTTCGTGATAAATCGGGGCAGATTCGAGTTTTGGTGGCAACCACAACCGTATCTGCCGGGGTGAACACCCCTTCATCTGCCGTTATAATTTCCGAGACATGGTTCCCGGATGAAGAGAAACGAGCGTTTACCATTGCTCAATATAAAAATATGGCAGGTCGGGCGGGTCGCCTTGGCTACAAAGAGCAAGGAGTCAGTATCCTCTTGACGGACACTCCGATGGAACGGAATCGTCTGTTTAACCACTATGTGAAAGGAAAACCGGAACCAATTTGTTCTTCATTCGATCCTTCTGATATTGAGACATGGATATTACGGCTTCTCAGTCAAGTAGATGAAATACCCAAGGATAATGTGGTGAATTTGTTGGCAAACACATATGGAGGATATCTGGAAGGCCAAAAGAATCCGAACTGGAATATCCAGATGCAACATACCCTTACATCCCTGTTACAGCATATGATCCAGCTGGAACTGTTGGAAGAAATGAACGGCAATGTGAGGTTGAGTCTATTGGGTCGAATGTGCGGAAGATCCAGTCTAACATTCAAATCTATGATTACTCTTCTCAATCTACTGAAACAAATCCACATAAGCCTTTCAGCGGAACAACTCATGGCTCTCCTGCACGTTCTTCCGGAAGTCGGGGATTATACACCGATCAATAAACGGAGCCATAAAGATTCACAATGGCAAGGGGATGTGTCGAGTTTGTATGGAAATGAGATTGCTCGGATTCTACAGCATAGGGTATCCGATCAAAACGAATATTATGCACGGTGTAAACGAGCTGCAATATTATGGTACTGGATCAATGGGGAACCTATAGACGCTATTGAAAAACGATTTTCCACACACTTCGGTGGGACTATCGAAGCAGGCAATATCAGAGGATTTGCGGATAGAACCCGAATGCATCTTGGATCGATTGGAGACATTGTAAAATTATTGCTCTTGGATAAGAGCCCTAAAGAAGATTCGATGGATACCCTTCTGAAACGGCTCGAAATCGGATTGCCATCCGATGCTCTCGACCTTCTGAATCTCCCAGTTCAATTAACCAGGGGCGAATATCTGGCATTTTATCAGGCGGGGTTTAAAAAAGCTGACGTTGTTTTATCGTTACCAAGAGAGACAGTATGCCGATACATCAGCGTTGAAAAATATGAGCAATTAGTTCGACATTCATAAATCTCCTTTCAAGAATCGTGTGATCTTCTGTCAACTCAACATGAAGATCAGGCTGAGCTGAAATAGAATTATTCGATAATTCTTGACACAGGATATCCTGCCCATTATAAATCCTATTCGGTGTTGAAGGAATTTGGGCGACAAGGAAAATCAATCTGGTTCCATTGAACAGGAGGTTCATATGATGGGCATCACAGGTTTCTCGAAGGTGAAGGTTGCGTTGGGGTTGGTAGTGGGTATTTCCTGTATTTTGGTATTTTCTGTTCAAGGTGTTCAATACAACCCAGGATGTAAAGAGCGAGGAAGTGCCCAAGCCCGGTTCTTGTGGGTGACCCAGGAAACCCCAGGTTCAAGCGTTACCCTGACATCGGGTCCCTGTGGCGTGGGCGGGGACTCTGCTACAGGTTACATCTTCATGTTCAGTAACGCTCACCCAGCCATATGCAAGGGTTCGACTCCCTGTTCTGGCTATGACTGGGGATGCTGTGAGAATTCAAATGATTCCAAAACGGTGGCGGTGATCAAGGTCTCCGGCAACCAGAAGGCATTTCAGGATATCTTCCCAGCAGGGATCTCATTTAGCGGAGATTATTGTCGGGAGATTGAGAATGTATGTTATTGCAGTTCGGTGAATGTGACGGAAACCGGGAAAGAGTATGTTTTGCGGGTGGCCGGGGGGGAAAAAACCGCCATTATCGTCGATGCGTCGATCCTGAAGTGCGATTTGAAGTATTCCAACACCCATTTCGGGATTTCGGTAACATTCTATGAGGGTAGAGGTTCCAGCCAGCCCGGCTCATCCGACTGCATGTCCCAGATGGCATCAACGAATGGGTCGATCAAGGTGGCGATCAATCAACGCACCGGCACAACTTCTCAGAATTTCGTCCCCGATCCCCGATCCGGCTCCAATATTGCCTCCATCAAAACAGTGACGCATGAGTATGACAGGGGACAGTTTTCAGCTACGATTCGAAGACAAAACCAAACAACATGTTCCCCTGTAACCGTGGCTTTGGGTGCATATCAGCCAGTCGATTGTTCTTTTTCCATCCCCCAGTCCGAGACCTATTATCTGGTCAAGGTTCCCGGTTGGGAAAAAGCCGTCGTTATTAATCAGGGCTTACCCAGCTACATGGCTCAAGAAGGTTGGGAAGTCGATACTTCCAATAATCGTGTGATCCAGAACCGAGGTACGCTGGGAAGTACGGTCTATCACCTCGGCCATCAGGTTTCTCAGGGGCAATCGTTGTCCAAGGTGGAAAATGTGCCGGGGAATAATCAAGATCCCTGGTATGTTACATATTCTGGCGATCGGATTGTCTCGATCCACAAGGGAGGCGATCCCAACGATCCTGATACTTTCAGCAAAAAATATGAGTACGGGTGGGGAACAGCCTTAAATGGAAATCAAACCCTATCTGTCGATTTTGTTCATGATGAAACTACCTCCGATGAGCGATCTTGGCATGTAGAATTTGATCATGAGAATCGTGCCGTCCAGTATACCAGCGGATGTCAAACGGGTTGTTCCGGAGGGAACGGAGAGTATCAGAATATTGAATATTATGATCCGGAATATTTCGGGATTGATCCGAATCATCCCGACTACAGCAGTTTCCAGGATCTGATCAAGGCACGATATATCCCCTACAATAACCAGGATGTCTCCATGGAGGAGTTCACATACCAAGCCGTCTCAGTCGGGGAGTATGTGCCGGGATATTCAGTCTGGATTGATAATCCCTCCTTTGCTTTTCCAAATGTCCCCGAATCGACTTGCCAGCAACCGCAATCCGGGAATATCGGATGGGATGTGGATACCCTTCAAAATATTCAGATCTGCAATGACCCCAACAACTCCATGGACAGTACGGACCATCAGTATCTTAAAATAAATTCTGAAGCGACTCTGACCCAGAACCTGGAGTGGATTTCGGAGAAGACACGATATACTCTGAAGGCTCGGTTTCGGTCGGTTGTGGGGCAAACTGGAACTGCCACAATCTGGCTTTTGTCTACAAACCAGTCCCTTCAAAACCCGATGCTGTTAGAATTGGGATCCGGTGATGCGGACATCGATGGCTGGATGGAAGGTTCCTGGGAAAGCATGAATTATAGAGGGGATTTCTATAACTGGGAGACGGATCGTTTGTCCATTCAGATCAATGGTACAAACGCTGAAATTGACTGTATTCAACTGACAACCGAAGCCTACATCGAGCATAAAATTCCTCAGCTCGCTGAGCACAAAATCCGTCTCAGCCCTTCCGGCAATCCGAAGATGGTCCTGAAGCGTGATTTTGACACAGATAATAAAATCATTACCGAACATCGGCAAGCCGAAAATGATACCTTCCGCGTAACAAAATATGAATTTGAAGATTCCTCCTTCAAGACCTGGATCAAGAAGACGGATTATTCGGAGAAGGTGCCAACTGAATATGCCCTTCCATCCGGGAATTCTTTTACAACCACCAATGATCCCAACCATATCACAGGATATGTGATTACCTATCCCAAGGTCAATACTCAAGATGTCCACACACGAAAAGATATCGAACTGCATTCACCTTACCAAGCAGGTTCTACGAAATACCTACAAAAGGATTTCTACACATTCGACATTCCTAATCAGAGGTCCTATTCTCATACCTATACCCTTGAAGAACTACTTGACGATGGAAGTTACAACCAGTGGGCGGTAATCGAACAGAGCAATGGCTATGGAGCCAAGACACAATATGAATACGAAACCGTGTCGGGACGATATCGTCTCAAGAGGACCGTTCATCCCGTCACATCTTCGGATATCCTTGTAACGGCTCTGACCTATGATGATGCTCAGAGGGTCATTGAGGAAAAGTATGGCAAAGCGGTCGGAGTTGGGATTGATCCATTACGGACTCGAACCTACCAGTACAATGCCGTGACGGGATTCCTGGATTCGACGACCGATACCCATGACGGGATCTCCGCAACCACTCGGTATTTGTATAATTCGTTTGGGCAGGTGATTCGGCAGATCAACCCGGATGATGTGGCGACGGGCAAATTCTACGGGGAGGGCGGAGAATTACTCAGTGAATTTGTGATCTCATCAGAGGATAGCGATCCAAATACGATTGCTGTAAGTGGGCTTTGGTTGATCTCCCAGACCAAATATGTCTATGACGATCAGGGACGGATTGAGGAAATCCACAAGGCAAAGGACAACGTTACATTCCTGTATAACCAGCCCGATGGCTGGATTAAGACGAAGTTCGTGTTTGATGGTCAGGGTCGTAAGATCCAACAGATCGAGGATTACCAGAACACCAATCTGACCACCTATTATCAATACAATCTTCAGGGGGAGCTGGAACAAGTCACCTATCCTACAGGACGATGGGTTAAAACTTACCGGAATGGTCGAGGACTGGTGGAGATAGAAGAGGTTGGATATGGTCAGACGGAAGTCTATGAAACACAGTATAGTTACGACGATAATGGCAATCTGTATCACCAGATCAATCCGGATGGTACAGAATTGTATTATACTTACGACAATGTGGATCATCTCCAGAAGGTTGCTCGGCATACCCTATCCGGTCCCAGCACGGTCAAGGAATACAATTCGACGGGAACGGTGAAACGGCAATATGCCTTGGATGGCAGCCAGCAGATCCTGACGGATTCCCTGTCCTGGTACGATACATTGGGTCGGGTGACGATGGAAATCGCCCAAGCCGATCCTGAACAGACCAATGATCCCAATTTCGTAGATGAGATGGAGGATCGAGTTCTCCTGTATGGATACGATCTGGCGGGTAATCTCTATCGGACGATCCAGAAGGGACCGGGTAATACCAGTCTGACGGCAGGCGAAACGGGTGATGTCATTCTGACTCATGATTACGATGGGATGGGCAGAAGGATTGAAACCCTCAACAGTGAAGGGATCCTCCGACGATTCCAATACACCAAATCGGGACAACTCTGGAAGACCATCGATCCGGTTACTTCCGATCCCAACCTGCTGTTTGAAACCGAGAACCTCTACGATTCCGCCGGAAGGTTGTGGAAGACAATCAATGCTGAGGGAGATTACACCGAATCCGAATACAACAGTCTCAATCAACTGATCCGTCAGACGGTCTATGACTGTGATGATACCCCGGAGATCCCAGCAGATGATTTTAAGGTTCGTCAGATTCGATATGCCTACGATAACCTGGGCAATCAGATCCTCAAGGTAGTGATGAGAGATCCGGCTTCCACTGCCGAAGCCCAGCCCTGGATAGACTGGATCACCGAGTCGGTTTATGATCCGAACACCAACCTGCTCGAACATCAGATTCAATACTATGGAGACGAAGGAACGGCGGTCACAAGTTTCTTCTACGATCAGATCGGGCGACAGATTCGAGTCGTCGATCCGGAAGGCAACGAAGAGATCCTCTATTATGATCCGGATAACGGTGTTCAGATCTTGACCAAGGAACAGATCGAAAACTGTCCCGATGATCCTGATTCAGATTACACGATCACCACACGATTTACTTATGACAATTTCGGTCGGAAAGAGACCGAAACCCTGGATCGAGCCCAGGAAACGGATCTTGTCACAACCTATTCTTATACTCCGTTAGATCAGGTCGAAACCATTACATCCCCATCGGGAGTTGTCACCCTGTATGAATACAATGCCTTCGGGCAACGGTTCCGTACCACTGAAGATGCGGGCAGCAATTCGTTCAATATGAATCGGGAAACCGAATCGGTTTACGACCGACTGGGCAGACAGGTTGAGGTTGTCGCCTATGATCCCGATGAAACCACTCCCGAAGTCACCCTGTATCAGTTCGACACCGCCAACCGGCTTGAAAAGATCACCTATCCGGATGACAAGTATATTGCCTATACCTATGGCTGGCTGGATAAGATTCAAAACGAGCTTCGAAGGGATGGGACTCGGATTTATTACGGCTATAATCGGGTGGGCAATCTCCTGTGGGAAAGCGATATCTGCCTGACGGATCCCAACTTCATCGGGATCGATCCCGAATATGAAACGGGCTTCGAATACGATGCGGCGGGTCAACTGACTCACTGTTCCAAGTGGGATACCAACGGTCTGGTTGCCGAATCGACCTTCCTCTACAACGGCTTCGGACTTGCCGAATCCGAAGAAACGACCTACTTCGATCTTGACCCTATAACCACGGAATGGGCGTATGACGGAAGCGGCAACCTCACTTCCCAGACCCATAACAGTACAACCCTGACCTATACCCATGATGGGCTGGGACGAATCCAGACTATCGACCAGGGCGAACTTCAGATAGCCGAATACGCTTATGTTGGTCGCAACACCCACACGCTGTCCTATCCCGATGCCGATGTCATTGAACAGTATAGTTATGATGATCTGGGTCGTCTGGATGGGATTGGCAGCAGCATCACGAACGATCCCTTGCTCAATCTGGTCTATACCTACGATGAGAACTCCAATCGGGACTCCGTTAAATATGAACATCTTGCCTCCCCTGTCTGGGATATCTACTCTTATGATCGTCTCCAGCGACTGAGCCAGGCGGAATACAGCAGCGGAACGGGACTGGCGATGCTGGAGGAGCTTTCCGGGGATATTCTCTTTGCGGCAAGCGTGGGAACCTCCTGGATCTCTTCGGATCAGACCTTCCTGGAACTGGCTCAAACCCGACTTCAATCTATCCGTAACCAGCAAAAACGAATCCAGACTGCCCTTGCCAAATCGGGGCTGGATCGGGTGATCCGTAAATATAACGATGGGCAGATGCCTGTAGTAACCCTGGTGGAATTCACAGAAGTGGAGGCGGAGATTTCCGAAGCCAAGAGCACCAGCACCTATGAAATGGTTCGGGATGATAATGGTAAGGTGATCGCTATTGTGGTGATGGACGAAGCCGGAAGGATCACCCTGTTTACCCTGTATCCCGATGTCGGGGGGACGGTCATCGTTCGATCCAGTTACGATATGGGGGGTAATGAGACATCTTCAATCTGCTCGGTCTATGACAGCCAGGGAAAACTGACGGAACAGACCGATATGCTGGCTCTGAAACGAGAGCAAGCCCTTGCCCAAAACCGATCCCTGTCCTCTTCCCGGATCAAGACCCCTATTCAGGAAAGTCCCCTGGATGGAGGCGGCATGGGGATGATGGCGATGTCCTCGCCCGTCGCCCCCGATCATAAATCCGAGACATTCGATTATGACTATCATGGAAATCGAGATGAGCACACGGATAAAGATGGAGCTGTTTCAACCTTCACCCATAATACGGTCAACCAGTATGATCAGGTGGAGATCGTTTATCCTCTGGCGGGAACTTACTACTATTCTTTTGACCACGACAATAACGGTAATCTGTCGGAAGATAATTACGGATTTCTCTACACTTACGATTACCGGAATCGTCTGACGGAGATTGAGGATGTCGTATCGTTTGTTTACGATGCTCTCGGCAGACGAATCAAAAAGGTCGATCTGGTCACAGGTAAAATCACCTGGTATTACCACAACCTGTCGGGGCAAGTGATTGCCGAATACGAACAGCCAACTGGTGAAGATCCCGCCCTTGCCCGTTCGTTTGCCTATGGAAACGGGATTTCAGAAATCTTGGCAATGTTCCTGGCGGAACCTCCGTGCGATCCAGCAGACCTGGATGAATTCATTGACTTTGCTTCCCACTGGCTCTGTGAAGATCCAAACAGTTGTTATGATGCCCAGTTCGACGCCAACAGTGACGATGTGATTGACCTGAAAGACTTTGCGGAATATGCGGCTGAATGGAGCGTCTGCTCCACGAAGGAATCCCGGTTCTATTACCTCCACGACGCTTTGGGGTCAGTTATGGGCATTGTGGGAGGCAAGTTTGATCGTGAATCCGACCGGGAGTTCTACAACTATGAGGTTTATGGTCAACCATTAGCAGACTCCATCTCTTCGGCTGCCGGAAATCCTTTCCGGTTTGCCGGGTATCGCTACGATACCGAAAGTTATCTCTATGACCTGCGAAATAGAACCTACAATCCCATGACGGGGAGGTTCCTACAGTTCGACCCCATCGGTTATGCCGACTCGATGAATCTGTATGAGTATGTCGCTTCAAATCCAACAATGTATATAGACCCATTGGGTTTAAGTCTATGGGATTTACTGAAGGGGGATCTTGAGAAATTCACACAGGATAAATACTTCTTCAGTCCTGGCGTTGATCAGTACCTCAAAGAAACATCACAACGGCTTCGTGCTATGCCGGGTGCAGCAAAAGATGCATTAACTCAAGATATCATCCTTGTCGCCCAGGTTTGCTGTAAGCCAAAAATTGTATGCGATAAAGCCTCAGAGATAACGAATGCCATCTCCGAAAAAGCATCCGACATTGCATACGACCCCAATCCCTTAAAAGCCACCTGGGAAACTGGGAAGCAATGCTGTTCAACAGTTGCCATATCAATTAAGAATGGCGTGGTGGAAACCGTAAATAACCTGACCAGTGACGACCCAACACTTTCCGGAGATACCCTCGGAAGAGGTTTTTATCAACTCGGCAAGGGAGCTGTTGTTGCAAAAGGGTGTGAAACTGCCATAAAAGCAGCTGGTGAATTGATCCCCAAAGGCAGTGTCGCCGATGATATCATTCGCAATACAAGAGGCGGTACATGTGAGGTGAAATCAGTAGGTGATCCATATTCAAATTTAACAGCCCCAGTTAGGGGATCGGCAACTTGGGCTAACGAAAAGACACTTGCCGACCACTTCGCCAGACACGGCAAAGACTTTGGAACAAAGACCGCCCAAGAATATAGCCAAGCTGCATCGGACTTCCTTCGCAAATCTCAGGCTCAAGGACTGCCTACGAAGATTGGACCAGACGGCACGATTCGCGTGTATGATCCGAAGACGAACACCTTCGGTTCATACACCGCAGGTGGTGAAACTCGAACATTCTATAAGCCTGATCCCGCCATGCATAAGTACAACACGAATTTGGACTATTGGAACTCTCAGCCAGGAACTTCCCCATGGAGGCCATGAACATGACAAATCTGTGCCCTGTTTGCGGATACGAGCTAGACCATCCTGCGTGGAATGGATCATCTCCATCAGATGAAATATGCCCATCATGTGGCATACAGTATGGGTATGATGACGCCGCAGGTGGTGACCTTCAGTTACGACAACAGGTCTATACTACTTGGCGTAAGGATTGGATTAAGCGAGGTATGCCGTGGTATAGTGTTGGGATGCCAAGCCCGACCAATTGGGATCCTCGTGAACAGCTTCGGAGGATTACAACAACATAAGCTGATTTGCCAAATTGGTTGTTTTTGCTCTTTTTGATGACCGTGGTATTGACTGAACGGCTTAAGCAAATTGGTTGTAAGATTACGCCTGAGTTTAAACCAGTTAATAGAGCAAGCAATGTCCAACCCTGTTGCAGGCGAGCAGATTCGTCGTATCACCATGTCAGATCCTCGCTGGCCTGCCTCAGAGGGGTGGGTGAAGATGCAGCAGGTGATCAGTCGTGGCGGCGATCCCATCAATGTGCATTATGTCTACAACCCGAAGACCGGACTCATCGATGACTTCAAGATCGTGGTAGAAAACGCAAAGTAGGAGAAACAAACCGTGAAAGTTAAAGTAATAACATCGTTTATCAATGCTCCGGAAGAGGTTCTTCAGTGCGGGTGGTCAAAGGAATGCGATGCTCCGATCACGGAGGGCCGAGAGTACACCGTATTTGCCATTTCTGTGTTTAAGCAACATTTCACACACCCCGACCGGCTCATCTATTTTCACATCATTAATGATGCCAACTTGCCTTCATCACTGCCAGCATTCTTATTTGAGGTTGTGGATCGAAGTTTGCCTCCGGATTGGGAATGTAATCTTCTTGGCTTGGGAACCCTTGTTATGGGGCCATCCTTCATTTGCAAATCAGACGAAGCATTCGACGCGATGGAGGACCAAGAGCCAGAGGCAATGAGGAAGTTTCGTGCTCGGCAACGAGAAATCGAAGATGCGACGCAATGATAGGACAAGGCGTTTCCCCCGCGAACGCTTATGTTCCAGGAGAAATGCCAATTCAGGTTCGGTAATCCAAGGTATGGGATACAACAATGAGAGATTATCATGATGCTATTCTTGAGAAAATTGAAATAGACTCGACTTTAGATACCGCCTATTTCCACATGCGATTATGTACTGTAGACAATATGTCTGTAGTAATAAAGGCGGAACACCTACATGATATGAGATATCCACGATTAATTCCTTGGGGAAAGTCCAATTCCGTCAACGAAATCCAGTCTATTGATCTTGGTTTACACCAAAAAAAGCTTGAAATCAAAATGCAGAGCGGTGATACGGTCGAAGTATGGGCAGAACTGTTTTGTGAAGGATGAGATTGAATATGAGTGATATTGTAAATTGTTTATCGAGTAATCGAGACTTATATGACTACTTACAGTTCTTGTCGTCAATTCTTGAGAGACAGGGGGCAATATCTCTAAACTCTGCAATTACATTTGCTCTTGCCCAAGCTTCATCATCGAGCACGGAGTTTATCGGCGAATCGAGAATTGCACTTCAACGGATGGCCAATGAAGCAAAGCAAATATTGTCCGATCAAGAATTTGATGACTTATTAGGGGTATTGAAACAACTTGATAAAGCTCTTGATAAACGACAAGAAGGATGATGTCAGTTTTCAAATGAAGAATATGACAACAGCCAATAGAGCGGTATATCATTGCATAATTATCCCTTTGGTATTTTGGGCGATTCATTTAGGGTGGGTATTCGGTTTCCCCCTAACTAAATCGATCATTCCCTATGATTATATGATGTATTTCGCAATTCTGGGATTTGTGTTTCCAATAATCGGAACTGTCATGGGGGTGTATTGGAATTATGTCTATTTCCGTTGGACCCGTAAAAGAATTCATGTTTATGGGTTGTTGTTTTGGATAATCTGCTTAATAATATTTGCAGGATTTGTAATGTTTGGTACATCGAATGTGAACAATGAAATCGCCCCCGTTAAATCAGAGACCATCCAATAACCTACGGATAAATGGATCTACTGGATCCCTTAATAACATGGAACCATGAACCAACTGTCAATCCAGTTGACCCTTCAAAAAGGTTCTCAGAAATGAGTCAACCTATTGGCTCATTTCCGGCGGCAATTTGGCGTATAGCTATACTACTCCCCAAAATTTGGACCAGGATATAAGGTGGAAGATGCGGTATAAT
>CAYLSB010000068.1:0-24156 GCA_964386005.1 uncultured Pirellulales bacterium | reverse complement strand
ACGTGTATGATTAGGCTTCTCTCTTGACAAAGGAAAGGAAGTTATATACAACCCAGTGGCGGGAGCGAGCGCAGCCCCACGAAAGCGAAGCGAGCGACCGCCACGACACGAAAGGAGAGAAGACCATGAGCCCAACGGCACAACGGAAAACGCTGCCGGCGACGACCGCCGAAAAAAAGGTCATCCGGCACAAACTGTCTGCCCTCGAATTGGCCCAACAGCTCGGCAATATCGCCGAAGCCTGCCGCCGAAGAGGCATCAGCCGAACGATTTTCTACGAATACAAACGACGCTTTCAAACCCACGGCCTCGAAGGACTCAAAGATCTGCCGCCCATCCACCACTCCCATCCCCAGACCACACCGCCTGAAATCGTGTCCAATTCATCGGAGACCATCTTATCCACGAGCTTGGTTCCCTGAAGAACCGTGTCGTACGGTTTATCCGGATCAAAGTTGACCGCCATATCCATTCCCGCGCCGATATATCCCGCGGCCGGTTGAACCAGAGGGACAACCTTGCAGATGACCGATGCCATCTTCAGGCCGGTCTTCCACCATGGTGTCTGGGTATTCAGGTCGGCCTGCCATTCCAGTTGATTCTCCAGCGCCTGCAGACTCAACACCCGCTGTTCCATGATCTGTCGAATTTCGGCCGCTCGGGTTTTCAGCGTCCCAAGATTGAGCATGGCCTCATTATAATTCGTTTCCGCCTCCTCAATTTCCGATATAAGTTGTACGCTCAGCTCTTTTAATGCGTTACGTTTCTGCGTCTGCGTGGCGTTGGTATTACCGATCCAGTGCGCCAGGTACAGCATATCGATGGCTCGATCGATTTCGTTGTCAAACAGGGTTGCGTTGACCTCGAAACTCAGCATCGGCACCCACCCGGCCGGATTGCCGTAATAATCGAGATTGCTGGTAATCTGGTGCAGCATTGTCTGCATCTGGTCGTACATCTTCTTCAGGTCGCGCGTGATATCCGTCGGCTCCGCCGGCCACTGAGCCATGTACGTGGATAAGCTTGCGGAAAGATCTTCCATTCGATTTCGCGCTTCATCCAATTGACCATTGAGATACATGTCTTTGGCCCGATGGAGCAGCAGGTCCATCAACACCGGATCCATCCAACTGAATGGATTCCCCTCGCTCACGATTGTGCCGTAATCGCCGGGCAAAGGGCCATCGGGTTGAACGACCGGTTCATTAACTCCTGCTGTCGTTGCCCCACCGTGGTTGTGATAACTATCCGTTGCAAACCAGGCCGCCTGGTTTATCGGCCATCCCCAATAGTTACACCTCATTTTGAGCCATTGGCTTGGCTGCCCGGCAGATCCGCCCTTGTAATAGGTTTTTGATATCCCCAGCCGTTGTGGCGGAGTCCTTCCCACTTCGCCGGGACCCGTGTTGATATAATCGGAAATATCGGAGAGGGTTGTCTTCACGCTGCCGCCCGGTCCGCCCTTGCCGGGTTTTCCCGAGGGTTCTGCGTCACTTCCGTGGGTGGGGAATGAAACACCACCCACTGGATAATCGTATGCCCTTATAATTCCAGCAGCCCATGCCTCTTCATAAATGATCTTTTCATTTCCCGGCGCGGTCCAGGAATAACTCGTTCCGCTATCTTTAAAAGCAAAGACCGTCCAATAATTGGAGATGGATCTTCCATTGACTCCATCTATACCGTCTCCTCCATCCTGCCCGGCGCCACCGCGTACATCAAACCGCAGACCGGGATCGGTAACCACGAGGTTTTCGATCTCAAGCGTAATGGTACCGGCAACCAGCCCGTTGGCTCCGTTACCGCCGGGCGTTCCGGCTGAAGTGACGACTCCATTTTCAGTGATCGTTTCTCTTACGGCGGCGGCCGGAAGCCGCATGTCTTTTTTGGGTGTGGTGATGATCGCTGCGTCCGGACCTTCCATGCGAAGTTCCCATGCGCAAATAGTGACATTCGTCTGAGGCAGATGCAGCGGGCTGCGGATGATTACCGTTTCGGCGATCATTTCCATCGTCTGGATATCGGCGGCATTGTTGAACATCAGATAAAAGTTATTGGGGTTCCCGTCTTCCATGACGATTTCCTGCCGACGAATAAGGACCGTTCGAGGATGAATATTTTGGTGATTCATCCAATCTTTGCTTCCGGAAGTAGTGATCTGGGGAGCAGGATCGCTGATCTCGATGAGTCCTGATTGGGTATGCCGGGTCGGATCGAAGACGATCTGCTCCGGCGGCAAAACGGCCATCGGATCCAGATCGAACGCCTGGCTAAGTGACTCCGATCCGTCGGTTCCGGATAAAATTACAGTGAATGAAAACTTGTCCGTAATATCAGGATTGAAAGTAAATTTCCACCAGCCCGGATCGCCTTCTGAAACAACTTCAAGACTGATTGCTCCGGCCGGAGTGGGATGGGCATGGAAGGTCATCCCGCATGCCGGATGTCCCTCCCATTGCACCAGGAACGAATAGGGCATGCCGTGCCAGACGGTCCGGGATGGTACCTGGCCGAGTTGAAAACTGCCGAGATCCTCATCCGAGGCATACGAGTTGGCTGATCGAACAAGAACACAAAATAGAATAACAACAAATAGGAGTTGTTTGCTGAAGTCCATGATCTCTCTCCGAAAAAATGAACCGAATTTATGGATGTTTAACTGGATTATTGTCTTTGCATGTTTCTGGAAAGTCAAGATTATTTTTTTTTAATCACTGTTAAAAATGCCGGGGCGGGGTATCCATTATTCAATCTCGACGGTATAATCCCCATGAATTCCGGGCCAAACCTGAAAGAATGGATACGAGTTCGATACAGGGAATACCCATGAAAAGTTATCGCAGGGAACTGACCTTTCAAACTCGCGCTCGTCGCGAGCTGATCAATATCACGCCGCAGGTGGAGATGGCGCTGGCGGAAAGCGGAATCCGCGAAGGATTGCTTCTGTGCAACGCCATGCACATCACCGCGTCGGTGTTCATCAATGACGACGAATCCGGCCTGCACCAGGATTTCGAGCGATGGCTCGAACAGCTCGCGCCCGAACTGCCGTATTCCCAGTATCGCCACAATACCGCGGAGGACAACGCCGACGCGCACCTGAAGCGGACGATTATGGGTCGCGAGGTCGTCGTCGCCGTGTCGCAAGGGCGGCTGGATTTCGGGCCGTGGGAACAGATCTTCTACGGCGAGTTCGACGGCAAGCGTCCCAAACGCGTCCTTATTAAGATTATTGGCGAGTGAAAAAATGGCCATTGTCCTTTTCCTCCTGAATGTCGTCGGCATATCCCTGTCGGGCGTGATGGCGCCCGGGCCCGTTACGGCAGCGACACTGACCCACGGCGCCCGCTCACGCTGGGCGGGCGTATGGATGGCCTTCGGGCACGGCGTCATCGAAATCCCGCTGATCTACGCGATCATGCTGGGCTTTTCGGGACTGATCAAATCCGACGGCTTCAAGATCGTCGTCGGGCTTGTCGGAGGAGCGTTTTTATTGTGGATGGCGGTCGGCATGTTCCGCCAGTCGCGGCATGTTAATCCGCTCCAGGCGGCATCGACGGGGGCAGGGCCCTTCGCGACGGGATTCGCGCTGTCGGCCGGCAATCCGTATTTTTTGTTCTGGTGGGCCACCGTCGGATTGAACATGACGATCCGCGCCCGCGAGTTCGGCTGGCTGGCGTTTGCGCTTTTCGCGCTGGTCCACTGGTTATGCGACCTGGTCTGGCTGACGATCCTTTCGCTGGGCGCGTTCCACGGCCGGACCTGGCTGGGCGACCGCAACCAGCGGATCATCCTGATCGGCTGCGGCGCGGCGATGCTGCTGTTCGCCTTCAAATTCATCCGCGATGCGATGCAACTGTGGATATTGTAACCCGGCGAATACGGGGGTTCAGGATATCGACAAGAGTCCCGCCATAACAACGGGGTTCGTATTCCATTCTCCTACAGGAAAAAAATTCCATCCTGCGTACGAATAGGACCGCAATGTCCCGTCGATGAGGAGGCGTTGGGTTTTCGGTTCCCGTTTTCGGGATTCCTACGACGCCGCATTCCGTTCCGGATGGTACAAGCAGGTCCGGGCCGTCTCCTTCCACCCATGTGGAACTTTCTCCCGGATCGTCCACCCATGATCCCGCATCATTCGAACCAAGATAGGTTTGATATGTTTTCGATTCATTCCATGAAGGTGATCGACGTTGCGACGATGAATAATGGTCTCATGTTCTTCGTTCAAACGATGGTGTAAACAATCCAACGGAGTTTGCAGAGATTCGTTTCGGATACCCGGCATCAACGGGAACATGTTATAACGCAACGCCGAATACCGATTGTCTCTGTAATTTCACATTCGTCGGTTGAGAAATATAGCGCGATCGATGGCAACCGGACTTAGGATTTCTTCTTACTACCCTTACTCATCTGTTCCAATCGCGCTTTGACTTCCCTCTTGCCCATTTGTCGAGCCGAGGCAAGTACGGGTAAATAATTCTTTCGAGGGCGACTCGTCCCTTTCTCCCAGCTATAGATCGTAAGCCCTGACACTCCGACAAGTTTGCCATAATCGACGGCACTTAAACCTAACCGTTTCCTCTGTGCAAGCAACCCTTTGGCTGTGAACCGAACACCCTTTGCCTCTTCCGGGGGAACTTGGGTTGAAACTTCTCGAAGAACCCGTTTCGCCATCAATGAGACCTTGCTTTGTAGGTTGGTAATTTGTCGTTTCAGTGCGGCAATCTCGCGTCGATATTGAGCCGATGCCCTCTTCAATATACGAGTCTCCGTCCGGATTTCCTTACGTGCCACCCTCGAAATCTCGCCCTTAAGAACTCCATGTAAATTTGGCATTTCTCTGTTCCTTGAAAATGAAGTCAAAATGATCCCTTACAAAACTGTAAAATCCAGCAACCGAAGATGTATTTTCAAGACAAGGGCAACTCAATGCAATAAAAATCCAGGGCACAAATCGAATTTCGGATTCTTTTCTCACCAATAGGTATGTCATTGCGGCATGAATCTTCATTTCGAACGTTATCTGAGGTATCCAAACGGGGAATTACCTTCCTGGGAGGGTTTCGTTCGGGATACATGCAAGATCGGATGGATTTTGGTGACAGTCGATCAGCCAATGTTCAACCAGAATGGAAAGGTCAGAAACATCAACTCGACAATCGCTATTCAGATCACCCGCGATGACATACGAACATAGCGCGCCGTTCATTACAGTAAAAATATCCGTATTGTCGATATAAGGCCCCCGGACGGGATCGGTTCCGTCCACCCTGCGTGCCAATCGATCGGCGCCATATCCCAAGGCAAAGAGGGGAACCAGGGAGTTGGTATGATCGTTGGAATTATACGCCGCGCCGGGTAAGACGCCCGCTCCATAATTGACGATGGGATCAAAGGGGATGGTGTCGGAATGGGGTCCCCATACCAGGCCGCATTCATGATCCGCCGTTATAATCAACAGCGTTTCATCCCAATTGCTATGGGTATGAATCCAGTCGATGACCGCCTCGATCGACCGGGTGAAATCGACCTGTTCCTCCACCATCCGATCCAGTCGTTGGCGGTGGTTGGCCAAATCGACGGCGCCTCCTTCGATGAGAAGAAAAAAACCGTTGGGATTGTTCAACAGATTCAAGGCCGCCCGTGACATCGTCTCAAGAGTCGGGACGGAAGGATTGGGTGGATTGTCCCGATCCCGATTGGCCTGTAAGGTACGACCCACCCGTGGGACACCCAGGACTCGCTTTGTATCACCCGAATAGGTTCCGTTAGCCAGGGCCTCAAAATCCTCCTTTTCCTGGATCAGATTCCATCCACCCGGGTGTGTTTGGCTCTCTAACTGTTCCCACGTGTTCTGCCCCCCGACATAATCATAGCATGTGGGAGGTATGGCGGTGCCATTATTCGTATAACCCGGATGGCCGCATCCCATAAGAACATCGACAAGCTTGCCGTCCAGCATTTGATTGGCCGAATTGGCCACATCGTTTCGGGAAGGATTATGTACCCCGCCCAAGGCGGCCGGTGTTGCGTCGCTGAACATGACGCTGGTTACAACGCCGACCTTCTTACCGACTTGTTTAGCCCGTTCTGCGATGGTGGGAGAAATCGGTTTCCCGATCGCATTATCCCAATTGATTGGGCCCGTATTCATGGATTTATGACCGGTCGCAATGGCCGTCGCCGCGGCGGCGGAGTCCGTAAAGGCCGCTTTCAGATAATTATAACCCGCAAAAGCCCCCCGGGAATTGGGATCAGTGAACCCGGGTTGAGGAAATACAAATTGAGTCGGGGTTGTGTCCCAGGCATCTGTGGAGTTATATCCAACGGATTTGGTTGTATCGCGAACGGTGTGATTACTGTAAATGACAACCCCCCCTGCCAGGTGAGTTTTACAGGCAAAATGAATCCATGAATGGCCTTGTTGGGGCAGGTTGTACGGTGACACGCCCAATCGCCCATACTGATAATAGGCCGCCGCATCAAAGGTATTGAAACCCGCACCATCGCTGATCATCAGGATAATGTGTTTTGCATCGGCAAATAAAACTCTCGGACAAAGAAGGATTGTCACCACAAACAAATATCGCATGAGCACAGGATGTACCCCTTCTCCAAAGAGTTTTGTTGGGTTCGAATTCGCTTCCGTGTCTTCTTGAACTTGTCATCCTTTCGCAATTATACCCTGAAGGACCTTCATTATCAAGGGGGTTGAGATCGGATTCCATCGTAATATTTTGATGATTCGGATTGACGATATCGATTGAGCCGAGGATAATTCATCAAACAGAATCACAAAATGATCAATAGACAGCCAACAAGCAAGACTTTATCTGAAGAATTGATGACCAATAAGGACAGAGACATGAAGATAGGAATATGGCTTTTATTCGCTGTGGAATTTTCTGGAACGGTAATATTCGGAGCGGAGCAGGAGGCGAGATGGAGGCAGAAGGAATTTTTGATTACGTTCTGGTGTCCGCCGCCTGCGACGGATGCGGCGCTGTCGGCCGTGGGGGCCGAGCATTACAATCTGACGTGGGTACCGGAGGAGGGGCTGGACCTGGCGGCCAAGTATAAACTGAGGGCGATGCTGACCCATGAGCTGCTCAATCCGGACGTGCTGGAGGATCCGGCGAAGCGCGCCCAACTCGATGCGCTGATCGACCGCGTCAAGGGGCATCCGGCGATGGAGGCGTATTATATCGTGGATGAGCCGGGAGCGGCTGCGTTTGAGGGGCTGGGACGGCTGGTGGCATATCTGCGTCAGCGCGATCCGGGGCATCTGGCGTACATTAACCTGTTTCCAACGTATGCCAATGAACAGCAACTGGGGATCACCGCCGACAGCGTGAAGAGTCCCGATGTCGGATATCCGACGGGATGGCAGGGCATCGCAGCGGGCAACAAGACCGTCGTCGCCTATCGCGAGCATCTGCGCCAGTTTATCGAAATGGTCAAACCCGACCTGATCAGTTATGACCATTATCATTTCTTCAAGAATACCGACACGCCGCAATATTTTTTGAATCTGGGGCTGATCCGGCAGGCGGCCATCGAAGCCAAGCGGCCGTTTCTGAATATCATTCAGGCCAGTATCGTCGAGAAGGTCTGGCGGCTGCCGAATATCAACGAACTCCGCTGGCTGGTCTTTACGACGATGGCGTACGGCGGGAGAGGGATCAGCTATTTTACCTACTGGGGTCCCGAATCGTACGGCGGATTGTACCAGGACGGCAAAAAGACTCCGTTGGCCGGGCAGGTGGCGGATCTGAATGCGGAGATTGAAAAGATCGGCCCGGCGCTGATCGAACTGGATTCGATCGGGGTGTACCACACCCAGCCGCTGCCGCTGGGAACGCTGCCGGTGCCCAGTGATTGTCCGGTTAACGTATCGGGAGTCGAACCGTTGGTACTGGGAATATTTGCACGGGATGGAATGCCGTCGGCATTTATGGTCGTCAACCGTGACTACAACAAACCCATTACGGCGACGGTGCGCGTGGAACTGGCCGGAGATCGAGTACAGGAACTCGACCGAAAGACGGGGCGGTGGATCAACGGGCCCGCAATGACGGATCGGACGATGAAGATCGAACTGTCGCCGGGGGATGGGCGACTGTTTCGAATGTTTTCCACCACAGGGAATTAAACCGGCAAAGTGACACGTCGGGTAGAAACGCGAAGACCCCGACGGGCAAGATCGGGGTCTTCGCGGATCGGATGGCTCAGGAGTCAGGAGCCGTACGATCGGAGTCAGGCAGACAGGGAAAGTTTTTTCGGATTACCTCTTTTGATCGCCCGCATCAGGCCGGGCATGACGTAGTTCTGTACCACGGCATCCCATCCCATGTGCCGGGCGAGTTCATACCCCTGGCGAATCATGGCGTTGGCTTCGTCGTCGGTCTTGGGCAGACGCGCCGCCAGTTCGAGGGCGATCTTCTCGCTGATTTTCTTTTCGATCTTGTCGCGGGCGGCACGATCGAGCTGTTTCAGATCTTCGATGTCGAGGAAGTTGTCGTCGCCGATCTGTGTGTAGTCGGCGATGATGACGTTGGGGACATCCTTTCCGCCGGTAACGGCGCGAACGAAGCCGGCGCATCCGCAGACATTGGTGACAACGCAGATGCCGCCGAAGCTGAGGGGCTCGAGTTGGGCGATGCCGAAGGGCTCGTAAATGCTCTGGCCGAATTCGGCGTCGGATCCTTTCCGCATATCCATGAATTCCACGTCGTACGGAACGCGCATTCCACAGCATTCGCGGTCGAAGCCGAACTGATTGATATAGACGACCTTGACGTTGCGGCTTTTGGCGTTGAATTCCTGTACGCCCGCGTAGTAAGCGGCTTCCCCTCCGGAAAGATCGGGAAGACCTTCACGATGGGCGACCGGCCAGTTGTAGGCGGCCTCCATATTGTAGATGTCTCGGTTGCGACGTTTACCGATCTCGGTGCTGAGGACCAGTAGCACGGCCGTCTTTCCGAGAGTCCGGAACTCGCGATCGAGATTTTCCAGAACACGCAGGTCCCTCCAGAGGCCTTTGCTCAGGACCAGTCGGGTCACATGCGTGAATACATAGTCGGGACGAAAGCCCAGAATATTGTTGCAGTAGTCGCCGAGACGCTGACGAGACTGGTGTTTTTCCGCCAGGCCGATTTCGAAAGCGGGGATGCCGTTATACGTCAGGTCGATGTTGGCGATATCGAATTCAGGGGCCATGAATCGGAGCTCATCGACGACGCAATCACCCACAGCCAGGATGTTGTCGCAGAAGCGGGCGGCGTCCACGAGGGCATACTTGAAATTGAAACTCTGGTCGCCAAACGTCTCGTTCAGATACAGGCCGGAACTATGGGCCTGATGGATTACATTGTAGAACATCGTGTCGTGGCCGGAATGGCTTTCGACGATATGCCGCATGGGAGCGACTTCGTGCGCGTAAAAGACCGTCTTGAAATCGTGCGGATCCAGAATGGCGGCCAGCGCGGTGGGCATGCCCATAAACTCGTGCGAAACGATGATGGTGGAACTGTCGCGTTCGGCGGCGCCGATGGCCTTGAGCACGGCCAGAGCCGGAGGAGCCAGACGCACATACTGTTCGTATTCCCACAGGTGTTCGTACAGGTTGCTGCGAATGCCGAACTCGCTGAACATGCGGGACTTGAGCTCGTTGACGGGACCCGGCTCAATGCGCGAGATATCGATCAGGATCACTTCAGGCGAGCTCTTGACGCCGGAACGCGTATCATGGAAGGTTCGTCGTCCATAGACGAGGTGGACGTTGAACGTCTCTTCGATGCGTCGAAAACTGGAATAATAACTGGAACGGGTCAGGCCGTCGAGCGAGGAATAGAGAACCTCGCCGCCGGGACCGAGTCGCGTCGTGACGTCGCCTTCGGTGGAAAACAGGGGACTGATGAGAATAGAGCGTCCAATGGCATCGTTGTAGGCCCTGCTGGTAAACAATCCATCCAGCACGGCCCCGATGCCCCCGATTTTTCCCACTGCCTCATGTGTAACGTGTACCGCCGTTGTCTTATTACTCATTGTTGAATCCTCGTTCTTGCCCATCATTCTACGAAGTACAATCGTTGCTGTTTATGCCCATATCCATATAAAGAATAAGAAGCCGGATGAAAAAGGCAAACCCCCCGTTTTACCGAACATCGGTATTTTTCCTGAGACCGAGAAGAGAGTCGAAGCAGTATTAGGATACCGTATTTTCTCGGACGAGAGAGAAAAAAAATTTGTAAAATTGGAATAAAAAAACGGATTCTCCTCGTGTTCAAGATGGAAAAGTATGGTATCGAGAAAACAAAGGCAATAGCGTTGGTATTCATCATACTACCGGACGTTGGATGTTCGGTATATCTACCCAAAACGGATTTCGATATTGGCAAGTTGATAAAATCCATCCTTTACACGGTAATACGGCGAAATGGACTGAAAACAACGATTGACCGGAAGAGGAAAGGGTTCTACAATCTCTCCCACAGGAGCAAATGCGATAAGGAGCACCCTATGGTTAATAGACATTGTTTTCGATATATAATTTTTACAATATCGTCAATGACAGGGATGATGTATGGGTGGTTGGCGGGCCCGGCGATAGCGGCCGAGACGGCGCCAGCTTCCGAAGAAAAACCGCAACTTTGTCAGGGCGAGTATCAGACCGAGGAGCAGGCCGTGGAACAGTTGAAACGGTTTGCGGCAACCTATAAGACCCTCGACGAATGGAAGATCAGGGCCGCGACGATCCGAGAGGGAATCTTGCGCGGGGCGGAACTGTGGCCGCTGCCGGAAAGGACGGCGCTAAATCCCATTGTCCGTCCGAAACGCGTGCACAACGGGTACAGCGTGGAGAATGTGGCATTCGAGAGCTTTCCGGGGATCTATGTGACGGGTAGTCTCTATAAGCCGACCGATCTCAAAGGCCCGATGCCGGGAATCCTCTGTACGCACGGCCATTGGAGCAGCGAGAACGACTACGGTCGCTACCGCCCGGATATGCAGAAACGTTGCGCGGTAATGGCCAGGATGGGGGCGGTGGTCTTCGCGTATGACATGGTCGGATACGGACAGATGCGCGAGATCGGTTGGACGCACAAGGCCCCCAGGATTCTTCGACAGCAACTGTGGAACAGTATCCGCGCGCTGGATTGGCTGCTGACGCTGCCGGAAGTCGATCCCAAGCGGATCGCCATCACCGGCGCATCGGGCGGCGGAACGCAAAGCTTTCTCCTGACGGCGGTCGATGATCGGGTTACGTTATCGATGCCGGTGGTGATGGTGTCGGCGCATTTCTTCGGCGGCTGCAACTGCGAAAGCGGAATGCCGATCCACAAGAGCAAACTCCACGAAACCAACAATACCGATATCGCGGCGATGGCGGCTCCGAGGCCGTTGCTGCTGGTCTCCGACGGAGCCGACTGGACGAAGAACAATCCCAAAGTCGAGTTTCCGTATATCCGCAACGTTTATAAACTCTACGGGGCCGAGCACAAGGTCGAAAATCTCCATTTGCCCAACGAAGGACACGACTACGGACTATCAAAACGATTGGGGGTATATTCGTTCCTGGCATGGCATTTCGGATTGTCGCCGGATCGGGTTCTCGGCACCGACGGTAAGGTCGATGAAGGCTTCGTCGTGATCGAGCCGCTCAAGCAGCTCTATGTTTTCGACACCGACTGCCCCATTCCGGCACATGCCAAGCGGGGGCAGTAGAAAACAAATTCCAAATGGACTTTGCACCATGAACTTGTGAAAAGATATTTGAGAAACCATAGGCTATGAGGTAAGATGTATCTGAAGAAAATGTCTATGGAGATTGAATGGCAAAGGATTTGCATCAGCACTATTTAGCGGAGATTAATCGGGCATATCTCCGCGGAGACGCGACCGAGCATACACATCGGCCCGCCCTGAAAAAACTTATTGAAGGTCTTCAGCAAGGCATAACGGCCACCAATGAGCCCAAGCGGGTTTCGTGTGGCGCTCCGGATTTCGTCGTTTCACGAAAGATTAAAGGCACAGATCAATCCTTTGGATATCTCGAGTGCAAAGATATCGGCAAGGACCTGAAACAAGAAGAGCGAAACGAACAAATTCAACGTTACCGTGAGGGACTCGATCAATTTATCCTGACGGATTATATTCGGTTTCGACTGTATGTCGGCGGTGAATTTCAGCAAGAAGCCATCCTTGCCAAAGAGGGCAAGGGCGGGGAGTGGATTGTTACCGCCGATGGCCCGGAAAAATTTGACGATTTGTTCCTGCGATTTTTTACTGCAGAACCGATTCGGATATCCAGCGCAAGAATTCTGGCCGAAAAGATGGCCGGCGTATCGAAATTGTTGCGCGATATTGTGCTTGGAACCTTTCAACAGGAAGGAGATCGTGGCTCTCTTCATGAACAATATGAAGCATTGCGGGATGTATTGATTCACGAATTGTCAGAAGCGCAATTTGCCGACATGTACGCGCAAACCATCGTTTACGGGTTGTTTAGCGCCCGATGTTTTTTAAACGATTCCACAATCTGGGGAAAAGATCCGGATGCGGTATTCGCCGGGATTGATGGGAAACGCGCCGAATTCACGCGACAAAATGCGGCTCGACTTGTACCCAAAACCAATCCCTTTCTTCGAAAAGTCTTCGGTCATCTCGAATTGGAGATCGACGATCGGATGGCTTGGTTGGTTGATGACCTTGTGGCTTTATTGCGTGAAGCTCAGATGGATCGGGTTTTGCGAGATTTTGCGCACGAAACCGACCGGATCGATCCGGTTGTCCATTTCTATGAGACATTTCTTTCCCACTATGATCCAAAGCTTCGTGAAACCCGAGGGGTTTATTACACTCCGGAGCCGGTCGTCGATTTCATTGTGCGAAGCGTGGACGAGTTAGTCAAGGAACAATTCGGCATTAAGCAAGGATTGGCCGATCATACAAAAATCCAAATCCGGGATTCGAAAAAACAGGAGCAACAAGTCCATCGTTGTCTGATTCTGGATCCGGCCGCCGGTACGGGGACCTTCTTGTTTGAGGTGATTCGCCGGATTTCCGAACGATTCACTCGGGATAAAGGAGCATGGACGGGGTATGTTCGAGACCATTTGTTGCCGAGAATGTTTGGTTTTGAGTTGATGATGGCGCCGTACGCCATTTGCCACATGAAGCTGGGCTTGGAATTGAGGACTCTCGGATACAGCTTTGAAGGCGATGAACGTGTCGGCGTCTATCTGACCAACACATTGGAGGAAGCGGAAGAAGTTTCGCGGAGCTTCTGGACGCAGGCCGTCAGCGAGGAAGCGCGGGCGGCTAATCGCGTCAAACAGGACCTGCCGATCATGATTGTCCTGGGCAATCCGCCCTATTCCGGGCATTCGGCAAACGCCAGTTGGCGAATGGAAGGCAACCGACGAATACCCACCTTCATTGGGAAACTGATCCAGGATTATTATTTTGTCGATGGTCAACCGCTCAAAGAGAAAAATCCAAAATGGCTGCAAGACGATTATGTCAAGTTCATCCGATACGGACAGTATCGAATCGAACAGACGGGGGCCGGGATTCTGGCATTTATTACCAATCATGGATATTTGGATAACCCTACGTTTCGCGGGATGCGGCAGAATCTGATGAAAACCTTTTCCGAGATTTTCATTCTCGATCTGCACGGCAACTCCAAAAAGAAGGAGGTTTGCCCCGATGGATCGAAAGACGAAAATGTTTTTGATATCCAACAGGGCGTCAGTATCGGTATTTTTGTCAAGGGACCCGGAAAATCGGAAAACGCCAGGGTTTTTCACGGAGATCTTTGGGGATTGCGTGACCGAAAATATGAATGGTTATCGAAACATTCATGCAGAACCGCAAAGCTGAAAATCGTTCATCCATCTCAACCCTTCTATCTTTTCAGATCCCAGTCCGGCGGCGCCGAATACCACGATTATCCGCGAATACCGGATATCATGGGCGTCAATGTGCTCGGATTTCAGACCCATCGAGACGAATTCGCTATCGCGTTTGAGGAAAGAACTATTTGTAAACGAATCGAGGAAATGCGTTCCAAGCGAATGACCGACGCGGAATTCGCCGAGAAATATGGATTGGTCGATAATTCGGGATGGGAATTGCACAGAGTTCGAACTGTATTGCGGCAGACGGAAAACTGGGAGAGGCATGTACGTCCCCTTTTATATCGACCCTTTGATATTCGTTATGGATATTTCAGCGATATTATGATGGATCGTCCTCGACGAGAACTCCTTTGCCATGTAGCAGGAAAAGAGAACTTGTGCCTCGGAGTGGGTCGTCAGGGATTGGCAGTTGCCGAATCTTTATGGTCATTGGTGACTCTATCTCATGCTCCCATAGACGCAAATGTGTTTCGTCGAGGGGGAGTCTGCCTGTTTCCCCTCTACCTTTATTCCAACGGAAACGGGCAAAGCGGAATGGATTACGAGCAATGGCCCCATGGGAAAAATAACCGGATACCCAATCTGAAGCGGGAATATGTCGAGTCGGTTGCCAAACAGGTCGCCATGGATTTTGTCAGCGACGGACGCGGGACCATGCTCGATAGACGGATACGAGGGAAGGCTAAAAGAACCTTCGGCCCGGAAGATATTTTTTACTACATCTATGGACTATTACATAGTCCGGAATATCGCAGGCGATATGGAGAGTTTCTCAGGATCGACTTCCCGCGAATACCCATTCCAAAGAATCGGGAGATTTTCATCGGAATTGCGGAAATCGGGCAGGGATTGGTGGACCTCCATCTGATGGAATCGAACCTGTTGGACGAATCGAAGTATCAGCCGGGATTTCCTATTGAGGGAGATGGTGCGGTTGAGGTCGGTTATCCCAAGTTTGAAGAGGGAGACAAGCGGGTCTATATCAATTCGAAACAATATTTCACGTGCATTGAAACTCCGATATGGGAATTCAAGGTGGGTGGATATCAGGTATGCGAAAAATGGCTCAAGGATCGACGAGTTCGTCAACTGAGTTTTGATGAGATCAACCACTATCAAAAGGTGGTTGTTGCCCTTCGGGAAACATTACGATTGATGAGTAATGTGGATGAAGTAATCGATTCATTCGGGGGATGGCCAATCGGATAGAGTCCTCGGACAAGTCAACAGGGAACCAATGGGTCTCTTGTGTACGGGGGAATCGATTTTTTTCCCTGATAATATTCTGCCTGTGTCACCTCCAAAAAATGGAATGGGAAGTCAGATTCCGATAATGGTTTGCTTGTCAATTCAGAAATCGCTTCTTGGAAACGGGGGTCGTCAAGGAAATTTCGAAAATAATTGGCAATTTCAGTCTTAAGAAATTTTTTCCACGTCCGATATTGTTTATAGAGACAAAAAATTATCCTCATTTTTTCTTCCTGAAGGGATTCTTTTGTACACTTTAACAGGGAGATAAAAATTTCAGAAAAGTTTTTGAACGAAAGTCCCGCCGATGACCGACAGATATGGTATAATAGAGCTGGTATCTGGGTTGACGCGGCGACGAAAGGGCAACAGTGAAGAATCAGAATCGTACGGTGAAGGTGTGGGCGGCATTGGTGGCCTCGATGACGGTCGGGGCGCTGGTGTTGATGGCTGTGGATCGTCAATCGACCCCCGGCGAAGCGGTCAGTTTGTCCGCTCCTTTCAGTTTGGATAAATACGTCAAGTTGATCCCCATCCAGCGGATTGTGATGGATACGATCGCATCGCCTCGCAACAAGTGGGACCATATCCAGGTGTTTTACAGCGGAACTGCGACGGGTGAGGATGACAAGATCCTCCTGAAGCATTCCGATACCAACGGCGTTCAGTTTCATTTCCTGGTTCGCAACGGAATCCCCGAGAGAAAAGACGGCGAAATCGCCCATACCACCAAGTGGCAACAGCAGCAATCCTGCCTGCGAGGAGCGGATTCGACGATCCGGATTTGCATCGTCTCCGATGGGATCGTCAGCACGCCCACCGACAGCCAGAAGCTGCGGGCGCAGGGATTGGTTCAGTTCTTTATCCGGCAGTTCGGAATCCCCGCCAAGAATGTCTCGTATCCCGCGGACTGGCAGATGTAAAACTTCGATAACGCAAAACCCAAACCCGGCGATGACCGGGTTTTTTTATGCGCAATCCTACCGACATCCTTTGAGATCTCGGTTTCTATCCCACGAAAACAGGCCCCCTCACTCCGATGCCGGTTATCCGTTGAGGGCCATCGGCGAGATCACGTCGCCATATTGAACCCGGGCATCCTGAAGCCGCCTGCGGACCTTCGTGAAGGTTGAATACACGATCGCGGGGGTGTCGTCCACCTTGGTCCGGTAGATTTGTTCGACGCGGTCGAATTTGGCCAGCAGGTTCGGAACGCGGATGCTGAAGGCCTTGATGTACTGCTCTTCGGTGTACGTCTTGTTGAGTTTGGACTGGAATAATGGTGCGATATCTTTGTATAGCGGAATGTATCCTGTCGGGGTTTTGATGGCATCGACATCGCCATGGGTCCGCAACTCGGCCCACAGCAGCCAGACCATCTTATCGAGGATCCCGTTAAGGTATTTGTCGTTTTCATCCCGAAGGAAGTAGTTCACCGAGAAGATCGCCGGGGGGTTCTTGACTCCTGAAGCAAAGTCGAGATTGTTCTGGATATAGCGGCCCAACGGAATCGAGACGAAATCCTGATTGCTCATGATGTTGAAGGTCCGCACGCCATGCTGACCGATCGTGGCGGCGGTGGTTTCGGATTCGAGGGAGGCGCCCTTGGTAATGATCCCTTCGGTCCAATCGAAGGCCTGCTCGACCGGTACGAGGGTGTCGCTGTCACGGCCGCCATAAATGATGGCTCCCAGCGGAACGCCGGAAGGATTGTCGGCTTCGGGATCGCGGTTGGCCAAAGCGGCGATGCTGACGGTATAGCGGGCGTTCTTGTGCGAGGGCGGGATGGGCTTGCCGTCGGAGCCGAGTTTGCCTTTGAACCATTCGCCCTGAAAGTTGACTCCTTTTTCAGCGATGGGTGATCCCATACCGGTCCAGTAGGGCTTACCGTCGGCGATCAGGACATTGCCGTAGATCACCTCGCCCGGCGAGGTGATGGCCTGGTAGATCGAAGGATCATCCTTGGGATTGACATCCTCGATGATGCCGAAAATGCCCCGTTCGACGTTGGCGGTGACCACCTTGCCGTCATATTTCCGTAAGTAAGCAATGTCATCCCCGACGATGGTCTGTCCAGGCAGCATGGCGGTCGAAGTCTTGCCGCAGGCGGACGGAAATGCGCCGTTGAAGTAGGTCACACGGCCGTTGGGTCCGTGCACACCCATGATGAACATGTGCTCGGCCAGCCATCCCTCTTTGTCGGATTTCTGAAGGGCCAACCGCAGGGCCAACTTCTTGAGACCGACGGTGTTGCCGGCGTATTGCGTATTGACTGAAAAGACGGTGTCGTCTTCGAGATCGATATAAATCCGCTTCTTGTCAAAATGCTTGCTGACCTCGTTGGCCAGCTCGCCCTGGGAGTGGAAAAACTTGAAGAACTCATCCCCGGACACCTTCTGAAACTGCTCATAACCAGGACGGTACAAAATATATTCGCTGTGGACAACGTAGGGGCTGTCGGTCACTTGTACGCAGGAGATGGAAAATTCCGAACCGGTGGGGCACAGGCAAAGGAAGCAAACGATCATTTCACGGCCAACCATAGAATCTTTCAGCAGCGAGCGGATTTCGGCCAGGCCGCTTTTTTTGTCGGTACTGTTCAAGCTGGCGCCGAGGGTCATCCCGTCAGGCAGAAGGTACTTGGTCACTTCCTTGTCGCGGCCCTGGTCGTTGATCCCGTCGAAGTGGTAGGTGTGGCCGGGTGTCGCCAGCGGATGCTCGCCATTGCCATTGACGGCCATCTGGCGGATCCGCTTCTGGTCGTCGAGGGAGTCCGTGCACACATACACTGACTTCGGATTGGCCAACTCAATCGCGTCGGCCACGAAGGAATGCAGCTTCGGATTGGCAATCGCCATCAGGCGGTTGTAGCTCTCGCTGGAACATCGGTTTTTCAGTACTTGTTCTGCCCTGTCCACACCGTCACCATTCTTTCTGTATCAAGTTTAAGGGAAAATGAACTCAAAATCCGATCGATTTTAGAAACACACCCCGTGGATGTCAATAGCTATATGGCCGGATTTCTATCGGAACGTTATCTTTTTGTCATCGCGAAATCCATTTTCCAGCATTGATAAACGAGATTGTCAAGAAGTCGGTTCGATTAGCGAGACAATTCTTGCCGTCCAACCATCGAGGCGATAAAATACAGCAAAAAGCCATGGAGGAAAAATCGGTATCGAGGTGTTGATCGTTGGATGGATACATCCGTAGATACGGAAAGGAAAAACCATGAAAGCAGCAGGGATTTTCATTGGTGTAATATTTGCGGGGATTTCTTTGGGGATTGGACAATGCCGGAATCTTGAAGCGGATTTTGCCCCGATGGAGATTATTCCGGGGGATACGCCCGATCAAATTATTGCCAAATCAATTCAGGTTCGGCCGCATCCCCGGCAGATCGCCTGGCAGCAGCGCGAGTTGATCGCATTCATTCATTTTACCGTCAACACCTTCACCGACAAGGAATGGGGCGATGGAACCGAAGACCCGAAGATCTTTCATCCGACCGCTTTAGATACCCGCCAGTGGGTCAAAGTCTGCAAGGAGGCCGGGATCAAGCTGATCATCCTGACGGCCAAGCATCACGACGGTTTTTGTCTGTGGCCCAGCGCCTATACGGAGCATTCGGTGAAGAACAGCCCGTGGAAGAATGGCAAGGGGGATGTGGTTGGCGAACTGGCGGCGGCATGTAAAGAGGCCGGATTGGACCTGGGGCTGTATCTTTCGCCGTGGGATCGGCACGAAAAGACCTACGGCGATTCTCCGAAGTACAACGAGCATTTCTGCAACCAGTTGCGGGAATTGCTGACGAAGTACGGCCCGGTTGCGGAGGTGTGGTTTGACGGGGCCTGCGGCGAGGGACCCAACGGGAAAAAGCAGGTCTATGACTGGCCGATGTTTAATGCCGTTGTCCGCGAGCTTGCACCCAATGCTGTAATCTTCAACGGCCCGGACGTCCGCTGGGTTGGCAATGAAAGCGGTTTTGCCCGTGAAACGGAATGGAGTGTTGTCGGGGTCGATACCCTGGATGGATTGGGGTATGGCCTGGAAACTGCCGGAAGAATCACCGGAAGAGACTTGGGAAGTCTGAATGTGCTCAAAAAGTCCAAATATATGGTGTGGTATCCGGCGGAAACGGATGTGTCGATTCGCCCCGGCTGGTTTTATCACGCCGCTGAAGATAATAAGGTTAAGACTGTTAAGCGGCTGCTGGAAATCTATTACGCATCGGTCGGTCGCAATTCGCTGCTGCTCTTGAATCTGCCTCCGGATCGGCGGGGACTAATCCACGAAACCGACGCGTCACGATTGGCGGAGTTCGGGAGGATTGTTCGTGAAACATTTAAAATCAATCTGGCGTCCGGAAGCAAAGTAATCGGCGGTTCCGAGATGCTGATCGATGGAAAATGGGACAGCGTCTGGTCACCGGGAGAGGGAAAGACCTCCGCGACGATCGAGTTTGATCTGGGCGGAGACAAGACCTTCAATTGCATGATGGTGCGTGAATACATCCCGGAAGGACAGCGCGTCGAAGAGTTTTCCGTGGAGGCCTGGGACGGTTCGGCCTTCAATACGATTGCCGAAGGAACAACCATCGGTTACAAACGACTGATGCGTTTTACCGACACGACTTCGGGCAAGGTCCGCCTGAACATCCTCAAGTCGCGGGCCGAACCAAGACTCAATGAGTTCGGATTGTTCCTGCAGCCGCCGATCACGGAGTAGATACTGACGATGGGTATAGAATTTCATTGTGCCTGGGAGAATCGCAATGAATGGACGACTTGATGCCTCGCTTGTAGTCCGGATGAATCGAGGGATTCATAAACGTCTTTTTAAGATACAGATTATTTTGTTCATCTTGTTGTTGTGTGGTTGTTCCGAAAACCTTTCCTCCTCCAATCGCATGTCCGCCTCCGCTCGGCCGCTGCGGCTGGTCTTTCTCACCTGCACAGTCGATGCGCCGTTTTTTGTGCCCGTCAAACAGGGGATGAAGGATGCCGCCGATATGCTTGACGTGCAATGCGATTTCAAGGGTACCTCCGGCGTGGATGTCAAGGCTCAGGCCGAGATGGTTCGCCAGGCGGTCAAACACGGGTATGACGGCATCGCCCTCAATATCATTGATCCTGTGGGGTTTGATCGGGTTGTTGAGGAAGCGATGGATGCCGGGATTCCCGTGGTGGCGTTCAATGTGGATGACCATGCCACGCCGAATGCCCGCATGGCTTCCGTCAATCAGCGGCTGTACGAAGCGGGGGTTGCTCTCGGCAAGCAGGTGGCTCCCCATGTGCCGGCGGGAAGTTCCGTTCTATTGACGATGCACGACGAGGGCGTATCCGCGCTGGAAGATCGCAAACGCGGCATTCAGGATGCGTTGCAGTCGGCAAACGTGAAGTGGACTACGCTGGTTACCGGAAATCAATCCGGCCGCGGCGCCGAGGTCATCGCCGAGGCGCTTCGGAAAAATCCGGATATTCATATTATTCTGGGTACAGGTCAATCCGATACCGAGGCCGCGGGACTGGCTATCCAACGGTACTTCGCCGATAAGGGATATGGGTCGGCAGGGTTTGACCTTTCCGATACCACGCTGCGGCTGATCCGGGCCGGTCACATTCTCTGCACAATGGACCAGCAGCCGTACATCCAGGGCTTTTATCCGGTCGTACAGTTAATCCATTACCTTCGCTATGGCATCCGGCCGTCCAGCATCGACGCCGGAGCCGCCGTCATTGACCGCTCCAACGTGGATGCGGTAATCGAACTGACCCAAAGGCGCTATCGGTGAACCATGAACATACACGGGATTGACCTGACCATCGTTGTGATCTACCTGCTGGGCATCACCGGGATCGGACTGCTTGCGGGTAAAAAACAGACCTCGTCGAGCAGCGCATACTTTCTGGCCGGACGAACGCTCGGCTGGCCCTCCATCGGGTTGGCCTTGTTCGCGACCAACATCTCCACGGTCCATCTTATCGGCTTGGCCTCGTCGGCCTACAGCGACGGCCTGGTCATCGGCAACTTCGAGTGGATGGCTCCGTTCATGCTGATCCTGCTGGGGTTGGTCTTCGCGCCGTTCTATTTCCGCAATCGCATCGCGACGCTTCCGGAATTTCTGGAAGGTCGATTCGGCCCGGGACCGCGGACTTTTCTGGCGTTCATGGCCGTCGTCGGCGCCCTGTTCATCCATATCGGCGTAACGCTCTATGCCGGCGCCGTCATGTTTCAGAGTTTCGTGGATCTCCCTATTGTCTGGTCGATCCTTATCGTCGCCTTGCTGACGGCGATTTACACCGTCCTGGGCGGACTCAAGGCGGTAGTCATCACCGAATCCATCCAGGCGATTCTTTTGCTCGCCGGGGCGCTGGCGGTAACGCTCTATGGCCTGGCGGCCCTGGGCAGAGCTGACATCCATTCGCTCGATGCCCTGCGGGCCGCCGCCAAACCCGGCCAACTGAATATGGTCAAGACCACAGGCGATTTCTCGTGGTGGATCATGCTGCTGGGATATCCGGTGATCGGCGTCTGGTACTGGTGTTCGGACCAGACGATCGTGCAGCGGGTGCTCGGCGCGCGGACCGAAGCGGATGCCCGGAGGGGACCGATCTTCTGCGGCTTTCTCAAGATATGGACGGTATTCTTCATGGTTCTTCCCGGCGTTTTCGGATACATCCTGTTTCGTGACCGCATCGGCGAAAAGCCCGATTCCACACTGATCGTTATGATGCAAAACCTCCTTCCAACCGGGCTTCAGGGGATGGTGATCGCCGGATTGCTGGCGGCGCTGATGAGTACGGTCGCCGGCGCTCTGAACTCCGCCGGAACGCTGGTCAGCATCGATATCGTCAAGCGGCTGCGCCCGCAGACCTCCGATCCGACGCTGGTCCGCATCGGGCAGGCGACGGCGGTGATCGTCATGATTGCCGCAACGATCTGGTCGATGTTCGGCGAAACGTTCGGCGGGATTTTTAAAGGCATTAACCAGATGATCTCGGTGTTGGCTCCCCCGATCAGTACGGTCTTTCTCTGGGGTATCTTCTGGAAACGCGGCACGCGACAAGCGGCGATGGCCACGCTCGTGGCGGGTTTCCTGTTGGGAGCGGCGGCCTTTGTGCTGGATTTTCCGGCGTTTGGTCTAACGGTGTTTTCCCGTCGCGGTGTTCCGTTCATGCTCCAGGCGTTTTTGTTGTTCGCGCTCTGCAGCATCCTGTTTGTACTGGTGAGCGTGGTCACCCCTCCGCCGAATGACGAACAAGTTCGACGCTATTGCTGGCGCAACCCGATGGCCATCCTCCGGGAACAACCCTTCGCGGGCCTTCTTGACGTGCGCCTGCTGGCGATTGTCCTTGTCGCGGCGATGGTCGTGTGTTATCTTGTGTTCGCGTAATCAGCGAGGTCGCTCCGCCATCCGGAATCCGGCGATTTGTACAAAGGAGATTGGTGCGGAACAGAAAGGAAACGTGCATAATGATCCTCCATCGGAACCAAGCGATTCGAATCGGCGCTACGATTGTCTCATGGCTCCTGACGGTTCCGGTATCCGCAATGGAACCGGCGTCGCGCGGCTATACGATTCCTCTGTTGGATCTGTCGGCTCAGACACATCGACAGGTGATCGTCGATCGCGAAGAGGGCCAGTATCTCGGCCACCCGACGACGGTACTGCTTGAAGACGCCAGGACGATGATCATCGTTTATCCCAAGGGTCACGGCAAAGGCGCCATTGTCATGAAGCGAAGTCCCGATGGCGGATTGACCTGGTCGAGCCGTCTGCCCACTCCGAAAAGCTGGGAGACGTCGAAAGAAACCCCGACGATCCACCGCGTGATCGACGACAAAGGCATGAAACGGCTGATAATCTTTTCGGGATTGTATCCAATCCGGATGTCTTTTTCCGAGGATGACGGCCGATCATGGAGCGAACTGGAACCGATCGGAAATTTCGGCGGCGTCGTCGCGATGAGCAGCGTCGAGCGGCTGAACGACGGCAGTTACATGGCCCTGTTTCACGATGACGGCCGTTTCCTCCGGGAAAGCGGTAAATCGGTTGAGTTGCCCGTGTTTGTCGTCTATAAGACCCTCTCCACCGATGGCGGAATGCGCTGGGGCCAGCCAACGCCCATCGCATCGTTTCTGCCGGCGCATCTGTGCGAGCCGGGTTTAATTCGCTCGCCCGATGGCAAACAAATCGCGGTTCTTCTCCGCGAGAACAGCCGCAGGTTTAATTCATGCGTAATCTTTTCCAATGACGAAGGAAAGACCTGGACGTTGCCTCGCGAATTGCCGGGGGCCCTCACCGGCGATCGCCACGTCGGCAAATATGCTCCCGATGGGCGGCTTCTAATCTCATTCCGAGATACAGCGCTCGAAACGCCCACCAAAGGCGACTGGGTGGCCTGGGTCGGGCGCTACGACGACATTGTCTTCGGCCGTGAAGGTCAATACCGCATCCGCCTGATGGACAACCATAACGCATGGGACTGCGCCTATCCCGGAGTCGAGATTCTGCCCGATGGCACCTTTGTGGTAACAACCTACGGACATTGGACTCAAGGCCGGCCGCCGTACATCGTCTCCGTACGCCTAAAACTCGCCGAGCTCGACGAAATGCAAAAGTGAAATGAAAACGGATGTGCCATTCTTCGGGAACCGACGATCACCGCCGGTTGATATCCTATGGATCGTCGTGCCGCAATCCTTCATTTTCTTGTTTTTGAGGTAGGATGCGCCAGCAACACACACAGACAGCGATGATAAAGCGACAGCGTCGGCCGTTCCCGCGTGCCTCGTCTCCACGGCAACACCATCGGCGCAACGGCCGGCCACAAAAACACCAGCGGAATCAATACCAGCAGAATCGCCACCGCCCATCGATCGCACACCGACGGCAGTCCCATGCAAAACGCCGTCAACTGTATAATTAAGCTTCTTTCCGTACATTTTTAATGAATTTTTTGACGGTGTC
>CAYLSB010000067.1:0-24423 GCA_964386005.1 uncultured Pirellulales bacterium | reverse complement strand
ACACCGTCAAAAAATTCATTAAAAATGTACGGAAAGAAGCTTAATTATACAGTTTTTGAACAGGCCTACCTTGATATTTTACTGAAAACGGGCATTTGGAGAGTTAATATGGGTAATATATTGCTTAAGGAAGTGCCATTCGTGTCAGGAACCTTTTTTGGTGACGCCTTGTCAGTCGGCGGTATAATAGAGTCCATGCCCAGAGCCAAACGCAAATGTATCGGCGGTTTTGTCTATCATGTCCTGAACCGATCCAACGGTCGGCTACGGTTTTTCCGCAGCGCAGAGGACTTCGCGGCCTTTGAACGGATTCTGGCCGAGGGCATCGAGCGGTTTTCCATTCGCCTGACGGGCTACTGCCTGATGAGCAATCACTGGCACCTGCTCCTGTGGCCGCGGGGCGACGACGAGGTTTCGGCGTTTGTGCACTGGGTGACGCTGACGCATACGCAGCGGTGGCACGCCGCCCACCGCACGGCCGGGATGGGGCACGTGTATCAGGGACGCTTCAAGAGCTTTCCCGTCCAGTCCGGCTCTCACTATCTGACGGTCCTTCGCTATATCGAGCAAAATCCCCTCCGCGCCGGGATCGTCCGGCGGAGCGTCGATTGGCCGTGGAGCAGTCTGGCGATTCGCCGGGGGATCGGCAAGGAGCCGCTGCGGATCGTCAATGGGCCGGCGGCGCTGCCGGACAACTGGATCAAGCTGGCGGATATCCTGCCGAACGAGTCGGATTTGCGAAAGCTGGAAAACTGCATCCGGCGGGGCTGTCCGCTGGACCATGACGACTGGGTTCGGGAGACGGCCGGAAAACTCGAACTGGACCTGACCCTGCGACCCCGCGTATTCTGTGCTGCGGACATCATGAAAATTCTGGATGAACCGCCCCGAATCAGGCCGTAACGAAATATGAGGTGTTTTCATAGTCGCCCTCCCTTGGAATTCGAAAATCCATGAGTAGAATCAAGACCTCCCCCGGGATTCGATATGCACAGAACCGAATATGAACAGAGGTTTGCCGAGATGGTCGGTGTACCGGTCGCCAGGGCATTTGCCCTTGGCAGGCAGGCGCTGGTCATCTTGTTGAGAGCCGTCGGCGTGCGAAAGGGGGATCGGGTCGGAGTCTGCGGGTTTACCTGTCTGAGCGTTGTGGAGGCCGTCAAGGATTGCGGGGCCGTTCCGGTTTATCTGGATATCGACGAAACCCTCTGCATTTCGCCGGATGCGATCGGCCGATGTCGCCCCGGTTCGCTGCGAACAGTCCTGTTGCAGCACACCCTGGGTATCCCGGGGAAACTCGACCAGTTGCTTTCCGCGTGCGCCGCCATTGGAGCCGAGGTGATTGAAGATTGCGCACATGCGATGGGGTGTTTCTGGAAGGGAAAGCGATTGGGGCAGTTCGGCCAGGGTGCCGTTTACAGTTTTCAGTGGGAAAAGCCGTACACGACCGGACAGGGCGGGATGCTGACGATCAATTCCGCTTCTCTGCTTGCCCGAGTGGAGGAGGAGATCGCCCGATGGGCCGTGCCCCCGTCCCGTGCCGATGACTGGAAGCTGGATTGCCAGCGGCGGATCCATTCGTTCGTCCAGGCTGTCGGATTGGAGACCCGCGCAAGGAATCGCTGGCATTGGTTTGGCAGTGGGGATGTCCCCAAAGAGTTACAGGACTTAACAGATGCATTTTTGCTCTATCCGGGCTGCGTTCAACCGGCCGGAGAACGAATGTCGGCGGCGGGTCTGGCGCGGCTTACAGAATGGCCGCGGATTCAACAGATCCGAAGGGACAATGTCGCTGAGATCTGCGACGCGTTTACCCGGGCCGGATTGCCGCTTTGGCCGATCCCGCATGAAGCCGACAGCACGCTGTTGCGATATCCGCTGCTATCGGCACGCAAGACGGAAATCCTGGCCGAGGCACGTCGGAAGAATCTGGATATCGACGGGTGGTACAATTCGCCTGTCCATCCGTTACCGGCCGGGATTCTGGGGCAGGTGGATTATCGAACGGGCGACTGTCCCCGGAGCGAATCCATCATCACGCGGCTGGTGCACATTCCGACCGGAATGGGTCTGCGTCGGAAAACCCTGGACCGCATCGTCGGCATTTTGGCCGCGAAGGATCGGGTGTAATCCCCGACCCGTGAGAATGCCAAAAGAAAAATAGGGGCAAATCGCGAAAAATATCGACTTATGAACGATCCATCAATGTCATATTGAGGCCGGATATTGACGATAGAAACCGTAACGAATACGTACTCTTGCGACTCTACTCAATAAAACCAGATGCATGATCTCGAAAAACGGCATTTTCAATGCTGAAAACGAGGCGGCCGGAGGGCTGTGAGATGGCTTATCAGCGGAGTACAACAAAAATCAATATTTGTGGAATAGATATGTCTTTATCTCGGAATAACTCAACTGCAATCTCGGCAGACATACAGAATGCTTGAAAGGTTTGGTTGGTGAAAGCCAAAATCCTGACATTGGCCTGGACGCTTTTTATAATGACCCTTGTCGGAAGGGCACGGTCTGAACCTTTGAATATTATCATCATAACCGAACACAAGAGCAGGTCCGAAAAGCTCTACGGCCAATTCCTGCAGGAAATATACCGGGGCAACGCCATCGTCAGCATCGAACCGGACAGGTATGACGAAGACCTGAGCAATTCGAAAAAACTCGAACTCGAGGCCGCCGACCTGATTATCATTTCAAGGGATACAGATAGTACACAATACAACAACGACGCCGATTTCTGGAACCATGTACATGTCCCTGTTCTGAATCATAATGCCAAGCTTGTCCGAAGTAACGATCATCGTTTTTGGGATTGGCTGCCGGGTGATACAACAACCTGCAACCCATGTACGACGTTAATCGCCATCGACCCGGAGGATCCGATCTTCGAGGGGCTCGACACCTCGACAGGCATTACGGTGTTCACTGCCGATGTTCCAATCGATCTGTCGGACCAGACTTCGGCCGGCAACGGAACCGTTGTTGCGACGGCCGGCGGAAACGTCATGGTGGCCCGATGGACCGGCTCGGAAGATCTCTATTATGACCAGTCCCTCTATGCACCGGGGGCAACCCGATTATTCTTTGCGATGCCCGATCCGCCTTCCGATTTTTTCGATAATGCCACCGATGAAGCCCTGAGGATGCTGGCGAATGCTATCCGTTCCCTGCTTGCACCTGTTGCGATTGACGGAGATCTCGACGACGACGGCGACGTGGACCTGGCGGACTTTTCGATCCTGGCCGCCTGCTGGGCCGGCGGATCAGAACCTCCTGATCCATTATGCGGGGATATCGATCCGTCGCGAAACGATACGATTGACGAGCAAGACCTCCGAATGTTCGCCGATACATGGCTTACCGGTGTGGATATTACACCCCCTGCGCCCGAAGTGATGACATGGAAACGCAAACCAAAGACGGTTTCGACAAGATCGATAACAATGCAGGCCGATACCGCGCTGGATTCGCAGAATGGAGTCCGATACGATTTCCAGTGCGTATCCGGCGAAGGGCCGGACAGTTTCGGCCAATTCCGCAGCACGTATGAACCCGACACGCTCACGCCGGGCCAACTTTATACATACCGGGTGAGAGCCCGCGATACTTCAGCCAATCGAAATGAAAACAAGTGGTCAACTCCCTCCGGCGCCCGGACCTTCGGCCTGTATCGCCACATGGCCGACGCATCGGGAGCCGTGGCCTTGAATGATCAGCTTATGATCGCTGCCGGTGACGAATTGAACTTTCTCAGGATTTATGAGTGGGCGAAACCGGAGTCGGTTCCGATTCAAAGCTTTGACCTGACAAACGATCTGAATATCGACCCGAGCCATCCTGAAAGCGACATCGAAGGCGCTACATGGCTCGGCGACAGGATCTTCTGGATCACGTCTCACGGCAGGAACACGGACGGCCGGTACAGGTATAGTCGTTGCCAGTTCTTCGCCACATCCATCACCATCGACGGAGACGACATTCATGTGACGGTTGATGGCAACTATGCGAACCTGCTGGATGACCTGATTGCATACGATTCGGTTTATAATCTGGGATTGGCTAACGCCATCGGGGTCGTCGGCGGCCATGTGGATCCTTCCACGATTCCGAACCTGGCGCCGAAGATCGACGGCCTGAACATCGAAGGACTCTGTGCCGACAGCGGCGGGAATTCTCTGCTGATCGCATTTCGAAATCCAAGACCCGATATCGACGGGGACATCCATGCCCTGATCATACCGCTGATGAATCCCGCGCAGGTTGTTTTGTCAGGGGCTACTCCTCAATTCGGCCCTCCAATTCTGATCAATCTCGGCGTTCTCGGCATCCGAAGTATCGAATATTCGCCCAATCTCGGCAGGTATCTTATCATCGCGGGCTCGCATAGATCTTCCTCGAATGATCCATTGGAGATCCTGTACAGTTACGACATGGTATCCGGCAACTTGGATCAGTTGGCCGAGTTTTCTGACCTTACACCGGAGGCCATGTTCCAGTTCCCCTCCGGCAACGACATCCATCTGCTCAGCGATGACGGGGTATTGGTCTTCCAGACTCCGGATGGACCTGTCCAAAACAAGTACCTGCCGGTCGAACAGCGAACCTTCAGGACACATACCATCGCCCCATGAAGCACCTCTGAATCCTCCTTTTGATATTGAAGAGACAAATCGGAGATACCTTTGGAATCCGGCCGGCTTCCGCGTATTCATGAGGTACATCATAAACCATTTTCCGAATCGTCTATGGATTGTTACGGCCGTATTGATGGGACCGGTGATTTGCTTCCCGCAGTCTGATATTGAAAACCACCGCTGATGGTCTATGTAGGCGCATTCAGTTCTCCCTTGCGCGAGATGATACCGACGCAGGTGGATTTGCCGCCGTGCAACGCCCTTGATCTTCACCTCGTTCAGGTGGAACGCACAACCGGAGAATCCCGCTCTCGAAAAGCGGTGGACACCGGCGGAAAAACGGATACAATACTGTTCGTGGAGAAGCGTCGGAAACATTCTTTACCATCAAAACCATGAGGATCGGTTTATGAACAATTTCGAATATTTCAATCCCGTTAAGGTGGTCTTCGGCAAGGGTTCGATCGCACAGGTCGCCGATCAGATTGATGCAAAGAAGAAAGTGATGATGACCTACGGCGGCGGATCGATCAAAAAAAACGGCGTCTATGATCAGGTTGTCAAGGCCTTTGGCAAACGCAAGCTTGTCGAGTTCGGAGGCATCGAACCCAATCCCCGCTATGAGACGTGCATGAAGGCCGTGGCGCTGGCGAAAAAGAAGAAAGTCGATTTTCTGCTGTCCGTCGGCGGCGGCTCCGTGCTGGATGCAACGAAATTCATCGCCGCGGCGATTCGTTTTCGCGGTAAAAATCCGTGGGACATCCTGACCACTCAGGGCGGGTGCGTTAAGGCCGCCGTGCCAATGGGGGCCATTCTGACGCTGCCGGCCACGGGCTCGGAGATGAATTGCTTTTCCGTGATCAGCCGCGAAAAGACACAGGAGAAGCTGGCTTTCGGTAATCCAAAGGTATTCCCGGTTTTTTCCATTCTCGATCCCGAAACGACATACTCCCTCCCGAAAAATCAGATTCGTAACGGCCTTGTCGACGCCTTCGTGCACGTGATGGAGCAGTACATGACCCACGATGTGCACACGCCATTGCAGGATCGCCAGGCCGAAGCGATCCTGAAAACGCTTATCGAACAAGCCGACATGATTTTGGCCGATCAACCGGATTATAATTCACGGGCAACGTTCATGTGGTGCGCCACGCAGGCGCTCAACGGGATCATCGCCTGCGGCTGCGTCGAGGACTGGTCCACGCACATGATCGGCCACGAGTTGACGGCCTTCTTCGGCGTGGCCCACGCCGAATCGCTGGCGATCATTCTTCCGGCACTGTGGCAGCATCAAAAACAGCACAAGAAGGCCAAGCTCGCCCAATACGCCCGTCGTGTCTGGCATGTGACCTCCGGCTCGATCGATGATCAGGCCGACGCCGCGATCGACAAAACCGTCGCTTTTTTCCACTCGATCGGAATGCCCACGCGGCTCGGAGATTACCGAATCGGCGGAACCGATATCCATAAGGTTATCGAACGCTTCGCCGAACGAGGAACAACCTTGGGCGAACACCTGAATATCACGGCCAAAGAGGTCGAACAGATCCTACGGCTTTGCTTATAGGAAATGACAATTTACATCTGCTGGATGATCCGCTTGAAGGGCTCAAGGGCTGAATGGTTGGGATTGAAAACTTCTGCCTTAAATGCCAATCCTATGGGCATACCCACGGCGTCGTTTTTTCCCGAAAGGAACGCATGGAGTCGGTTTTTGTGGAGCCTTCGTAATTCCTCTCCCGTTTCCTGGACACATGTCAGATATGAGTCAACACAAGGCATTATGGGATCATGTTGGACTGTCATTAAACAAAGATCTTCCAGAGTCCCTTCCTTACACCCCGGGCCGGGAAAAATCATGATGGCACATCGACATTTTGCATCAGAATGGTCGTTGAATTCAAAAGGTTTCTCTGGAATCCCCAGATCAAGGTTCTTATTTTCGCGAGTAGCTGATTGAATCGAAGATTTCACACTTTCGAAGGCACTATCGAAGGGATTATTGAATACTTGAGGGGAATCATCTAAATACCTTTCGGCATCCCGAACGATCACAATTGTGTCAATCATGTCAAATCCTTCGTAAACCGTGAAAACCTTCAAATAATGCGTTAATTCTTTGAGACCACAATAATCAAAAACTTCGACATCTTCTTTTTGTGGCCGATAGAACTTACACGCATGGCGCATGAAATGATCGGCATCTTTACCCTCGACAAGAATGGCCTTAGGTTTTGTGATTGTTCGTTTTTTTCGAGATTCAGATGAATCGTCCATATCATCGAACCTCCATTCGAGTACGAATGGCGGTTCCAATCATCTCATAGTCCGCAACTTTGGCAGTGATAAGACCATCCTGTCGATCCAGGCGAATATATCGGAAGTCATCTCTCATATCCGATAGCGCTTCATGGGCTGCTTCCAGACACTCATCGCTGTGCGTTGTCGCAAGAATCTGGCAGTTGTACTGACGGGCGGCTTTTCCGATCATTTTCCAAAGATCAGTCATAACTGAGTGATGTAGGCCATTTTCAACTTCATCTAACAAAATGCAATGGTACCCTCCCGAAATAATCGAAACAGCAATGGATAAAATTCTCTCTATCCCTTCGCCCATCAGGTTGATCGGAAGAGTCTTCGTTAGTCCCTCAAGTTTCCCATGAACAAGAGGTATGCCTCCTGTTGTTATCACTTTCAAATTCATGAGGCGTGGTTCAACGATTCGAAGAATATCGACAACCTCTTCTTCCATACCAGACTTGGCTATTTGGCTAAATCCATCGGTTATCTGGTTCGGTATGATATGGGAGCGTGATGGGATAAATACAGCAGGACGAACCCGGGATGAAGGAATATCGATATGAAGAGCAGGCGTCCCCTGTGGTGTCGTATATAAATGGGATCGTTGGATAACTCGTCCATCTCGATCGGTATAATCAATATCCAATGCCTCCATACGTGGTGCACGATCTTCCGTCTTGACACTGGCCTGTTCAGGTGGAATAACTCCGGATACCTGTGGGGGCATATATTGTTTGTTGAAAACAAATTTTGCCGATCCCGCTTCCAAATCGCTTTCTACAAAGATGTGGATCGCTTGGGACATATTTTGATCGTAAAAAACCGGACCCCAGACAGATTCAGGTTGGAGTATAACCTCGGGAATACCGCGCCATCCAAAAAGCCGGATAATCATATGGGGATTCATCCGGTCCAGATACAAAAACAGGGCTTCCAGAAGAGCCGTTTTGCCCACATTGTTTCTGCCCCCAATGAGGGTAATCCGGCCCATTTCAGGAACTGTCAGTTCTTTGAAACACTTGAAATTCGTGATTTTGGCTTCCGTGATCATTTCTTGCCGCCTTACAACTTACTCTGCGCATACCTACAATATCCGACAACGCTCATCGAATCTACTACCAGTATTGTCGGCTATTTCATATCTGTCAATTCAATTCCAAAACCCAGCTCATGCAGATTTATCAGACCATTTTCACCCTATGGCGCCGAAATCGTCACCGTGATCGGCAGGCCCTTATCGGGTTCGATGAGCAGATTTGTGACTTCGTAGTTCAGTTCCGCTTTGCCGGTTTCCTTGTTGATGGTCGGCTTCAGGATCGTGGTACTGTTGGGTTCCAGTACCAACGGCTTGGCGCTTCCTTTGCGGCCCAGTTCGAACGGCACATCGGACTTGTTGCGGATTTCCAGAATGGCCGTCGTTCCGCTGCGATGATGGACCGGCATGAATTCAACCGACGCCTCGAAGAGCGGCTTTAAAAATTCCTCTTTTCCGGCGATCTGATTCAGGGCCCATACGGCCGTGCGGCCGGACTTGAGGGCTTCCTGAATCGCATCGACCGATCGATCCTTGGCGAAGACCAGCGTCATCGTCCTGTGCTTGGCGTGATTTTCGATCGGCGGATCCATCGGCGCATGCGTATCCGAGTTACCTATCAGCGTAAGATTGTACTGGCCCGCCCAGGCGTGAGCGTCCTTGTAATACTGGCCGCCGTTGAACGGCTCGATACCCTGGATGAGTTTTTGATCGACCAAGGTCTTGTGGATATCAAACCAGTACGATTCGGTCGGTTTGGATTGTTTCCAACCCGGATGGTTCCAGAACACAAAAGCCCCCTGGTCATTGGCGGCCTTGATCTGCGTCAAGAAATCCTTGATATCCAGGGCCGCAACATCCTTGACAAACAACGCATTGTAGTGTCCGGGCGGTGTATCGCGGGTGATCTCGCAGGCGCGGATCAAGAGGATGTTCAAGTCCTTGGCACGGGGCGCGGCAATCTCGAACGGCCGATGATGCTTCGTGGGTATATCATCTTTGTGCGGCTGGTATTCGATATGATCGGAGATGGCAATCGCATCGAGCCCCTCGCGCCAGGCCTCATCGACTCGCACCGTCGGCCAGACATTTCCGTCGGAAAAAACGGTGTGCATATGGAAATCGCATTTGAGCGTTCGATATCCGGCAATATCGGGGATACGGACTTCCTTGCGCACCGCCGCCGAGGCGGAAAAGGAAACAACAAGAGTGAGAAAAGAAACAACTAATCCAATTCGAATCCTTGTTTTCATCATCTTTTCCTTTCATCTTTTTGGAATCAGGTTTTGATCGGTAAGGAACTTGGCGAAGAATTCCGCCTTCTTTTCGGCTCCCGCTTCGTTAACATGCCGGCCGTCGAACCAGTACCCGGCATCCTGCGGCATCACCGCAGCAAGATCCAATAGCGGCACCTTCTGTTCGACGGCTACGGCCTTGATGATCTCGTTGTGCTCGGCGGCGCCTTTGGCATATTGCGGCCAGGTGACATATTCGCCCGGCCCTTGCTTGTTGGGGCTGTGGGCCCAGGTCGAGAGGACAAACCCGATCTTCTGCCCGCGGGTGATGGCGATCATATTTTCGATATTCCTTCGAAAGAATATCGGAGGATTGGCGTCGATCAGCTCGACCATCCCCGACGACTGGCTCCACAGACTCAGATAGGAACTATCGGTGTTGACATAACCCTCCAGGCCGACATATCGCATGGGGAATATTCGAAGCCGCTGGTTGAGCAGACGCAACAACACGCTCCGTTCCCACAGCGATCTCTTCGGCGTCTGCCATTGCCGCCGCTCCCCGGAATTGTCGCCGCGATACGTATCCGGCGGAACGATTCGCGCGTGAACGTCGTTGATCGCATCGTAGAATATCGCCAGATCCGGCTGAAGATCCAGCACGCGGAACTGCAGGTTGATCAGGGTTTCCCACGAATTGTAGCCGCCGACGCCTGCGTTGATGACCTCGACATTCGATCGGCCGTACTTTTCACGAAGCTGTTTCTCTAACAAAGCCGGAAACGATTTGCGATAATCCGGAACCTTGATGGTGTATGTTCCCGAACCGCCGAGAACCACAATTCGGAACCGCCCCGCCGGCTTGGGTACGGCAATCTCTTCTCCCCGAAATCCCAAACTGTTATGATGGTTTAATCCATCACGGCTGACAAAGTTGGCCGTGTTACAGTAGTTCAGGTAATGGTGCGGCGAAAACATTCTATGTTGCTGCGGCACATCTTCATAAAGGGCGATCTGCGCGAAGGTGTAATCATCCGCCACGCCGTAAAGCCAGATCCGTGTCGCCCATTCGGCAATCACAAAACCGACGACCAGACCCCCCAGCATCAACCATAGTTTCCGGGATAAGAGATCCCTTCTACTCTTCAGATCGTCTGAAGATGAATTCGTCTTGTCAGGTTGTTTGTTTTGTCGTTTCATACCCGATGAGGAATCCGAAACGGCGTTATCCAAGAATGTACGGGCGGGCTTGAAAAACGCCCCTATGAAATGGCCATTGGATTCGATTCGTTCTTACCATGGAATGACCAGTTTATCCCTCGGGGGCAAGACCGGGAACGGATTATGCGGCTCCGTCTGGTACCAATAGGCCACCGAAGACAGATCATCTTTCAGATGCAGGTAACGACCCTCGGACTGCCATCCCAGCGATTGGATCGTTACGCGGAGATCCTTGTCAAAGCGAATGGGATCGGTGATATGCCAGCGATACAGGCCGAACCGCGGTTGCTTGAGGGTGTTGCTTTCGGCCTTGAGGGCCTGCGGCATTCCCGCATAAGGCGATGTAAATTCCATGTATTCTTCCGTGCCCGGCCGCATAAAGCCGTAGGAACCGCAGAAATAATCCTCCGTACCGGTCCCGCAGATCGTCGGAAAGTCATGGTCCCCGTCCATGAAGAATTTGATCTCGCCTTCGCCCCACCATCCGGGCGAATTGGAACCCCAGCACATGTACGTTCCGACATATTGGCCTTTTCCAGTAACATTATCCAGAATCGTGTAGTCCTGCATCGTCGGCAACGGATTGACACGACGGAATTGGGCGTGAAAATAGGCCGCCCTGCGGGAAACGGAACCCAGAGCGTAGTCGATCTGGTAATAGAGGACCATGTCCTTCGAATCGAGATTCTCAAAGGTCAGTACGGCGCGTTTCCGGAACGGCATCTGCCAATAACTGTTGAACCCGCTGCCGGGATTGGCACACACCGCCAACGAACTGACCAGAGCGAATCGGCCCCAGCCATTGGCGAAGAAATCGCCGACGGGAACTTCGATCGAAGGGGTTTTCTCGTCATCCCAGAAGATGCGGAAGATCGACTGGCGAAAATCGCCGGTCGGAGTCATCCAGATATGCTGGATCATGCCGGGGCCTTCGATGTCGGCCAGGGTAAAGGTCGTTCCGGCCTTGATCACGATGGACGGGGAAACCTTCCACTTCTGACCGAGCTCCCGGGCGGCGTTTTTACCGGTACCCTCCGTGGCCATGCCCCCCTTGCCCTTTTCACCGGAAAAGTTTTCCGGGCTGATCGATCGGGTTTGCGCATTCGACAACAGCGACAGGTTATCCAGAGACGTGGACAAGACCGCGCTACGAAGCCCCTGACAGCCGGACAGAATGGATGCGACACTAACAAGACACGACAGTGCGACGATTCGGTTCCACATGATCTTCTCCTTTCAGTAAGGTTCAATCGATTAATCCATCAGATGATAGTGTAACCAATTTTACGAATGGGACAAGACCGCAGCTTGCGAAATTAGCTCCGGACCGGTAGGATGGTCTTGGATGAATCGGGAAGTTGAAATACAAGATGGCAATCGGAATCAGAGCGTTCAGTGAGAACGATACGAGCGTATTGCGAAAACCTGACAATGGATTCGATTGAACTGGATGATGTGGAGTCCCATCATATCCGGAATGTTCTTCGCATGACCGCGGGAGATACCGTCGAACTTTTCGACGGACAGGGATCCACGGCCGAAGCCAGCATCGAAAAAACGAATCGTCGAACCATCCGAGCGAGAGTTCTCCGGCGAACGCAACATCCGCCGCGCCAATCCGGACGAATCGTCCTGGCCGTCAGCATGGCTAAGGGCCAGCGATTCGAAGCTCTCATTGAACAAGGTACGGAATTGGGCGTCGATCATTTTGTGCCTGTGGTGTTTCAGCGAACGGTCAAGCAGGCCGCGGGCGATTCGTCCGGACCGCGGTTTCACAAGATCGCCGTCGCGGCGGCAAAGCAATGCGGGAGAGTTTTTCTGCCGAAGATCGATTCGGTGTCCCGATTCGAAGAAGTTCTCGGCCGGTTGAGAATCGAATACCCAACCGCAAATTGTATCTTCGGCGGTTTTTCGGCCGAGGCGATTCCCCTGCTTCGGGGAGGATTGGAGGCCGGTGATACCATCGCCTGGATCGGACCGGAAGGCGGATTCAACGATGAAGAACAGCGAATACTACGGGATACGGGGGCTAAAGAAATCGTTCTTTGTCAGACAACGTTACGGATCGAAACGGCGGGGATTGCCCTGGCCTCCATCCTGTGCGCGGGGAGAGATTCGAGGTAATTGTATCGCCATGATCCGGCGATCATGAATCCTCTGAATCATAGATCGGCGATTGGATCAGGGTCTCATAGAACGAATCCAGCGCATTCTCCGATTGCAGCAGACGAAAGGCGCGATCCGACAACCCCTTCGGAACCCACAAGGCCACACGGAATCCGTCGGATCTGTTCGGCTCCATTCGAAGGACAACATGAATATTGTCCCGTTGCAGAATCTTTTGAAAATGTCGGGCCAGAGTCGGTTCCTCGGCGAGAGCGACCAAAACCAGATTCGGCCGACGATGGCGACACGAAACAGATTGTTTGGATTCTTCAGCCATACCCAATCTCCATGCCATCCCCGTTGATTTCCCTACTTCTACGCGGTACGGCCGAATTGGTTTTCAAAAATCCAAAATCAAACCCCCGAACCCCATCCGGCATTTTATTGTATAATTTAATGAGAAGTCCGATAGTAATGGAGCGGAAAGCCGGATGGAAACGTGCCCGACGTGATCGGGGGCCGATCCCGGAAGGAGATAAAGTCCGGTAAACAACGCATCGGTTTCACCAAAAGACATCTTGATGGGAGAGAACCATGAACCAACCCATTCAGAATTCACATGGCCCCAGCCGTTCGGAGGCATTGGCAAGTCTGCTTCGACGGATCAACCAGGGCATGGATCCCAACGAATTGCGCCGGGAGGCCCATCGGCTGATTGTTCAGGTGACGCCCACAGACATCAATGAGGCCGAACAAGACCTGATCCGCGAAGGATTCTCGGCCAAACTGGCCGGAAAATTATCGGTCGCATTTTTATTGATGGGGATACTGGAAGGCCAGGGACGCAACCTTCGCGGACGACTCCGCGGAAACCACATTCTTCTGCGGATACTGGCGGAGCACGATCTTCTGCGCTGCTGGCTGGGCGATCTCGAAGAAATCAACCTACAGATTCGCTCGATCGAGGAAATGAAGGATTCCAGCGATTGGTTCATGCGGTTGGGGCATATTGTAGAACACCTCAACGGCTGGCAGGAACATCTCGACCGCGAAGACGACATCCTGTTTCCATTCCTGCAACAGTATGGCTGGGCGAGTCTGTGTCGGACCGCCACGGCCGAACACGAAATCATCCGGGAGGCCATCGGGTGTATGGTACGGCTGATCGCCGGATACCGGGAAACCGCGCTGGCGGAATTTCGCGTCAACCTGCATTCGCTGACAACCTATATCGGCCCCCTGATCCGCGAGCATCTGGCACAGGAAGAATCGGTTCTGTATCCAATCGCCGCGGCCGTGATCGAGGATGAACACGCGTGGAAGAAAGTCAAGGAACTCTGCGACGAAATCGGTTACTGTGGCGTCCATCTGTGATCCGACCCGATTGATTGCCTGTTGACGATTCTCGTTCTTCCGCGTAAGGTAATGGGCGCGAAAGAATCTGTATCGGAAATCCGCGAAAACCGGGGCTGTTACTGCGGAAGCCCCATGGGAAACGAGGTTGCCTATGGAATTGATTACGCAGCGTTTTGAATCCAGCAATGGACCTGTGGAAGGTATTGTCGTGAAGTGGCAGGATTTCAAAATCCTGATGATCACCGGTCGCAAAGGGTTTTTGGCATGTCCGGCCTTCGACATCGATTGCTGCCAGGATTTCGGAACCGCCGCCGCCATCGTCGAAAGCGGTCCAAGCCATCCGATTGGAACGTTGGAACGATTCTGCGATCGAAAAATCACCCGGGCCAATGCCAAGGCCGGGGAATTGGGCATTCGGGAGGGAATGACCGCCAAAGACGCATTCGCTTTGATTGCGTAGGATTATTCATTTGAATACTTGCTGGTGACATACACGCCCTGCGTCGCGAACAGATTCGGCAGAAATCCTACGGGACGAACGCTGGATTTGCCCAGGGGGATTTTCCTTTCGATCCGGATGCCCAGTTCCCGGCAGAAATGGTCGAAATCCTTCAACGACAGGAAGTGAATGTTCGGCGAATTGTACCAGCGGAAAGGCAACTGCCGGGTTTGGGGCGCTTTGCCGCCAAACAACATCTGAAGACGACAGCCCCAATGGGCGAAGTTCGGAAAGCTCACGATCACTTTCTTGCCCACGCGAATCAGTTCCCGCAGCACTTTTTCCGGTTCCCTGACCGTTTGCAGGGTCTGCGACAGGATCACATAATCGAAACTGTCGGGGGCGTACTGGTGCAGCCCCCGATCGATATCCCATTGAATCACGGAAAGTCCCCGTTGAACGCAATGCACAATCATGTCCTGATCCAGTTCCAATCCTTCGCCTCGAATCCCTTTATCTCGGATCAGGTTACTCAGCAATTCGCCGTCGCCGCAGCCGACATCCAACACGCGGCTTTCCGGTTCGATGAGCGACTCGATCAAGTCATAATCCACGCGGATCCGTTTGGCGTGATCGACCGGGCTGGATTTCGGTGAAGGAGCAACCGGCCCGCCCGGCGACCTGCCCTGAAGGCCGCGATGGTTGGTATCGAGGAATCCGCTGATCAGATCGCCGAGGGTTTTGGGTTCCAGCAGGAAAGCGTCATGACCATAGGGCGATCGGACATTGCAGTAGGTGACATCCTTGCCCTGACTGGTCAGCGCGTTACAGATTTCCTCCGACTGGCCGGCGGTGAACAGCCAGTCGCTCGTAAAACTCAGAACCAGAAACCTCGCTTCGGTATCGGCGAACGCCTGATGCAGGGTGCCGTATTCCTGCGGTAAATCGAAATAGTCCATCGCCTTGGTGATATATAAATAACTGTTGGCGTCGAATCGTTCGACGAAGGTCTGTCCCTGATGATCCAGATAGGTCTCGACCGCGAATTCCGAAACGAGATCGTATCGATATTCTTCGGCATTACGGAGTTGGCGGCCGAACTTCTTGTGCATGCTCTGCTCGGAAAGATACGTGATATGTCCGATCATCCGGGCAATCGACAGTCCCCGGTCCGGGCCGTCTTTGTCATGATACTGCCCGTTGTTAAAATTGGCGTCGCCCAGGATGGCGTTACGCCCGACCGCATCGAAGGCGATCGACTGCGCATTGAGCCGCGCGGTGGAAGCGATCACGATGGCGCTTTCCACCATCTTCGGATACGAAATCGCCCATTGCAGAACCTGCATTCCGCCCATCGAACCGCCGATGACCGATAGCAGACGTCGTATTCCCAGTCGATCCATAAGAAGCTTTTGAACATCCACCATGTCTGCTATAGTGATAAGGGGAAATTCCAATCCATAGGGTTTTCCCGTTACGGGATTGATCTCGGAAGGGCCGGTCGTCCCCGAACAACCGCCGATGACATTGGAACAGATCACGAAATATCGATCGGTATCAATGGGCTTGCCGGGACCGACCATACTATCCCACCAGCCGGGCTTACGATCTGCGGCGCTGCTGAATCCGGCCACATGGGCATTTCCGCTGAGAGCATGACAGATCAAAACGGCATTGTCCTGCGGGTCGGATAACGTTCCGTAGGTCTCATAGGCCACGTCGATCGGCCCCAGCGCCTTACCGCATTGCAGCAGCATCGGCGCATCGGCCTCGACGACGCGAATCTTCCGCGTTTCAACGATCCCAACGGATTGCGGAGGGCGGATCGACATGAAGTCAGGACGCCGTCGCCGCGGGAGTGTCTCCGGACGGCGGATGCGTTTTCTGCTGCTCCTGGGCCAGCAATTCGCCGACGGTCGGCTTTTCCAGTTTTCCTCCTTCCAGGATGATCTTGACCTCGTCGGAATCCAGCGTCTCGTATTTCAAGAGGGCTTTGGCGATTCCTTCCAGTTTATCCCGGTGAGTCTCTATCAGATTCCGCGAGTCGCTGTACGCTCGATCCACGATTTTCTTGATCTCCTGATCGATCAATTCCGCGGTCTTCTGAGAGTAATCATTGGACGGGCCGAAATAATATCCATCCCGCATCGAATCGCCGGAATAATTGATCAATCCGATCTGATCTCCCATGCCCCAGTTCATCACCATCTCCCGGGCGATCTGGGTGGCCTGCTGGATATCCATTTGAGCTCCGCTGCTGATGTCATCGCAGAACAATTCTTCGGCAATGCGCCCGCCAAAACAAACCTGCAACAGCGCCATGCAATACCGCTTGGTGTAATAATGCCGGTCCTTTTCCGGCATGGCAAATGTGGCGCCGCCCATAGCTCCCCGGGGAATGATACTGACCTTGTGCAGGGGATCGGCGTCTTTGAGCATCGACTGAACCAGGGCATGTCCGGCTTCATGATAAGCGGTAAGGCGTTTGTCATTTTCATCCACCGCACGGCTCTTCTTGGCTCGACCCCAGCGGACCTTGTCGCGGGCCTCCTCCATGTCGGTCATCTCGACATAATCCTTGTTGGCCATGCTGGCGCTGATGGCCGCTTCGTTGATCAGGGCCTCCAGTTCGGCTCCGCTGAACATCGGGGTGATTTTGGCCGCCCGTTCCAGATCCACATCCGGTCCCATCTTGATCTTGCGGGAGTGAACCTTGAGAATCTTGGCCCGTCCCTTGAGATCGGGTAACGGCACGATCACCTGACGATCAAAACGGCCCGGGCGAGTCAGCGCGGGATCGAGAATATCCGAACGATTGGTCGCGGCAATGACGATCACCTGGTCGTCGGTGTCGAAGCCGTCCATCTCGACGAGGATCGCATTGAGGGTTTGCTCCCGTTCGTCGTGACCGCCGCTGACAAATCCAGGCCCGCGCTTCTTGCCGATGGCGTCAATTTCGTCGAGGAAGATGATGCAGGGCGAATTTTCCTTGGCTTGTTTGAACAGGTCGCGAACCCGACTGGCGCCGACGCCGACAAACATCTCGACGAAGTCGCTGCCGGCGATGCTGAAAAACGGAACGTCCGCTTCCCCGGCGATGGCCTTGGCCAGAAGGGTTTTCCCGCAGCCCGGCGGGCCGACCAGCAGGATCCCGCGAGGGATTCGTCCGCCGATCTTCTTGAACTTTTTGGGATTCTTGAGAAATTCAATCGTCTCGGCCACTTCTTCCTTGGCCTCTTCGATTCCGGCGACGTCGTCGAAGGTGAATTTCTGTTCCTTCCCGCGCAACTTGTGGCGGCTGCGCCCGAAATTCATCAGCACACCACCGCCCCCGCTGCGGATATTCCGTAGAAAGATGAAATAAATGATCGCACCCAGAACGATGATCGGCAGAAGCTGCCACAGGAACGGAAGCCACAAATCCTGTTTTTTGCCCCGGATTTCCACCTTGGCTTCTTCCAGCCGCTTCATCAGCATTTCATTGTGCATCGACTCGATGTAAATCACCTCGAAATTCGCGGGCGATCCTTTTTCCCGGGCGGCGATCCCCGCATCGTTGAATTCACCCTGAATCGTTTCATGGTGAATCCGCACGCTTTTGACATATCCCTTGTCCAGATAATCCAAAAATTCCGGATAATAACTGACCTCGTCAACCCGCCCGGTACGAACCACCGTCAGCAGCATTAACAGCAGGATCAATCCGATGGCCATCCAGCTCAGCGGGTTGCGGTTGTTCAGCCCGGGCTTGGGCAATCCCTTGGGACCCCGGGAAGAAGGATTCGGACTGTTTGCCATAATCGAATTTCACCTCAATAGAAACGGGCGATGCCGGACCGTCGCAATGTCGCGATCCATTCTCGCCGAAAAATCCACGCTAGCGCCGCCAGGACTCCGACCGTCATCGGCACAATCCATCCGTTCGCCGATTTGTTTCGCTGTTTTGGCTGGATTCTTTCCACGCCGGCATGCTCCAAACGGCTAACGGCCTGGTCCTGAAGGGTTCCCGAACAATCCAGACGAAACCGGGCCGGCGAACCGAGCCCGCGTGTCACAATGGACGCCTCGTTAAATTCCCCTTCGATCCGATCCGGCCGAATCCACATCGTACGAATCAAGCCCTGATCCGCATATCGAATCAGGTCCTGGACCGATTCGATGCGTTCCACACGACGGGTATGAAACAGCAACACCGCCGTCAAAAGCATGGCGACCCCTACGGCCGACAATACCGTCGGATGCTTCGCCCACGAAGGAATGGACTCGATGATTCGGATCATGGCAATGCGAAATCGATTGGTTATGTTTCTCATTTCGTCATCCCTCGATCCGCGCCGGTTTCCGACCCCTCGCGGTTGGCGTCGGTTTCACCCGGAAACGCCGCTTTCTACCACGATTGCTCCATGCGTTCTACGACACGCTCGGCTGCCCGGTTCACCGCAACATCCGCGGCGTACTCGAAATCCTGGCCGAGACGCGTCGTATAGTCCGCAGAGACCTGAACCGTCTCCCGGTTGATCAGAATCTCGCCTGTTTTGAGATTTTTCCAGGTAAAGATCACCGATACCAGCGCTTCGCGTTCCAGGGCGCGGCCCTCATAGGGTTCGCTCGAAAGAATCCCGGCCCCGATGTTCATCCGGCCCGAGAGGATCGTATCGGCTTTGTCGCGATCGGATACAATCTTGTACGGAGTCCGCGCCTCGATCTGTTTGCAGATCGCGCTGGTCAGGTCATATTCATGTCCCCGCCGGAAACTCCGCGTATCGAACATCTCCACATAAACCGATCCCACATCCTGTGGATGCAACCAGTCGTTGGTATAACCCTGTATCCCTCCGACGGTACAACCGCCCAAAACCAGCATCGCCGCCGGAACGGCGGTGAATGCTGCGATACTCGCGATCCTCGTTATGCGCCCGAAAACAATCGTCTGAAAGGTCATGAAGAGGTTCCACTTGATGTTCATGCACGGGTTCATGGAAGGTCCCCCGAATTTTCGTTGGCGGTTTTCGTGGGGATAATCCATGTCAGGCCGAACCAGTGATCCAGAAACGTGCACATCCCATCAAACATTTTTCGGTTGAGTTTTTTCGGTTCCTCGGGCAGCTTGCCATCGGTTTTCTGGTCCAGCCGCGCTTGGGCCCGTTGCGCCGCGCTGCTGGCCGACCAATCCTGGATCACCTCGTTGTAATACATCTCCGCCGCCGACGGATCGTCGGTTCGATCATAATATCGCCCGATGGAATATTGTTTGTACGCCAACTGCTCCTCGATCAGATTCTGTTTGCCGGCCATGTCGCGATCTTTGGCGTCTTCCGGATACCGCAGGGCATAGTTGGCATAGTAACTCTTGGCGCTGGTCAGTCCCTTGTGATCATACAGGGGTCCCTTATACGACGAATGCAGGTTCTGGCCCATCTCCAGCAGGGCTTCCCGGCCCAGATCCCCCGTCGGCCATCGCGACGACACCTCCACCCAGGTCTCGTACGCCTCCATGTACATCTTCTGTTTTTCATAACTCCGTGCCAGCGTGACCAGAGATCGCTTGGCTATCGGAGCATCTCCCGTCCGATCGGAGATCTTTTGCATGATCGCGGCCCCGTCCTCTACCCCCGACAGACGCAAAAACAAAACCTTGCGTTTCTCGCCGTTGAGATAGGCCACTCCGATGGAATATTGCCGTTCCAGAGCGGCATCGCATAACCAACTGGTGGGGAACTGATCAAGCAACTCGTCATACTTCCGGACGGCTTTGTCCCAATTTCGGGTGGCATACAGTTTCTCGGCCTCGATGAATCGAACCATATCCGGTCCGTCAAGCCGCGGATTCTCCGCGCGCAATGAAGCCAGCGTTCGGGCCGCCTCAGCCGATTGGCCCGCTGCGATCTGCTGCTTAAAGGCCGAGATATCCAGCAGCATCTTCGACTGTGGATCCTGGGCAATATCCGACCATTGTCCGGATTCCGACAGACGCCATGAAGCCGCCGACGAAATCCCGCCAACGGACATCAGAAACGCAATTCCGACGACCACCCGATGGTTTCTGTTTCCATACATTCAACAACCCCTTGTTCACAAGGAGAATTTTTGGTAGTATATTATACGAATCGATTCATCGGATGCAACAAGAACTTTCGGGGGCTTCAACGCCGGTTTTCGGCGGACCGGCCATACGATAAACGAATCGGGGATCGACAAACAAATGACCGAATCAACACCCAAGTCCATGCGACTGCATATCGGCCTGTTTGGCCGCCGCAATGTCGGGAAGTCCAGCGTGCTCAACGCCATCACCCGCCAGCAGGTCTCCATTGTCTCGCCACAGGCCGGCACCACAACCGACCCGGTCGAAAAGCCGATGGAACTTCTTCCGCTGGGGCCGGTCTTGTTTATCGACACCGCCGGGATTGACGATGAAGGCGCCCTTGGTAAACTTCGCATTCAGAAAACCCGCAAAGTTTTCGACCGTACCGATCTCGGCGTGATTATCACCGATGGGATCTGGGGGGACTTTGAACGACACATTCTCTCCGAACTACACGGCCGAAAAATCCCCGTCCTGGCCGTCTTCAACAAGACCGATCTGGCCGGGCCCGATCCTGCCGCACTCGCCGATTTATCATCATCGCATATCCGGTTAGTCCACACCTCCATTTCTTCCGGAGATGGCCTCGCGGACCTTCGCCAGGCCCTGCTGGATGCCGCCCCCGCCGATTTCCTCGAAAGCCCCCCGATTCTCTCCGATCTGGTCGCGCCGGGCGAGACGGCCGTGCTGGTGGTACCCATCGATAAAGAAGCCCCCAAAGGCCGGATCATCCTGCCCCAGGTCCAGACCATTCGCGATCTTCTCGACGGCGACGCCTGTTGCGTCGTTGTCAAGGAACGAGACCTTAAGACCGCTCTGGGCAACCTCAAAAAGCCGCCCAAAATCGTCGTCACCGATTCGCAGGCCTTCAAAAAGGTCGCCGCCGACACGCCGCCGGAAATCTTGCTGACGAGTTTTTCCATCCTGTTCGCGCGTCTCAAAGGCGACCTGATCGTCCAGACACAGGGCACAATGGCCATCGAGTCTCTCCATCCCGGAGATCGCGTTCTGGTAGCTGAGGCCTGTACGCATCATCCCATTGGTGATGATATCGGCCGCGTCAAAATTCCCCGCTGGCTGAACGAGCATGTCGGTGGAATACTTGAGTTTACCACCTATCAGGGTCGCGATTTCCCCGAAGACCTGTCGGAATATAAATTAGTCATTCATTGCGGCTCGTGTATGTCCAACCGACGCCAGATGCTCAGCCGGATCCTCCAGTGCCGTAGAGAGAATGTGCCGATTACCAACTACGGCCTGGTCATCGCCTACACGCTGGGAATCCTGGAGCGGGCTCTACAGCCCTTCCCGGCCGCATTGGAGATATTCCACGAAGCGCGCCGCCGGAATCGATATGCCTGAACCAATATTAGCCATTGAAGATATCGTATGTTGGCTTCGCGAAACCGATGCCGACCGACTCCAACATCTCTGGCAACAGGCCGACGCCTTTCGAAGACAAAATGTCGGAGATGCCGTCCACCTTCGCGGCCTTATCGAGATTTCGAACTATTGCTCCCGTCGTTGTCATTACTGCGGTCTCAATATCGAAAATCCCGAGCTGACGCGTTATCGCATGACCGCCGACGAAATCCTCGCGTGCACCCGCAACGCCGTGGAATTCGGATATGGCACCGTTGTTCTCCAGGCCGGAGAAGATTATGGAATCGAGACGGAATGGCTGGCCGATATCATCCGGCGGATCAAACAACAAACCGCCCTGGCCGTCACGCTCAGTTTGGGAGAACGGCCGGTGGAAGACCTCGTCGCATGGCGCATTGCCGGTGCCGACCGCTATCTGCTCCGATTTGAAACTTCCGACAAAATCCTGTATGAGCACATCCATCCATCCGTACCCAATCGCCCGGATCGCTTCGAGCTGCTGGCGGCACTGGCCTCTCTCGGTTATGAAGTCGGCAGTGGAGTCATGGTTGGCATCCCCGGCCAAAGTTTCCGCTCATTGGCCGAAGACATCGGCTACTTCCGCCGACTTGACCTCGACATGATCGGCGTTGGCCCGTTTATTCCCAATCCCCACACGCCCCTCGGTTCAGCCGCCACGCCGGCCCTTCCGCCGGATCAACAGGTTCCCAGTGACGAAATGATGACCTACAAAACCGTTGCTCTTGCGCGGCTGGTCTGCCCGACCGCTAATATCCCCAGTACCACCGCGCTGGCCACAATCAACCGCGACACAGGCCGCGAACTCGGACTTCAGCGCGGCGCCAATGTCGTCATGCCCAATCTTACCCCTCCGCAATATCGAATTCTCTACGAGATCTATCCCGGCAAGGCCTGCATCAACGAAACCGCTGAGGCCTGTAACGCTTGCCTTCGCACACGCATCGAATCCCTCGGCCGTTTTATCGGCTCCGGTCCCGGTGGCCGTAAAAAATAAATCCTTGAAAAATCTGTCACATTTTTCCATAGTGTCGGTCTATACTTGAAAGAATAATAGTCGAAACGTCTCTAACAGAATGACGCAAAGACCTTGTGTCATTCCGGCGAAAGCGGGAATCCTGAATAGTCTGTTCGGATTCAAGTTCATTGTGTTAGAGCGTCGAAATGTCTCGACGCACCTTTCAAAGGGAAATCCAAATGGATGACAAAACCTGTTTCGAAATCGATCGTGGAAACGTCGCCCGCTACTTCTATTGGAATGCCATCCTGGCGATCCTCTTCATCGGCGTCTGGATCTTCGGCGCCGGGATCGCCGTCGCCATTGTCTGGGGCCTCACTCTCGGCCATTGGCTGGCGCGCGCTCAATCCAACGCCCTGCGATACTGGCTCGAGGGATTCACCTTGCGGATTGACTCCGGCGTTTTTTTCCTGAAACGCAAATCCATCCCACTCGACCGCGTCACCGATGTCGTCCTCTCGCAGGGCCCTCTGCTACGGTATTTTCACATCTGGCGTCTCGATATCCAGACGGCCGGCACTGGAACCCACGGAAGCGCCGAGGGTTACCTCTTCGGAATCGTCGATCCCGAATCCGTCCGAGATCAGCTCATCGCTGCCCGCGATAAGGCCGTCGGAGCCAAATCCGTCCATGGCGTCTGAAAGGGTACAAAAAATTTCGCTCCGATCTCCCGTTTCCTGTAACCGAGATCCACCCGGCCGTGTATAATAGGTTGTACCCATGGATATTCAAGGAGACGGAATCGTGAAGCCCACGACAAAAATCGGCATTTTCGTCGGAATGAGTATGATTGTCATCGTTGCCGTCGGTATCGGTTTCGGCTTGCGTCACCGGCCGCCGAACCAGCCCGCCGAAAACCTACAGCCCCAGACAGTCGTCGAAACGCCCGCACCTGAGAACAAACCGGCCGATCTGACCGACGAAGATCGCGAATTTCTCCGCCAGCTCGATGAAGAAATCTCCCAGGCAAAAGAGCAGGAGGCCGCCTTGGCCGCCCAGCCGACACCCGCTCCTGAACCCGTCCAGCCCATCCAGCCCGCCGCCCAATTCCCCAGACTTAATCTCGGAAACATGTTCCGAAACCAGTCCTCGGAGAACATGCCCCAGTGGCGGAAAACCTGGAATGATCTGAATCTCACTCCCGATGAAGAAGAACGCCTCCGTCGGGGTTTCGGACTCATCATGCAGCGATGGCAGTCCATGTCGCCCGAAGAACGTCAGACCGAAACCCAGCGACTTCAGTCCATGGGCCAGCGATGGCAAACCATGAGCGAAGAGGAACGAAACGCCGTCAGCCAGCGAATGCGAGACCGTTTCGAAGACTGGCGAGATAGCGGCACGGACGAGCTGCCCGAACTATCGCTCGATTGATGGTCTCCGGTTTCGATTTTTTTTTCGCGCTTCGAATTCCCCCTTTGGAGAACCGTGCTCCGTCACGGCCGTATGTCATTCCGGGCTTGAACCGGAATCCAGACGATACGCATACAAGACAAAAAAGGGGTCCGACACCTTAAATTGGTTCGGGTGTCTGACCCGAATGGCACTTCCTTAAGCGGCATGGCGGGCCTTCCAGAGT
>CAYLSB010000066.1:0-25679 GCA_964386005.1 uncultured Pirellulales bacterium | reverse complement strand
CCAAAAACCCATATATCGGATCGCAACTGCGTAACTTGGGCTAACAAAACTCAGGTTGTCATTCCAGCGAAAGCCGGAATCCAGAACCAGCAGTGGGAGGTTCATGAGGTTTCGTAAGAGCCAAATCGTAATATAGATCCGTATCATCTACGGATACGTTGACTTCCGGGCATCACAGGCATTCCTCTGCCGCTAATGACGGCATTGGCTCGATTGTTGACGTCCGTTGACACGTTCATATCGAGAATCGTCTTGGCCAGCTCTTGCCCCGCCTGCCGATTGGTTCTGAGCATTCTGCCGGCGAGATTCACCGCCGCCAGAGCGGCTTCAGTCTTGAGATCATCGTCTTTGGCCAATTCCAACAATCGGTTCACGGATCGCTCGCACGGCAGTGTCCCCAGCGTGGTGATTGCCTGCCGCTTCTCTTCGATACGGCGCGCCTGATCGAGTATCTTCAAGCATAATACGGCTCGGCTTTCCACCTGCGCGGTCTCCATCGGCTGTCCCATCGGTTGGCGCTGAAGTGCGATTAACCTCAGGGCCCCTCGGACGGCCAGCACATAGTGATTCAAAGGCGTTTGGGCATTCGACGCAATGTCAACCAGGGCCGGTACTGCCTCGTAGTCAGGCCATTCGCTCAGCGTGCGGATACCCGCATCTCGTACGGCATCCTCGGCACTCTGTGCCGCGTCCGTCACAGCTTTGAGGGCCGTAACACCACCCACCGAGGTCAGAGAGTCTAACAGAACCAGCCTTGTCTGGCTCTCAACCTTGTTCATACGATCGACAACCGTTTTCCCGGCGGTCTCTTTATCTTGGGCTTTGATCAACACGGCCTTGAGGGCCGTGACTGCTGCGCTACGAACCCCGTCGTTTCTGGTATTGACCACAAGATCTGTCAAGGCAGCTACGTCGATGGCGTCCGCCACATTGACCATGGCTTGGAAGGCAGCGGTTCTTACCGTCTCATCGGCATCGGAAGCATAGGTTAGCAGGAGCTTGGGTGTCCCCTCCGTTCGCCGTTGTCCGAGAAGATCGATTGCAACGGCTCTGGCCTTCGCATCGCCGGATACGGCCTTCGTTTGAATCAAGGCATCTACCTTCGGATTGGAAATCACGGCCAAGCCACCCTGTGCCGCCTTCTGTACGCTGCCCCGGCCATTCACAGCCACGTCAAAGAGCGTATTGGCACTCGTCTCAGTTCCAAGCTGGCTCAGGGTACTGACCGCTGCCAGAGAAACAGACTCATCCTCGCTGGCAAGCACTTGGACGACCGACGCCTCCGCAGGATCATATTTCAGGTCAGCGATCAGACCGAGCACCTGAACCTGAGAGTCGTTCTTGAGTTTTGGCAATAATTCCGTTAACGCCCCAATTACTGCTTTGGACGTGGACATACGGGCCGCCTGAATCGCCGCCTGTCTCATCTTGGGATTATCACCCTGAATGAGTTTCACGGCCTCTTTGACCCCACGATCCGAATCGGTGACGATCAGTCCCATTGCCGCCGCAACATGAACACCTGTGGAGATATCGTTGGTTTTGCCTGCCCATTCATAAACAGAGCCGTAGAGCTTGGCGGCTCCGGCCGTGTCTTTGGCCGCAGCTTTATCCCTCGCCATGGATATAAGTCCCCGGGCAGCGTCGGCAGAGACCGGCCCAACCGGTTGGGTGAGCAGAGCGAATAGTGCCTGAGCGCTGTCCTGACCCCCGATCCTTGACAGAGCTCCGGCCGCCGTACGGGCGACATCGGGATTCGAATCACCAAGGGCTTGCGTCAGCGGCTTGACAGCCGACGATGCATGGCGGTTGCCAAGGGCATCAATCAATCCGATCTTCCAACGAGGTTCCCTGGCGTCGGACAGTTCCTTCAACAACGCATTGGTCGCACTGGCGTCCGGATTCATCTCCAGGGCCCGCCGGGCATAATCACGCGTGTTCTCATCCTTATCCGACATCAATTTCGCCAACAGCGGAACGGATTCCGCTTTGCCGATACGCTCCAATTGCAGGATAAACCAATTGCGGACCGTGTTCTCCGTTCCCGCCTGCTGTTCAAGTGTCGTAACCACGACCCGGGCCATCGCCAAACGCTGTTCCTCCGCTCCGGGGCGAGAGGCATACGAACCCATATCCTGCAACAGGATCTGATAATTATAGCGGGAATTCACATTCTCAGCCGACATAAGCGGGAGCAGATAATCCATTGCTTTCTGGTAGGCCTCAGTCCATTGGTCGATATCCCGCGTTGGCCCTTTCGCTCTGCCCGTCAATTGCGCTATCAATTCCTCATCCGTCTGTGCATGGACCCCCGTTACGATCGACAGACCTGCGAGTACAACACCAATCAGACATATCGTTTTCATAGGTAGAACTTCCATTCGCGATGTTCTTTGTTGGTTATAATAACACATACGGTGCACGCCGCGGACGATCGTACCATCGTGCCGCTTCGGCGTCATTCAGGATCTGTTCGTTGTCGGGGTTCCAGTCAATCGGACGGCCCAGCCGTTCGGCAATTCCGCTGAGCTGGCAAATCGTAGCCGTGCGATGACCGATTTCAGCGGTGCAGATTGGTTGTTTGCGGCTGCGGATGCAATCGATCCAGTTGCCGAGATGGTCTCTCGATTCGTACAAATGGATATCGTTGGGGCCGAGGGGCTTTCGGGCCAGTTCTGCCGGCACGGTATCGAGCATGCCGCCACGACTGACGAATACTTTTCCCGTATCGCCGATGAACTCGATCATGCCGTTTCCGGGGTTGGCAAGATTGTCGGTCGGATGGTCGCGCAACACCATCGCGCCACCGGCGTAAACATGCGTCTGATACGATGTTCCATCCCATCCTTTGGGAATGAATCGGATCGGGCCGGAATTGTCCATCCCCAGGGCCCACTGGATGATGTCGAAATGGTGAGCGCCCCAGTCCCCGTTCTTGCGGGAGCCATACTCCCAAAAGCAGCGCCAGCCACCGCCGAAGTTACCTTCGACACGTCGGAAGTTATAGGGATACCACGGGGTCGGTCCAAGCCAGCGGTCGTAATCGAACCCTTCGGGGATCGGTTGTTCCGGCAATGTCGCGGGTGGAGCAAACCGGCCCAAACTGGCGTAACACGTCTTGATCTTGCCGATCCAACCGTTCCGGACAATTTCGCAAGCCCTGCGGAAGGCCCACTCGGATCGTTGCTGCGAACCCACCTGATAAATCGTGCCATACTGCTGGCAGGCGTCGCTGACGAGCCGGCCCTCGTGAATCGTGAGCGTCATCGGCTTTTCGCAATAGATGTCCTTGCCTGTTTTGATGGCCGCCAGTGAAATCGCCGCATGCCAGTGATCGGGTGTACAGACAATGACGGCGTCGATGTCGGGCCGTTGACAAACCCGTTCGAATTCCAGATATGCATCACAACCCTTGTATGTACCCGATGCCTTTGCTTGAGCGTAAGTGCTATCCGCCTGGATTTTTGCATTCTCCCGCTTTTTGCGATCGACATCACTGACGGCAAGGACTTGGACATCGGACCGTCCGAGCATCGCTCTGAAATGCCCACCCATCTGGCCGCCCATACCGATCATACCCATGGTGATGCGATTGCTAGGTGCGGCGGCGCCGAAGACAGTGGACGGAATAATCGCGGGCATCGCCAAGGTTACGCCAAGTGCGGCAGCGCCGTTGAACATGAACTTGCGACGGGTCATTGCTACTTTCCTGGTCATATATCCTATCTCCTGATGAAAATGTCCCATGTAAGGCATTTCGTGTCTGATACATTCCGACATCGTTTCGGTTTCTTTTCCTTCATTATATCACCGGCGGAAACAGCGAAGTGAGAGAGGAAAAATACCAGAAAAATGAAAAATCCTGGTCGGATTGCCGACAATCGTTCGGCCGTTATCGCTGCTATCGATCGATTGGTTCGAAAGAAACCGTCTGGCAGGTACTGGTACGATATAGAAGCTCTTGAGTCCGAAATCATCGGACAAGATTTTTCGTCAGAAAGGCGTATATCCACAATATAAGGGATGACAAAGTACCAGGCCGGACACGTCACAATCGTAAATCAGGATTTGGGTTTCATCGTTGCCAGATCGTAATCTACAGACTTATTCCAAGCAAATCGTTATATCCCGGCAACATGTAGCTCTATGGATTCAAAGTGCTTATGAACCAACTTTTTTTTCCACGGTGTCAGATTGCATGAATTATCAGACAACGAAATAACGCTGCATTTCAGGTCCACTGAATATGGATTACGGTGTTGAACTGATATACGAAGATGCTTTGTCCGTCGGCCCGCCTATATATCGGGGATAATTTGGATAGGAGCAAAGCGGCATACTGCGGTTCCCGGAAGTAACCTCGAGGGTTTTAGCCGGTGCCTCGTTTTTCTCTACCCACGAAGTAAGCACACCCATTTTGTCGAATCGGCTGGGTAGGGGTGTAACCGGGATGGTCTGTCCCGAGCCGTTGATATTCGCGCTGTTGCCGGATAACCCATGGCCGCATTGGGGAAGCACGAAAAAGCGGGCAAATGCATCGACTTGTTCCTGCCCCATTTTGTCAATGACGGATTGAAAATAGTCCAACTGGGCCCCCGGAGACGCCAATGTATCGTTGGTACCGATGGTTACAATCATCTTGCCGCCGCGTTTATAGAACGCGGAAAGGTCCGGATTGGTTGAGTCGAGCCATTCGGATAATTGTTCTCGGCGTTTGTTCAGGACTCCTCCTTCCACATAATCGAGCGGATTGGCCGAGAGATTCTGCATTAAAAATCCTGTGACACCCAAGACTCCCAAATGGGTGTGTATGCGTGCGTCGGCCGGGGCGCCTTCCTGTCCTCGATATCGAACAGATTCAATCAGCCCCGATCCGGCGACATCCGTATTCGGTACCCACATTCCAAATGTTTTCACTCCATTTGCCAGCGGCGTGGCAAAGGTGTACCGGCTGTAAACAAATTGGAGGGTTTCAATCTGGCCATCGGTCAACCTGGCAGACACGGAAGTATCGTTTGGATTGGGATCAATTCCATCCGGCGCTCTCAAGCCGACCCACGGATCGGTTGTGCCCGTGCCGTCCTTGACATCGAAGATGGATCGTGCTGCCATGTAATTGTTGATGATTCCATCCTCCAGACCGTCAAGCTTGTCGCACTGTCGTAGGAATTCAGCCCGGATAGCATTGGCCTTCGATGGGGTAACCCATTTTGACAAGGGTTTTTCCTGGATCCGGATCAGTTCGGGGGCAAGCATCAATGTGGAAAAATTCACGATCGGAACATCGGCCATAATCCCGTCGTAATCCTCCGCATAGCGCTGGGCGACGGTAAGGGCCTCTCGTCCGCCTTGTGAACCTCCGATATAGTAAGTAAATCTTGGAAGCTCCCCGTAAACCCGTTTCAGGATAACCATCGAAGCGTCGTGCGTCTTTTTCATCTGCATGTAGCCCAAATTCCGGATGGCCTCATCGTTGAGAGCCCAGTCGTTACCGGAAGCTCCCGGGCCGCCGAAACCGCCACCCTGATGTCCTGAATCACTGCCATACATCGCTGCGCCGGGATAACTCGGTCCCCCTCGTCCCCCGAAGCCGCCCCCAACCGTGATCATCCCGTTCATTCCGCCGCCGCCTTGTTGTATCGCCCGGCGTGACCAGCTTGCCGGAAGGATCACTCGGAAATTGATGGGTTTGCCTTTCGGATCCACTGGCAAAATCGCCCCCTCGACGACGGCGTAACTTGACGCACTGTCGGACCCGGTTACCCATCGAGGCGCAGAGAGTTTGATCCCGGATACGGGTTCGCCGATTTCGGATACGGGGATCGATGTACCCACTCGTTCAGTCGTGACATCCGATTCAGTGATGATCTTGTTCCCGACAGCTGCCGGCAGTTTTGAACCCGGAGCCGGAATCGACTCCGCCGCGATCAAGGCGGCGGAGACCGCCATCGTGGCAAGTAGGATCAGCGTACTGAACACCGCAAAACAATTTTTCCGAATCTGGGTTTGCATTGTACTGCCCCTTCGTATATCCATGAATTCCACGGCGTTAGGGTATCGATTCAGTTCCGACGTTGCCGATTAGCGAATATTCTTCTTTTCCACTTTCCAACCCGGCATCTGAGCCACTCCGCAGGGATCACCCTCGAACATCCTGGCGGCCTGCTTGTCTTCTTTCAACTGCCATTGAAACCAGGCCGTGGCGACTTTGGCAAAATCGCCGCCGTGCGGCCGGCCATAAGTTCCGCCGTGTCCGACATTCAGATTGGCCGCGAATACCGGTACATGGTTGATCCGGCCAAAATCGTCCATTCCGTTCTTATACGCGATATCCGACTCGCCCCCGAGAATATAGATTACAGGCGAATGCAGTTTCTCAAGCTGTTCCTTTTTCAGGTTGGGCATCCCCGGCATGCCGCTACCGGGAGTACTTAAAATTCCGCTATTGCAGATCATCACAGTCGTAATTCGTGGGTCAGGAGCGACCTCCAGCGTCTGCAATCCGCCGCAGGACATGCCGCTTGCCGCGATCTTGGCGCTATCGATCTTATTGTAGTATTGACTTGTCTTGTCGCTGTTTTGAGCGATGGCCCAATGTATGGCGTCAATCAATTGGGAGGATGTCGATCTTCCGCCGCCGCGTTGGCCTTCCTGCGGCATCGGCCCGATTGCGATTACCAGAAAACCGTGCGATGCCACCTCGGATAAAAAGTTGACATGTTCCCAGGGCGAATTCGCGCAAGCCCCGTTCCCCCAGGCGATGATCGGTAACTTGTTCGTATTGCCAAAAACGCTCAGGTCTTTCGGGCGGAAGATTGTATGTGTGGCTAATGTGCTATCAGTCACCATCACCGCGCTGTAGGGTCCCGTCCCGCCATCTTCTACTGTTCTTGTTGCGGTCTCCGTCGAAACAATAGGTTGAGCCACAGGAGCCGTTGTACCGGCCGAACTCTGAGTCGCCGGAGTATCCGTGGGCTCAATGCCAAGACACTTCAGCATCTGGAACGCATACCGCTTTCCGAGCTCACGGAACCCGGCCAGCGAGTAATGCAATCCGTCGCCGGTACCCTTGCATCCCTTGGAAGAGATGATGAACGAGTTGGGAAACACCTTGGGCAAACCAGCCAGAACGGCGGTGTTGAATCCTGCGCATCTGCCCTTTTCTTCCGCGCCGACCAGTTCGCCGGCCAGGAACGGCACGTCTTCGGGCTTCAGATCCAGATCCTTGATCAAGTTGTCGTAGATTCCCTTGACCTTGTTGCACCACTGAGGGTCATTGGGATTCGATTCGCCCTGATGCAGCAGAATGCCCTTGATCACGCCGTCCTTCCGGGCGATCTTCGCCATCTCGACCAGACGCTTGTAGGGATTGCCGTCGTATTGCTTGCAGATGTTCTTCATCCACGGCTCGGCGCTGTTGAGATAGTTCATATATGTATCCTTTTCCCACAGCTCGATTTTGGCTCCGGCAACCGACACATTGATCACGCCGACGCGATACTCTTGCGGAAGATTCGCCACCATCGTCCGACCGAAAAAGTCCATCGGACCGATGTTGTTTTCGCCGCGATTCAGCGGAGGCGTCGCCAGGTACCACTGGCCCATCTTCCGACTCAACCTTGGCATATCCACCGCCGCCAGCATCTGGAACCGCTTGTCCACCGGGCCCATGTCCTGCTGTTCAGGCCGGGCACCGCCTTCCATATTCGACTGCCCGAAACAGAGGAAGACATAAAATTTCGGATCCGGTTTCGGATCTTCGGCCAACACGCCGGCCGAGCGAACCAATATCATGAACGCAACGATCAAACTCAATTTCAATTTCATTTTCATAACTCGTACCTCCAATAAGTTCTTGCATACACAGTCGGGTCATGGCGTGGGTACGGCCAGACTATCCTGAAGAATCGAAACAAGATCGGCTGCGTCATAGGGTTGCGGGATCACCCAACGCGAGCCAAAAACCAGTTTGGGGACGGCATTGTTTCCGTTCTGGATGGTTGTGCCGTATATCCGAACGGAGGTTTGCAGATATCCGTCGATCCATGAATCAGCCCATGCCGCGTCGAACATTGTTTTGCCGACCAATTCGACCGCTTTGGCTTTGGCGGAATCGAGGTCTCGAGGGCGCCAACGGTCGCCGGATTCCAGCGAGAACATCCAGAGATTGAAGGCAGCAAACGCCTCGCGTTTGGCCACCCAGACCGCCAGGCCGACTCTGGCCAGTTCGCAAGAGTCCTTGTAGGCATCCACATCCCTAAGAATGTAAGGATTGCACCGGCTGTTCAACGGCGTCGGACACAACGCAAAGGAAAGGTTGCCTCCGTAACGGCGAATTGCCTCTTCGAGCATGAAATGCATTTGCTGGCAATGGGAACATTGATAATCAAACAGCAAGGTGACGACGTATGGAGCATCCGCTGATCCGACCAATGGCACAGCTTGAGGATCAAGGGTGGGAAGGTGATCCTGGGACTGGCCGCTGAGATAGACGGATGGAGGAGTAAAGATCACTTGACTGGCCGCAAGGATTCCGGCCAGGACCAGACCGACCAAAGTCAAACCGAACGAGTGCAAATGACCAATATACCGACGTGAGGAGATATTCGGTGCTGCCCCGACATGTAATGCCGGGAAGGGGTTCGCCGTCATCGCATTAATTAAATTGTCGTCGAACTGCATGAAAGTTCGCCAGACAACCAAGGCCGCCAGAAGCAGACCTATGATGTGCATTGTCATGCAATAGGGACACAAGGCATCAATGACCCATTTCTGCAAAATGGTGAACCACACGGCACTTCCAGCGGCCGACCCGACCAGAACCAGCATCGCACCCCATGCCAAGCGCCGGACCGGTACTGCCGTGCCCGGACCAATCGAAAGACTGGCCACCAGCAAGGCCAAGTACACACCCATAGCCAGACCGCTGACAGGCAACACCCCTCCGATTGTTGACCAACGGCTGCTGAGCACCTTATCACACGAACTCCCGGCACCGCAGCCGATCATCGACTTGCCTGACAGATAATGCCAGCTCAGGTAAACGCTCAAAACCAGAGCCAGTATGCTCAGACCCGTCAAGCTCCAGCGCCACCAGGGCCAGGATCCGGGTACACCAGACATTTCCTCGTAAGAATCCAAATTACGATCCTTTTGTGCGAGGTATTTTCGCCGCCAAGCCGGACGCTCCGCAGCCCGCCATCAAGCCGCGCAACCTGAACATGGATTGTTCGGGATGGATCGAACAATTACTTTCTAATTCAGATCCACAAACGTTTTCACTGAGGTCTCATGGAATATTGGTTGGACGCACCGGGAGTGGGAACATGGCCTGCAACCTGTGCGCCGCTGTCATGCGGCTTGGTCAATTTTCCTTTCAGGGTGATACCGGTGCCGGAGACCTGTGCACCGACCGCGTGGGCAAACTTGAGCGGCGAGGCAACAGTGATTGAGGTGCCGCCGGGACCTCTACCGCCGCCAGGACCACCGGGACCGCCAAAACCGCCTCTGCCGCCGGTGACGGATGCGACAACCGCTGTCTCGCGATTTGAGTCATTGTCAATGGTGATGGTCTGGCCGGGGCTAAAGCCAAACGCGCTGGCGACAGGGATCACGGTTGTACCCACATCGGTGGCGGTTCCCACCGTAGTGCCGCCCGGCGTACCCACCGTGGCGATGACGGCGGTCTCGCGGTTCTCGCCCGTGCCAATAATAATCGTCTGGCCGGCACGAAAGTCCGCCACACTGGCGACTTTAATATTGTCCGTTTCAGCGGCCGAGGCGACCGACAGCGTCGTGACGGTCTGCAATTGGAAATCGCGGCAGTTGCTGTCGGTATCCTTGCCATCCGGGAAACGGCCCGCACTTCTGCCGGGCATTTCACCGGCCGGCCCGAAGCGACCACCGAAGCCGCCTCTGCCTCCTGCGCTGGGGGCAGGCGCACTGCAGCCGTTCCCGGGAGACACGGCTTGGTAACCCTCTGCCGCCCATGGATCGACAAGGCCCCCATAGTTGAGACTATCGACAACAAAGCCGGCAGCGTCGCGCAGTACCATATTGCCGGCATTGGCGAGAGCGGGCCCCCCGAACCACTGGTTGGGTTTTGGAGTCCCTTGGTAGCCCTCAATCGTGACCTTTTCATCACGCACAACTGCGTTGATCTCATGGTCTTTGTCCAGAGGGTTGTCGAGCGTGATGCTGGTGCCCAGCGGCAGGACGGGTTCGTTACTCGAGTGGGCATACTGTGTCGCCGGTTCGAAGCTGATCCCCGTTCCCCGAACACTGAAAGGCATGTTGGACGAATGGTGAAACTTCAGCGGTTCGACCAGGTCCAGGCCCGTACCCGGATCCTCATTAGGCCGCAAGGGACCATTGAAGGTGTTACGCGCCGATTGCGTGCCAACATTCTTGACCGTAACAGTCTCGACACCGTGGTCAACGGTGTCGTACCCCAAACGAATCTTGTCTCCCGGAGAGATGTTAACGACTGAGGACACCTTGATGTTGGTCTCGCCGGGTTTGGTATCCATCGACAACCATCCTTGCGTGCCGACCTTGCCGACCGCGGTGACTGTGACCACCTCGTACTTTTCCACAGCTTGTGCGACGGTGGGATAAGTTGCTCCATAACCGATGGCCATCTTCTGGCCGACTTCGAATCCGGCCGTGCTCGTGACAGGTACATTGGTCGAACCGGCGGGAATCGTGATCACCGGACCGTCGGGGATGGGTTGCCACACAGTCGTGGGGCCGCCGAATCCGCCGCGCGGGCCTCCGCCAAAGCCACCAGGGCCAACAGCCGGTGTTGCTGGAGGAACCGGCGTCCTGATGCTTTTGATCTTGCGGATTTCCGCTGTGGAGCCGGTGCCGATTTCAATCGTATCACCGACATTCATTCCGCTTGCGCTTCGGACATAGACCGTGGAATCACCCTTTTTCGCAGGGACCGCCAGCCCGGAGTTGGAAAGACCGAGCAAGTAGAAGCTATTGGATGCGAGCTTCGTCCCGGCCGGGATCTTCACTGACGAAAAGACCGGTTGCTGTGTCGGGTGTTGGGTCAGGGTCCAGCTTGAGATGTCGATGGTACTATCGCCGGCGTTGTAGAGTTCGATGAACGAGTTGGCAAACTCATTGATCTTGATCGGGCTGACATTCCGGACTTTTTCGGCCATTTTTTCGGATTGCGTCCGGCCGTTCGTCGTCCACGAGGCGTTGGCGACCAGGTCGCCGTTGAAAGCCGCTGGCCCCGAGGTAACCTTAAAGGTTGCGCTTACGGTTGCGCCCGGCGAAATCGGATCCGCAAATGTCTTGAACGCATCGGTGGAGCCGGAAACCACGGAGGTCCATCCGGCGGGCACGGAAATACTTAGCTTAACTCCCGTTGCTGTGGTTCCCGTCGTATTAACGAATGTTACGGTGGTGTCCTGTGAGGTTCCCGGCGAGAAAGTCTGGAGTCCCGGAGGAGCGTCAATAGCCGATGCCGGAGCTATCCTCAGTCGCTGAACATCGTACCTGGCCGCCACAATGTTGGCCTGTACCTTCTGGTTGAGTTCCTGCGACGGGAAGGTGTTGGCGGCCGTCATCGCGCCTTCATAGAAGGTACCCTGAGAGCCGTTGCTGTTGTCGCCGCCGTTGCCGAGGAGGATGGCGCCCTGCTTACGCATTGGGTCATAGCTGCTTCTGGGATTCTTGATGCGCGGCCCATCGAACATAATCTTCAGGTCGCCCTTCTGCGCATCGCCGCCCATGGATCTCCAGTGGTGTGGTTCGCCGTCGGCCGTGGCGGTCACGAACCGCCAGGTGATGCTCGGAAGATCGGCGCAGTACTTATCATTCGGAGACTCGTTGACACACCCCACCAGGTTGTTTTCCTGGTCGGTCATGATCCACGGGCCTGGAGCTTGCCCCCGATACCAGGCGGTGGCATTGCCGAAGTATGTGGTCTCCATGGTGCCGTCACCATCGTCGCGGCTGTCCGTCTCAGCGTTACCGTAGTCGAAACAACAACCGCCATTGTAGTGATGGCCGCTGATGACCCAATACTGTCCTTCGGCCTGGTCGTCGACTGCTGTACCATGTGCATCATTCCACCGCAGCCCCATACCCGGCTCGATGAAGACGCCGTAGGCCTTGCGGCCCATGATCGTAATCGGTGCCATGTCGGCCAGCGGGATGTTGTTGAATCCACCCATGGCCGGGCCGCTGAATCCCCCGCGGGGTGCCTGGACAAGGTGATTGCCTTTGCCGGACTGGTCATAGATGGTGGTAATCCAACAGTAGGTATTTGCGCAGAAGGCATCCTGCGCGGCCGCATCGGCGTATCCACCTGCATCTGTTTCAGACGGCCGGACGACGCCGATATCCAGGGTCTTGCCGTCCGACTGGCGCAGGACCTGGTAGAGCGGGCCGTTGTAGGAGGCGAACAGAGCGCGGGTGGTGCTGTGAGCGGCTACAAGAGGACAGCCGCCGGCGCCGAAGATGTCACCCGGACCTTGAGGCCGGGGAGGAACAGCATTTTGTCCGCCCCCCGCCTGAGCGGACACCATTAAAATGGCGACAGGCAGGGTGAGTGCAAGTGCGAGTACCAGTAGAAAATGGATTCGTGTTTTCATGGTGATCCTCTTAAACCGAGATTGTTCTGTTAGCTTCCTGCCCGTGACTGCCGCGGGCAACCTATGAATAATAGTACCACGACCCCAGTGTCTGTAAATAGAATCGTAACAGCGCCGACTCCCATCTGCGATCGTACTCGCGGCGGCCGCAGAATTGGTTTCCAGGGATCCGCCGCGGGTGGAACTTTCCATCAATTCCGGTTTCATTCAGCTCAACCGACAATCGGACGTCTCCGGCACGGCTGATTTCCTCAAAGATAATGCCATAGAGAATGGGGCAGATCCTCGGTCCGGAATACGACATATCTATGGTTATCATCGAAACAAAGGGAATACCGGGTCGAGAAAACCGGTTTACTCGGCGAAGATCTCGATGCCGTTGATCGCCGGGTTTTCGATATTCGGGGTAAACTCGATCCTCAGCTTGCCGTTGGTCACTTCCACGCCCTTATACTCCCGCTGGATCGCCTTGTACATTCCGCCGGCTTCCTTGAAGATGTCGAAATCGATTTCGGGCTTTTGTCCCTGGACGACGAACGAATAGACCCTCTCACCGGGGCCGCTGATCCCGGTGAAGCACTCGGCGAAATGCAGACGGACGGTGTACTTGCCGTTGGGCAGATTGAACTCATAAGCGCTCATGCTGTAACGCTCGGTCCGGAAGATCTGCGGGAAAGCGACATTGGGAACCTCGAACTCTTCGGTTCGTTCGACGGTCATACCGTCCAGCGGACCCAGTGATGCGCCGGGGGCCTTTACCTGATCGGGCAACCAAAGATTACCGTTCTTGTCAGTATAGGGTTCGTAAGCCCCACAGGCCATGCGGATCACCAGCTTGGATGCCGCGGGAATCACCGGAGGTGTCGGCGCAGAAGATGCCGAATCAGCAAGAACCCCACGCGATATTTCTTTGATCTTCTGGGAATCCGTAAAGATGTACTGAGCAAAGAGATACAGATTGTTGGCCCATTCGGTTCCGTCATGGCCATTGGAATCGACATGCCAGACATGCGGTACGCCTTGCTCTTTGAGATATTTGTGGACACCCTGGCTGACACGGATCAGGCCATCCTTGTTGCCGCAGGCGATCCACAGCACCTTCAATTTCTCCCTGGCCGCCTTTGGATCGGGCAGGAATTCGACGTCGTTGTTCATCCCGCCGAACTTGTTGGTGTTCGGAGCCGAAGAGAATCCCCCAACATAAGCGAAGGTCTCAATGTTATACATGCCGATGTTTAATGCCTGTCCCCCGCCCATGGATAATCCCGCTAAGGCGCGATGCTCGCGGTCGGTATAGACAGAGTAATGGGACTCGACATAGGGGATGATGTCTTTGATCAAATCATCCTCGAACGGTTTTCCCCAGCCGCCAAAGCCGCCGCCTGGACCTCCCCGCCCACCCGCACCCGGGGAAGCGCTGTCGGCACCGGCCGTTACATTGGCATTCCCATTGGGAAAGACCACAATCATCGGCTGGATCTTGCCATCGGCGATCAGGTTGTCGATGACATGATCCGCACGGCAGGCCTGGACCCATTCGCGATCATTACCTCCGATGCCGTGTAATAAATAAAGAACCGGGTACTTCCGGTCAGTCGAATACCCGGCCGGCGTATAGACGCGGATCTGCCGACGCGTTCCAAGCGCCTTGGAATCGTATTGGACGGCCGTCAACTCACCATGAGGGACATTGTCACGCCGTACATTGAATCCCGCGGGCGGATCGTCAAAGGCGGGTTTGTCATCCGGACCCAATTCGATCTGTCCGCCGAAACCACCCGGTCCGCCTCTGCGAGCGCCGGGTGCGACCGCAGGAGGAGCAGCCGAGGCGGGTTTATCCTGTCCGCTTACGGGGGCCGGAACCATCGCACTCGCCGCGGTTTGCGGGATGATTTCAATCGCGCAGATTTGAGGATTCTCGATATTGGGAGTAAAAATCACCTTGATTTTGCCGTCAGTGACTTCGACAGGGACCGTCTCAATATACGCCTTCAAAGGCCCGCCGGCCTTGACCCAAACGTCGAAATCCTTGAACTCGCGCCCCATGACATTGAAGGAAAACACGCGCTCGCCCGGTCCATTGATCCCCTCGAATGTCTCCGCGAAATGCAGTTTCACCACATACGTGCCATTCGGTACAGTCCACGAAAAGGAATCCATGCTGTAGCGTTCCGCCCGGTAAAGGTCGGGGCTCTTTGTGTTGTCGATCTGGATATCGGGCCTTTCGATCGTTTGGCCGCCATCGAATCCCTGGTCGGCCAGCCAGACATTGCCCTCCGAGTCCCTGACCGGTTCGGCTTTTCCGGCCTTGATCCGTATGATCGCCGACGAGGACGAAGGAATCGCCGGTTTTGCTTCCGCTGCAGGCACGGAGATTACCGTGCTGGTCTCGGCCGTTTTTGGAGTCACCGGAGTCGGAAGAGGAAGGTCCTGGAATAGCAACGGAGCAAACTCATGCAGACTGCGTCGCCATGTCTGCCACTCGTGGGCGGTGTTGGGTGATTCATAGTAAACACTCTTGATGCCGGCTTGCTGCAACGCTTCAACATTCGCCTTGCCGGCAGCGCCCTTTTCGCGGCTGCCGTAACTAACGAATACGATTTTGACCTTCTGCTTGAAGGCATCCACGTCGGAGATATCCGACAGTGCGATGCTGCCTCCGCTGAAAATACCGATGTGGGAGAACTTGTCAAGGTTGGCCAAAGTAATCGACCGGGTTTGCATGCCACCCATGGATAGACCCGCCATAGCTCGATGGGGTTGATCGGAAAGCGTTCGGAAGCCGGCGTCAATAAAGGGGATCAACTCATCGACAAGAACCCTGGAGAAGGCGCTAAAGTCAAATCGCCGTCCGCCAGGACCGGCCGGGCTCCGAGACGGGGTACCGCCCGCTGGTGCTGATGCACCGAATTGTCCGGCCGGTGCGGCTGCGCCAGGTTGGGCAGCAGGAACCGGTCCACGTCCGGGACCTCCGGCTCCAGGTACATAACTGCTGGCCATCACGATGATAAAGGGTCTGGTTTTACCTGTGGCTATCAGGTTGTCCATGATCCGGCCGGTGAAACCCTGGTTGCCCCAGCCGGTTTCATCTTCCCCTCCCCCGTGCTGGAGATATAACACCGGATAACGTCTGGATGGATCTATATCATAATCGGGGGGAGTGTAAACGAAGCAGCGGAGAACCGCATTGGCACTCTTGGAATAGAAGAACACCTGCCGCAACTGGCCGTGAGGAACATCCTTGAGAGCATAGAAGTCCTGATCCTTGGCGGGGACTTCGACTCCGCTACCCCAGCGGCTGGCGCCATAGAAGTACAGACTGCCTGGATCCGGAACCTGGGCGCTGTCGATCACGAGCTGGTAGTAGTGGAACCCCTCGTCCTGGGGCATGGATTCTCCGACCCAGGCACCGTCTTCGCCCTTGGTCAAGGGGTATTTGACGGCCCCGATATCAAGCTGAACGCTCTGGGCCTGGGGCGCGACAATCCGAGCCCGGACACGGCCTTCGGAGTTAACCTGAGGGTATGGCTTGTTCGGCTGGTTCAGGGTCGAGGGCTTGAAATCCTCCACCGCTGCGGGCTGGCTTACCTGAGCCAAACAAATTCCGCCAATGCATAGGACGGAAGATACAAGAATGGAAATAGTACGATTCATCTGAGACCTCCTAAATTGTTTGTGTATCATATCTATTCATGGCTTCGTTCGAGAAAACCATTTTATCGCTTGATCCCTGCCATTCCGATTGAATGGTTCCTTCCAAACCAATACTATAAGATACCGTTTCAAAATTCCCGAAGTGAGACAAAAAATGGAAACCAGGCAAGATTTTTCGTTTTCGCGGAACCGAATAGTTCAATCTTCCGTTAGCCACCCACTGGCAATTGAAGAACGCTGATGAACGATAGACGACCGAAAAGGGGTTCTCCTGCAGGGTTCGGCTACGGCCATTTGGACCCGACGTGGGGAGGCGTTTGGACTCCCGTAGAAAGTCGGGCAATTTCTGGATTTTCATCTCTCATTCGACGGTTGTCGGCGGTAATAAGATAGAATAAACGTAAAACGGTAAGGATTCCTGCGGTTATGGATTTCAAAAAATGCACGGTTGACTTCCAATCGCTTTGTGTACACCATTAGCAGGAAAGATTCAGAGACGCAAGAACCCGAACCGTTGCTAACCAAAACGATTAATTCGACGGGGGTGGCTCGATCCACCCTGGTGGTGAAACCCTATCGTACGGGTTGCATGGAACCGGCAGGCGTGTGAGTCATGAGTGTGCATCCGTCACATCGTGGAGATACCTATGAAAAACTGGTTGATAATTCCTCTGGCGGTCTTTGGTTTGACGTCTCTTGTTGCGGCGGATCTTGTGGTCCTGACCGTTCATACCGATCAAACCACCAAGACGATCAGTACCGGTATCTATGGCCAATTCCTCGAGCACATCTTCAACTCCGTTCACGGGGGTCTGTGGGGGGATCAGATCCTCAACGGCACTCTGGAACCGCCGCCCACATTCCGGGGCCGTCGTCCTGGATCTGCTCCTGCCGCCCCATCGGCCGCTACGCCGGTTGCCGCGCCAAACCGGAATCCCCCGCGAAACTGGGAGTTTGTCGGCGATACGGATGAAGTCAACCTTGATCGCGACAATCCCTTCAATGCCGAGTTCTCGGTTCGCCTTGCCGGAAAAACCGGCGGCAATTCGACTACAGGCCCCGGTATCCGTCAGCGGAACATCTCCCTCAGGCAAGGCGAGAAGTACACGTTCTCATTCTATGGGCGCGGCAGCGGCAACGTGGTTGCATCATTCTATGATGGCAACCTGCAGGTGTTCATCAAAACCTTCACGGATTTGACAGACAAGTGGCAGAAGTTCACCGTCGAGTTTTCGGCATTGAGCACGGTCGACTCCGCTTCACTGGTGATCAGTTCTCCACCGCCGGGATCGGTCAATGTCGACCAGATCTCCCTGTTCTCTGCCTCGGCTTTGGCCACCGGCGGCTACCGCCCCGACCTGTTCAAGGCCATCGCCGACCTCCAGCCGGCCTCTATCCGATGGCCCGGCGGGAGTTTTGCCAACAAATACGTATGGCAGAACGGCATTGGTCCCCGCGAAAAGCGTCTTCCCCATCCCGTTGACCAATGGGGCGACCGCGACACCTATCAATTCGGCACCGACGAATTCATCCAGTTCTGCGAGAAGATCAAGGCCGAGCCGATCCTCGTACTGAATACCTCTCGAGGAGTCGATGACGCCCTACACTGGCTCGAATACTGTATGGGCGACGCAAACACAGAGTACGGCAAAATGCGTGCGGCCAATGGTCGCCCCGCACCGTATCGACTCAATTACCTTGAAATCGATAACGAGCCCTGGCTCATGATGACGTATTCCAGTTATCTGGATATCGTCAACAGGTTCTGCCCCGCCATCCGGGCCAAGTACCCCAACCTCAAACTCTCGGTGGCCGGTAGCTATGGTTACGACACCGGCCCCGGTGAGGGCAACCAGGAGGCCAACCGCAACTGGGATCCGCGGATCATCGAAGAGGCGGGCGAACTCTTTGACATTTTGTCGCCTCACTATTACAACGGGATTTACTTTACCGCGGATTTCGTCGAGGATCCCTATCACTACGAGCGGTTCCTTCAGGGCCGCGGTGAAATAATCCGAAAATCCGCCAATCCCAATATGAAAATCTATGTGTCCGAATGGAACCTGACCAATAACCGCTGGGGCAATGACTGGCGCGTCGGTCTCTATGCCGGCGGCATTCTCAACGCCTTCGAGCGTCAGGCCGATATCGTCACCATGTCCTGCCCCGCCTTGTTCCTGCGGAAACAGGGTGTGACGAAGGATTGGGATAATGCGCTGATCAACTTCGACCAGAAGTCCTGGTTCCCCGCCGGAAACTATGTCGTGATGAAGCTATGGCGGGATTCCTTCGCCCCCCATCTTCTCGCCGTGGAAGGACCGGATCGTCCTGTCAATTTTGTCGCCACGCGTTCCGCTGACAAGCGGATCGTTTTCCTGAAAGCGGTCAATCCCACCGGCACGGCGGTTGACGTAGAGGTTCGCCTCGAAGGGGATTGGGTTCCGAAGACGGCGACGATGCAGCGGATCACCCCCGGCGGCGAAACCGTAAAGAACACTCTTGACCAGCCCGACAACATCAAGGTTTCCACGGTCGCGGCCACCGTTGAGAACAATACCATCAAATTCAACCTGCCCCCGCTTTCCGCCGGCGTTGTGCGCGTGATGCCCTGACCCTTCAAATTGAACGGGGAGGCCGGGACGACCTCGAGTGCATCGATCGATGGCATGCCGGCTGGCATCGGCCGTTGATTGGCCGTAATATAACCTCGCCGACGGGTGGTCGCCATAGAGACGCCGGGTGGATGATCGATAAACACATGTATCTGGACAAAAAAGGGGTCTGATACCTTTAATTGGTTCGGGTGTCTGACCCCGTTTTTCCGATGTGGATGATGTCGGGCCACGCTCCGTCGTGGCCGGTAGGGGCACACGGCGTGTGCCCTTTGGATTGTGCGACAACGAAAGGCCGAACGGCCTCCGCCTTTTGTCATGCCGGCGAAGGCCGGAATCCATTTTGTTTTGAAATTATCTCTTTTGCTATTCGATATTGTTTAGAATTTAGTGCTTCGAATTTCTGTTTGAGGGTGGCAGCCACCGAACATCGTGAGGTGGATGATGTCGGGCCACGCTCTGTCGTGGCCGGTAGGGGCACACGGCGTGTGCCCTTTGGATTGTGCGACAACGAAAGGCCGAACGGCCTCCGCCTTTTGTCATGCCGGCGAAGGCCGGAATCCATTTTGTTTTGAAATTATCTCTTTTGCTATTCGATATTGTTTAGAATTTAGTGCTTCGAATTTCTGTTTGAGGGTGGCAGCCACCGAACATCGTGAGGTGGATGATCGTTTGCCATTCCGAAAGCCCCGTCAGGGGCGTCAGATCGTTAGCCCACGGCGTCAGCCGTGGGAATCCAATCCGCCCCGACCGATTAAGCCCTTCAGGGCGAAAGAACACAAAAACAGGGGTCGAACCCTTTAATGCGTCTGAGGGTTTGACCCCTTTTTTGACGTGTTTTTCCGGCGTAAGCCGGTATCCAATTGTCCGGCCGCGTCACGCCGCGCCCTTCTTTGTCACCCCGGACTTGTTCCGGGGTCCATTCTCAATTCTCAAATTTCAAATCTGAAATCTCGGCTTGTACGGTGACGCTCCGTTGCCCCCGGACCCCGAAGGGGTTGAATCCGAATAGCCCCGGACCAAATCCGGGGAACTAAATCCTATCCCCTATATCCTGTATCCTATCCGACCCCAACGGGGTCGAACGAATCGATACAATAAAAATTGGCTCGTAAACCTTTAAAATCTCGCGGCTTATAAAAAATATTGAATATTTTTCGGATTTCTTATTGACTTCGCTATAGATTCGCTATAGAATATATTCATGGAAAATAAAAATAAAACTCATATCGTTCGGCTCCTCACGGAAATCGAAACCAAGCTCCAGGAACTCATCGTCGAAACGGCCAAGTCCGGCGAATACGACATTTCCCGTATGTCCAGCGACATCGCCAAGCAAATCCGCCAGATGAAATCCGCCTTCCCCGCTGATCATTTCGTTCCCGCCTCCCCATCGTCGCCGTCCCCGGCCGTTTCTCAATCGCCGGATAAACGCCTGCTCGTAACCCATCGTAAACCTCGCTATCCTCTATACGAAATCCGCAACGACATCCTCATCCGCATCGGTTGGTCGAAAACGGAAAAGAAGGAATACACCCAGAAGGTCTCCCGCCCGATCTTCGACCGTACCGTCGAAACGATTGAATCCATGGCCCGTTCCCCCAAAACCATCATCCCGGCCGACAAAATCATCAAACAAATCAAATCATCCAGCCCCGATCCCGTCCCCGACTACCAAATCTACCTCGTCATCGGCTGTCTCCGCGAATTCAAATCCCTCAAACAATGCGGCCGTGAGGGCTATACCGCTATCTCTAACTTCAAACCTACCGCCGCCGAACTTTGGAATAAAATTGTGACGCATAGCGATCAAAACCTTTAAATCTGCGAAGGAGGACTTATGAACAATGGGGAAACAAAGCAGCTTTGTCTTTCATTGTTACGGTGCGATTCCGAGGAGGAAGTCATTCAAATATTGAAAAACAAGGGTTTGTGGGATAATAAAAATTATTGGCGTTACTATGGTGACGATGAGGCAAATTATTCAACAATTGGAACTCAACAGAGTCGTCCCGAAGCATCAATTGTAGAGAAAATAATCAATTCTATCGATGCAAGATTAATGAATGAGTGTTTGGTGCAGGGAATAGACCCAACATCTGATCAAGCACCGCACAGCATAAAAGATGCTGTCGCCGAATTCTTTGAGGGTCGGAAAAAAGATTGCGGAGTCGGTGGCGGTCTTCAATTTTGGGACAAAAAGAAATTACGAGAAGAAGCAAATAATATTACGGTGGCTGTCACTGGGTCAAAGAAATCTCCTTGTATCACAATCGCAGATTTAGGGGAAGGGCAATCTCCAGATAGTATGCCAAATACTATTTTATCTTTAAGAAAAGGGAATAAGTTAAATATCATGTTTGTCCAAGGTCAATATAATCAGGGCGGTAGTGGTGCTCTGTGCTATTGTGGCCGGTATGGTATTCAACTTGTCATATCCAAAAGAAATCCCCAATTTCGGAGGTCCAATTCCAAATGTAGAGACGAATGGGGTTTTACAATTGTTCGTAGAGAAAGGCCATCTGAATTAGGCCCGAATGTAAAAAACTCTATATTCTCTTATCTTGCTCCGATTGACTCAGGCACAAGTCGTACGGAAGGGAAATTATTTCGGTTTTCGGCAGATTCGCTTACCCTGATGCCAAAAGGACCTGAACCCTATGAACGTGAGATGCCGTGGGGCACTCTCATAAAGTTATATAATTATGAAATGAAGGGTTATCGTAGTAATGTTTTAAGAAAGGATGGCTTGCTTTCCCGATTGGAAGCATTAATTCCCCAATTTGCACTGCCAGTAAGAATTCACGAATGCCGGGATTTTGGAGGTATTCCGGAGCGTAGTTTTGATAACACAATGAGTGGTGTATCGATTCGTCTTTCAGAAGATAAATTGGAACATGGTTTTCCAAGTTGTATTCCGTTCGAAGTCTTTGGTCAAAAAATGGTTGCAAGAATATATGTCCTTAAAAAGGATAAAGATAAAGAGGGTAAAGCGGATACATATGTTAAAAAGGAAGCGGTACTAATTACAGTCAATGGACAAACCCTTGGTTATCTTCCTAAATCATTCTTCAGTCGTGCAAAAGTAAAGATGGGCCGTTTGGCGGATTCAATGCTTGTTATCGTTGATTGTTCTGATTTGTCCAGAGACTGGCGTGAAGATCTGTATATGGCGAACCGTGAACAACGAAAAGGTGAATTCCAACAAGAAATTGAAGGCATGATCGAAGAAATTGTGTCACGGCACGAGTTATTAAGGGAATTATGTAATCGAAGAAGCGAAGAAGAAATTGAGAATCGAATAGCTGATTCGAAGCCCCTCGAAGAGGTTCTTCAATCAATTATCAAATCATCCCCCACATTATCAAGGCTATTTCTGTCGGGACAGCGCCTTAGTAATCCATATAATCCAACCGGTGGTGATCGCAATCAAGGGGAAACTGGAAAGGGTATTGATCGTGGCCAAGAAAAGGGTGAAGGCGAAAAACCATTTGTTGGGAAACCTCATCCAACATATTTTCGATTTTACCAAAAGAAATATGGATATGTCTTAAGTCGGACTATCGAGCAGGGGCGTACTTGTCGATTAAAGTTTGAAACGGATGTCGAGAATAACTATTTTGATCGGTTGAACTTAAAAGGACAGTATACGGTAACTGTCGATGGGATTGATAGCGACACTCCCTTGCATAAATCCTTTCCGATAATCGACGGTATCGCAAATCTGAGTATTTGCTTACCAGAAGATATTGAAGTGCATAAAAAATTAACCGTTACATGTAAGGTATTCGATGAACTAAATCCCGATGGTTTTACAAATACTGCGATAATTTTGGTTATCCCACCCCAACCCCATCAGGGGGGACAAGGTAGTAGATTACATAAACATGAAGATGATGCTCGAAAGTCTGAGGGACAAGGCAACTCTGCAATTTCGGGAATTACTTTCCCAACAATAATTGAGGTTACACGTGAGGGTTGGAATCCAGTTAATAAATTCGACGATATAAGTGCCTGCACAGTCATTACAGAAAATTCAGGAGCATACACATTTTATATAAATATGGATAATAAATATCTCCTTACAGAGATGAAGTATCATAAATCGTCCAATCCAAAGATTTTAAAAAGTAGATTTAAATTTGGGAATGTATTGTTGGGTTTAGCTGTTTTGTATGATCATAATTGTCGGTCGGCGGGAAACAACGACAATGATGATGCCGACAACAATAATACAACCCCGGAGGATAGGGTGAGTTACATTACACGAGCAACATCTCCATTTCTTCTTGGGATGATTGAGGGGCTTGGGGCTATTTCGGAGGACGATATCTTATCATTGGCACAAATTGGAGATGATAGTTAGATGGTTCGGTGAATAAGGACTACTTCTTTAGATGGTTGAGTTCCTCTTTGTAGGGAAGCATGCCATCTTCGATTTGGAACCGTTCTCCAAATTCTGTCTGAGTGGTCATAATTAATCTCTTCGTACCCCGCAATATGCATAATTTCTAAGTATCGCGGAAAGTTTATCTCTGGTTCTCGGAAAGCAACAAGCTGAACAATATATGCTCCTTGCCGCATAACTGAACGAATATTTTGCAATGCCTCGAGACATTTGTCAAAATAAGATTGATACCTTTTTTGGTGTCGGCTTCCAAAATTATAATAAGCAGCTCCTTGTCCATCTTGACATTCGGCAATCCAATAAGGTGCGGGAGTTTCTTTTCGCCCATCAACTTGCCATCGATGATACAAAACATGCAATCCTGGATAAGGGGGGCTTGTTACGACGAGATCCACTTTCAATTTCTTTTTTGAAAATATCGGTAATGTATGTATCTGGCAAGCATCTATTTGTTTGAGATATCGGTTGGTTTCTCGATGTATTTGATTCTCAAGGATTGTTCCGAATTCAATTATTTGTTCAAGCATCTCTAAGACATTTTGCTGGAATGTCTCACAGAATTGTCGTACATTAACCTGTGTTCGTCTCCCATCCAGTGCCCATTGAGCTGTCTTAAGAAGAGCACATTTGATGAACCGTTTTACCCTCGAATCGACAATTTCTTGGATATGATATTTTATTTGAGCAATGATTTTCTTAACGAATCGTGCTCTGGGGATGCTAAGGTTTTTTGTTTTTTCTACATCGAGGGTTTGTCGTAGAAAACCATGAAATGACAATTGTGGGATTGTTTTATCAAGCCATGACCTTATCATATCTTCTTCGGCCGGATTCAAGGTAGTCGTCTTAGCTCGAGCAATAAAAACAGCCAATGAGTTTAAATCCGTGCCAATCACATTTCGTCCATGGATCATGGATTCGACTACACTTGTTCCGCCACCCATGAATGGATCTAAAATGAAATCGCCAGGATTAGAAAATAGTTGAATGGCTGTAGCGGCGAATGTTGGAGAAAATCGGGCTGGGTATCGATAAAAGTTATGTGTCAACCCGGAAATCCGGCTTTTATCGTAAGCAGCAAGTTCTAATTCCTGTATGTTCATGTATCACATTTCGGTAAATCCTGCAAACCACATGAATTATTATTGTACCTTGAGGAGTTGCCATTTCATAAAGGAAATTCACAAAATAGCCGATCTCTGTGGATGGATATTTGAAATTCCCGTTTTTTTGTTGTCCATGGCTTGGTTTTTTCGTATGATTGTGGTAGGTTAGTAATATGAAAGCTATCTCTCATATCAAAGGATTCGAGAGATGGCTCTAAATTCGATTGGTGGGAACGAAGATGGTCGAGATGGCAAAAAATCTCGGAAAGGCTTTTCTTAGAGGGATATCGTCGGTACTGGATATCTCCGGCTCAGCGCATGATTCATCGTGCCCGGAGTACAAAACTTCTCGTCCGTCGTCGGTTTCCGATGCCCTCGCCCGCGACTGGCAGAAAGTCGGCCAGGATATGAGAGTCGCTCTGGACAAGTTCGGAAAAATGCTCCATGAGCAACAAAACCCATAAGACATCTGCCCAACCCCCGGCCCCGCAGGGCCAGATTATCCAGCAAACCCAGCAGTTCTTTCGAGGTCCTTTGCCTCAACCGTCGGACATGGAACATTATGAGCGCATCATGACCGGTGCGGCCAATCGTATTATGGTCATGGCTGAAAATGAAAGCCGTCACCGCCAAGCTCTTGAAGAATCGGAAGTTCGAGCGGCTCAGGAGGCCGTCAAACGCCAACAATGGCAAAACTTCAGCGTAACGGTCATCGGACAAATTAGCGCATTATTAATCGCAATCGGTGGTCTTGTGGTCGGCTATCTTTTATTCCGTTCCGGTCATCAATGGGTTGGTGGATTCTTGGGCGGCTTTCCGATCCTGGCTATTATCCTGGCATTTCTAACGAATCGACCTAAGACCAAAAAATGATGTTGCTTAATAAGCCCGGCCCCAAAGACATCAGGCGGCGCAGCCGTCCCCGTCCGATCCATTCTCCGTGATCTCCGTTTCTCTATGTAAACCCTGATTGGATTTCCTGTGAATCATGTTGTTGTCGTTCCCTATATCCTAAACCCCTCTATCCGAATTCCTGCACCTTGAATCCCGTAAATCCTGTTAATCGCGTCTAATGAATTCTCTTCACGTCTCCGCGTCTTTGCGTGAGAAATTCCATTATGCACTTTGCATTGTTATATTGATTTTTACATTTTGATCTTTGATATGATTATCCATCCCGTAAATCCTGTTAATCGCGTCTAATGAATTCTCTTCACGTCTCCGCGTCTTTGTGTGAGGCCATTTTGTTCCCTAAATCCTACCCCCTGTATCCTATATCCTTTTTGAT